>JAJXUG010000054.1 GCA_021783095.1 Chloroflexota bacterium | reverse complement strand
CGCGAGTTCCGCGAGAGCGTCGCGGATCGGGCCGCGGGAGACGCCGAAGCGCTCGGCGAGGTCGGTCTCCACCAGACGCGAGCCGGCCGGCAGCCGACCGTCGAGGATTTCGTCACGCAGCTGGTCCGCGACCGCCTGCCACAGTTGCTTGTGCTGGATCGCGGCCATGAACTCCCCTCAGAGGGCGACCGGGCGGCTCGCCTCGCTCGAGTCGCAGATTGACTGTTGACAGGACGATTGTCAACAGTTAGCGTCCCAACATCGCCCTCGGACCCGACCGTTGCGCCCGTCGCGTCGGTGGGCGGACATGACCAACGGACCTTGGCTTCCACAGACTGCCGAGACCCGGAGGCCCGCGCTCTGACCGAGACCCGCCGCCCGCAACTCCAAGCGCCCAGGTCGCCTGGAGCCACCACCCCAAGGAGCAAGCTCTTCATGGCCACGTTCCCGTCCAGCGCCAAGGTCGTCATCATCGGCGCCGGCATCGTCGGCAACAGCATCGCCTACCACCTTGCGAACTTGGGCTGGAAAGACATCGTCCAGATCGACAAGGGCCCCCTCCCGAACCCGGGCGGCTCCACCGGCCACGCGTCCAACTTCATCTACCTGGCTGACCACAACAAGGAGATGGCGGAGCTCACGATCGAGTCCGCCCGCCAGTACCGCGAGTGGGACGTCTACACGATGTGCGGCGGCCTTGAGGTCGCCCGCAGCGAGACCCGGCTCGCGGAGCTTCGCCGCAAGGTGGACTCGGGCAAGAACTGGGGCGTCAACTCCTTCATGGTCACCCCGGCCGAGATCAAGGAGCTGGTGCCGTTCATCAACGAGGAGATCCTCGTCGGCGGGTTCCACACGCCGGAGACCGGCGTCTGCGACTCGCTCCAGTTCGGCACCCTCTGCCGCCAGAAGGCCGAGGCCATGGGCGCCCTCACCTCGTTCGCCAACACCGAGGTGACGGCGATGGGGGTCGAGAACGGCAAGATCAAGAGCGTGACCACGACGCGCGGCACGATCGAGGCCGAGTACGTCGTCATCGCCACCGGCGTCTGGGCCCCGCTCCTCGCCGAGATGGCGGGCGCGTACATCCCGCTGACGCCGGTCGTCCACCAGATGGCGGACTACGGGCCCGTGCCCCTGTTCGAGAAGTCCAGCAGGGCGATCGAGTACCCGATCGTCCGCGACATGGACGTGCTCATGTACGAGCGCCAGGACGGCATCGGGTTCGAGGTCGGGTCCTACGCCCACCGCTCCATCCTCCACGACCCGGAGGAGATCCCGTCGGTCGAGGAGGCCGTCCTCTCGCCGACCGAGTTCCCGTTCACCCAGGATGACTTCGACCCGCAGCTCGAGGACGCGCTCGAGCTGTTCCCGGAGATCCTCGGCGACGAGACCGTCGGCCAGAAGTACGCGATCAACGGCCTGATCTCGCTGACGCCCGACGGCATGCCGGTCCTGGGCGAGACCCCCGAGGTCAAGAACCTCTGGGCCGCCTGCGCGGTGTGGGTCAAGGAGGGCCCGGCGGTCGGCAAGTCCATCGCCGAGTGGATGACCTACGGCCAGCCCGAGATCGACTGCAACCAGAGCGACATCAGCCGCTTCCACGCCCACCAGAAGACGCGCCAGCACACCAAGGCCCGCGCGTTCGAGGCGTTCCCCAAGACCTACGGCATCGTCCACCCGTCCGAGCAGTACCTGTCCGACCGGCCGATCCGCAAGACGCCGATGTACGACTGGCAGAAGGCCCACGGCGCCGAGTTCTTCGAGGTCGCCGGCTGGGAGCGCGCGCAGTGGTACAACAGCAACGCCCCGCTCGTTGCGAAGTACGGCGTCGAGGCGCGCCCCAACGAGTGGGACGCCCGCTGGTGGAGCCCCATCATCAACGCCGAGCACCTCGCCATGCGCGAGTCGGCCGGCCTCTTCGACCTCTCGTCCTTCGTGATCTTCGACGTCGTCGGCGCCGGCGCGCTCGACTCCGTCCAGAAGGTCTGCGTCCGCCAGGTGGACGTCGCTGTCGGCCGCAACGTCTACACGCCGGTCCTGTCGGTGTCCGGCGGCTTCAAGTCCGACCTCACCGTCATGCGCCTCGGCAAGGACCACTTCCGCGTGGTCACCGGCGCCGCCCACGGCATGTCCGACCTCAAGTGGTTCGCGGACAACGCCGCGCCCAGCACCTCGGTCGTGGACCTCACCACCGCCTACACCACGATCGGGATCTGGGGCCCCAACGCCCGCAAGATCGTGCAGAAGCTGACCCGCGCCGACATGTCCAACGAGGCGTTCAAGTTCGGCACCAGCAAGGACATCGAGATCGGCAGCCAGATCGCCCTGGCCTCGCGCATCAGCTACGTCGGCGACCTGGGCTGGGAGCTCTACGTCCCGATGGAGCAGGGCCAGCGCCTGTGGGACGAGCTCTGGGCCGCCGGCCAGGAGTTCGGCATCACCGCCTGCGGCATCGCCGTGTACGTCGGCACCGGCCGCCTGGAGAAGGGCTTCCGGGCCTACGGCACCGAGCTCGACAACGACTACAGCCCGGTCGAGGCGGACATGCTGACGCCGCGGCTCAAGGCGCAGGACTTCGTCGGCCGCCAGGCCCTGGAGAAGGCGCTGAGCGAGGATCGGGCCGCGGTCTGCTGCACGCTCACCGTGGACGACCACACGTCGCCGCGGACGGGCGAGAAGCGCTTCCCGCTGGGCCGCCAGCCGATCGTCACCGCGGACGGGGCGCCCATCACGGACCGCAAGGGCCGGCAGTCGTACGCCAACTCCGCGGGCATGGGCCCGTCGCTCGGCAAGTACCTCCTGCTGAGCTACCTGCCCCCGGAGCACGCGGTCGAGGGCCACAAGCTCTTCGTCCAGTACTTCGGCGAGCTCTACCCGGTCACCGTGGCGCGCGTCGGCTCCAAGCCGCTGTTCGACCCCGAGAACGACCGCGTCCGGGCCTGATCGATGCGGGTACTGGTCTGCGTCAAGCGCGTTCCGGCCGTCGCCGGCCTGATCACGCTCACCGAGGACGAGCGGGCGATCGACACCAAGTACGTGGGGTTCCAGGTGGGGCCCCACGAGGAGTGCGCGGTCGAGGAGGCCGTCCGGCTGGTCGAGGCGCACGGCGGCGAGTCCGTCGTGCTCACCCTGGGCCCGGCCGAGGCGCTCGAGCAGCTCCGCGAGGCGATGTCGATCGGCGCCAACCGCGCCATCCACCTCGTCACCGACGGCGCTGACTGGGACGCCGAGTCCACCGCCGGCGCGATCGTGGGCGCGATCCGCGCCGACGAGGCCGCCAACGGCCCCTTCGACGTGGTTCTGGTGGGCAACGAGGCCGCCGACTCCGGCGGCTACCAGGTCGGCGTGCGGATCGCCCGCGCGCTCGGCCGCCCCGCCGTGACCGGCATCAAGGGCCTGTCCGTCGCCGACGGCACGGCCCGCGCCGAGCAGGAGGCTGCCAGCGGTCGCAACGTGTTCGAGGTGAAGCTGCCGGCGGTCGTGGCCGTGCTCGAGGGCATCAACCTGCCGCGCTACCCGTCGGTTCCCGGCCGGCTGCGCGCCAAATCCAAGCCGGTTGCCTCGTCCAGCCCGGACCGCCCGGCCCAGCGCCTCGAGATGCGCCGCCTCGTGGTCCCGGCCACCGAGGCCAAGCAGGCCCAGGTCCTGGGGCGAGGCGCCGAGGCCGCGCAGGCCGTGGTCGAGCTCCTGTCCAGCGTGGGGGTGCTCTAGCCATGGCCACGGTTCTCGTCCTCGTCACCACCGCCGATGGCGCCGCCGACAAGGTGGCGCTTCAGGCCCTGGCGCTCGGCCGCCAGCTCGCGGACGGCGGGGCGGTCCACGCCCTCGTCATCGGCGACGCCGCCGCCGCCGCTGAATTGGGCGCGTGGGGCGCCTCCAGCGTCCACCTCGCCCAGCACCCCCAGCTCGACGCGCCCGCCCCGGACGCCGCGGCGCGCATCCTCGACGACCTCGCCGGCTCACTCGGCGCGACGTTCGTGGTCGGCCCGGGCACCGAGGAGGGCAACACCGTCCTCGCCCGCGCCGCGGCGCGGGCCGGGCTGCCGTTCGCTGCCAACTGCTCCGCGGTCACGCCGGGCAGCCCGGTCACCGTCACGCGGAGCCGGTGGGGCGGCAGCCTCCTGGAGGAGGCGGCGATCCACGCCGACCGCGTCATCCTCACCGCGGCCGCGCATGTCTTCGAGGCCGTCGACACCGGCGGCAGCGCGGACGTCGCGGCGTTCACGCCCGCGCTCGACGACGCCGACCTCGCGGTGCGCGTGGTCGGCCGCGTCCCGGCCCCTTCCGGGGGCGTGTCGCTGAGCGACGCCAAGGTCGTCGTCTCCGGCGGCCGCGGCGCCGGCTCGGCCGACGGGTTCGGCCCGGTCGTCGAGCTCGCCGGGCTGCTGGGCGCGGCCGTCGGCTGTTCCCGCGCCGTCACGATCGCCGGCTGGCGGCCGCACACCGAGCAGGTGGGCCAGACCGGCACCAAGATCGCGCCGGAGCTGTACATCGCCGCCGGGGTCTCCGGCGCCACGCAGCACCTCGCGGGGTGCAAGGGCGCCAAGCGAATCCTGGCGATCAACAAGGATCCGGAGGCGCCGATCATGACGGCCGCGGACTACGCGGTGATCGGCGACATGGCTGAGGTCCTGCCCGCGATCAGCGCCGCCATCCGGCGCGCCCGCGGCGCCTGAGGCCCGATCGTCACCGTGCCGTCGCTCTCCGCCCTCGGCGTCGCCGGCCGCGTCCTCGCAAACGCGGCGCCGAGCCTCGCGGACGCGGCGGTCCAGCAACCCTCTCCGCCCCCGGGGCGGGGACCGGCGTAGAAGGAGGTCCAACCGCCGCACGCCTGGTCGCTGAAGACCTAACAACCTCACATTGCAGGAGAGGGATTGTGATCCGCACTGGGACGAAGTATCGGATCGCCAGTTTGGCCGCTGTCGCGGTGCTCGTGGTGAGCGCGTGCAGCAGCTCTGGCTCGAGCCCGGCCGCGAGCAGCGCGGCCAGCGCGGCCCCGGCCGCCAGCGGTGGCACTGCCGCGTCGCAGACCATCAACATCGGCCTCGAGGGGCCGTTCACGGGCGACGCCGCGGCCGCTGGCCAGGAGCTCAAGAACGCCACCCAGATGGCGTTCGACGCCATCAACTGGCAGGTCGGCAGCTACAAGCTGAACCCGGTCTGGATCGACGACGGCACGGACCCGGCCAAGGGCACCGCCGCGTACGAGCAGGCCGCCGTCAGCCAGAAGATCCAGGCCGTCTTCGGCGGCTGGAACAGCTCCGTCGCCGTCGCCTTGATGGACGTGGCGGCGAAGTACCAGATCCCGTCCTTCTTCTCTTGCGGGGCCGCCAACACGGTCACCGACAAGTGGAGGTCGGACCCCACGAAGTACGGCTACTGGGTGGCCAAGTGCTGGCCCGACCCGGCCAAGCTGGTCGTCGCCTACGAAGAGTGGCTCAAGGCCGGCATCGCCGACGGCTCCATCAAGGTGCCGGACAAGACCTTCGCCGTCTACGGCGAGGACACCGACTGGGGCCGCTCCTTCGGCCAGGCTCTCGGCAGCCTGCTCGTCGCTGACGGCTGGACCAAGAAGAGCGAGGACTACTTCCCGCTCAGCACGACGGACTTCACCTCCCTCGTCTCCCGCTGGAACGCGGACAAGGACAGCCTCATCGTGGGCACGACCACCTCCGGCTCGGTCTACGCGGCCCTCCTGAAGGCTCTCCAGGACTCCGGCAACAAGTCCATCGTCATCGCGGACGGCATGGGCCAGGACGCGCAGTTCTACAAGAACATCGGCAGCGCGTCTGACTACGTGATCGACTCCACCCCGAGCTGGTCCAAGACCAACGGCCAGCAGTTCATCGACGCGTACAAGGCGAAGTACGGCGTTGCCCCGAGCGCTCAGGCGGCGGGTCTCGCCTACGACTACGCCAACTTCTTCATCAAGGTCCTGCAGTCCACCCTGACCGATCAGGGCTCGCTGACCAGCGCCACGATCTACAAGGAAGCGCAGGACAAGCTCTGGACTGGCCAGCTCACCTACACCTCCGGTGCCGTGATGAGCAGCTACGACTACAGCAAGGATTCGATCCCGAACCCTGTCGTCGGCGCCGGCCACTTCATCTTCCCTGTCATCCAGTGGGTGCAGGGCAAGGCGACGGTGATCTTCCCCACCGACTCGTCCACCGGCGCGTACCAGCCGCACCCCTAGGACCCGAATTGGCATGGGGGCCGGCGACTCTGCCGGCCCCCGAAGCCTTTGGACGGAAGGACAGATGGCCCTCCTCGAGCTCAACGGCGTCACCAAGCGGTTTGGTGGCCTGACGGCTGTCAACAACGTCACCTTCAATGTGGAGGCGGGCTCGATCTTCGGGCTCATCGGCCCCAACGGCGCCGGGAAGTCCACCCTGCTCAACTGCCTGGCAGGTCTGACCAGGCCCAACGCGGGCACCATCCACTTCGACGGCCACGACACCACGGGCTTCCCCGCGGACAAGATGAGCCGCCTCGGCCTGGGCCGGACCTTCCAGATCCCGCGCCCGTTCCCACGCATGACCGCGCTCGAGAACGTGGCCGTCTCCGCGTCCTTCGGCGGCGCCCGCCTTGGCGCCCGGGCGGTTCAGGAGCGCTCCCTCGAGATGCTCGAGTACGTCGAGTTCCCGCGAGCACCCCACACCTCGGCCGCCACGCTCAACGCGGTGCAGCTCAAGCGCCTCGACCTTGCACGGGCGCTGGCCAGCAGGCCCAAGATGCTGTTCCTGGACGAGTTCGCGGCCGGCCTGACGCCGAGCGAGCTCCACGACATCGCCAAGCTGCTGCGCCGGATCCGCGACGACGGCACGACCATCCTGATGGTTGAGCACGTCATGCGCCTGATCATGGACTTGTGCGACACCCTCTCGGTGCTGCAGTTCGGCGAGCTGATCGCGCACGGCGACGCGGCCACGGTGGCCCAGGACGAGCGCGTCCGCGAGGCCTACCTCGGCCCGAACTACATGCTGTAGATCATCCAGATCATCCTGTAGGCCATCGGAGACACGGAGGGTCCGGGTGCTCAAACTCAAAGGCGTTGAGTCCGGCTACGATCTGTTGCAGGTCTTGTGGGACGTCGAACTCGAGGTGGACGAGGGCGAGTTCGTCGCCATCCTCGGCCCCAATGGGGCCGGCAAGACGACCACGCTGCGCACGATCGCTGGCTACGTGCGCGCACTTAAGGGATCGATCGAGTTCAACGGCAAGTCCATCGTCGGGCTGGAGCCGCACCGCGTCAGCCGCCTCGGGATCGGCTACGTCTCTGAGAGCTCCAACCTCTTCGCGGGCATGTCCATCCACGAGAACCTCCTCGTTGGCGCCTACACCGTGAAGAACAAGCAGCTCATCGCGTCCCAGGTGGACCTGGTCTTCGAGCTCTTCCCGCGCCTCCACGAGCGGCGCAACCAGCTCGCCGGGACCCTGTCGGGCGGCGAGCGCAAGATGCTCGCGATCGCCCGCGGCCTGATGCCGTCCCCGTCGCTACTGCTGGTGGACGAGCCATCGCTGGGCCTGGCGCCGATCCCGACGCTCGCCGCGTTCGAGGCGCTCAAGCAGCTCAGCCAGCGCGGCACCACCATCCTCCTGGTGGAGCAGAACGTGAACACGACGCTCCACCTAGTGGACCGCGCCTACGTGCTCGAGCAGGGCAAGGTCGTCCTCGAGGGGACGGGCCCGCAGCTCCTGAGCAACAAAGATGTCCAAGAAGCCTATCTGGGGATCTGAGACGGACCGATGACGACCGCCACAGCCACCAACCTCAAGCAGGTGCCGCTCCTGAGGCGGTACCTCAACCTCACCTCGGCGATCCTGGTGGTCGCCGCCGCGGCCATGATCGTCGTGTCGATCCAGAACCCGTCCCTGCTCGTCAACACGCTGGCGACCGGCGGGATGTGGGCGCTGATGGCGGGCGGGCTCGCCCTCGTCTTCGGCGTCATGAACATCCCGAGCTTCGTCCACGGCGACCTGTTCATGGTGGGCACGCTCGTCGCGCTGTTCGTGTTCACGCCGATCCAGTCGATGATCCAGGACGCCCCGAACGATTTCGTCCTCAAGTGGCTCGGGCCGTTCGCGGGGATGATCCTCGCGTTCATCCTGGGCGCCGTAATCGGCGTCCTCATGGAGCTGCTCCTGTTCCGCCAGCTGCGCCGCCGCAGCCGCGAGCAGTGGGTCATGAACACGTTCCTGCTGACCGCCGGCCTGAGCATCATGTTCGAGAACGTGGCCATGATGGCGTTCGGGAACCTGCCCCAGGGCATCAGCCGGTACTGGGACGTCCCGCCGATCGACGTCCTTGGCGTTCCGGTGGCCATGGACCGCCTGGTCACCTTCATCGTCGCGATGGGCACGCTGGCCGTCTTCGCGCTGTTCCTGCAGCGGAGCCGGACGGGCCGCGCGATGCGCGCCGTGTCGATGGACGAGACCGGCGCCCAGATGGCCGGCATCGGCCTGACCCGCATCTACCAGCTGACGCTCGCGCTGTCCTGCGGCCTGGCCGCCCTGGCCGGTGCGGTGCTCATCTGGCTTACGCCGTTCACCCCGACGGTCGGCGCCTCGCCGCTCCTGATCGCGTGGTACGTCGTCATTCTCGCCGGCCTGGGCAACGTGCAGGGCGCCGTGGTCGGCGCCTTCCTCGTGGCCATGGTCCAGCAGCTGACGGGTTACTACCTCGCGCTCAACTGGGTTGACGTCCTGCCGACCGGCATCATCATCCTCGTCCTGCTGTTCAAGCCGTCGGGCCTGTTCGGCAGCGAGGTCAAAGGCGTGTGGGAGCAGTAGTGGTGACCACCTCGACTACCCCTGCGGCCAGCGCCGCACAGCGCGGGCCGCAGCGGCTGGGCCTGATCGCCGCCGTCGTGCTTATCGCGGTGTCGATCGCTCTCCCGTTCGTCCCGCCGTTCACCGGGCAGGACTGGCAGCGATACCTCGTGGGCGCGGCGCTCATCGCCGCTTCCGCCGTGGCCTTCGACTTCACCGCGGGCTACATTGACATCGTCAACTTCGGCTTCGCCGCGTTCATGGGCCTGGGCGGCTACACGTCGGCGATCCTCGTCAACACCTACGGCATCTCGCCGTGGCTCGGCTTCCCGCTGGGCGCGCTCACGGCGGGCATCCTGGGCCTGCTCACCGGCCTGCTGACGCTGCGCCTGCGGGGCATCTACGCCGCGGTCATGACCTGGTTCGTGGCGCTCGCCCTGCTGGGCCTCGCTCGCAACCTCACGGACGTCACCCGCGGGCCGCTCGGCCTGGCCGTGTCGCCGCTGCTCGCGACGAACGACAACCTGCCGTACTACTACGTGATGCTGGGCATCCTGATCGCGACTCTCGTCGTGCTCACTCTGGTCATCCGCTCGAGGGTGGGCCTCGCGTTCCGCGCGATCGGCCAGAACCTGCAGGCCGCCCGGGCCTCGGGGATCAACCCCACCGTGTTCCTCGTCGCCAACTTCACGATCTCCTGCGCCTTCGCCGGCGTGTTCGGCGTGTTCTACGCCCACTACTACGGCATCCTCACGCCGGACGTGATGGGCACCAGCCACACGATCGAGATCCTCGCGATCGCCTACATCGGCGGCCGCGGCAGCCTCTGGGGCCCCGCGGTCATCGCGTTCCCGATGTACATCGCGGTCCAGCTGCTCAAGGTCCAGCTCTCGAGCCAGCCGGCGCTGTACCTCGTCATCTACGGACTCCTGCTCATCCTTGTGATGCTCTACCGGCCGGATGGGGCCGCCGGGGTCATCCGGTCGCTGGGGCATCGCCTTGACCGCCGCCCGAAATCGGGCGCAGGCCCTGCCGGCGCATCGGCGACGCCGACGCCGGGGGCCACTGCCTGAGTCCTGTCCAGGGACCGCCCGCCGGGCGGCCCCTGCTCGCCGCAACCTCGTCCCACCCCGGGCCGGGCTGGCCCGTGACCTCGACTGCAACCGCCAGGAGACGCCGACCCATGGGCCTGCAGGGTTCGATCGCCGCCATCGTCACGCCGTTCACGCCAGACGGCTCGGAGATCAACGAGGAGGAGCTCCGCGCGCACGTCGACCGCCAGATCGCGGCGGGCGTGGACGGGATCCTCGCCTGCGGTGGGACCGGCGAGTTCACCGCGCTGTCCGAGGCCGAGCGCCGCCGCGTCGTCGAGATCTCGGTGAGCCAGGCTGCCGGGCGCGTCCCCGTGGTGGCCAACACCAGTGGGCTGTCCACGGGCGAGGCGATCCGCCACACCTTGCACGCCAAGTCGGTGGGAGCCGACGCCGTGATGGTCGCCACGCCGTTCTACGACGTGCCGGACTTCGAGTCCACGCGCGAGTACTACCGGCTGGTCGCCTTGGCGACGGACCTGCCGGTCATGCTTTACCACTTCCCGCCCGGCACCCACATGCGCCTGTCGCCCGAGCAGATGGTGCAGCTGGCCGACGAGAACCCGACCGTGCAGTACGTCAAGGACTCGAGCCAGGAACCGTTCATCCTGAGCAAGCTCGTCACCGAGTACCGCGACCGGATCGGACTGTTCATCGGCGAGGAGGTCCTGATCCCGACGGCGATCCTGCTGGGAGCCAAGGGCCTTGTCTCGGGTGCGTTCAACTTCGTGACACCGGCCTACGCCGAGATGATCAAGGCGGGGCGCGCAGGTGACGACGCGCGGGTCGTCGCGATCTGGCGCGAACTGCTCCCGTTCACCATGTGCGTGGCGAGCCTCCCGTACGTCGCCGCGTGCAAGGCGATGGTCGAGATTCTCGGCCACGAAGTCGGGCCGGTCCGCTCGCCGGGGGCCCGCCTCACGCCCCAGCAGCGGCGCGACCTCGAGCAGCATGCCAGGGCGCTCAACCCCGCCTATCTCGCCTGACCGCGGGGGCGCGATCCCGCCAGGAGACCTCGGCAGCCGCGACGCGGGTCACGGTCTGCAGGACACTCCCTCGACCCGTGGCGCGACGACCGCTTCCGGCGGCCGGCCCTGGGCCGAGTCTGAAACGACGACCCGCGAGATGCCCGACCATGCCGCCCCGTCGCCTGCCTGGAGGACCCCAGCGTGACCGAAGACGCCGTTCCGACCACCCTTCAGAACCATGCCGACGCGGCGGCGCTCAGGCCGCGCACCCAGCTGTTCATCGACGGCGGCTTCCGGGACGCCGTCTCGGGGCGCCGCTTCGTCACCGAGAATCCCGCCACCGGCCAGCCGATCGCCGAGATCGCCGAGGGCGGCCCCGAGGACATCGACGTCGCGGTGGCCGTGGCCCGCAAGGCCGCGGACGACGGGCGCTGGTCCCGGATGAGCCCGGCCGACCGGAAGGCGATCCTCGTCCGCTGGGCGAGCCTGATCGAGGAGAACGGCCGCGAGATCAGCCTGCTCGAGACCATCGACTCGGGCAAGCCGATCGGCGACACGATCGGCATCGACGTCCCCGAGACCGGCAACTGCATCCGCTGGCACGCCGAGGCCATCGACAAGCTCTACGGCCAGGTGGCGCCGTCGCCCGAGGGCACGGTGGCCATGGTCACCAAGGAGCCCCTGGGCGTGGTGGGCCTGGTGATCCCGTGGAACTACCCGATCATGATGGCCGCCTGGAAGCTGGGCCCCAGCCTCGCGACGGGCAACACGGTGGTCATCAAGCCGGCGTCGGCCACCGCGCTCAGCCTGCTGCGGGCCGCCGAGCTGGCGTCGGAGGCCGGGCTTCCCGACGGCGTCCTCAACGTCGTGACCGGACCGGGCAGCCGGGTCGGCGAGGCGATCGGGCGCCACATGGACATCGATGGCGTGGGCTTCACCGGCTCCACGGAGGTCGGCCGTCGGTTCCTCACCTACGCCGGCGAGTCCAACCTCAAGCGCGTCGCGCTCGAGCTGGGCGGCAAGAGCCCGCAGGTGGTCTTCGGCGACTACACCGACCTCGAGGGCCTGGCGGCGAACATGGCCTTCGCGATCTTCTGGAACATGGGCGAGAACTGCTCGGCGGGCTCGCGCCTGATCGTCCACCGCTCCGCGAAGGACCGGGTCCTCGAGGCCCTCCGGGCGGAGCTCGCCAACTGGCCCGTGGGCGACCCCCTCGACCCGGCCACCAAGATCGGCGCCCTGATCAGCAAGACCCACCTCGAGCAGGTCCTGGGCTACATCGACATCGGCGAGTCGGAGGGCGCCAGGGTCGTCGCCGGCGGCAACCGGATCCTCCAGGAGACCGGCGGCTACTTCGTCCCCCCCACCGTGTTCGACAACGTGCGCCCCGACATGCGCATCTACCGGGAGGAGATCTTCGGCCCGGTCCTCACGGTGCTGGAGTTCGACACGGAGGCGGAGGCGGTGGCCCTCGCTAACGACACCGAGTACGGACTGGCCTCCTCCGTCTACACGAACGACCTCAACATCGCCCACCGCGTCGCACGCGAGATCAAGGCCGGCACGGTCTCGGTCAACTGCTACTCCGAGGGCGACATGACCGTGCCCTTCGGCGGCTACAAGATGTCGGGCTTCAGTGGCCACGACAAGAGCGCCCACGCGCACGACCAGTACACGGAGACCAAGACCACGTGGATCCAGGTCGCACCGCGACCCTGATCCCAGCTCGACCTGGGCCGGTCCGTCCCGGCCGGTCAAGGCGTTGTTGTGAGGCACGGGGACGGCTGGTCGGTCGATCGCCGGCCATCCGAATCTGAACGGAGGCGATGGGTGGAAACTAGCGAAGTTCTGGACGCCGTCATCGTTGGCGGCGGCCTGGCGGGCACGTCTGCCGGGTGGGATCTCCGCGACCGGAACGTCCTGCTGCTCGAGGCGTCGGACCGCATCGGCGGCCGCCTCAAGTCCGAGGCTCGCGGCGACAACTGGCTGAACTGGGGCGGCCATGTCTTCAGCGGGCCCGGCTCCGTGACCGACCGGCTGCTCACGGAGACCGGCACGGCCGCCAAGCAGGTGGGCGGTCGCCTGGCATCCGTCTCGCTCAACGGCAAGACCATCACGTCCGGCGGCATCGAGACGTTCCCGTTCCGGTTGCCGATCCCGTTCAACGCCCGCGTCTCGCTGATCACGACCGGCCTCCGCCTGCGGTACGCGGTCATCCAGTACGGGCGCGTCGCCAAGCCCATCCCCGGCGAGGATCCCGCCGTCCGCCAGCTCCGGATCCTCAAGTTCATGGAGGACCGCACCTTCGCGGACTTCCTCGGCAAGGTCCCCGAGGACGTGGACCTGCTATTCGGGGCGACGGTCACGCGCTCGTCGGGCGAGACCAACGAGGTCGCCGCCGGATATGGGATCGGGTACTTCCACCAGGTCTGGGACCGGGCTGCCGGCCTCTCGCGCAACATCCTTGGCGGGTCTGCCCGATTCCCTGCCGCCATGGCCGCCGGGCTGGGCGACCGCATCCGCCTCGGCGCGGCCGTGACCTCGGTCGAGCAGGATCGGGACCGCGTGCGCGTGCGGTGGACGGAGAACGGCACGGAGCGCGAGGCCGTCGCGAAGCACGCCATCGTGGCCACGCAGGCGCACGTGACCCGCCGCATCGTGGGCGGTTTGCCGGACGAGACGGCCGGGGCGCTCGACCAGATCAAGTACGGCCCCTACGTCGTCGGTGCGTTCCTCACCGGCGAAACGACCCCGATGCCATGGGACCCGCTCTACGCGCTGGCGACGCCGCGGCGGTCGTTCTCCATGATGTTCAACATCGGCAACGTCCGCCGGACCGGAGAGCAGCACCGCGCCCCCGGCGGCTCGCTGATGGTCTATGCGGCCGCGAACCTCGCGCGGTCCATGGCGAGCCTGTCCGACGAGGAGGTGGCGGCGCGGTTCCGGCAGGACCTCGCCGAGATCTACCCGGTCTCGCGCGACGTCATCAAGGAGACCGTGATCCACCGCTGGGCGCACGGCACCGCATACCCGCGACCCGGTCGCAGCCGGCTGCAGCCCGCGCTCGAGAAGCCGCTCGGGCGGATCCACTTGGCGGGGGACTACCTCGGCACGTGGTACACGGAGACGGCCATCTCGACTGGCGCTGCGGCTGCCAAGCGGGTGCGCGGCGCGCTCTAGGCGCCGTCGCCGCTCGGCCCGCGAGCCGCGGACCGGGTGTCGGTTCTGGCATCAGCAGGTCGCATTCGTGCAAGTTGGGTGCGCGCGCCCGCACGATGATCGCGGCGCAGATCGCCAGCAGGAGAAGGAAATGGGCCAGAGGTTTGCCGGCAAGGGCGTGCTCGTCACGGGTGCGGCCGGCGGAATTGGGTTGTCCGTCGTCCAGAGGTTCCGCGCCGAGGGCGCCCGTGTCGCCGTGGCGGACCGCGACGTGTCCGCGGTGGAGGCGGACGCCCACCTGCCCGGCGACCTCCTGGAGGCCGCCTATGCCGACGGACTGCCACAGGCAGCCCTTGACGCCCTCGGGCGGCTGGACATCGTCATCAACAATGCCGGAGTCATCACCCGCGGGCCGGTGACCGAGACCACGGACGCCGACTGGGCGCTCTCGGTCGGCGTCAACATCGAGGCCCCCTTCCGGATCAGCCGCGCGGCGATCCCGCTGCTCGCGGCCGCGGGCGGCGGCGCGATCGTCAACACCGCCTCCTGCTGGGGTCTGCGCCCCGGGCCGAACCACGCGATCTACTGCATGACCAAGGCCGCCTTGGCGTCGCTCACCCAGTGCATGGGCATGGACCACGCGCACCTGGGCGTCCGGGTGAACGCGGTCGCCCCGAACGAGGTCAACACCCCGATGCTGCGGACCGGGTTCGCCAAGCGCGGTTTCGACCCGGACACAGCGGTGGCCGAGCTCGGCAAGACGGTGCCGCTCGGTCGGGTCGCCGAGCCCCAAGACATCGCGGACGTGATCCTGTTCCTCGCGTCCGACGACGCGCGGTACATGTGCGGGTCCATCGTGGAAGTCAACGGGGGCAAGCCGGTCAAGTGAGCCGATTCGAGGGCAAGGTCGCGCTCGTCACGGGCGGGCGCTCCGGGATCGGCCGGGCCATCGCCCGGCGGCTGGGCAGCGAGGGCGCGCGCGTCCTCACCGCCCAGCGCGGCGCGGACGCCGAGTTCGAGGCGATCGAGGCGGACTTCACCAGCGCCACCGATCCGGATCGCGTCGTGGCCGAGGTGGTCGCCCGGGCGGGCCGGCTCGACGTGCTGGTCAACAACGCGGGCGTCATGCAGGAGGCCCTCGTCGAGGACATGTCGCTTGCCGACTGGGAGCGCACCCTCGCGGTCAACCTGACGGCGCCCTTCCTGCTCATTAGGGCCGCCATGCCGCATCTGCGAAGCGCTGGGGGGTCCATCGTCAACATCGGGTCCATCGAGGGTCTCGGGTCCAATCCCCGGCATGCGGCCTACTGCGCGTCGAAGGCAGGCCTCCACGGTCTCACCCGGGCGATCGCGATCGACCACGGCCGGGATGGCGTCCGGTGCAACGCGGTGGCGCCCGGCTGGATCGACACGGACCTCAACGTCGAGTTCGTCAACGCCATGCCGGACCCGGTCGCCTTCAGGCAGGACATCGGGCAGATCCACCCGGTCGGCCGCACCGGGCGGCCGGACGAGGTCGCCGCGCTCGTGGCTTGGCTCGCGTCGGGGGAGGCGTCGTTCGTGACCGGGCAGGTGTGGACCGTGGACGGCGGCCGGATGGCCAAGCTGAGCCTGCCCCAATAGCGAGGACGATCATCGATGGCGACCCCGTTCCGTCGGCTCCACCACATCTCCCTCACGGTGCGCGACATCGACCGGGCCGTGCGCTACTTCGAGTCCATCGGCATCGGCCCGTGGCGGGAGTTCCCGCCGGGAGCGTTCACGGGCCTGCCGCTCCTCGAGGTGCCGAATCCCGAGGCGTTCGAGGGCATGAAGTACCGCTACGCCGACCTCGAGAACATCCAGCTCCAGCTGTGCGAGCCGCCGGAGCTGGACTCGCCGCAGCGCCGGTTCCTCGAGGAGCGGGGCGAGGGGGTCAACGTGCTCGGGTTCGACTTCCCGTGGGATGCGGCCGCGGCGGCGGGGGCTGAGCTCGGCCTCGAGGTGCTCCAGCGAGGGCGCCGCGCGGACGGCACGGGCTTCATCTACTTCGACACCCTCGACGACGCCGGCGTCGTGCTGATGGCCCGCCAGTCCATGCCATCCTGAAACCGCTGCCGCCCTCGTCGCTCACGCGGCGGCACCCACGGCGGCGTGTCGCTTTCGACACCCGGATGTCGCTTCTGGGCAAGTCTCGCGCCCGCGGCCGCGGCATCGTTGCTGCATCAGGAGGTGTCGTGATGGACGAGACGCAAGCGGGATCCAGGGCCAGGTCGGGGGGGCGGGCGGCGCGGCGGGCACTGCGCTCGACCCGCGACACGCACATGCTGCCGGGCCTCACGCGGGGCATCCCGACCTGCGAGGTGATGGACCAGGGCCAGATCGAGCGCATCGACAGCGCGTCGATGGACATCCTCGAGAACATCGGCGTCCAGTTCCGCGACCCCATCGCCATCGATGACTGGAAGCGGGCGGGCGCGAAGGTGGTCGGGGACCGCGTCCACCTCGACCGCGGCCTCGTCCGGGAACTGATCAAGACGATCCCGCCCACCTTCACCTACCAGGCGCGCAACCCCGAGAACAACGTCGAGCTCGGCGGCAGGCACTCGGTCTTCGTGCCGATGACCGGAGCCCCGTTCATCCGGGACCTGGACGACGTGCGCCGCCTGCCCACGATCGCCGACCTGAACATGCTCCACAAGCTGGCGCACATGCTGCCCGCGCTGCACTCGACGGCGCACCACATCGTGGAGCCGATGGACCTCCCGGTGAGCCACCGGCATCTGCACATCACCTACTCCTCCATGAAGCACTCCGACAAGATGTTCATGGGCATGACGACGAGCCCGAAGAACGCCGAGGACGTGCTCGACATGTGCGCGGTCCTGTTCGGTGCGGAGTTCATCGACCAGCACCCCGTCACCACCGGCAACTGCAACGCGAACTCGCCGCTCCTCTGGGACGAGACGATGCTGGGCGGCCTGCGGGCGTTCGCCCGGCGGAACCAGCCGGTGCTCTGCTCGCCGTTCATCATGGGCGGCGCCAACACCCCGGCCTCGGTCCCGGCCTCGGTCGCGCAGCTCAACGCCGAGGCCCTGTCCGCGCTGGCGTACACCCAGGTGGTCCGCAAGGGCGCGCCGGCGATCTACGGCCACTACCTCTCGACGGTCAGCATGAAGTCGGGTGCGCCCATGGCGGGGACGCCCGAGATCAGCCTCATGAACTTCATGATCGGCCAAATGGCGCGCCACTACGGTCTGCCGTGGCGGACCTCGGGCCACCTTGGCGGCGCGAAGACTTTCGACGCGCAGGCGGGCTACGAGAGCGCGGCGACCATGTCCGCCGTCCTCCACGCCGGGGCCAACTACATCTGGCATGCCGCCGGCTGGAACGAGGCCGGGATGCACTGCTCGGTGGCCAAGTTCGTGGTCGACGCCGAGCAGACCGCGATGGCCTACAGAATGGCGCAGGGGCCGGACTGGGGCAGCTTCGACGAGGCGCTGTCGGCCATCGCCGACGTGGGCCCGGGCGGGCACTATCTCGGGCACCCGCACACCCAGGCGCACTTCCAGTCGGCGTACTTCATGCCCGAGCTGTTCGACAACAACTCGATCGAGCAATGGATCGCCGAGGGCTCGAAGGACGTGAACCAGCGTGCGCTCGAGTTCGCTCGCAAGCTCCTCGCGGACTACGAGGAGCCGTCGCTCGATCCCGGCACGAACGAGGCGCTCCTCGACTACATCGCCCGCCGCGAGCGGGAGATCCCGGCCGAGGACGCGCTGAACCAGACCTACTGACCCCGCGGCACTGGCTGGTCGGCCGGCCGCGCCGCGTCGCCCGTCGCCCAGGCACGGCGTCCGCGGCGTACGCCGTCGGTCCCCAGGGTACAATTGTACTGATGGCATCCCGGGCCAGGCTCGCGGCCGGAAGGCGGATCGGATGCCGCGTGGCGACGACCAGCGCCGGGAGGAGTCGATGCGCCTCGACAATGTCATCCACCTCGTCACGGCCCACTGCGAGGGGATCGTCTGCGACGTCGTGGTCGGCGGCGCGCCCGGGATCCCGGGCGACTCGATGCTGGCCAAGAAGCGCTACTTCGAGGAGCACCTCGACGGCCTGCGGACCCAGCTCGTCCTCGAACCGCGCGGCACTGAGGTCCAGTGCACGAACGTGCTGGTCCCGTCCACCCGTCCCGATGCGAAGTTCGGCGTCCTGATCCTTGAGAAGGACGGGCTGGTGGACATGTCGGGAGGCAACATCATCAGCGTCGCGACGGTGCTGGTTGAGACGGGCCTCGTCGCCCCCGTGGAGCCGATCACCGAGTTCAGCCTCGACACCGCCGCCGGCGTGGTCGGGCTCCGCTGCGCGGTCCGCGACGGCAAGGTCCTCGACGTCACATTCTCCAACCAGCCTGCCTTCGTGCTGCACCGGGATCAGGTGGTGGACGTGCCCGGGGCGGGCCCGGTACGCCTCGACGTGGCCTGGGGCGGCATGTGGTACGCGATCGTGAATGCCGCCGACCTGGGGATCCAGCTCCACCCCCGCGAGCACCGGGAGATCATCGCGCTCGGCGAGCGGGTGCGCGAGGCCGCGCAGCGCGCCCTGGTGGTCAGGCACCCGGTGGACCCGGACCTGGCCGCCGCGATCCAGGGCACGATCCTTGCCGGGCCGCTCGAGCGGGCCGGAGAGGATGCCATCCGGTCCCGGAACGCCACCGTCCTGCCCCCCGGCTGGATCGACCGCTGCCCCTGCGGGACCGGGACCTGTGCCCGGATGTCCGTGCTGCACGCGCGGGGGGAGCTCGCGGCGGGCGAGCGGTTCCTGCACGACTCGCTGATCGGCACCCAGTTCACGGGGCGCATCGTCGCGGAGACGCGGGTCGGCGGCGTGCCCGCGATCGTGCCGACCGTCACCGGCCGCGCATGGATCACAGGCACCGCGCAGAAGGGCGTGGACCCGACGGACCCGTTCCCGCACGGCTTCTCGATGGAGGCCCTCGCCGCGGGGACCGTGGCCATGCGGTCCTGACCGCGCCGGACCCGGCTCGCGGATCACCGGTCTCGCCCGGGAGGAGGGTCCAGCGTGCACCGCCCGCCCCGCCGCGGGGGACGGGCGGGCCCCCGGTCGTCAGGTCAGCCGGCCGCGCTGCTCCGTGGGGGTGACGCCATACGCCTGGCGATACGCGCGGGCGAAGTGCCCCGCGCTCTGGAAGCCGGCCGCGACCGCGACCTCGATGATCGACATCTCCGTCTGCAGGAGCAGCGACCGCGCCCGCTCGAGGCGCATCTCGCGATAGTGCCGGTGGGGCGTCACGCCTAGGTTCGCGCGGAACAGGCGCTCAAGCTGGCGCGACGTGATCCCCAGGCGCGCCGCGATGTCCGAGGGCGGGATCGGGGCGTCGAGCGTCGTGCGCATGATCTCCACCGCGTCCGAGAGGTGCTTGTTCCGCACGCCCTTGCGCGACTGCAGCGACAGTCGCTGCGCCCCCGACTCGGAGCGCACCGTGTTGTAGACCATCTGGTCCGCCACGGCCACCGACAGGTCATAGCCGTGGTCGTGCTCGATGAGGTGGAGCATGAGGTCGGCGGTCGCGGTGCCACCCGAGGCCGTCACGATCGGGTCGTCGGCCACGAACACGCTCCGGACCAGCTCCACCTGCGGGAAGTCCTCGCTGAAGCCGTCGTGGTAGTCCCAGTGGATCGCGGCGCGGTGCCCGTCGAGCAGGCCGGCCCGCGCGAGCACGTAGGCGCCGGAGCACAGCGCGCCGATCCTCGGCAGCCGGGATCGCGCCTCGCGTCGGAGCATGGCCAGCAGCGCGGCGTGGTCGTGCTTCTGGACGTCGAGCCCCGAGATGACGAACAGCCGGTCGTAGGGCGGCAGGGCATCGAACCGGTGGTGGACGAGCGTCACCGACCCGTTGGACGCCGTCGCGGTCTGGCCGTCCTCGGATGCGAAGGACCAGCGGTACAACTCGCGGCCGGACACGAGGTTCGCGATTCGCAGCGGCTCCACGGCGCTCGCGAAGGCGAGGTGCGTGAAGTCCTGAGTCAGCGCGAAGACGAAGTGCTGCGGGCCCGGCATGTCTCGCCCAACGATAGCCGTCCCGGCGCGGGAGCGGCGTTCGGGCGCTCGAGCCCGGCAGATGACCTCAGCGCTGCTCGAGGTTCACCTCGGACGACAGCCGCTCCGGCGGCGCAACGTCATGGTGGCGGTCGTCGATCGTCCACTCGATCTCCGCGACCACGTCCACGATGCCCGGGATCGACCGCACCATCCGCTCCACGATGGCCGCCGTGGACCGCCGCCCGACGCTCCCACTGATCTTCGCCACGCCGTCGGTGACCTCGACCTGAAACGTCGAGGGGTCGATCCAGAGCCCCTTCAGGAGCGCCTCGTTGCGGACGTCCTCGGCGAGCGCGTCATCGGCCCGGACAAGCGTGCGCACGACGTCAGCGCGGGCGACGATGCCCACCAGCTTGCCGTCGTCCACAACGGGCAGCCGGTTCACCTTGCGCTCGATCATCACCGAGGCGGCCTCGTGGATCGGCGCGTCCGCGCTGATCGTGATCGCCGGGGAGCTCATCGCCTCGCTGGCCGTCCTCGCCACGGCCTTCGCGCGGAGGCTGCGCATCTCCCGGGACTCCCCGAAGATCCGCGCAAGCGGCCGGCGGTGCATCGACTGCAGGTCGTGCTCCTTGACGAGGAGGTCGCCCTCGGTGACGACGCCGACCACGGCGCCGGCGGCGTCGACGACGGGCAGGCCGCTGATCCGCCGCTCGACCAGGAGCCGGGCGACGTCCTTGATGGGCATGTCGGGCGGGACGGACACCACCGACCCGGTCATGACTTCGCGGACTGTCTTCATAGCCCCTTCACTCCTTTGGCCGCTGGCGCCGGTCAAGGCAGCCGTCTGCCCGGTACGCGGCGACCGCAGGACCAGCCCTGCGGTCGGCGCGCGCTGTCTGCTGCACTGCGAGCCCACCGTTGGTGACGGTCCTGCGCACGTTCACGATGCGCCGGCACCACCCCGGGCCGCCATGCCGAAAGGTCATCGCGCGAGGGGACGGAACCCGGCCCCCGGCGGCTATCGCGCCCTCCGCAGGCGGGACCATCGGCTCGAATCGCCCGCGGGGACCTCGGCCCGCGAGGGCGATTCGGCCCACGAGGGCGCCCGCCACCTGGCCGCCCGCCCGCGCGGCACCCCGACGGGCGATCGTCCGAACGGGCTCGCGCCCCGTCACGGCAGGAGGTCGGAGAGGGTCCATGCACGCGCATCTCTCAGCGGGATCGTCAGTCGGAGCCCTGGCGGCCGGCGGCCCGGGTCGGCGTAGGCCAGGCCGTCGTCCGGGCCCAGATAGAGCGTGGCGACGGCGCGCCGGAGGGCGGAGTCCGCGTCAGGCTCAACCCTCGCGACCGAGGAGCGCAGAGTGAAGCCCCGGAACGGCCGGACGGTCTCGAACACGGTGACCACGCACCGCGGGTCGGCATCCAGCCAGCGCAGCTTCGGGTCGCCGACGGGGACCACGATCTCGAGCGCCGTGCCGGTGAACAGCGGCCAGACCGGCGAGGTAACGGCCTGGCCGTCCCCGCGGTAGACCGTCAGCGTGGCCGCCGACGGGCCGGTAAGGAGGGCCGTGATCGTCGGGTCAGCCGGGTCGAGCTTCATGTCCGCTCCCGTCTCCGAAGTCAGCCGTAACGCCGGGGGGCGCCCGGCCGGCCCCTGGCCATGGCGGCGATGTGCTCCTCATCGTGGTCGGCCGCGGTGCCGGCCAGCCCGGCGACGTCGAGCCGCCCGTAGGTCGCGTGCAGGCCTGTTCTCGCCCACCCGGGTTCGTCGAGGGCGGCCAGGCGGCCCATCGTCGACTGGCGCTCCTGCCCGAACAGCGCGAGGGCGCGCTCCAGCCCAGCGGCCACGGCGTCGCCAGCGGGCCCGGGCTCCGCCCAGGCCCAGACCGGCTCGGACCCTGGCGCCGATGCCTCCAGGCCGTCGAGCCGCGCGTGCCACACGGACCGCTCCACGGCCACCAGGTGGGCGACGTTCTCGAGCGCCGTCCACTCGCCGCCAGGCGGGCCGTCAGGCTCGGCGTCGGCGGCGGCCGCCGCCCGTGCGGCCGCCGCCAGGCGGGCCGGGAACCCGCTCAGGCGGTTCAGGACCTCGGCGCGGTTCCGGTAAGGCATCGGGCGGCCTCGTCTGCGGCGCGGGGGATCAGCCCCAGGAGGCCACGGGGGCCCCGAACACGCCGGGTTCCGGCACGACGCCCAGGCCCGGGCCCTGCGGAACCTTGATCCAGCCGTTTACGATGTCGATGCCGTTGGTCTCGTCGTAGTGCTGCTCGATGTAGGGCGCGGCCAGCCAAACGCCCTCCGACAGCTCGGGCCTCACCGTTGCGCCGATGGCCACGCAGGCGGCCGCGATGATGTCGCCGCCCCAGGCGTCGTCGCACGTGTGCGGGAGCGCGCGCAGCGCGCACAGGTCGCGGACGGTCCGCATGACCGACAGGCCGCCGAGGCGCGTCACCTTGAGGCCGAACCCGTCGCTGAGGCCCTCGCCGATGGCGCGGACCACGGCGCCGAGGTCCTCGGTCGCCTCGTCGAGGTAGATCGGGTGGTGGATGAGCCGCCGCGCGATGGCCACCTCGTCCATCGTGTTCAGCGGCTGCTCCATGATGAAGTTGATGTCGCGGCACTGGTTGGACACGAAGATGATGTCCCTGACGTTCCAGCCGCGGTTCGCGTCCACCGCGAACCGGACGCCCCTGGGCAGGACCTCCGCCACCTTCCGGATGGCCTCGATGTCCTCCTCGATCGGCCGGCCGCCGACCTTGAGCTGGATCCGTGGGTAGCCCTCGGCGGTCTTCTCCCGGGCGATGCGCGCGGCCTCGTCAGGGGCCACGATGCCCGACGCGTAGTAGGACGGCACGGACTCACGCACGGCCCCGCCCAGGAGGTCGCAGACGCGCGCCCCGTAGTGCTTGCCGGCGAGGTCCCACAGCGCGATGTCGATCGCCGCCTTGGCGTAGTTGTGCCCGTTGAGGGCGGAGTCGATCGCCGTCCGCACGTTGTCGATGGCCAGCGGGTTCTGGCCGATGAGGGCGGGAGCCATCTGGGTGATCGCGGCGCGGGCGCCTAGGGCGTGCTGCGGCTGGTACGTGGGACCGAGTGGGACGGTCTCGCCGTAGCCCTTGAGGCCCGAGTCGGTGACCAGCTCGACGATGGTCGAGTCGAGCGAGGCGAGGTCACCGGACCGCGCCGTTCGATACGGCTTGCCCTTGACCGGCAAGTCCTTCTGGTAGACGTGGACCTCAGTGATCCTCACGACGTGCCGCCTCCTGGGCCGACGGTCCGAGACGAACCGCCGGCGGTCTGCCCGCTCCGGCTGGAATTCCACGATACGGAACATGTTCTGTATGATGGAACAACTTCATCCGCAGCATAGGCGAGCGGGGAACCCGGTGTCCAGAGTCCAGTCGATCGAGCGGGCGTTCGCGGTGCTGGCCGCGCTGCGGGAGGGCCCCCTCGGTGTCACCGACGTCGCGGAGCGCGTCGGCCTGCCCAAGTCCACGACGGCCCGGCTCCTCGCCGCGCTGACCGCCGAGGGCGCTGCCGAGCAAGTCGCCGGCGGGACCGACTACCGGATCGGCCAGCAGCTGGTGTCGCTCGCGGCGAGCGTGGTGTCCCCGCTGTCGCTCATCGCCCTCGCGAAGCCGCATCTGCTCGCGTTGACCGCGGCGACCGGCGAGGCGGCCGGCCTGTCGATCGTGGACGGCGACCTGATGCACTACGTGGACCAGGAGGACAGCCCGCACCCGGTCGCCATCCGCGACTGGACGGGGACGCGCTTTCCGCTGCACGCCGTGTCGGCTGGCATCGTCGTGCTCGCGAGCCGCCGGCCGGACGAGGTCGACGCCTTCCTTGCCGCGCCGCTCGAGGGACTGACGGCCCACACCGTCACCGATCCCGCCGAGCTCCGGAAACGGATCGCCCGCGCACGCGCCGCCGGGTGCGCATGGACCCGTGACGAATCCACGGACGGGATCTCGTCCGTGGCCGCCCCGATCGCGAGCCGCGTCGGCGAGGTCATCGGCGCCGTCCACGTGCACGGACCCTCCTACCGCTTCCCGGACCCGTCGGATCCGTCGGCCGCGGGAGCCGTGGAGGGGCAGGTCGTGGAGATCG
>JAJXUG010000053.1 GCA_021783095.1 Chloroflexota bacterium | reverse complement strand
GCTCGAGAGGCGCCGGAAGCACCTGCGCCGCGCCGCGCAGGCCCTGGGCCTCGACCCGGACGCGGCCGAGGGCGAGGGGTTCGCCAGCCTCATGCCGACGCCCGCCGACCGGGTGGGGAAGGGCCTCTCGACGCCGTACTCGTCCCGGGTGCCGCAGAGGCCCGCGCCCGGGCTCGGCGACCCGTCGAGGATCAACCTCGACAACCCCGGCCCGGCGACCGGCAGGCCCGGCCCGACCGGGATCGACCACACGATGGACGGGGGGCCCAAGAAGGGGACGATCCTCCTGACCCTGTGAGCGCGGGCGGCCCGAGCGGCCGTGCAGCCGGCCGCGGAGTGGCGTAGGCTTCGTGGTGGCGAGGTACTGGCCGCCGTTTTTCATGCCCCGGCGACGGCCAGTACCCGTTGCCGGGGCGCTCTGCGTCTCAGGGCCAATAGGCGAGGGGCTGAGTCCGGTACTGGAGGACTCTGGCGATGGCCTTCCCTGTTCCCGATTGGCACCTCCGGCCCCCGATCCCCGCGTGCCGGCCCGACGACTTCCCGCCGTACCCGACGGAGCCCGTCCGGTGAGCGGCACGGCGATGATCGGCGACGCGATCATGCTCGCCGCCCTCGGCGCCATCATCGGCCTGGAGCTCCGCAGGCGTCCCCCGAAGGGACAGGCCCTAGTCGAGTTCGCGCTCGTGCTCCCGGTCCTGCTGTTCATCCTGCTGGCCGTCATCGAGATGGGCGCCTTCGGCGTCCGCTGGGTGCGCTGGCAGTCCCTCGCCTCGCAGATGGCCGTGGGCGCCACGGGCGGCACCCTGCCGCCGTGGTGGGCATCCGAGGCCGCCACGGCCGCCTGTGGCGCTCCTGCGGCGTCCCTGGAGCCCGGGGACCCGCTGCGCGTCGAGCTGTCGTGCGACTACCGCGGCACGGCCGTCAACGGGCTGGACTGGAGGGTCACCGTCGAGGGCATCGCCGCTGATCCGAGCCCCAGCGCAACCGCGCCGTCGCCGGGCGCCAGCCCGTCGCCGAGCGCATCATGAGCAGGGAGGGCAACGCCATGACGGCCGCCGCCGCGTGCGCGTGGTGCGGAGGCGACCCGCTCGGGCCCGGCATCTGCGACGCTTGCGCGGGCGCGTTCCGGGCGGAGCTCGTCTACCGGGCGGCGGGGAGCCTGCCCGGCCGCACCCACAGGGAGGGCAACGCCGTGACCGAGCCGACAGACGACGGCTTCATCGTCCAGGTCCTCGAGGTGGAGGCGCTCCCCGGCACGGTGGCCGTGCTCCGCGCCGTCCTGCTCAGCGGCGAGCCCTGCCGCGTCGCCTGCGATCCCCGCGAGGCGGCGGGCATCGCGGCCCGCCTCGAGGCCGAGGGCCAGCCCTGCTACGCGCTCGCCGAGCCGTGGCAGCTCGTCTAGAACGGAAGAAGGCATGAGCGGGACCCCTCGCCGCGACGCCCGCGGCCGGTTCGCCGCGAAGCCCAGGGCCGCGGAGGGCAGGAGCGCGGAGGGCGCGTGGTTCGACGTGGCCTACCTGGAGGCGATGCTCGGCGTCCCCGTCTACCAGTCGCCCGCGTTCGACAAGCTGTACCGGGCGCTGCGCCGTCCGCCCGACGACTGGTGAGCGGCGCGTAAGCGCGCCCGCCTACCCTGTCAGGACCGCCCCGCCCACGGCCCCGGAGCCCGGCGGGGCGCCTCTTTGTGCGCGAGGGCTTGCCTACCTGCGGTAGACTGTCTCTATCGGAACGCTCCCAGGAAGCGAAGGTCGTCCTCCATGTACTGGCGGAGGTCAACCACGTGATGCCGAAGGTTGGCGATGCGCTCGACGCCCATCCCGAACGCGAAGCCCTGGAACCGCTCCGGGTCGATCCCGCCGTAGCGGAGCACGACCGGATGGACCATGCCGGCGCCGAGGATCGTCATCCATCCCGTGCGCGAGCAGGCGGGGCACTTGTCCCCGTTGCAGATGACGCACAGGATGTCGAAGGCGACCGAGGGCTCGGTGAACGGGTAGTAGCCTGGGCGGAAGCGCGTCGGGCGGTCAGCGCCGAACATGGCGTGGGCGAACTGGTCGAGCAGGCCCCTGAGGTCCGCCATCGAGGTCCCCTCGTCGACCATGAGGCCCTCGACCTGGAAGAACTCCGACGCGTGGCTGGCGTCCACGGCCTCGTACCGGAAGCAGCGCCCGGGCAGCAGCGCGCGGATCGGCGGCTTCTCCTGGTGCATCACGCGGATCTGCCCCGGGCTCGTGTGGGTGCGCAGGAGCCGCCCGTCCATGTCCAGGTACAGGGTGTCCCACAGGTCGCGCGCGGGGTGGTCGGGCGGGATGTTGAGCATCTGGAAGTTGGTGAGGTCGTCCTCGACCTCCGGGCCCTCGTAGACCACGAAGCCGAACTGGGCGAACACGTCGGCGATCTCGCGCGCCGTCTCCATGATCGGGTGCAGGCTGCCGCGCCGGACGGGCCGGCCGGGCGTCGTGACGTCCACGGCCTCGGCGGCGAGCCGTGCGGCCATCTCGGCCGAGGACAGGCTGGTCCGAGCCTCGCCCAGCGCCGCCTCGACGGCACCGCGCACGTCGTTGGCGATGGCGCCCATCTTCGGGCGGTCCTCGGGGGGCAGCGCGCCGATGCCGCGCAAGATCGCGGTGAGGTCGCCCTTCTTGCCCAGCACCGCCACTTCGAGCGCGTCGAGCGCGCCGGTGTCGGGCGCGGCGGCTGCGTCGGCGATGGCGCGGGCGCGGAGGGCCTCGAGGTCCGAGGTCAGCTGGGCGAGGTCCATGTCGGCTGGCGATCCGATCCTGCTGTGACGAGGCGGGCCGGGGGTGGAGGGCCCCCGAGAATCACGAACCCTCGAGCGTCAGGGACGCCGAGGGTCCGAGCGAGACGACCGCTGGGGTCAGGCGCTCTTGGCGACCTCGGCGATCCGACCAAACGTCGCGGCGTCGCGGACGGCGATGTCGGCGAGGACCTTGCGGTCGAGGGCGACGTCAGCCTTCTTCAGACCCGCGATGAGCCGGCCGTATGTGATCCCGTTGATGCGGGCCGCAGCGTTGATGCGCACGATCCACAGCTCGCGCATGTCGCGCTTGCGCTGCTTGCGGTCCCGGGTGGCGTAGGCGAGGGCGTGGAGCTGGGCCTCGTGCGCAGCCTTGACCAGCTTGCGGCGCGTGCCCTTGCGGCCCTCGGCCTCGTTGAACAGGCGCTTGTGGCGCTTGTGGGCGACAACGCCCCGCTTGACGCGTGCCATCGACGGCTCCTAGAGGTACGGCAGGAGCCGACGGAGCTGGTCCGTGTGCTCCGGGCCCAGGATGGACTTGCCCGCATAGCGGCGCGTCCGTCGGGACGACTTGTGCTCGAGGTGGTGCCCGCTCCAGGACTTCACGCGAATGAACTTGCCCGACCCGGAGACCCCGACGCGCTTCTGGGCCCCCTTGTGGGTCTTCATCTTCGGCACGCTGGCCTCACTCTCCTGCTTGTGGCGCCTCGGCCTCCGCCGGGACGTGCCCGGCCGGCTGCGGCGGCGTTGGCGCTGGGGCGAGAGGGGCTTGGTCCGCCTCGCCTTCGGTCTTCCGGTGCTCGTGGACCCTCGGCTTGTGGACCGAGAGCAGCGTCATGAACATCGACTTGCCCTCGAGCGCGGGGGTCCGGTCGATCGTGCCGTGGTCCTTCACCGCCTCGCCGAACCTGGCGAGGAGGTTGCGGCCGATCTCCGGGTGGGTGAGTTCGCGGCCGCGGAAGCGGACCGTCACCTTGATCCGATCGCCGTCCTCGAGGAACTCGACGGCGCGATGGACCTTGGTGTCGAAGTCGCCGATGCCGATCTTCGGCGTGAGGCGGACCTCTTTGAACTCCACCGCCCGCTGCTTGCGCTTCGCCTCTTTCTCCTTCTTGGTCAGTTCGTACTTGTACTGACCGTAATCGAGAAATCGGACGACGGGCGGCGCCGCCATCGGCGCGACCTCCACGAGGTCGAGGCCGCGTTCCTGCGCCATGGCCAGAGCCTGATGCGTCGGCATGACGCCAAGCTGCTGTGCGTCCTCATCGACAACCCGCACCTGTGGGACGCGGATCATCTGGTTAATGCGCAGGTCTCGGCTGATGGCAGGTATCCCCTTGCTCGTACATCTCTGGTTTCGCGGCGCATCAGGGCACACGGCCCGGGCGCGGTCGCCGCGGCAGGATAGCACAGGGGTTCGACGGGCCGCAACGCACGGCGAGGTTCGCCCGGGGGTGCGCTGAGCACGCGATTCCTCACGCTTCGACGGTCCCTGCGAGGGGCGATTCTCGCCGCCCTTGGCGGCCGGTGCAACTGTCCCCGCCGGGGGCGGCGGTGGGTCGTGGTCGGCGCCCGCGGCTGGCTGCGCCGGGCCCCGGGGTGGTTGCGCCCGCGCGATGGGCGCCGCGCCCGGGTCGTGGTCGGCGCCCGCGCGATGGGCGCTCGGACGGTCGGAGCCGCATTCTGGCCGGACGGCGGGCAGGAAAGTAGCACCGCCGCGCCGGGGAGCCGACAGCCTGTGCGCTGTGCGGGCAGACCGTGCCGGCGTACGTCGCAGTGCTCGCTGGGCGGGCAAGCCGACGACGCAGGGCCCTGCGCCCCTCCCCTACCCCAGGCGCTTCTCCCGGATCTCCTCGCCCAGGCGGGCGGCCAGCTCGGCCCAGGGCAGCACCTCCTGCGGCACGTCCTTGCCGGCGCCTCGCCTGCGGACGGCGGCGGAGCGGGCCTCGACCTCGCGGTCGCCCAGGATCAGCATGTAGGGGACCTTCTGGCCCTGGGCCAGGCGGATCTTGTTCTGCATGCGGTTGTCGGAGTCGTCGACGTCGACGAAGCGGACGCCCGCGGCGCGCAGCTCGGCGGCGAGCTCCTGGGCAGCCGGGACGTGCCGGTCGGCGATCGGGATGATCACCGCCTGCACCGGCGCCAGCCAGAGCGGGAACGCCCCGGCGAAGTGCTCGATGAGAATGCCTATGAAGCGCTCGAGAGAGCCGTAGATCGCCCGGTGGATTGCCATCGGCCGCTGCGGCTGCCCGTCCTCGCCGATGTACGTGAGGTCGAAGCGCTCCGGCAGCATCGTGAGATCCACCTGGATCGTGGCCGTCTGCCAGCTGCGCCCCAGCGCATCCTCGACGTGGATGTCGATCTTGGGGGCGTAGAACGCGCCGTCCTTGGGCTTGAGCGTCCAGGGCAGGCCTCGCGCGTCAAGCGCCTCCCGGATGAGCGCCTCGGCCTTGTCCCACAGCGCCGGGTCGCCCAGCGCCTTGTCGGGCTTGGTGCCGAACTTGAGATCGGGCTTGAGGCCGAACCAGCCGTAGATCTCGTCCACCTCGCCCAGCAGCGCCGCGATCTCGTCGCCGAGCTGATCCGGCCGGACGTAGATGTGCGCGTCGTCTTGGATGAACTGCCGCACGCGCGTGAGCCCTGAGAGCGTCCCCGACCGCTCGTTGCGGTGCAGCCGGCCGAACTCGCTGAAGCGAAGCGGCAGGTCGCGGTACGACCGCAGGTGCGACTTGTAGATGACCGTGGACTCGGGGCAGTTCATGGGCTTGAGCGAGAACGTCTGTCCCTCGCTCTCGATCAGGAACATGTTCTCCTTGTAGAGCGCCCAGTGGCCCGACGCCTCCCACAGCCGCTGGCTGACCACCATCGGCGTGGAGACCTCGTCGTACCCGCGGCGATCCTGCACCTCGCGGACGGCGGCCTCGAGCGTGCGCCACACGCGCTGCCCCTTGGGGTGCCAGAACGCGGCGCCGGGCGACACGTCGTGGAAGCTGAACAGGTCGAGCTCGCGGCCCAGCTTGCGGTGGTCGCGCTTCTTGGCCTCCTCGCGCCGCCACAGGTACTGGTCGAGCTGCGCCTGCGTCTCCCAGACCGTGCCGTAGATGCGCTGGAGCATCGGGCGCTTCTCGTCGCCCCGCCAGTAGGCGCCGGCGACCGAGAGCAGCCTGAACGGCCCGATGCGGCCCGTTGACTCCACGTGGGGGCCCTTGCACAGGTCGCGGAACGGGCCGTGCTCGTAGAAGGTCACCGGCGGCATCGGCTCGCCCGTGTCGGCTGCCTTCTTGGCGAGGTCGTCGAGGATCTCCACCTTGAAGGCCTGGCCCGCCTCGGCCTCGATCGCACGGCCGGCGTCGAAGCCGACTTCTCTGCAGACGAACGGGTGGTCCGCCCTGACGCTCTCGGCCATGCGCGCCTCGATCAGCGCCAGGTCGTCCGGCGTCAGTGGGCGCGGCAGGTCGAAGTCGTAGTAGAAGCCGTTCTCGACGGCCGGGCCGATGCCGAGCTTGGCGCCCGGGAACAGGCCGAGGACGGCCTCGGCCATCACGTGCGCCGTGCTGTGGCGCATCGCGTCGATGGGCGCGTGGGCCCCCGCGTCGAGCAGTTCGTCGGCCGAGCCGCGAACCGGCGCCTCGAGGACCTCGTCCTCGGCCACCGCGCTCTCGACTGCCACCTTGTCGTCCGTCATCTGCAGCCTCCCGGAGAATCACAGAACCTCTCGTCCGACAGGACGAGAGGTTCGACCTCCCGCGGTTCCACCCGCCTTCGCGCCGGACGTGCGATCAATTCGCCGCCGCCGCGCTCTCGTGCCGCGCTATCGGGCGGATCCCGGGCCGGTTCGCCGGCCGCTCGCGGGTGGTGCCGTGGTCCCGTGGGCCCTGGCGCGACTCTCAGCCGCCGATCGCGCCTCTCTGGCGGGTGCGGGACCGGGCGTGTCCCGGTCAACGCTGTCTGGTGGGCGATACTGGACTCGAACCAGTGACCTCATGCATGTCAAGCATGCGCTCTAACCAACTGAGCTAATCGCCCGGTGTCCTGAGTCCAGCCTGGCCGCACGCCTCGCTGTTCTCACGCTGAACGGATTGTCACCGCTCGAACACCGCATGCTGGCGGTTGCTTGGACAACTCCAGCGCGGGTAGCGGGCCGATGACGACCAGCCCGTCCAGCGCGACGGAAGATAGCACAGCGGGCGGGATCGCCGCCCTGCTCCCCTCGTGGCGCCGCTCCTTCGCCGCACGGCGCGTGAGCCCGCGCACGATTGCCGCCCACCTGAGCAGAGCCGAGCGGCTGGTCGCCTTCCTCGCCTCGAGGGGGATGCTGGCGTCCGTCTCGGGCGTCGGCCGACAGCATGTCCGATGCGTTCGTCGAGGACCTGCGCGAGCGCGAAGTCGACCGCCCTCGACACGATCGCTGTCAGCGCGCCGGTGGCCTGACCGCTCGGGTTGGGTGAGGGCGGCGAAGCGAACCCAGGCGCGCTCGGAGTTCGCGTCGTGTCGCCCGGGAGCCGGTCAGGGAGACGGCGGACGCGTAGGCTGTCCGGGTGCGATCCCCCTCCCCCTCGAGTCGGCTCGTCCTTGCTGCCGTCGCCGTCGCGATCATCGCGTTGCTACTGGTGGGTCGGAACCCCGCGCCGACTGGTAGCGCCCCGAGTCCCAGCATGCCAGGCGTCGCCCTGACCTCGAACCCAGGCGGCGCCACCCCTGCGGCGACCAGCGATCTCGTGTCGCCTGTCCCCGCGTCGCCCACAACGCTCGCGACCTCCCGTCCCACGTCGAGGCCCACGTCGAGGCCGACCCCCCGACCGACGTCGAAGGCCGTCCGCTGCACGCCGACCGACCAGCTCAGGTACGTCTACGACCCGGATCGGCTGCAGGTCGCGGCTTCGTGCATCCGCATCAGCGGCATCGTGGATGCCGTCCGCAAGGAGGCGGATGGCGACCTCCACATCCTCGTCGCCCTGGAGGCGAAGTTCAGGTACCTCCTGCGGCCGGCCAATCAGGGCGAGGAGCTGGGCGACCTCGTGGTCGAGCCGGTCTGCGTTCGGACCGTGACACAGGCCGATGCGATCGCCGCCTGTGCCGCGGACCCCGACCCGCTCACCCCTCCGTTCCCTTTCGTCGGTGAACGGGTGTGGATGGAGGGCCGCTATGTCTTCGATCTGGACCACGGCAGCTGGGCGGAGCTCCACCCGCTCTACCGCTGGGGCCATCTCTAGCCGTCAGGAACACAAGGTTCGATGAGCTGGCTGGCCCACGCCTGGGGACAGGCATCCACGGCGCCATCCACGATCGGGACGGCGACACCATCGCCTTCTGAATCAGATCGTGCGCGCCGAGGCCGCTCGCGCAGGCTGAAAGCACAGTGACACATCGACGCGACTTCGCAACCCCGCCGCACAGGTCCGCGCCGTGCGGCACGCGCTCGTGCGACGATGGGCGCATGTCCGACCTCGAGCTCCTCGACTGCGGCGACGGGCGACGCCTCGAGCGCTTCGGCCGGGTCGTCGTCGACCGCCCCGCCCCCGGCGCGACGATGCCCCGCCGCCTTCCCGCCGCCGACTGGGCGAAGCCCGACCTGCGCTGGGCGAAGGGCGCCTGGATCCGCGGCGCCGCGGCCGACCCGTGGCCGGTCCGTGTTGGCGGCCTGACGCTCGAGTGCCGGCCCGCCGCGGGCGGCCAGGTCGGCGTGTTCCCCGAGCACGCGGTCACGTGGGGCTGGCTGGACGCGGCGGTCCGGACCGCGGCCGAACGGATGGAGCGGCCGCCCGAGGTGCTTTCCCTGTTCGGCTACACGGGCGGCGCGACGCTCGCCTGCGTGCGGGCGGGCGCCCGCGTGACCCACGTGGACTCCTCCAGGCCCGCCGTCGCCTGGGCGCGGCAGAACGCCGCCCTCTCCGGACTCGCCGAGGCGCCCGTCCGCTGGCTCGCCGAGGACGCGCGCGCCTACGTCCTGCGCGAGCGGCGGCGTGGTCGCCACTACGACGGCATCATCCTCGACCCGCCGACCTACGGGCACGGCGACGGCGCGTGGCAGATCGACGCGGACCTCCCGGCCCTGCTGGACGACCTGCTCGCCCTGTGCGGCCCCCGGCCATCGCTGTTCGTGCTCTCCGCGCACACCCCCGGGCACGACGGCGAGCGGCTGGCCGCGATGGTCCGCGAGCACATCGGCGTGGGCGCGGACGGCGCGCCGCTGGCGCTCGACTCGCGCGCCGGCAACCGCCTGGAGCTGGGCTCCTGGGCGCGCGGCGGGGTCCACGGTCCCAAGCCGGTCGCCCGCCCCCGCTCCGCGCCGGCGCACCGCCGCTGACCGCCACCTCTGCGAAGATCGCGCCATGGCCCCCTACGAGCCCGAGATCACCAGCACGAAGAACCCGCGCGTCCGCCACGCCGTCGGCCTGCGCGAGCGGCGCACGCGGGAGGAGGCCGGCCTGACGCTGGTCGACGGCGTGCGGGAGCTGGAGCGGGCGATCGCCGGGGGCGCCCGCCCCGTCGAAGTCTTCGTCGACCTGGCTCGGCTCGACGCCCGAGGCCGCGACCTCATCGCCACGGCCCGGGAGCGCGGCGCGCTCGTCCTGCCGACGTCGGGCGCGGCGCTCGACCGCCTGGCCTACGGCGATCGGGCCGAGGGGATGGTGGCGACGATCTCGGTGCCCGAGCTCTCGGTCGGGGCGCTGCGACTTCCGGACAACCCGCTGCTGGTGGTGCTCGAGGGCGTCGAGAAGCCCGGCAACCTGGGCGCGGTGCTGCGCTCGGCCGATGCCGCCGGCGCCGATGCCGTGATTGCGGCCGACCCCCGGACCGACCTGTTCAACCCGAACGCGATCCGGGCCTCGCTGGGCGCGATCTTCGCCCTGCCGCTGGCCGCGGGCTCGAGCGCCGAGGTTCAGGCCGAGCTGGCGCGCCGCGGCGTGCAGGTCCTCACGGCCCGCGTGGACGCCTCCGACCTGTACACGGATGTCGACCTCACGGGTCCCGTCGCGATCGTGCTGGGCAGCGAGGCCGAGGGCCTGACCGAACGCTGGCCCGCGCCGCCCGCGCACCCGGTCCGGCTGCCCATGCTGGGCGTGGGCGACTCGCTCAACGTGTCGATCGCGGCGGCCGTGCTGCTGTACGAGGCGCGGCGGCAGCGCGGGCTGCCCGGCTGAAGCCCCGGGCGCCGGGACGTTCCGCGGGCGGTCAGGCGCCGGCCACGACCAGGCCGTCCATCAGGACCAGCCTCGGCCGGGCGTGCCACAGCGCGCCACCCGCCTCGACGGGCTCGGCGAGGGCCGCCGCGGGCAGCACCACGACGTCCGCACGCTGGCCCGGGGCCAGCCGCCCCCGGTCGCGCTCCCCCGCCGTGACCGCGGGCCCGACGCACCACGCCCGCAGCGACGCCCACAGGTCGAGCGCGTTCTGCGGGCCGAACGCGGGGGTGCCGGGTGCCCAGTCCGGGGCAGAGCGGGTGACGGCGCAGACGACCCCCGGCCACGGGTCGACGGGCTCCACGGGCGCATCGGTCCCCGCCGCGAGGACCGCACCGCTGCGGGCGATCGCCGCGAGCGCATAGCCCCGCGCCTCTGCACGGGCGCCCCACAGCCGGCGCGCCTTCGCGGCGTCCGAGCGGACGTGGACCGGCTGCATCGAGGCCGCCACGCCGAGCGCGGCGAACCGGGGGATGTCCCGGGCCGCCACCAGCTGGGCGTGCTCGACCCGTGGCATCAGCGGAGTGGCTCCAACCGTGGGCGCCAGGGCGTAGAGCGCCGCCCGCACCGCCGCGTCGCCAATGCCGTGGATCTGGGTCGCGATCCCCGCCGCCGCGGCCCGCCCGGCCTGCTCGCGGAGCGCAGCCGGCGGAGTCAGCCAGACGCCGCAACCGCCGTTGGGCGGGTCCGGCTCGCCGGGGATCGGGTCGAGCGGCTCCAGCAGGGCCGCCGTCCGCGAGCCGAGAGACCCGTCGGCGAAGGTCTTGAGCCAGCCGAGCCGCAGGCGGTCGAGGGGGTCCGGACAGAGCGGCGACCCGGAGCGCAGCCCCTCGGCGATGGCCGCCTCGAGCTGCTCGACACGAAGGCACGCGTGCACGCGCACGCGGAGCCGCCCGGCAGCAGCCAGCGCCCGGTAGGCGGCGATCGGGCCGCCGAGGCCGGCCGAGGGCGCCAGCCCGCCCGGATCGTGGACGGCCACCACGCCCAGCCCGACGAGCTCGGCCGCGAGAACGTCGATCGCATCGGCGATAGCGGCCTCGTCCGCGGGCGGGACCAGCCGGCCGACCAGGCTGGCGGCGACCTCGTGGAGGACGCCCGTGGCGTGGCCCGCCTCGTCGCGCCGGATGACGCCGCCCTCGGGATCGACCCGCTCGTCATCGATCCCAGCCTCCGCGAGCGCCCGTGAGCTCGCCAGAAGCGCGTGGTGGTCGTGCGCCCAGACGGCGATGCGGCGGCCGGGCGCGGCCCGCTGGAGGTCGTCGGCGGTCGGCCAGCGGCCCAGCACGTCCGCGTCCCAGCCGCCGCCCTCGATCCACGCACCCGGGTCCGGGTGAGCCGAGGCGAAGGCACGGACCCGCTCGACGAGACCCCCGACCGTGGTGACCCCCGCCAAGTCCACGGCGCGGCGCGCCATCGCGGCGGACGCGAGGTGGAGGTGGGCGTCGGTGAGCCCCGGGATCGCCGCTTCGCCAGGCGCCAGCGCGAGCCGCCGCGTGCCGCGACCCGCCAGCGCCTCGACGTCGGCGCGCGAACCGGCCGCCACCACGCGCCCGTCCCTGACGGCAAGCCCCTCGACCCAGCCCGGCCCTTCCTCGCCGGCGAGCGTGGCGATCCGCCCCAGGACGACCAGATCGGGGCAGGCGGTCATTCCCCCTGCGGCTCCTCCGAGTCCGGGTCCCCGAGGACACGCTCGGCGGGAGCCACGCCCGCCGCGGCGAGACTGGGATCGCCTCTCGCCGCGGCGCCGTCGGTCGGCTGGGCCTGTGCCGCGAGCCGCCGCTCGCCAGCGCGCCGCTCGCTCACCCCGAGCTCGGTCGCCACGGCGACGGCCACCGGATCGAGTCCGGCGGGCGTCGCCGGGCCGGTCGCGGTGGCGCGGGCCTCGGCGGGCTTGAGCGGCCCGCGCCGGACGATCGACACCGCGCCCGAGATCGTGATGCCCGCTCCCACGATGTACAGCACGTTGGTCGTGCCGAGGAAGTCCGACAGGGGCCCGACGATGATGATCGGCAGGAAGCTGGCCGTCGACACGAGCATGTTGAGGACGCCGAACACGCGGCCGCGAACGTCCTCCGGCAGCTCCTCCTGGAGCTGCGTCTGCGCGGGGATCGCGACGAAGGCGTACGCGACGCCGGCCAGCAGCGCGATGAACACCACGATCGAGAGCAGGCTGCTGAAGTCGGCGAGCGACGGGAGTCCCGCGGCCTGCTCGGCCCGCTGGAGGAGCCGCGAGACCGGCCCCACGGACACGATCAGCACCACGAAGATGCCCAGCGCCACGAGGCCCACCTCGATGATCCGGCGGCGCGGGATGAGGTGGCCCCACGAGTTGAGGACCAGGATCCCGGTCACGATGCCGAAGCCGAGCGGCAGGACCACGACCGCGAAGTCCTTGGCCTCGAGCCCGAGCGCCGACTGCGCGAAGTCTGGGCCCAGCACGCCGAGGACGCCGACCAGCGAGGCGGCGATCCCGAGGTAGACGAGCGACCAGCTGATCGCGCGGTTGAGCCGGATGTAGGCGATGCCCTCGCGCAGCTGGCCGAACGTCGAGTCCATCGCGGCGGCCGCGGCCGTGTCGGCGGTCCGCTCGCCCTCCGGCCGGTCGAAACTCGTGGCCGGGGCCGGCGGCAGCCACCAGCAGAACACGGCGGCGATCAGGTAGAACACCGCCACGACGATCAGCAGTCCCGGCGCGCCGGCCAGCGTGACCACGATCGAGCCGAGGAGCGCGTACCCGACCGCGAACGCCGCGTTGAGGGTGATCGTGAAGATCCCGTTGGCGGCGACGAGCTGCTTGCGCGGGACGAGCTGCGGGATCATCGAGGCCTCGGCCGGCGCGAAGAAGACCGTCACCGTCGAGACCAGCGCGTTGAGCAGCAGGATCAGCGGCAGGGCCGACTGCGCCACCCACAGCAGCACGAACATGCCCGCCCGCAGCAGGTTGGTGGCGACGAGCACGAACCGCTTGTCGAACCGGTCGACATACACGCCGGCCACCGCCGAGAACAGGACGGCCGGGCCGAGGAACGAGAGGATCAGGACGCTGACCGCCGTGTTGGAGTTGGTGGTGCTGCGCACGATGACGGTCAGGCCGAACAGCACCATGTTCCCGCCGATCTGCGTGAACACCTGGCTGAGCCAGAGCAGCAGGAACGGCCGGTTGCGGAAGACGTCGAGCGCGCTTGCCTCGATGTCCGGCCCGTTGCCATTGCCGTTGGCGGTGATGCCCCCGGTGCGAACCTCGCCGGCCGTCACGGCCGCCTGGGCGCCACCGCGGCGCTGATCGCGGGATCGCCGCGGCTGACGAACGCAGCCAGGCGCCGCTCGAGGGCCGGGCGCTCGAGCAGGACGTGGCGGCCGCAGCCCTGGCAGCGCAGGCCGATGTCGGCGCCGAGTCGGTCGACGAGCCAGGTGTCCGAGCCGCACGGGTGGGCGCGGCGCAGGCGGACGACGTCGCCGAGGTAGAGCGCCAAGACGGGGGTGCCGGACATCGCGGCCGAGGGTAGCAGAGGGCGTTGGCGGGAGTCGGGCTGGCGCGTGATCGAGCTGCCCCGGCCAGCGTCCGCGGGACGGGCCCCCACACCGGGCCCCACGCTAGAGCATCGGCCGCCCGAGGACCGGCGCCTGGTTCCGAGTCGAGGCGGGCACCGCCACGTAGTCCTGCGGCAGGACCGTGACCTGCACCTCCGGGAACTGCGCCGTGAACTGTGCGATGAGCCCCCCGGCGCGCGAGAGCGAGCCCGCGAGGGTCTCCTGCTGGCCCACGGCCACCAGCACGAGCGGCACGTTGAGCGGCTGGCCCGCGATCAGCAGGTGGCCCGGGTTGCCGGTCACCACGACCCCCGGCACGATGCGCGTCCCGTTGACGGCGATGGCCTCGGCGCCGGCGTTGAGCAGCTCGTTGATCAGCTGCCCGACCGCCGTCGCGGGCAGGGCGCCGTCGACCGTGACCTGGACGCCGGCGCCGGTCACGGCCAGCGAGCCCGACCAGGCCAGGATGTGGGTCAGGTCGGAGCGCACCTGGGATGACGAGGTGTCGCCGCGCTGGACCGTGCTCGCGAGGGTCTCCTGCTGGGCCTGGAGGGTCTGGATCTCCTCGCGCAGCTGGTTGTTGCGCGCGGTGACGTTCGCGACGAGCTCGGTCAGGTCCTGGACGGACAGCTGGGCGAGGCCCTGGGCCTGCGCCTGCGAGCGGAGCTGGGCCACCACGAGGAACCCCAGGATCGCGAGCACGAGCCCGACCGCGATCGGTCCCCTCCCCCGGCCCATCAGTTGGTCCCCGCCGAGGGCGAGGCCGACGGGGCCGCCACCCCGTATCGAAGGTTCATGGAGCCTGCGTAGGCCGGCAGGTCCACATGGTCCGGCGTGGCGTAGGAGACGCCGATCCCGAACGCCTCGCCGCGAGACCGGACGAAGTCGACGAACCCCTGCTGGTGCGTAAGCGTGTCGAACATCGTGGCCGGCCCGATGGCGCTGATCTGGTAGGGCGCGGCGACGTAGGCGCCGTTCACGACCACGGAGCCGCCGATGTCCACGACCGCTGTCGAGACCGTGATGCGCTCGCCGTTGATCGAGACGCCCTCGGCGCCGGCCGCCCACACCTGGTTGACCACGGTGAGCACGTCGTTGCCCGACACCAGGTAGTCCTGCTCGTTGCCGTCGGCCGGGACGGGCTGGGTGGAGTCGGAGAGCTGGATCACGAGTCCGGGCCCCGTCATCGCCACCAGGCCCGCGGCGATTCGCGCGTCCTGGAGCTGGCTGTTGAGCTGCTGGGTGACGACCGCGCCGCCTTCGCCCGCGGCCTCGAGCTTCTGGATCGCGGACCGGAGGTCGAGGACCTGCTGCTTGAGCTGGTCCTGCTGGGCCTGGAGATCCTGGACCGTCTCGACCAGCGGCGTCCGCTCCTGGCTCGTGTAGCGAACCCGCGGCCCCTCGGCCGCCATCTGGGCGGCGACCAGGAAGCCGAGCGCGAGCAGCGCCAGGCCGAGCGTCAGCTGCCAGCTGGGGATGGCGCGGATCCGGCCGGCGACCGCGGTCACGGGGACGCGGCCCGCCTGCCGGCGATGACGATGCCGGCGAGCACGGCCGCTGCCACGACGACGAGCGCGCCGAGGACGAGCACGAGGTCGCTGTTGGAGCCGCGGGCGTCGTTCGTCGCGGGGGCGGCGGCCGCGGTGCCAGCCGGCGTGGGCGCGGCGTTGGCCGCGGCCTCCGGCGATCCGCTCGCGACAGCCCCGGCGGATGCGGCGGGGCCCGTCCAGGCTGACGGGAGCGGTCCGGACGGCGCGGGCCGCGGGCCGAACTGCGAGGGGGCGCCGGCGCCGATCGACTGGTACCACTCCGCCTGGAAGGCCGCCATGCCCTTGCCGATCGCCGCAGTCATGGCCTCGTCGTCGGTAGGGCCGTCCTTGTAGGCGAGGATCAGCTTGACCAAGGCGGCCTTGGTGTACGTCCGAACGATGTAGTCGACGGCGGACACCGACTCGGCGTACGCGAGCACCGTCTTCTGCGGATTGGTCGGGAACTGCCAGCCGAGCGCGGTCAGCGGCAGCAGATCGCCCGAGGCGACCGCGTCCTGCACCTGACCGCGATAGCTGGTGGTGTTGCCCTCGGACTGGTAGACGGCGACGCCCTCGTTCAGCCAGCGCGGCAGGGTCCGGTACGGGTTGTTGGTGGCGTCGTCGATCACCTGGTGCGTGAGCTCGTGGGTGATCACGATGCTCACCCACGGGTCGTTGAGGATGTTCGGCGTGAGCTCGGCGAACAGGGTGCGGATCTCGGTCACCGCCTCGCCGCCCACGTTCTCGCGCGTGCCCGGGCCGAGCGCTGCACGGAAGCTCGCGTCGTCGGCGTAGATGAAGAAGTCCACCGGCGTGGTCTCGTTGATCCCGAGCAGCGTCGCGTCGGTCGTGATGGCCTTGACGGCGACCTCGGCCGCCTTCTGGGCGAACGAGGTCGGCCCCTGGGTCCAGTGCACGGTCACGATGCCGTCGCGCAGGGTCTGCCACTGCTGGGTGGCGTCCAGGTAGCGGTAGCTGGTGGGCTGACTCCGCACCGGGTCGCCGCCCCCCTGGGGGTACGCGACCCACGACGAGCTGATCGGCGTGTTCGGCATGAGGTGGCCGCTGCCCGACGTGTCGAGCGTGTAGTGCAGGGTCGAGGTGCCCGCGGCCGCGGGGCTGGTCAGCGGCACGACGAACGGGCCGGTCGCGGCCGGGTACGTGATCTGGAGCTCGACGCGGGACGGGGCCTCGCTCGCGGTGAGCCTGATCGAGAAGTCGATGCCCTGGTTGAACGTGCCGCTCGTCTGCGGGTCGCTGAAGGTGAACGTCGCGGCCCGCACCGGCGCGGCGGGCGCCAGGAGTGCAAGCGACGCGGCGAGCGCGAGCAGCAGCCTGCCCAGGCGGCCCCGCCCGAGGGCGATCACTGGCCGCTCCAGGCCAGGCCGGCCAGCCGCAGGATCCCGGTGCCGTTCTGCGCCGCGCCCAGCACCCCGTCGCGAACCAGGGACCACGAGCGCCCATACGAGACCGGCACCACCGGGACCTGGTCCTGCACGATCTGCAGGGCCCTGGTGTAGCCCGCGAGCGCGGTCGCCGCGTCGCCGGCCGAGCTCGCCTGCCCGACCGCCGTGTCGAACTGGGGGTTCGACCAGCCGCCCTGGTTGGCGGTCGAGCCGGTGCCGAGCAGCACGCCCAGGAAGTCGTTGGGGTTCGGGTAGTCCGCCACCCACGACTGGCTCCAGATGTCGGGCGGGTCGGTCGCGAGGCGCTCCTGGTACGGGTTGAAGTCCATGCTCTCGTACTGGACGCTGACGCCGAGGTTGGCCTTGAGCATGGCCACTATCTGGTCGTCGTGGCTGCCGCCTCCCCCGCCGATGAACGTGACCGTCGGCAGGCCCTGGCCGTTGGGGTAGCCGGCGTCCGCCAGGAGCTGCTTGGCCTTGGCGACGTCGAACGGTGGCAGGTAGTCGCCCTGCGGCGCGCCGGGCATCCCCGCCGGGACCATGCTGTTCGCGGGCTTGCTCGCCATCGGGTCGTCGAGGGCGGCGAGGCGCCGCCAGTCGATCGCCATCGCGAACGCCTGGCGGAGCCGCACGTCGGCGAAGGGACCCCTCCGGGTCTCGAAGCCGTAGTAGCTGACGGAGAGGTCCGGGTCCTCGCGCAGCGACGGCCCGAGCTGCCGGTCGTAGGCGAGCCACGTGGCGTCGGTGAACGAGACGGGCGCGATGTCCACGGTGCCCGCGGAGAACGCGTCGACCGGCGACTGGCCGTTGAGGGTGAGCAGCATCTTCACTGTGTCGATCGCCGGCTTGCCCGCCCAGTAGTGCGGGTTCGCCTGCAGGGTCCACGCGTCCGAGGAGACCGAGGCGAGCGTGTACGCGCCGCTGCCGACCATCGTCCCCGGGGCCGGCTGGAACTCGCCGTCGCCGACCGACGAGGGCACCACCGCGAACGGCGCGCTGGACACGATGGCGGGCAGGTTGCCTCCCCCCTGGACCAAGTCCACGACGACGGTCTTCGGGTCGGGCGCGCTCACGCCGAGCGTGCTCGTGTCGGTGGACTGCCCCGAGAGCAGCTCGCGGGCGCCCTTGACGTCGGCCATCAGCGAGGCCAGGAGCGACGGGTTGCCCGGGACGAACAGGCGCCGCCAGCTGTGGACCACGTCCAACGCGGTCAGCGGCGAGCCGTCGCTGAACTCCAGTCCGTCGCGCAGCGTGAAGGTGACCCTCGTGCCGTTGTCGCTGACCTGCCACGAGGACGCGAGCGCCGGGCGGATCTGGAGCGACGGGTCGACGGCGGTCAGCGTCTCGAACAGCTGGCTGATGTACTGCGCGCTGCCGAGGTCCCCGGCATGGGCGGGGTCGATCGAGGACGGCGTCCCCGCGAGGACCGTCACGCTGTCGGTGGAGGCCGCCGACGTGCGGTCGGGCGTCGTGCCCAGCGGCGTGGGGAGCAGGTGGACGACGAGGGCCGCGGCGGTGACCAGCGCCACGAGCGCGAGCACGGCGCGCCGCCAGCGCGGACCTCGGGTGCTCGCACCCCCGTCGGGCCAGTCGGGCCCGCCCCGCATGAGCTCCCCCGGCAGCGCTGACGCGGCCGGGTCGTCCGGTCCGGTCAGATCAGGTTCCACCACGCCACCTCCGGCAGTCCCGGCTCGGGCCGCCGAGGGTCTAGCACGCGAACCATCGGGACGACTGTGCGCGGGCGTGCGGTCCACGCGTAGTCACCACCGGAGAACCCGGCGAGCATGAACACGATGCAGACCCAGCGACGCACGGCCGGAGTATAGGCCGGGGGCTGACGTCCGCCTTCGGGGTCGGGTCGCGGGCAGAGTATGAGGCCTCGCCGTGCCACACCGCCGGGGGAACGATGCTGTCTGCGAGGCCTCTATCCGTGGAACGAGGCGCCGGACGTTTCGTTAGGGCGTCTGTCGGGGATTCTCGCGGAGTCCTGCCCGTCCCTCGCTCCTTCCACCGCGGGCGCACCCACCATGAGGTCGCGCCGGCTGGCGAACCACTTGAGGAACCGGTAGCGCTGCTTCTTCGCCAGGCGCTCGTCTGGCGGCGGCGGCTCCTCGCCCAGGACGCTGAACGGCAGCGCCACGACCACCGCCCGCCTGGGAGTCGCGTCGGCGTCCGCATCGTCGGGCACGTCGCGCAGGACGAAGCCCCACCACGCGTCGAGGTACGCCTCGAGCGTGAAGTGCTCGTCCAGCGGGCCCCGGGCGATGTAGTCCACCCGCCGGAACGCCGTCGCCCGCAGGCTCACGGTGTCGGCCGCGGACACGCCCGACGGGGTGGCCGCGAAGTGCACGAGGTCCGAGGTCGTGCGGCCCTCGATGCCCGCGACCGCGACCGTCGGATCGGCGAGCTCTGCGGCGAGGGCGCCGACGAGGTCGCCGTGCGCCTCGAGCCGGGGGCTCATGAGCACGATGACCCCTCCCGCCGCCCGTCGAATCCCGGCGTTTCGGGCCGCCGCCGCGCCCAGGCGCGAGGCCAGCCGAACCACCTCGACTCCGTCTGGGAGGCGGCCGATCTCCGACGCGACGGGCGGCGACGGCTGGTTGGCGACGACCACGACCTGCGAGGCGGGCGAGTGCGCCAGCACGCCCGCGACGGCGCGCGCCAGCACGCCCGCGGCATCGTCGGCGACCAGCACGACCGTGGCCGCCGAGGACGGGGCCTCGTCGAGCCGCGACGGGACGGCCTCGCTGCTGCCGAAGCGGACCTCGCCGTCCACCTCGACCACCGCCTCCGGGCGCCGCTCGAGCGTGTACAGGCTGGCAGCGTCGACCACGTTCCAGCCGGCAGCCGCGAGCTCCGCCTTGAGGCGGTCGGCGGTCGCCCAGTCGTGGTCTCGGCGGGCTCGGGAGCGCTCGTCGGCGAGGGCGCGGATGTCGTGGGGAACGGGGTCGGCCATCAGTCGAGGATACCCGGGCTGGCGGCGACGCCGGTCCGTGCCCTGGTGCCTGTCGTCGGCACTGCTCCCGTGGACGGGCCCTGCGCCATCCCCCTCCCGTGGCCAGCTCAGTGCACCGGCATCCCGACGGCGGCCGACGCCAGCACCATGCCGCCCAGAATGCACGTGTGGGCCAGGCCGCTCCACAGCACCGAGCCGGTCCGCCAGTCGAGCCAGCCGTAGAGGAACCCGCCGCCCAGCGTGGACAGCGTCTCGAGCTCGGGCTTGCCCAGATGCGAGAAGGCGAACGGCAGCGTGGCGACCACGACCGCGATCGGCCCCACGGCGCGGAGGAGGGCGAACAGCAGGAACCCGCGGAAGAAGAACTCGGCCGGCAGCACATCGAGCGCCGTGGTCAGGAAGACCTGGGGCGGCGGCGCCGCCTGCGGAGCGTAGTAGGCGGCGAACACGGGCACGTGCGCGAGAACGAACGCGACGGGCGCCATCACCGCGATCCCGCCCAAAGTGATCGCGAGCCCGGCCCGCCAGTCGCCCAGGCGAAGGCCGTACCGGCTCGGCCGGTCGCGGAACCCGTGCAGGACGACCAGCAGCGGGACACCGCCCAGGAGCAGCAGCCTGCCCACGCCCTGGATCCGCTTGAAGTCGGCGTCATTGGTGGTGGACCAGCCCGTGGCCCAGGCCACCAGGTCGGTCACGCGCCCGTGGTAGTCGAGCAGCAGCAGCAGGGCCACGAGCATCACCGCAGTCGTCGCGCGCCTGGGCATCCGCAGCCCCAGGAACTCCACCGTGCGCTGGTCGGCGGCGTCAGCGGGGTAGCCGGGCGCGTCCACGAGCCAGGCCCGGAGCCGCTCCAGCCCGGACACGCCCGCGACTGCTCCTGACTCGGCGAGGCTTCGATCAGGCGCGTCGGTCATCGCATGGGCTCCCGGGCGACGATGCGCTGCCACTCGGGTGCGAGGCCGCGCAACGTGGATCCTAGACGGTCAGGCTCCGCACGGCACCGAGTTGGAGCAAGATTAGCGGCGCTCGTCGCCGCCTCCGCGACGGCGCGGAAGAGGGACGCGAACCCATGGTCCCGCGCGTGCTCGTCGCCTTCGCCACGAAGATGGGTTCGAACGCCCAAGTCGCGGAGGCGATCGCCGCGGTCCTGCGCGACGCCGGCCTCGAGGTGACGACGCTGCCCGCCCGCGAGGCCCGCGACCTCGCCCCCTATGACGCGGTGGTCCTCGGCAGCGCCCTCTACGCCGCCCACTGGCAGCGGGAGGCCAACCGGTTCGTGAACCGGGGGCGCGAGGCCCTGCGCACGAAGCCCGTCTGGCTGTGGAGCAGCGGGCCCCTCGACCGCCACCTGGCCGCCAGGGACCTGCCGCCCGCCGACAACGTGCTCGCGATCATGGCCGACATCCCCTTCCGCGCGCACCACACGTTCGGCGGGCTGCTGGACCCGACTGTCCCGGGCGTGGACGAGCAGATCCTCCGCACGCACCAGGTGGGGGACTTCCGCGACTGGGAGCGGATCCGGGACTACGCCCGGGAGATCGCCCGCGAACTAACGGGCAACGCGCCAGGCTGACCCTCGCGCCGCGCGGCTCGGAACCCGCCCCCACGCACTGCGGGACCCGGCCTCGCGACCGGGTCCCGCACCGCGCGGTGGAGTTGGGCGCTGACCTGGGCGCTAGTTGATCCAGCTGCCCCGGCCGGTGCACAGGTCGTACCCCGTGAGGCAGGGCGCGCCGTTGTTGCCGGACGTGATGTCCCGGAACGTGATGCTCGAGCCGTAGACGTAGGCCGAGGTGACGAAGGCGCCGCTGTCCGCCGCGCGGCCGGCCGTCATCGGCGAGGACACGCTCGTGCCGCCGACGGTGAACCAGCCGGACTGGCCGTTGTACTTGGTGGAGTCGTACACGGACACGCCGCTCGCCGGGTCCGCGTCGAGCGACACGTCAGGGGTGGCCCGCTTGCCGCCGCAGTTGACCTGGGCATAGCCGGTGAACGCGGCCTGCGCCGACGTCGCCGTCTCGTAGGCGGAGCAGCCGCCGCCGCCGCTCGACCAGCCGGTCTCGCTGAACGTGGGCTGGCCGATGTTGGAGAGGAGCGTGCCGCCGACGCTGATCACGTTGGGCGACGCTGACGGGTACTCCGCCGGCAGCCCGGCGTCACCCGCCGAGACGAAGAAGCTCACGCCGCTCTGGACGAAGTGGCTGTCGTAGGCAGTCTCCCCGCTCGATTCGCCGCCGCCCCAGCTGTTGGACACGTACTGCGCGTGGCTCTTGGCGTAGTCCTCGGCCGCCATCAGGTTGGTGAAGCTGTTCGACGAGGCCTCGACGAGCAGGATCTTGGCGCCCGGGGCGATGGCGTGGGCCCACTGGACGTCGAGCGAGATCTCGAGCGCCCAGCCGCTGTTCGCACGGGGGTATCTGGTTCCCCCAGTCTGGTTGACCTTCTTGAAGCAGCCGTTGGCCGTGGTGCAGGGCGGCAGGCCGAACTGGCCGCTGAACACCCCGAGGTCCTTCTCGGCGGACGGGTCGTCGTAGGCGTCCACGATCGCGATCGTCTTGCCGTTGCCGGACTGGGCCGAGACGCTGTAGTTGTAGGCCGCGTAGATGTTCTGCGGCGAGAGGCCGGTCGGCGAGCTCGAGACGTTGGGCTTCGCGTGGAAGTCCGGGTGCGCGTACATCTCGTGGGGGCTGGCGGCGACGGCGGGCACCGCCAGGGTCAAGGCGAACAGGGAACCGACAGCCAGGGACGCGACGCGTCGCACGGAGGCTCTCTCCCAACTTCCACAAGCCCATGCGTCCCGGCGGGACGCGGTTGCGCGACATGGTAGAGACGTCGTCAAGGGGTGTCGATGGCAGTTTCCCGGGCCGCGGTGCGCCGCCGCACCGCCGCGGACTCCCGTGGGTGGGCGCTGCGGGTCAGCCGGCCAGGCGCTTGTAGCGGATGCGGTGCGGCTGGTCCGCCGCGGCGCCGAGCTCCTTGTGGCGGAACGCCTCGTAGTCGCTCACGTTGCCCTCGAAGAAGCGTGCCTGGCTGTCGCCCTCGAAGGCGAGGACGTGGGTCGCGATCCGGTCGAGGAACCAGCGGTCGTGGCTGATGACCACAGCACACCCCGGGAACGACTCGAGCCCGGCCTCGAGCGCACGCAGCGTGTCCACGTCGAGGTCGTTGGTGGGCTCGTCGAGGAGCAGCACGTTGCCGTTGGTCTGGAGCAGCTTGGCGAGGTGGACGCGATTGCGCTCTCCGCCCGACAGCGTGCCCACGAGTTTCTGCTGGTCGGTGCCGCGGAAGTTGAACGAGGAGACGTATGCCCGGGCAGGGACCTCGCGCGCGCCTGCGCGGACCACCTCGACGCCGTGGGTGATCTCCCCGAACACCGTCTTGTCGGCGTCGAGCTCGTCGCGGGCCTGATCCACATACGAGAGCCGAACGGTGTCGCCGATCGTGATCGACCCCGCGTCGGGCGCCTCCTGGCCCATCACCATCCGGAACAGCGTCGTCTTGCCGGCGCCGTTGGGGCCGATGATCCCGACGATCCCCGAGCGCGGCAGGCTGAACGTGAGGTCCTCGATCAGGAGCCGGTCGGCGAACCCCTTGCGCAGGCCCTTGACCTCGATGACCTGGTCGCCCAGGCGCGGGCCGGGCGGGATGGCGATCTCGAGCTCGCGCGCGACCGTCTTCTCGTCGTTGGCCTCGGCGAGGAGCTGCTCGTAGGAGGACAGGCGGGCCTTGCCCTTCGACTGGCGGGCCCGGGGCGACATGCGCACCCACTCCAGCTCGCGGGCGAGGGTCCGCTGCTTCGCGTCGGCCTGCCTCTGCTCGGTCGCCATGCGCGCGAGCTTCTGCTCCAGCCATCCGGAGTAGTTCCCGCTGAACGGAATGCCGCGCCCGCGGTCGAGCTCGAGGATCCACTGGGCGACGTTGTCGAGGAAGTAGCGGTCGTGGGTGATCGCGACCACGGTGCCGCTGTACTCCTGGAGGAACCGCTCCAGCCAGTCGACCGACTCGGCGTCGAGGTGGTTGGTGGGCTCGTCGAGGAGCAGCAGGTCCGGGTGGCGCATGAGCAGCCGCGCCAGCGCCACGCGCCGCTTCTCGCCGCCCGAGAGCGTCGTCACGTCCGCCTCGTCGGGAGGGCAGCGGAGCGCGTCCATCGCGATGTCCACGTTGCGCTCGAGGTTCCACGCGTCGGCCGCGGCGATCTTGTCCTCGAGCGTCGCCTGCTCGGCGCCGACCGCCTCGTAGTCGGCGTCGGGCTCCGACCACTTGGCCATCACGGCGTTGTACTGCTCGATGAGCGCCTGCACCTCGCGGACGCCGTCGAGCACGTTCCCCTTGACGTCCTTGGTGGGGTCGAGCTTCGGCTCCTGCTCGAGGTAGCCCACCGTGAAGCCCGGCGTCAGGCGCGCCTCGCCCGTGAACCCGTCGTCGAGCCCGGCCATGATCCGCAGCAGGCTCGACTTGCCGGCGCCGTTCGGCCCGATGACGCCGATCTTGGCGCCCGGATAGAACGAGATCGAGATGTCCTCGAGCACCGTCTTGTCGGGCGGGTAGTGGCGGCCGAGGCGATAGGTCGTGTAGATGAACTCAGCGGGCATGCCGGCAAGGGTACCGTGGCAGCCGCGCCGGTCCGGCCCACCGGTCGCGTGAGCGTTCCTGCCCGGGCCCAGCCATCTACGACCGAAGCTCGTGTTGTCCTGGGATCCCCCGCACCTGAGGACCTCGCGCTGGTCCCCCTCGCCCGGTGCTCCGCGCGCCTCGCCGTCGTCCCTCCAGATACGAGCCTGGGTCGTCATCGGCATTCCTTGTCTCGCCGAATACGATCTCCCGTCGTAAACGGGTTGGACCAGCCTGCCTTGCGCGCCC
>JAJXUG010000098.1 GCA_021783095.1 Chloroflexota bacterium | reverse complement strand
GCTGCCGGGGATCGCCGCCTTCACCGCCGCGTTCAGCGGGCTCGGCCCGATCCGGCCGCTGCTCGTGGGCGGCGATGGGATCGCGCTCGAGCGTTTCCTGCTCGAGCCCGCGGCGCGGTGGGTGGCACGGTAGGAGCCTGTCGGGCGGTCACCGTTCGCCCCGAGGCGCGCACTCGTCTGGGGCCGCGGCGAGGCTCATCGATATCGTCGTCGCTACTCCTCTCGCCCCGACCATTCCCACATGCTGCTCCTGCCGGAGCGCTGCCAGCCCGAGTAGCCACGCGTTCTCGTTGGGCTGCGGGTGCACCGCGAGCAGCTCGGGACCCCGGACGTCGACCCTCGCGAAGATCTCGTGCAGCGGCTCCTCTCGCAGCCGGTCCGGGGTCGTCCCGCGCAATCGTTGCCGCGACGATCATGAGGGCGAGAGGCGCCCGACGTCGCGATCAGCCCTTGCAGGACGCGCATCATGATGCGATGATGCGGCGATGGCGAAGGTTCGGACGACCCTGACGATCGACCCCGAAGTCCTGCGCGCGGTCAGGGTCCGCGCGGCCCGGCTGGGCAAGGGCGACAGCGACGTGATCGAGGAGGCCCTGCGGCGCGACCTCGGCCTCGACCTCCTCGACCGCCTCTGGGCCGCGAACGACCTCCCCGAGGACGAGGCCATGGCCCTCGCGCTCGAGGCGCAGCGCGCGGCCCGCGGCTGAGCCCCGGCACCGGTGCGCGCCGTCCTCGACGCCAACGTCCTGATCTCGGCCGCCCTCTCTCCCCGCGGCGCGCCCGCCCGCCTGCTGCTCGCCTGGCAGGCCGGCGCCTTCGACCTGGTCGTCTCGCCCCTGCTGCTCGCGGAGCTGCGCCGCGCCCTCGCGTACCCGAAGCTCGTGCGGCTGGTGCCGGCCGCCGACGCCGACGCGCTGGTGGCGTGGCTCGGGCGCGCCGCGGAGCTCGTCGCCGACCCGCCGGGGCCGCCGCCGGTGCGCTCGGCCGACCCGGCAGACGACTACCTCATCGCGCTCGCGGCGGCCGGGAGGGCCGTCCTCGTGTCCGGCGACGGCGACCTCACCGCGCTCGCCGGGCGGATCCCGGTGCGCACGCCGGCCGAGTTCCTCGCTGATCTCGGGGACGCGGCGCGCTGAGCCGGCCCGGCGTCAGCCGGCCGCCGCCCGCCAGCAGTCGCCGCCGATCACCGCGCAGTGCAGCATCCTCGAGGGAACGCTGAGGTCGGTGGTGGCGGTTCGACTCCTCTCGCCCCGACCAGTACGCATGTTCTATGTGTAGCTCGGTCGGAGCGCTTGCGGCGACCTTGATCAGCAGGTCCGCCGCCGGTCGCGTCCACCTCATTGGCTGTCTGCTCCAAGTTCCCAGTACCGTCCCGTCGAGCAGCGTGTCGGGGAACGGCCCCACGAGTGCCAGCGCTTCGTCGAGCGTCCGGGCGACCGGCAGGAGCGAGTGCGCCGCCTCGGCGTCGTATCCCGGGCCCCACAGCGCCCGGTCTGGGACCGCGAAGGGACCTTGGAGGCGGAGGTTCCGATGGGCCGCCTCCGAGCTGAGCGTGAGTGCCTGCCTCGACCTCCAGGGGGACCGCGACGATGATCGCGACCAAGGTCGACCGGGTCCTAGTGGCGGGTGGAGGGGAGTTCCGCCGCGCTGTGCCGCTCGAGTATCGCGCAGACCGTGTCGGCAATGTGATCGACGAGCGGGTATGCCCCGGTAGCCGTGCTGCTCGAGTCCGGCACGACGACCCATGCGAGGGGCGGCACGACGTCGGCCTCAGCGCGAGGTGTCCGGTTCGCCGACGAGGCAGGCAGCGCAGGAGCGCAAGCCCGTCGCCGCGGCGAAGCCCGTACCGCGCGGCACCCTATCTCGCAGCACGTGACCACTGCAGAAGATGTGCCTCGGCCCACGTAGCGGGTCCGCCACCGCGGAGTGGCCAGCCAGCGCGGGTACCATCCAGCGGGGCACCTCGATCGCGATGGCTGCCCCGGAGGCATCCCAGGGCAGCTTGCCGCGGCTCTGGTGGCACATCGCCCGGCGTGCTGCGGATTGGCGGCCGCCACGCCGTCCCGGCGCGACGGCCCAACCATTGCTCCCCACTGGACGCACGTGTCGCCTGATACCCGACCGTGTGCGGATTTCACGGGTTTTGGACACCCCGTTTCGCCGGAAACGGACACCCCGTTTCGCCGGAAACGGACACCCTGTTTCACGGGTAATGGCCACCCCCTCGGATCGGTCGTCAACAGCGCCGCCATGAGGCGCCCCGGACCCGGCACGCTCGCCTGGATCGCGTTCACACCGCCCCAGGAGAGATGCCGGTGCCCCGTCCCCGTGCTGCCATGCGCAAGATCAGAGAAGCCCTCAGGCTTGCCTCGCCGAGGGCCTGAGCCCGCGCCAGGCCGGCATCGCGACAGGCCTGCCCCGGTCCACCGTGCGGCGCTACGTCGTGCGGGCGGTCGAGGTCCGGGGCGGCTGGTCGCCTGGGGCGAGCAGACCGGGCCCGCCACGGGCGCCCTCATGGCGGCCGTCCTCGCGTCGCGGCCCCACCCCGAGCAGGGCTTCCGCTCGTGCCTCGGGATCCTGCGCCTCGGCCGTCGCCACGGCGAGGCACGCCTCGAAGCCGCCTGTGCCCGGGCCCTCGCCGTCGGTGCCCTCTCCTACCGGAGCGTCGACTCGATCCTGCGGGCCGGCCTCGAGCGGGCACCCATGCCCGAGCCGCCGCCCGTGCGGGCGACCCGCACCCACGCCAACGTCCGCGGCCCCGCCGCGTACGAGTGATCACCAGCGCTGGCCCCACCCCCGTCACCATCAAGGAGAACGCACCCATGCTCACCGGCCCCACGTTCGACAAGCTGATCACGCTCAACCTCGGCGGCATGGCGCGAGCCCTTCTCGAGCAGCGCGAGACCCCGGCTTACACCGAGCTGCCGTTCGGGGACCGCCTGGGGCTGCTCGTCGACCGGGAGGCGACCGAGCGCGAGAACCGGCGGCTCGAGCGCTACCTGCGCGCGGCGAAGCTGCGTGTCACCGCATCCGTCGAGGACATCGACTTCCGGGCCCCGCGGGGGCTCGACCGGTCGGTCGTGCTCGAGCTGGCGCAGGCGCGCTGGGTCGCGGCGCACCAGCAGGTGCTGCTCACCGGACCCACGGGCGTCGGCAAGACGTACCTCGCCTGCGCGCTCGCCGCGGCCGCCATCCGCGCGGGGCACACCGCGCTCTATGCCCGGGTGCCGCGCCTGCTCGCCGAGATCGGGACGGCGAGGGTGGACGGACGGCTCGCCCGCCTGCTCGCCGGCTGGGCCCGGATCGAGGTCCTCGTGCTCGACGACTTCGCGCTCCGGCCGCTCACCGATGCCCAGGCCGCCGACCTGCTCGAGGTGATCGAGGATCGCTCGGGGGTCCGCTCGACCATCGTCACGAGCCAGCTCCCGGTCGCCCTCTGGCACGAGGGACTGGGCGAGCCCACGGTCGCCGACGCCATCTGCGACCGCCTGCTCGCGGGCGCCCACCGGATCGAGCTCACGGGTGCATCGCTGCGCCGCGCGGAGGCCCGCGGATGACCCCGCGGTGCCCGCTGCGCGACGTCCGCGCCGTGTCACACTACCCGGCCATCGGGCCTGCAACGCTTCGGGAGGAGGTGAGGATCAGGGGATGAGAGCGACGCCCCGCGTCGGCCGCTGACGCGACCTCCGAGGGGGTGGCCAAAACCCCGATCCAGGGTGTCCATCTCGCGCGGACTGGCGTGGCCAAATCAGCGAAATGCGCATCTGGGCGGGCGTAGATCGAATCGGCGGACCGTTGCATGCTGGCGCGCCGCTCGACGCCGAGCGCCTGGTCCCGCGCGATCTCGTCGACGGTGGCCCGGAGGCCCTTGATGTCCTCCCGCATCTCCATCAGGAGGTCGCGCTGCGAGAGGCCCACGCCGTCGGCCTCGCTCACAAGCCGCCCACGGAGCAGGGGAGGTGCCGGCCATCTCGGAGGCCGGCGGCCGGGTCGGCACAGGGGAGGGTGCGGCCGACCAGTAGGCGGTGCCCCGCCGCGGCGGGGCGGATGGAGGCGTGAAGGCGGGTCACGCCCTGATGGTCGGCCCGGCGACGCGTCGCGGGATCGGTCTCTATGAAGCGAGCCCCCGTGTCAAGCTCGGAGACCGGGCGACGGGTCGGATGGTGCGTCTCATGTCTCTATCGCCTCCTCGAGGGGAGGACTCGGTGGGATGGGAGACGGCGGCGGCCCAAGTCAGTTGAGGGTCGTCAAGCGACCAGACCGATAGAGGGGCCTGCCGCCCGGAACGGCTCCTGGCGCGTGAGCATGTGCCAGATCACGCTGGCGAGCTCGCGGGCGAGCTCGACGCGGGCGATCCGGCCGCCCCGCTGCTTGCCGAGCCGGCGCTTGGTGCGCTGGTACCTGGCCGCGTACCGCTCGTGATTCGACGCGTGCATCGCGGCCTCGATGAGCGCCCAGCGGAGGTACTTGGGGCCGGCCTTGGTGAGCGATCCCCGGCGGTCCGTCTCGCCCGACTGGTACACGCGGGGGCAGAGGCCCGTGTACCCGGCGAGGTGCTTGGGGCTCGGGAACCGGCCGATGTCGCCGATCTCGCAGGCGATCGTGTACCCGAGCGTCGCACCGATCCCGGGCACCGTGACGAGCAGCGGCACGTACGGGTGGTCGGCGCCCAGCGCCCGCAGCTCGGCCTCGCACTCCCTGATCCGGCGGTCGAGGTCGTCGACGAGCTCCGGGCTTCGCCCGAGCGTGGTCGCCCACGGCTCCGGGATGTCGAGGCTGGCCAGCAGCCCCCGGCCGCCGGTCCCGAACAGGTCGGACACCGGGACGGGCTCGCCGAACGTCGCGAGCGTGGCGTGGTCCGGTTCTTGAGCGCCGTCCGGTGCCTGACCAGGTGGAGGCGGAAGCGGGCCCGCTCGCGCTCGGCGCCGACGGTCGGATCGGGCAGCCAGACCGCCGGGACGAGATCGCGCCTGGCGAGCTCCGCGAGCACCCGGGCGTCGATCTTGTCGGTCTTGGCGGCGAGCGGGGCGAGGGCCCTCGCCCTCGCGGCGTCGGCCACCTCGACGTCCCAGCCGGCCAGCTCGAGCTGATCGTGCACGAACCTGCCGCCCGTCATGGACTCCACGACACCCGTCACCGGCTGGCCGTACAGCGCGACCCGGCCCGCAAGCAGCCGGAGCCCGTCGCGGGTTGCGGGCACCCAGGTCGCGGTCACCGTCTCCCCGGCCTCGTCGAGCACGTGGACGCTCACCTTCCGGCGGGACAGATCCAATCCGGCGTACAACATCGCTGGGCCTCCTGGTTGGCCTTGGTTCCGACGAGAACCCACTTTGCCGCCAGGGGGCTCGCTTCATGGCAGTCAGTTGACCGGGGCCGGACGGCCCCGGGAGCCGGTGTGGATCGGACAGCGCGCCATCATGGCCCGAGGGTGTGGGCCGCGGTCCCTACTTCGGTCGATTGGGCAATGTCGTCGCGTCTTCCTCGGCGCAGACCGTCCCGGTACTCTTCTGGTCGAGATACCGGAGGAGGCAAGGCGAGTTGGTCTCAGCGTACTGCCCGTACTGCGGAAGCGAGGTGGTCTCGGACGGGCGCTTCTGCCACTCGTGCGGGCGAGACTTGTCCCTAGTGCCCCGATTCATAATGCTCGGGAGGTAATCGCACTCCCCGAGGCCCGGCCGCGGGCCTCCCGAGCATTGGAGGTGGCGATGGCCCGCCGGGCCGAGCTCTTCGTCCGCGAGCTGAGCGATGG
>JAJXUG010000097.1 GCA_021783095.1 Chloroflexota bacterium | reverse complement strand
TCGTGACCGGCCTCGAGGTCGCCGAGGTCGCCGCGGAGATCGGGCACGTGGTCCCGACGCGGCCCGTCGACGACTACGGGGCCGCCATGCTCCGCTTCGAGGGCGGGGCGCGCGGGACCTTCTGGGTCACCCAGACCGCCGCCGGGGTGGAGAACAGCCTCGGGATCCGGGTGTCGGGCACGAAGGGCACCCTCGAGTGGCACCAGGAGCGGCCGACCCGGCTCACCCTCAAGCCGCTCCGGGGGCCCGCCCGCGTCTACACGCCCAACGGGCCCGGGTCCCTGCCGGCGGCCGCCCGAGCGTGCCGGATCGTCGCGGGGCACCCCGAGGGCTTCCACGAGGCCTTCGCCAACATCTACTCGGACGCCGCCGAGGCGATCGCGGCGCGGCGGTCGGGCCGGGATCCCGACCCGCTGGCGCTGCAGTTCCCCAACGAGCGCGACGGCGCCGCCGGGGTCAGGTTCGTCGAGGCAGCCGTCGCGTCGAGCCGCGCGAACGGGGCCTGGACGGACGCCAGGCTGTCGCTGTAAGCCAAGGCTCGGGCTACTACTTCGGCGACTCGGGCGCCCGGGCATGCCGTCTGGCGACGCTTGCCCGCCGCGGCCGAGCGAGCCCGACAGCGCTACAGACGTCCACGCCCGGGCGCGCGGATCCCGTCCCGTGCCACGCCTGGCGGCGCCCCCGTGACATATGCAGGAGGCCGGTCATCACCGGCCGAGCGACGAAGCACCTGCGCTTTGCGAGCTCGAGGCCTGTCGGGGCGGCGCGCAACGGTGGCGCACGTGCTTTGGGAGCCGCCGGGGCCTCTGCGGCCTAGGGTCGGGGGTTCCGAGCGTGGCGGGCCGAGCGGCGTAGGCGCCGATTATTGTGCGGTTCGCGGGCACGAGACGGCCGACCGACGCAGTCAATGCACGCAAATGCCCTCGAGGGTCCGAGCGGCGAGCCGATAATCCGCTGAATGGCTGCTCCCGCCCGCTCATGGCCGACGGCGACTGGGATCCTCGGCGGCTTCGCCTACCTGCTGGTCGGCTGGTGCGGGATCCTCGTCCCGGCGATGGTCCGGTCGATCGAGGCGTCGCACCAGCTCACGGACGCCGAGTTCGGCGTCTACTACCTCGCCTTCGGCGTCACCTACGCGGCCGGCTCGCTGGCCGGCGGCGTGGCCACCGAGCGCCTGGGGCGTCGGCCTGTCCTGGTGCTCGCCGCGGGGCTGCTCGCCGCGGGCCTGGTCGCGCTGGCGCTGGCCCCGTCCTGGGGGGTCTTCCTGCTCGCCGCGGTCCCGGCCGGGCTGGGGATCGGGGCACTCGACGGCGGGGCGAACGGGCTCTTCCTCGACGTCTTCCGGTCCGGCCGGGGCCGGGCCCTTAACCTCCTCCACCTGTGCTTCAGCCTGGGCGCGCTGTCCGCGCCGCTCGTCATCGGCCCGCTGGTCGAGGCCGGTTTCCCGTGGCAGTGCGTCTTGGCCGGCACGGGCCTCGGCGTGCTAGGGCTGGGGGCGCTCCTGCTCGCGGTCGAGATGCCCGATGGGCGGCGAGAAGGTGATAGCACCGCAGCCGCGCCCGGGCTAGGCGGTCCCGGGTCGGGGCACTCCCGCATCCCCTGGCCCTTGGCCCTCGCCTGCGTCGCAATCGCCTGCTACATCGCGTCGGAGGTGGGCGTCACCGACTGGCTGGTCCGCTTCCTCGAGCCCGCCCCGCTGAGCGTCGCCACGACGGCGCTCGCCCTCTACTGGGCGGGGATGGCCGTCGGCCGCCTCGGCTCGGCCCGCGTGGCCGACCGGTTCGACCACGTCCGGTTCGCGACCGCCGCGGCACTGGCCATGTCGGTCGCGCTCGCGGGGGCGATCCTCGTCCCCTCGGTCCCGGCGTCGGTCGGCCTGTTCGCGCTGGCCGGGCTCGCCGCAGGGCCGGTCGCCCCGATGATCATGGTCGTCGGCGGCGACCGCTACCCGGACCGGTCCGCGGCGGTCGGCGGGTACCTCACGACCGCGGCCGTGGCCGGGACCATCGGGTTCCCGACCCTGATGGGCCTCCTGTCCGTGACCGTCGGGCTGCAGGCGGCGATGCTCGGCACCGTCGCTCTCGGCATGGCCTCGGCGGGCGCGCTGATGCTGGTGGGGGACACAGGCCAAGGCACCGGTTCAGTGGGCAGCTAGGCCAGGGAGCGGGCGATGGGCGTCGACTCGGAGGGCCGGTGTCCGGGCTGTGGGCCTCCGGCGAGCCACGCCCCGACGCCCGCGCTTGGGAGCGGTGTAGGCTCTCATCCTCGGCTCGGGCCACCGAGGCGCCCGCGCGCCTCTGAGCACGAGATCCTGTCGGGGCGTGGCGCAACGGTGGCGCACGTGCTTTGGGAGCACGAGGATGTGGGTCCGAATCCCACCGCCCCGACCAATTCCTCTCTGGTGAATCGCGCGAAGTGCGTCGCCGATTGGGGCGATTCATGTCGCGATTTGCGTAGAGTGCGTCGCAGGACGCCTGGCCGAGCCTCGGTACGCGAAGTGCGAGCCCGATTGACGGGAAGCCACCGCTCGGGCCGCGCTGGCGCCGGTCAACTCGTCGGAGGTCTGTCTCGCTCCGGACACCCTGCGGCAGTCCGGCTCCGTCGCACAGGGCGCACGCGGAGCCGGGCCGGGTTGCGGGGGTATGGGGCGGGACCAATCCCGGCTAGAGCGTGGCGGCCCAGAAGGCGTCGAAGGCGTCCGGGTCCTGGGAGGTCAGCCAGACCTCTGTGGCCTTCCCGTCCACGACGTGCCAGATGTGCACCTCGTGGCTGAGGTACGTCAGCTCGCCTCGCTCCATGCGCATGTCCATGAGCGCGACAACGTGACCATCGCTGGCGAGAATGTCGTGCACCTCCGCCCGCATCGCGGTCAGACCCAGCCCCGGCAGTCCGCCGAACAGTCCGGCCACGGCCTGCTTGCCGAGGTAGTCGCCGGCCATCGCCCACGTCTTGCCGACGCGCTCGTGCCAGATGATGCCGTCCGACCACGCCGCCAGGGCGCCTGCGGTGTCTCCTACGTTCAAGGCCTCATAGCTCTGGCGGATGAGCGTGGCGCTGGGATGCGCTGCCATTGCGGGCCCTCCTCGACTCGCGTGGGGATCGGTGCGGGGGCACCGGAGAACGGAGCTTTCCGTGGACAAGAGCGAGCCGAGCCCGGCCCGCCGACGTGGTCGGCCGAGGCCGGACTCGTCACTCGTGAAGCCCTGCTCGTCAGCTGAGGCTCTGCTCCGAGAGCACGTACTCGCGACTCGCCGCGTCCGTGAGGTGCTCCTCCAGGGCCCTCAGGGCTGCCACAAAGGCGGGGCTCTCCAGAGCCACCCTGTTGCGGGCCAAGACGTCGTCGGCGCTCTCGAACACAGCCTCGACGTACGCCTCGTTCACCTTTCCCCAGACCGGCGTGTACATCCGGTACGCGGGGAGTCCGACCTTCATTCCTTCTCCGCTCCACGCCTTGCAGGCAGCCAGGTAGGCATCCCAGTGGCCGAACTTGGCGACGTCGTGGAATCCGTGGCGCACCATGCTCGAGTCCTCCATTTCCTGGCGTCGTTGCGCGTCCGGCTCAGGCCGCCTCGTCGGTTGGGCGTCGTCGGCTTCCGGTGCGCCCGTCGTGCCAGCAGGCGACGTGGTTCGGGTGCTGTTGTTTCGGGCTACGGCGCGCACCCAAAGAGGACTGAGTGCTCCCAGGCGACGATCCCGCTGATCGTGCCTGGGCCTTGAGTCGCATACGAGGCGACGAACGGTCCGAACCCAGGTCCCTTGCCACTCGCGGCACCGAATGCCGAGCACCCGGGCGAGTCGGTCGCGGCGACGGGCACGACCATTGCGAGCACGAGCAGCAGGCTCGTTGCCATTGAGACCAGGACACGCTTCATTGCGTCACCCTCCTTCGGCCATCGCGCGTCGGTCTCGCCATTGGCTAGGCACGGTCCAGGCGACCTGGTTGGGCGGCCGTGCGTCGACGCCACTCGCGGTTGGCGCAGTCGATAGTGCTTGTGGGCACGAGCCGTCGCAACGGGGATTCCCCTAGGTTCCGGTGCCCGCCGGGCGGAGATCGTGGTTCGCGGCGGAGGGCTAGTCGTCGAACAAGACGATGAACGCGCCGCGATTGTCGAAGTAGGTGTTCTGGAGCTCGCCGATCGTGAACAACAGGACGCCCGACGACGGCGGCGTGATTGCCCTCGTGTCGCCGACGAGGAACGGAGTGCCGGTCCCGCCGACCTTCGCGATCAGCTCTCCCCAGTAGGCGGAATCGAGCACGCAGGGGCCCGTCTGCGCCTGCAGCTCGGGCGTCCAGGTGGCGTAGACCTCACCGCAGGTCGGCTGGGTCGTCTGGCCGGCCGGCCCGCTCGCGCTCTTGAACACCCCCGGAACGTGCCAGGCCGGGATCAAGGCTGTCTGGACGTACCCGAGGGTCACCAGGCTCACGGGCACGCCAGCGGCGACCGTAACCCCGGAGGAGACCCAACCCGCGTCCGCTGGCACGAGAACCGGGGTCCTTGCGGTGGCTGTCGCGGGCGCGAGAAGACATCCAAGGGCGAGCGCCCCAATCGACGCTCGCCGAAGCGTCGAACGCAGTGTCCACTCCTTCGGGACGCATCTCATCGGGGTCGCTCTCGCGATTGGCGCGGCACGGTCCAGGCAACCCGCTCCTGGCGGCCCCACATGGAGCGCTCTCGCGGTTGGCACGTTCGAATGTGCTTGCCGGTCCCTACCGCCGCAACGGGGAGTCCCCTAGGTTCTGACGCCCTCCGGGCCCTTACGCGTGCGCGTAGACTCACCCAGTGCTTCCCGGGCGCGCGGACGAGACAGCGCGGACCGACCGGCTCCTCGACGGCGCCCGGGTGGGCGAGAGCGCGGCGCTGATCGTCCGCGGCGACCCCGGTATCGGGAAGACGGCGCTTCTCGCCGAGGTTGCGGCCAGGGCGGTCGGGTTCACCGTCCTGCGCGCCCACCCGCTCCAGACCGAGTCCGAGCTGCCGTTTGCCGGGCTCTCGGACCTCCTGCGCCCGCTCTTGCCCCTCCTCGATCGCATTCCCGAAGCTCAGGCGGCCGTCCTGGCCGGCGCCCTCGCTCTGGGGCCACCCACTCCGGGCGACCGGTTCGCCGCCGCCGCGGCCACCATCAGCCTGCTCGCGGCCGGAGCAGAGGAGGTGCCCGTCCTCGCTGTCGTCGATGACGCCCACTGGCTCGACACGCCGTCCCGTGAGGCGCTCCTGTTCGCCGCCCGCCGGCTCGGCCATGAGGGGGTCGTGCTCCTGTTCGCGATGCGCGACCGCCCGTGGCTCGAGTCGGCAGGGATCGAGACGCTCGAACTCCGCGGGCTCGACCCCGACGCCGCGGCCCTGCTCCTCGCGAGGTCCGGCAGGGTGGTCAGCCCACGCGTCCGCGAGCGACTCGTCGCGGAGACCGCAGGGAACCCACTTGCCCTGCTCGGGGCGCTCACGACCCTCAGCGAGGGCCAGCTCGACGGCTCGGAGCCGATCACTGCGCCGATCGCGGTCGGCCGCAATCTCGAGCGATCGTTCGCACAGCGCCTCGAGCCGCTGCCGGACGAGACCCGGCGCGCGCTGCTGGTCGCCGCCGCGAGCTATTCCGGGGACGCGACCGAGATCGCGCGCGGCATTGCCGCCCTGGGCCTGGCGACGGACGCGCTCGATCCCGCAGAACGCAGGGGCCTAGTCGCAGCCCGGAGCTAGCCTCGGGATGTGTGGAAATCGCTGAGGCCGTCTCGGCCGACGTCGACCAGCCCGCCTGGGCCCGGCCCGGCGGCGCCCTGGTCGAGGGCACAAAGAGGCGGCGTACCCTTCCGGTGTTG
>JAJXUG010000052.1 GCA_021783095.1 Chloroflexota bacterium | reverse complement strand
CGGACCCCCGGTCCGGGCCGGCGCCCGCGCACGCCGCCGCCCGCGGCGAGTCCGGCACGACTCAGCGGGCGGCGCGCGTCTCCGGCCCGGGCCGCGGGAAGCGAGCGAGGCGCGCCGGGGCAGGAGCCCGCGGTCGGCGCCCCTCGGGCGACTCCGTCTCGCCGAGCTGTCGCCGCCGCTCGCGCTCGATCCACGGTCGGGCCGCCGCGAGCACCTCCTGCGGATCGGGGCCCAGCAGCAGCCACGACTTCTGCGTGGCGATCCAGCCCTGCTTCACCGCGACGCCGATGATCGCCCGCCGCGTGTTCACGAGGCGCCTGCGCCCGTCGGCGAGGTCCGGCCAGTCCATGCCGACCGCCTGCGCCTCGACGATGACGACCTCGTCGGTCAGCAGCGCCCCGAGGTTCAGCCAGAACTCGGAGGGGTGCCGACGCTCGCGTACTCCGCGACCACGTCCTCCATGGCGCGCATCATCGCACCGCCGGGCGGCGCAACGCGATCAGGTGCGCAGGAAGCGGTCGAACCAGGCGAGCATGCGCTCCATCCGGTCCACGCGGCGGTCGATGCGGCCCGTGGCCTGCACCACGTGGTACTCCTCGGGGTAGAGCACGTACTCGACCATGCGGCCCAGCTGGCGCAGGGCAACGAAGAACTGCTCGTTGTCCGACGCCGGGCAGCGGCGGTCCGACTCGGACTGGAGCAGCAGCAGCGGCGTGCGGACGTCCGCGACGTGGCGCAGCGGCGACTGGCGCCACAGCAGTTCGACGCCCTCGGGCGTGGTCGGGTCGCCCAGGTGGGCGGCGCGGCAGTACTCGGGGCCGGTGTCGCTCGCCGCCCAGGCGCTCACCTGGTTGGTCACGCCGTTCTCCGACACCGCCGCCCGGAACCGGTCCGTCGTCCCCACGAGCCAGTTCACCATGAACCCGCCGTAGGACAGGCCGAGCGCGCCGAGCCGGACCGGGTCGGCCAGGCCGAGCGAGATGACGTGGTCGAGCGCCGCGTGGACGTCGTCCGCATCGACGCCGCCCCAATCGCCGAGCTGCGGCGCGATCCACTCTCGCCCGTAGCTGGCAGAGCCGCGGATGTTGGGCAGCACGACCCGGTAGCCGCGCGCGCACAGCAGGGCGACCTCGAGGCTGGGCGCGGTCGCCCATGCGCCGAGCGGGCCGCCGTGCACGTCCACGATCGTCGGCAGCCGACCATCCGCGCCCGCGGGCGAGGCGACCCAGGTCTCGATCGGCCCGCCCGGCCCCGGCGCCTCCACGACGCGCATCTCCGGCCAGGCGACGTCCCGAAGCCAGTCGCCGCCCATCGTCGTCAGTGGTCGGAGCGCCCCGTCCGGAGCGACGAGGCAGAGCTCGGGCGGACGAGCGTCCAGCGTGGCGATGACGGTCACCGTCTGGTCGGCGGTCGCCGCAAGCGCGTTCGCCATGGCGTCACGGCGGGCGAGCCGCTCGGGATCGCCCATGGGCTGGCCGCTCTCGGAATCCACGCGGACCCGCCAGGGGTGCGTCCGTCCGCGGTCCGTGATGAGCGCGACGACGCTGTCCGTGGCTGTCCAGACGGGCCCCGGGCGCTGGTCGACCATCCATCCGGTGAGGTCCGAATCGGCCCAGTTGCCGACTGGCCGGTCGAGGTCGGGCGCGAGCGGCCATGGGCGTGCCGACCCGTCGACGGGCGCCGCGTGGAGGGTTGGCGGCAGATCGTCGAAGAAGTCGGGGTCGTCGACCCCGATGCCGGCGACGAAGCGGCCGTCGGGCGAGTAGGCGGGCGCACGGACCGGGCCGGCGAGCGCGAGGACCTCGCGGGGCTGGTTGGCCACCTCGGCGTCGCCGTGTCCGTCCGGGAGCTCGACCTCGAAGACCGATGTCCTGGGGTGGCGGTCGGCATCGGGCCGGGGGTCCGCCGTGAACGCGAGCGCACGACCGTCCGGCCGCCAGGCCGGGATGCCGGAGACGCCGCCGGGGATGTCGGTGACGCGGCGCGGCGCTCTGCTGCCATCAGCGGCCACGACGAACAGCTGCGGGCGTCGGTCGACGTAGCCCATCTCGTCCGCCCGGTAGTCCAGGACCGCCACCACGCGCGCTCGCGGCTCGCCCTTCGCCGGACGCCCGCCCACGATGAAGCGCTCGGCGCCGGTCTCCGCGGTGAACGCGATCCAGCGGCCGTCGCTGGACCAGACGGGCTGACCCGGGTCGAGCTCGCCCAGACCGAGCTTGGCCTCCGGCGTCTGGCCGTCCGCGCCCGCCACGACCAGGTGCGTCCGCTCCTCGCCGGGCACCTTGCGGGTGAACGCGACGCGCGTCCCGTCCGGGCTGAGCGCGGGCCGCATGTCCCTGACCCGCCCCTCGGTGAGCTGACGCGGCTCGCCGCCATCCGGCACCGCCACCACCCACAGGTGCGAGACGTAGTCGTCGCCGTCCACGAGGCGCCGGGTCACCACGGCGAACGACCCGTCCCGAGCGAGGTCGTGCTCCTCGAGGACCACCTGCTCCCGAAGGATGTCGGGAGTTGGCATGCGGCGTGCTGGTGTGGCGTCGGGCGGCATGCGTGGAGCCTAGCGGGGTGACGGACGGCGCGCGCAGCGGTTGCGGCGGGCGCGCGGCCCGCACGGCGCGCCCCAGCCGTGCACGAGGGCGCGCTTGCGCGAGGCTCCGGTACCCTCGTGAGCATGCTGCAACCCGACCGTCTCGTGATCGCCCCGGAGGTCGCCGACGCCCTCCGCGACGCCCGCCCCGTCGTCGCCCTCGAGTCCACGCTCATCAGCCACGGCCTGCCGTACCCGCAGAACGTGGAGGTCGCGACGGCCTCCGAGCAGGCCATCCGCGCCTCAGGCGCGGTCCCCGCGACCGTGGCCATGCGCGACGGCAGGCTGCTCGTCGGGCTCGCCCAGGACGACCTCGAGGCCCTGGCGACCGCACCTGCCGGCAGCGTGCGCAAGGCCTCGCGCCACAGCCTGGCGGAGGGTGCAGCCGCCGGCGGATGGTCCGCAACCACGGTGTCGGCCACGATGATCGCGGCCCACGCCGCAGGCATTCGCGTGTTCAGCACGGGCGGCATCGGCGGGGTGCACCGCGGGGCGCTCGACGGGCCGAACCCCACGTTCGACATCTCGGCCGACCTCGGCGAGCTCGCCCGGACGCCGGTCGCGGTGGTCTGCGCGGGCCCGAAGGCGATCCTCGACGTCCCTCGCACCCTCGAGTACCTGGAGACCGCCGGGGTCCCGGTGCTCGTGCTGGGCCAGGACGAGATGCCGTTCTTCTGGGCACGACGGAGCGGGATCCCCGCGCCGATGATCGTCGCCGACGTGGCCGCGGCCGCACGGGTGGTCGACGCGCAGGCGGCGCTCGGCCTCGACGCCGGCATCGTCGTGTGCAACCCGGTGCCCGCAGCGGACGCGCTGGAGGACGGGTTCGTGCGCGAGGTCGTCGCCCGTGCCCTCGCCGACGCGGACGCGGCCGGGATCCGCGGACCGGCCACGACGCCCTGGCTGCTCGCGCGGGTCGCCGAGATCACCGGCGGCGCCAGCGTCAAGGCGAACATCGCGCTCATCGTCGACAACGCCCGCGTGGGCGGGCTGCTTGCGGTGGCGCTGGGGCGCTGACCGCGCTCCGGCCCGGCCGAGGTCCGGTCGAAGACCACGGGAGCGTCTTGTTCGGGACGGGGCCCATGACTACACTCGTCGCGACCGTCCTGTTCTGTGCCAGCGAGCGGCGGGCGAGGGAGCGCGGCCCGCTCACACCGGAGGACCGGCTCGCAAGGGCATCGCCGTTCGGACGGGCACGACGCGCCGCAAGGAGGCTCGATGCGGATCTACGAGGGAAGCCCGCGCCAGGACTTCGAGGAGGTCTTCCGCTCGATCGGCGCCTTCCTCGACCGACGGAACATGCGGGACGTCCTGCTGCTGGAGGTGCCCGACGGGTACGTCGTCCAGGGTCTTGTCACCACCCAGGGCGGTTCGGGCGCGTGGTCGGAGTCGGTGGGCTCCATCGTCAAGGAGACCTTGACCTACCTCGACGAGGACATCGCCAAGTTCATGGAGGAGGCGATGAAGCGGCGCGGCACCGGCGAGCCCCCCGGCGCCGCGCAGGCAGGCGCCCACGAGCGCGCCCTCCGGGTGATCGGCCGGTGGATGGACGAGCAGAGGCCGCGCGACGTCTTCCTGTTCGAACAGGACGGCGCCTACGTCGTCCGGCTCCTGACGTCGGGCCAGGGCGCCGCGCACCACGTCCTCGCCGAGTTCACCGCCGAGGACGTCGACGGTCTTGTCGCCCGCGGCCCATCGCTCCGCGCGAGGACGGGATCCACGACTCCGGTCTCCGGCGGGTGACAGGTCGCCGCGCAGGCGGCACAATCTCGACCACCACGCAGTAGCAGAGGAGGTCCCGTCGCATGAAGGCGCTGCGGACCGTAGCCGTCGCTCTTGGGATCACCCTGGGCGCCATGATCATCATCCCCCTCATCGTGCTGGCCGGGCTGTTCGTCTGGCTCAAGCTCACCGAGGAGGACGACGAGGAGGCGCTCGAGCTCGAGCAGGAAGGCGCCTGATCGACAGCTCATCGCCGGCGGGAGCCGCCGGATCGCCGACGCTTCGCACGGCGCCCGCCAGACTGGCGGGCGCCGCTGTTTCTGCGCGCGAGCGCCGCATCGCGGAGGCCGGCGTCCTCGTCACGGTCCTGATCTGGGCGGCCAACTTCGTGGTCGTCAAGTCGGCGATCACGGTTCTCGGGCCGCTCACGTTCACGGCCGCCCGCTTCGGGGTGGCAGCGGTGACGCTGTTCCTGCTGCTGCGCTGGCGCTACGGCCCGATCCGCTCGCCCGGGCGGTTCACGCTGCCGCTCCTCGCGCTGGGCATGCTCGGGTTCGGTGCCTACCAGGTGCTGTGGACCACGGGCCTCACCCAGATCACCGCCGGTGACAGCGCCCTGATCATCGCGGCGTCGCCGGTGGCGGTGGCGCTTCTGGCGGCCGCCGTCGGGCTGGACCGGCTCAGCCCTCCGAAGCTGGCCGGGGCGTTGACTGCGTTCGCGGGCGTGGCGATCGTCATCGGCGCCGGCTCCGGGCTGGGGCTCGACCAGTCGCTCGCGGGCGACGGGCTGACGCTGACCGCGGCGCTGCTGTGGGCGGTGTACACGGTGCTGGGCACGCGGGTGCTGCGCGACGTCGACCCGCTGACCGCGACCACGTGGACCGTGCTCGGCGGGTTCCTGTTCCTCCTCCCGTTCGGGGTATGGGATGCGGTCACGACGCCGCCGGCGCCCGTCCCGCTCACGGCTGTCGCCGAGATCCTCTACGCAGGCGTTCTCGCGGCCGGGATCGCCAACGTCCTGGTGTTCAACTCCGTGCGGCTCGTCGGCCCCACTCGCACGTCGGCGATGCAGCTGCTGGTGCCCGCCGGCGCTGTCCTGCTCGGCGCGGTGTTCCTCGGCGAATCGGTCGGGCCCGCGCAGGTCGTGGGCGGCGGGATCATCGTGCTCGGGGTGGCGGTGACGCGGCGGGCGGCGCTGGTCCCGGCCTCCGTGCGGACCCGCCTGGGGTCAGCAGGCTAGGACTGGCCGGCCGCGTGGCGTCGTGACGGACTTGCCTGCCACCGCCCACAGGACGTGGGCTCGCCCCCGGAGGGCCCGCCGCATGAGCCGCCGCATCTCGATTGCGATCCTCGCGATCGTCCTTGTCGGGGCCTGCGGCTCGCCGGCTCCATCGCCCTCGCCATCAACGGCCGCGTCGCCAACCCCGCTCGCCACGCCCCAACCCCCTCCCTCGGCGGGCACGCCCACGCCCGCCAACCCGGCACCCCCCTCGGCGACTGCCTCCGCCACGCCCGGAGCGACCGTGACGACAGGCGACATCCACTGGTCGCCCGCCAGCAGCCACGACACCGCGGTCGTCGTCGTCCCGCTCGACTACGCCAACCCCGGAGCCGGGACCATCAAGCTTGTCGTCGTCCGCCGCCGAGCGACCGACCAGGCGCATCGGATCGGGGTGCTGTTCCTCAACCCGGGCGGACCCGGCGGGTCCGGAGTCGACTTCATCGACGCGGCCGACCGCGAGGTGCCTGCCGTGATCGCCCAGCGCTTCGACCTCGTCAGCTGGGATCCGAGGGGCGTCGGGCTGAGCAGCGGGATCACGTGCCCCGACAAGACCGTCGTCGCGCAGGCGGAGGCGCTCGACCCGACGCCGACTCGGCCCGAGGAGGTCGCCGCCTACCGGAACGTGTTCGACACGGTCGCAGCCCAGTGCCAGGCCGCGAGCGGGGACCTCCTGCCGCACCTCGCGGAGGCCAACACGGCTCGCGACATGGACGCGATCCGTGCGGCCATGGGCGAGGCCACCATCAGCTACTGGGGCTTCTCGTACGGCACCTACCTGGGCTACCTCTACGCCACGATGTTCCCGTCCCGGCTGCGGGCCGCCATTCTCGACGGCCCTGTCGACCCCACGCTCGACCTCGCCGGCCGGGACCAGGGACAGGCCCGCGGGTTCCAGGCCGCGTTCGACCACCAGCTCGGCCTGTGCGGCGCCTCCAAAGCGTGCCCCTTCTGGAACGGCGGCCACCCCGAGGCCGCATTCTCGGCACTGCTGGCAGGTCTGGACAAGCAGCCGTTGGCCACGCCGGGGGGCACGGTGGGCCCAGGCGAGGCGGTGAGCGGCGTGATCCTGATGCTCTACGGCAGTGACCCGCGGTCGCTGGTGCAGGCACTCGCCGACGCCCAGCACGGGAATGGCCAGCAGCTCCTCGCGGCCGCCAACTTCTACTACGAGCAGGTGCAGCTCGGCGCCTACCTGGCGACTGCCTGCATCGACGTCGCGAGGCCGTCAAGCCCGGCCGAGATCGACAAGGTTCTCGCCGCGACCCGTTCCGAGGCCCCGCTGTTCGGCCCCCTGGTGGTCCTCGGTGACGCGTACGGCTGCCTCGACTGGCCCATCGCGCCGCAGCCCGTGCCCGCGGGTGCACCGCCAGAGGGCCTGCCACCGGTCCTCGTCATCGCCTCGACCTGGGACCCGGCGACCCCTCCCTGGGGCGCCGCGCCACTCGCGAAGGCGCTGGGGACGGGCGTCGTGCTCATGCGCGACGGGCTCGGCCACACGACGGGCGGTTCCGCCTCCTCCAACCCGTGCCTCCGGGACGCCACGGCTGCCTATCTCACGGCGCTGACTGAGCCCGCCGCCGGGACGGTCTGCAAGGACCCGCCGCCGCCCTTCGGGCCGTAGCGGCCGGAGCCCTGCGGTGGCGAACGGCTGGGTTGAACTTGAATCGCAACCCGCGCCGCCTTGTCCCCGGGGCGCCGGTTCGGTAGCATGAGAAAAACCCCGGAGGACCTGTGCCCATGGCGAAGTATGTCTTTGTGACCGGAGGAGTGACCTCCTCGCTCGGCAAGGGCATCACGGCCGCATCCGTAGGGCGCCTGCTCAAGGCGCGGGGCCTGAAGGTCTCGATCCTCAAGCTCGACCCGTACATCAACGTGGACCCGGGGACCATGTCGCCGTACCAGCACGGCGAGGTGTTCGTCACCGACGACGGCGCCGAGACGGACCTCGACCTCGGCCACTATGAGCGGTTCATCGACGAGAACCTCTCGCAGGTCTCCAACGTCACGACCGGCCGCATCTACTCGGCGGTCATCGCGAAGGAGCGGCGCGGGGACTACCTCGGCGGCACCGTCCAGGTCATTCCGCACATCACCAACGAGATCAAGGAGCGCATCACCCGCGTGGCCCGAGACGGCGAGCCGGACGTGGTGATCGTCGAGGTCGGCGGCACGGTGGGCGACATCGAGAGCCTGCCGTTCCTCGAGGCAATCCGCCAGATGCGCAAGGACCAGGGGCGCCACAACGTCCTGTACGTGCACGTGACGCTGCTGCCGGCGCTGGCCGCCACGGGCGAGCTCAAGACGAAGCCCACGCAGCACAGCGTCAAGGAGCTCCGGGGCATCGGCATCCAGCCGGACGTCATCGTCCTGCGGTCGGACAGCGACGTACCCGACGAGATCCGCGAGAAGATCGCGCTGTTCACGGACGTGGACGTCGACGCGGTCATCCCAGCGCCCACCGCGAGCACCATCTACGAGGTCCCCCTCCAGTTCGAGTCCTTCGGCTTCGGCCGGCTCGTCGTGCGCGAACTCGGGCTCGGCGACCCCGACGTCGTCCCCGACCTGTCCGGCTGGCGGGCGCTGGTCGAGCGGATCAAGGCCCCCAAGCCCACGCTCGAGATCGCCCTCGTCGGCAAGTACATCGAGCTGCCGGACGCGTACCTGTCGGTGATCGAGGCGCTGCGCCACGCGGCCTGGGCCAACGGCGTCGATGCGAAGGTCCGCTGGGTGGACAGCGAGCGCCTCGACAAGGACAACGTCGACGAGCGCCTCGCGGGCGCCGCGGCCGTGCTGGTCCCGGGCGGCTTCGGCCACCGCGGGATCGAGGGCAAGGTGCTCGCCGCCCACTGGGCGCGCACCCACGCCAAGCCGTACCTCGGCCTGTGCCTCGGCCTGCAGTGCGCCGTGATCGAGTTCGCGCGCGAGGTCATGCAGACCGCGGACGTCAACTCCACCGAGTTCGACATGTTCACCTCCAACCCGGTCATCGACTTCATGCCCGACCAGCGGGACATCGAGGACAAGGGCGGCACGATGCGGCTGGGGCTCTACCCGGCCAAGCTCGCGGCCGGGTCCAAGGCCCGCGCGGTCTACGGCACCGAGGTGATCTACGAGCGGCACCGCCACCGCTTCGAGGTCAACAACCGGTATCGCGCCACCCTCGAGGGCGCCGGGATGGTCCTGTCGGGCACCTCGCCCGACGGCCGCCTGGTGGAGATCGTCGAGTTGCGCGACCACCCGTGGTTCGTCGCGAGCCAGTTCCACCCCGAGTTCAAGTCGCGGCCGGAACGCCCGCACCCGCTGTTCCACGGCTTCGTCGCCACGGCGCTCGCCCTGCGCGACGGGACCCAGCCGGTCCTCACCGCCGTCGGCCAGCGGGCCGAGGACGACCGCGCCTCCGAGGCAGCCCCCGCGTCCTGACGACCTGCCACCGCCCGAGCCGAGGCCCCGGCTCACGCCGGGGCTTCACGATTCGGGGGCCGATGACGACCTTGCGCACCGCGACGCGCAACACCCGAACCCGTGTGACGGCAGCGATGGCTGCGATTCCATTGCGTCTTCGCAACATTGTCCAGAAATGCCAAGATTCGAGACTTTTGGACCGGGCAAAGAGGCCTCTCGACACCCACCTGGCCGGGGGTGCGTCGTTTGACCTACGCCTCCGCGGTCTGTTAGGGTCCTGAAATCGGAGCTGGCCGAGGGACGCAATTTCGGGCCACTCCACCGCACGACCAACACCCCGAGAGGGGATCGGCACAGGCGCACCGGGATCGCCCCCGTCGCCCGATCCTCCCCCCAGGAGGCCGTATTGCAGAAGTCCACCGACGGCGTGGGTCGCCGGCCCACTCGCCCGCGCCCTGCCCGCCGCGTGTCACACGCCAGCCGCGCCAGCCGCGGATCCGCCGCCCTCCTCGGGGCGCTCGTGGCGTGGTTCCGCGGTCGCACCGCTCCCGCCGGCATGCTGAGCAGAACGCTCGCGTCGGCGGTCCGCCCGTTCACCACGGCTGAGCGTGCCCTCCCGGTCGCCGTCGCGGCGATCGTCGCCCTTGCCTCGATGCTCGCCCTCATGCCGAGCACGCCCGGCGGGGAAGCCGGCGCCGCCCAGGGCAGCAGCCCGAACCCTCGGCTCGCCATCAACGGCGGGGTCCGCTACCTCGACAGCACAGACGGCCTCGGACTCGCGAACGTCGACGCGCAGAAGCTGAGCACGGGCTTCCAGCCGGTGACCGTCCCCACGAACGTCACGACCCTGCCGTCGGCCGAGCAGTCCTCGCCGGACACGGGTTCGGTGACCGCGGACGGCACGCTCATCACCGGCTACGCGCCGGAGACGACCGTTGAGGATGGCTCCTCGCTGATCCAGCTCTACAAGGTCAAGAAGGGCGACACGCTGTCCGCGATCGCATCGGCCTTCAAGATCTCGACGATGACGCTGTGGTGGGCCAACAAGGGCACCATGAAGTCGAAGACCGACCTCCACATCGGCCAGCTGCTTCGGGTTCCGCCGGCCAACGGCATCGTGATCACCATCGGCGCCACGGACACCCTCGACGGGATCGCCGCGAAGTACGGCGTCGACCAGCAGTCGATCATCGACATCAACCAGTTGACCGACCCGACGCTCGTCGTCGGCCAGGTCCTGATCATCCCCGGGGCGCTGGGTGCGCCGATCCCGACGCCGAAGCCGGTCAAGCCGCAGCCCGCACCCCACCCGACCACCACCACCACCACCACGACGACGCACCGCACCAGCGGCGGGACCGCCTCCGGGATCGGCGGCCACTACTCGGGCGGCCGGCTGACCTGGCCGGTCATCGGGGGCGGCAACTACATCAGCCAGTACTACCACTACGGCCACTGGGCGGTCGACATCGCCGCCGCCTACGGCTCCAAGGTGGTCGCGGCCGGGAGCGGCAAGGTGATCTTCGCCGGCTGGAAGAGCAACGGCGGCGGGTGGCAGGTCTGGATCTCCCACGGCGGGAACATGTACACCACCTACAACCACATGTCCGCCCTCACGGTCGGGACCGGCGAATACGTCAGCCGGGGCCAGCAGGTCGGCCGGATCGGGCAGAGCGGCGACGCCACCGGGCCGCACCTCCACTTCGAGGTGTGGATCGGCCCGGTCTGGAACGGCGGCCAGCGGATGAACCCGCTCAACTACCTCTAGCCCAGTCCGCGGCGGACACCCGAACGCCCCCGGTTCACCGGGGGCGTCATCGTTTGGCCGCAGCTCCCGTGCGAGAATGCCCAGCATGTTCCTTGACGAGGTCCGCATCGTCGTGCGCGCCGGTGCCGGCGGCGATGGCGCGTCCACAATGCGCCACGAAGCCCACGTGCCCCGGGGCGGCCCTGATGGCGGGGACGGGGGCCGCGGCGGCTCGGTGTACCTGCGCGTGGACGCGGGCCAGACCACGCTGCGCGACTTCCGCTACAAGCACCAGTTCTCGGCCACGCCCGGCGGTTCGGGCGAGCGCCAGAAGCGCCACGGCAAGGCCGGCGACGACCTGTACCTCCCGGTCCCGCCCGGGACCGCGGTCATCGACGAGGTGACCGGCGCGCTGCTCGCGGACCTGGTCGCGGTGGGCCAGGAGGCGATGGTCGCCCGGGGCGGCCGTGGCGGCCTGGGCAACGTGCACTTCGCAACCGCCACCCACCAGGCGCCCCGCCACGCCCAGCGCGGAGAGCCCGGCGAGGAGAAGGGCCTCCGCCTCGAGCTGCGGCTCATCGCCGACGTGGGCCTGGTCGGGCTCCCCAACGCCGGCAAGTCGACGCTGCTGGCCGCCCTGACGGCGGCCCGCCCGAAGATCGCCCCGTACCCGTTCACGACGCTCGAGCCCAACCTGGGCGTGCTCGACCTGGGCGAGGAGGACGGGCGGCGCCCCACGATCGCAGACGTGCCAGGCCTCATCGAGGGCGCATCTTCCGGCGCTGGACTGGGGCACGCATTCCTGCGCCACGTGGAGCGGACCCGCGTGCTGCTCCACATCGTCGATGGTGCGGCGAGGGACCCGCAGCGGGACCACGACGCGATCCGCGACGAGCTCGAGGCGCATGACCCAGCCCTCCTCGCCAAGCCGATGCTGGTCGTGTTCAACAAGCTCGACCTGCCCGCGGCGCAGACTGCCTGGCCCGAGTTCGAGGCGACGCAGCGGGCGACGGGCCGTGGCGTCATGGCCATCTCCGCGGACACCGGCGAGGGGCTCGACGCCCTGCGCGCGGCGGTTGGCGCGATTCTGCCCGACGCCGAGGCGATGGCCGAGCCGCCGGATCCTGCGGGCGTGGTCGTGCACCGGCTCGAGGCGGCGGGCGACGGGTTCACGATCCAGCGCGACGAGGAGGGCTACGTCGTCCACGGCAAGCGGATCGAGCGCCTGGCCGTCCAGACCAACTTCGACAACGAGGAGTCCGCAGAGCGGTTCCAGCGCGAGCTCCTCCGCCTGGGCATCGACGGGGCGCTCCGAAAGGCGGGCGTACGCCCGGGCGACGACGTCCGCATCGGCGAAGTCGTGCTCGCATGGGAGCCGCCCGAGGACGGCGTGTGACCGAGGCACCGCCGGGTGAGCCGGTCGAGCGCCCGGCGCCCGTGCAGCCCGGGTCCGTGGGGATCATCGGGGGCACGTTCGACCCGATCCACCACGGCCACCTCGCGATCGCGGAGGAGGCGCGCGAGGCGCTGGGCCTGGAGCGGGTGGTGTTCATGCCCGCGTCGACGCCGCCGCACAAGCCCGGGCGCCCGGTGACCTCCCCCGAGCACCGCCTCGCGATGGTTCGGCTCGCCGTCGCGGGCAACCCGGCCTTCGAGTTGAGCGAGCTCGAGGTCGCCCGCGGCGGGGCATCGTACACGGTGGACACGCTCGAGGCCCTCCGAGCAAACGGGCTCGTGGACCCCTGGCTCATCCTCTCCACCGAGGCGCTCGCCGGTCTGCCGGGGTGGCGTGAGCCGACCCGCATCCTGGGCCTCGCGCGCATCGCCGTCGTGCCGAGGAGCGGGTTCGACCCGCTCGGGCCGGCATGGGTTGAGGCTCGCTTCCCGGGCGCCTCTAGCCGGGTCAGGTTCCTCGCGGGACCGCTCTTGCCGATCTCAGGTAGCGTGGTGCGACGCAGGGCGGCTGCCGGGCGGTCGGTGCGCTACCTCGTGCCCGACGCCGTCGCCGCCTACATCGCCCAGCACCGCCTGTACGCCGGACCCCACCTGGAGGACGCCGACCATCGTGACTGAACCCACCGCGACCGCTCCCAGCCCGGACGGCCTCCCGCATCGCGACCCCGTGGCGCAGCGGGCGTCCGACCGCGAACCGATCGACCTGGCCCGCCGGATCGTCGAGCTCGCGGAGGACAAGAAGGCCGCCGACATCGTGCTGCTCGACCTCGCCGAGCTGACCACGCTCGCCGACGCGTTCGTGATCTGCTCCGGAGGGTCCGAGCGCCAGATCGACGCGATCGCCGACGGGATCGTCGAGGGGCTGCGCGAGGAGGGCGTGCGCCCGATCGGGCGAGAGGGGACGCCGGCCTCGCACTGGGTGCTCGTCGACTTCGGCTCGGTGATCGTCCACGTCTTCACGCCCCCCGAGCGCGACTACTACGGGCTGGAGAAGTACTGGTCAGCCGCGAGGGTGGTCGTCCGGGTCCAGTAGCGGGGTCCCGGCGGAGCCGGACGGGAGGCTGGTCCCGTGGGGACCAACCCGCTTCGTGGGGTACCGTTCGAGCCGGTACCGCTGGGTCATGTGCAGTCGAGCCTGGGGCGCCTAGCATCCGTCGCAGGTCGTCAGCCGATGGGGCTGGCGCCACCGGAGAAGCCCCGATGTCGGGCCTGCGAGATCGCTGCCCCAGCTGCAGCCGGCGCCTCATCGTCACGCGATTCGACACGACGTTCCGCCTGCCTGACCGGAACGAGCGGCTGTGCTTCGGCATTCCCGGGGGGCTCTGCGAGGACTGCCACCAGCTGTACATCGATCCCGAGCTGATCGAGCTGCTCGACCTGGGCGAGGGCCGCTGCGTCTTCGCCATCGAGAGTGACGTGGTGCTCCAGGAGCAGGCCTGGTCGTCCGCCGACTGACCGCCCGCCACCGCAGCCTGGCCTGCCCGGCCTCCTCCCTCGCGCCTGCCCGGCCTTCGCGCCCCCGGCCGCCTCGCCCCCCACGCCCCCCACGCCCCAGCGGCTGCCCTCCACGCTCCGCGCCCTGTTCTCCGCAGCTCGCAGCGGAACGGCCCTTCTGGTGCCCCGATCCGCCGTCCCTTCGCCGGCTGCGTCGCGTCGGCTGAGTCGCGTCAGGGTCAGGAGCGCCTCCCGCGCGCACGGGCCACGCCGCGAACACCCGGCCCGGGCCGGCGCCCGCGCACGCCGCCGCCCGCGGCGAGTCCAGCACGACTCAGCGGGCGACGCGGCGAGGGCCCCGGGCGGCAGCCGGCGAACGGCTTCAGGAGCGGGGCGCTAGCGGCGCTGCGGCGCCTGCTGCACTCGGGCCCGGGGCGCCACCCGCTCGGCGACCCACGCCACCCAGGCCATCCGGCGCTGCCCGTCGGTGCTGCCCGCCACGTCGGCGTGCTTGGCCATCCGGTCGAGGTCGAGCAGCCCCTCGAGGGCCGCCTGGAGCTCGGCGACCGTCCAGCCCGACGCCTGCTCCGCCCGCCGCTGGACCACGTAGGGGTTGCCGCCCATCAGCTTGACCAGCTCGGCCGGCTTGGCCCCCGTCGCTCGGGCGTCGGCTGCGATGAGCAGCTCGCGCAGGCGGCGGTGGAGGAGGGCGAGCAGGACCTGCTCGGGCTGTGACTCGAGGGCGCGGTCGAGCGCCGGCCCCGCGCGCTCGGCGCGGCGGAGGGCGACCGCGTCCGACAGGGACCACAGCGAGTCGGGGATCACCTCGGCGACAAGCGCCCGCACGTCGTCGACGCTGACCACCTCCGCGCCGCGGTAGAGCGAGAGCTTCTGCAGCTCGCCGACGGCCACCGCCCCCATCTGGCGACGGTCCACGTCGCCCTCGCTCGCGACGGCGCCGATCCGTCGCGCGATCTCCCTCGCCGCATCCGGCCCCAGCTCGACGCCGAGCTCCTTGGCGCGGCCGCCGATCCACGAGGGCATCTCGCCGGCGCTTGGGGCTCGGCACGCCCGGGCCGATCCCCCGGCCCGGATCACCGCCGCCTCCAGGTCCGTCAGCGACTTCGGGCGCTTGCGGCCATCGGTGCTGTCGAACTCGAGGAAGATGAGCGCATTGCCGGGCGCGACCGACGCGATCACGCGGTCGAGGCCCTCGCGCAGGGTCTTCGAGCGGACGAGCGGCGTCGGGTTCGTGACCACCGCAACCGTGCCGCCGCCGAACATCGGGGCGATCGACACCCGCTCCGCGATCGCGTCGGCGCTGGACTCCCGAGCCGTGACCCGCCAGCGCTCCGGCGGCGCGCCGGTGTCGCGGGCCAGCTCGTCCGAGATCGACCCGACCATGCGCTCCATCGCCCACTCGTCGTCGCCCCACAGGTACAGGACCTGCGGCCGGTCCGCGACGCTCACCCGGGTCCTCCTCCGCGGGCGGCCAGCCGGTCTGCCGCGGCCCCGCGAAGTGCGCGCCTGGACCAGCGCAGCCGTGCGACGTCCCCGGGCGCGACGCCCACGGCCTCGCACACGGCGCGCTCGAGCTCGCGCGCCCGCTCGACCACGACCACGGCGACGTCGTCGCCCCAGCCGACGCCCGTGAAGCCGCCGCCCCTGGTCGTGTCGTCTCGGGGCTGGACGTGCTCGCCCGGACCCGACGGGTACCGCCGCCTCCAGGAGCCGAAGCGCTCGTCCATCGATTCGAGCCGCTGGCCGGCGCGCTTGTCCGCATAGGCGACGAGACGAGCCTCGAGCGGGGCGGCCGCCAGGCGCGCACCGAGCTCGTCGTCCGCGAGGCGCGTCACCGGGTGGTCGCGGACGAGCGGCGCCAGCTCGCCAAGCCCGTGCGCCGTGAGCCAGGCCGCCGACCCCTCGCCGTGGCGCAGCCGGCGGTCCGCGCCCGACGCAGGCAGCTTGTCCACGTCGTGCAGCAGCGCTGCGGTCTCGACGGCCCGCCGGTCCAGGCGCACACCGCGCCCGGATGCGCGCGCGGCGAGCCACGCCGCGATGTCGGCCACGGCGCAGGCGTGGCGCAGGGCCCAGGCGGGCGGATCGAGCGAGAGAAGCAGGCGGGCGGCCTCGCGACGTGCCGGAACGGTCATGCGACCGATCGTATCCGGTGTCGAGGGCGGCGGCGGTGCGCCTGGCGCCTGCGGTGCGGACCTCCACGCCGTCGGGCCGCAGGATCGCCTCGATCCGGCCGTCGTCGTCCGTGCGGACAACCCTTGATCCCGCCGCGCGCAGCCGCGCGAGCGTCGACGGCGCGGGATGGCCGAAGTCATTGCCCGCGCCCACCGAGATGAGCGCCAACGCTGGTCGCGTCGCGTCCAGCAGGGCCGTGGTCGTGGCGGTGGCGCTGCCGTGGTGGGCGACCTTGAGGACGTCGAGGCGGGGGAGCCCTCCGGCGACCAGCTCAGGGTCCACGCCCTGCTCCGCATCGCCCATGAGGAGGAAGTGGCGCCCCGACGCCGTGCCCAGGAGGATGATCGAGGTGTTGTTGACGCCCGTGCCAGTCGACGCAGGCGCCAGCGGCACGGTCCCAGGCCTCGGCCAGAGGACGTCGAGCGAGATGTCACCCAGCCTGAGCCTCGCCCCCGCGGCCAGTGTCCCGCGCGGCGGGCCGTGCCCGAGCGCCTTGTCCCACGCCTGCCAGCCGGGCCCCGCCCCGCGCATCCCCGGCTCGAACACGCGCCCCACCCGGTAGCGCTCCAGCACCCGGACGAGACCCGCGACGTGGTCCTCGTGGGGGTGCGTGAGCACGACGACGTCGAGGCGCCGATCCCAGGGCGACAGGGTGGCGTCGAGTTCGGCGAGGACGCGGTCTGGGTCCGGGCCGCCATCGACGAGCATCCTCGCCCCGTCGCGGCTCTCCACGAGGATTGCGTCGCCCTGGCCCACGTCAAGCACGACGATCCGGTTTGCACGTCCGACGACGTCCGCTGCGGCGAGCAGCGTCACCGCGACGATCAGCGCCGAACCGGCCAGTGCGAGGCGCTCGAGGCGATTCGGCGGGCGGATCCGCGGGACGCGTCGCCCGGCCTCCGCTGGCCGTCCCGCTGGTCGTCTGGCCGAGGGCCGCGCTGCGCGGGCTCGCGACCCTGCTCGTCGCCGCCACCGGATCGACAGGAGCACGCCCACGACGAGCGCGAGCGCGCCGAACGCGGCGGGGATCGTGATGTCTGGCGGCAGGGCGATCGCAGCGAAGGGCAGCCCGGCCGCGAGCCGCACCGTTGTCACGATCACGCGCAGCAGCAGCCACCCCGGCAGCCCGGCGAGGACGCCCAGCGGTCCTGGCAGGCCGAGCTGCACCAGCCACCCGCCGACCAGCGCCAGGGCGCCGCCCGCCATGGCAGCGGGCACGATGGGCACCACGGCCAGGTTGACTGCAGGCGCGACGAGCGACAGCCGGCCGAACGTCGCGAGCACGTCGGGCAGGGTGGCCGCTTGGGCCGCGAGCGTGATCCCGAGGCCCTCCGCAAGCCAGCCGGGGAGCCGCCCGCCCCACAGGCCGCCGAGCCAGGCGCCAAGCGGCGTCGCCCAGGCGAGGAGCCCTGCGGTCGCGAGCACCGACAGGCGGAACCCGGCATCGCCGATCAGCCCTGGGTCGAGGAGGAGCAGCCCAGCGGCTGCGAGCGAGAGCGCCGCCGGCGCCCTGACGGCACGGCCCGACCCCCGCGCGAGCAGCACGACGCCGGCCATGACCGCGGCCCGGACCACCGACGGCGAGGCGCCGGCTGCAATGACGTACGCGACGATCACGCCGCCGGTCACCAGCCCGGCCGTGCGACGCGACGACCGGCCCCGAAGCATCGCCGCGACGAGCGTGGCGACGATCGCGATGTTCCAGCCGGAGATCGCCACGACGTGGCTCACGCCGGCGCTGGCGAAGTCCGCCGCGAGGCCTCGATCGACGCGCTCGCGGAGGCCGATCAGGATGCCCGCGGCCAAGCCCGCCTCGGGTTCGGGGAGGGACAGCCGCAGAGCGTCCCCGGCACCGTCGCGGAGCGCCTGGACGGACGGCCAGGGCGGAGGCCGCACGACCCGCACGCTCGTCGCCCGGAGGCTGCCCGAGGCGCCGGTTCGACGGAGGTACTCGCCGTACGGGTCGTCGTCGGGCGGGGGCCCCAGCCGCCCGTCCACCACCACGACGGCACCCGCGGGGACCAGCGGGAAGGCGGGCAGCGTCGCCGCGACCACCACGGGCGCGTCGGCCGTGCGGATCGCGAGGCGGACGAGCTGGCTCCCGTCCTTGGGGGACCCGACGGAGACGACGTCGGCGGTCCACGGTGGGCTGCCGGCGGCGTCCAGCGTGGGCAGGGCGCTCCCGGGCGGCCCGACAACCAGCCGTAGCGCGACCAGCACCGCCCCGATGCCTGCAGCCGTGGCGGCGTTCCTCATTCCCCCGACTGCAACGAGCATGCCTTGGGCCGGCAGTGCCCCAAACGCCACGAAGAGCAGCCCCGCGACCAGCACCGGGAGGGGCTCGGCCCCCATTGCCGCAGCCGCCGCGCCCGCAGCCACCCCGACTGCGAGCCATGCCGTCCGGGGGATCCCGGCGGCGCGCATCAGCCCCCCACCGTGACCAGTGCGCGGATCCTCGCCAGCGTCGCGGCCCCGACCACCTTGCGGCTCGAGAGTTCGTCGATGGAGGCGTAGGGGCGACCGGCGATGATCTTCGCCGCCGTCGCGGGCCCGATCCCCGGGAGCGCATCGAGCTCGGCCTCGGTCGCTCGGTTGAGGTCGACCGGTCCGCCAGCCGCCGGGTTCGGCCCCGGCGAACCGCCGCCAGTGGACGGCGCCACGGCCTCGTCACGGTCCGGAACGTGGACCTTCTGGCCGTCCTCGAGCGGCGCGGCGAGGTTCAACACCCTGTCCGCCGCCCGCACGTCCACCCTCGCTCCATAGCCACCGGCAGCGTCGATCGCATCGGCCACCCGCGAGCCCGCCGGCAGCCGGAACACGCCCGGGTGCGCCACGGCGCCGCTCACCTCGACGACGAGAAGGCGGGACGGGGAAGCCGGGCCCGCGGACGACGATCCCCCCTCGTCCGCGATCCCGGCCTCCGTGATCGCTATCCCCCCGACGTCCCCGTCCGGTGCTGGCTTCGCGGCGATCAGCAGAGCCCCGACGCCGACCGCGACCGCGGCCAGGACGGCCGCGACGGCCAGCCAGGGCCTACCGCGACGCTCCTCGTCCGGCGGCGATGACGGCTCGATGGTGTCGATGGCGCGCCACGGCGCGCTGGAGGGCTCCACGGTGGGCGGCTCCCCGGCGGGGGGTGGCGGGTGCTCGACTGGACAGTCGACACATCGGGGGCACGTCCGAGGTGTCGACCGTCCGGACGCGGATGCTAGGCGAGCCGACTTATCGCCCGCTTATGCGGCCCCGCCGACTGCCGGGGAGGGCTCAGGCGCCGCCTCGCTGGAGGCCGTTTCGGCGACCCCGACCGCGGTGGTTTCCCGCACCCACACGGTCGCGGCCAGCACCGCCGCGATGGCCGGGAACGAGCCGATCTGACGACGACGGACGACGCGATCGGATTCCTGGCTGGGCGTGGGCTCGCCCACGAGTCCGCACTCCGGGCGCAGGCGGCGCGTGTCGGCGAGCGGGGCTGGCTCGAGCGCGTCCGCCTCACGCGTGGCTCGCTCCGCGCCCTGTGGGACGCCGAGGTGGAACACCACCAGCCCGACGCCGCGGCCATCGCCGCGGTCAACGCGGTCCTGCGAGAGGCCCCCCGGATCGAGTTCGTGATGGGCGAGGGCTCCTGCGGCGTGGGCCACCGGCACACCGACGACAACCCCACGGGCGAGGCCCTCGCGCGTTTGGTCGAGCCGTTCCTGGCTGCGGTCGCCGCGGGCTCGACCGATCGCCTGAGGATCTGCGCCACCGACGACTGCCGCCGGGCGTTCGAGGACACCTCGCGCGCTGGTCGACGCCGCTGGTGCGACATGACCTCGTGCGGGAACGTGGCGAAGGCGCGCCGCTACCGCGCCCGCCACAGGGAGCCCGGGGCCGCGCCGGACGACCGGGCCGCGACCCCCGGCGGCTGACCTACAGCTGCTCGAGCAGCGGCCGGACCTCGGTCGCGAACCGGGTCATGGACTCCTCGTCGTAGTCGGCCGGGACGCCGGCGACCAGGTGCCGGTAGCCGAGCTTCACCTTCGGCGCCAGCTGCTCGACCACCTGCTCGACCGTGCCGACCGGCTGGTTCGTCCAGAGGCGGGCCACGCGGTTGCGCGCGAAGGCAGCCTCGAACAGGCGCTGCGCCTCGGCCGGGTCGTCGCGGATGAACACCGTCCCGATGCCCGTCGTGCGCTCGATGGTGGCGGGGTCGCGGCCGACAGTCTCGCAGTGGCGCAGCAGGATCTCCTCCTTGCGGGCCATCTCCTCGACCGTGCCGCCGAAGTTGCACATGTCGCCGTACTTGGCGACCAGCTTGAGCGTCACCTGCTCGCCCGCACCGCCGATGCAGATGGGCAGGTGCGCCTGCACGGGTCCCGGCAGGTTTCGCACGCTCTTCGCGTGGTAGTGGTCGCCGGCCGCCGACGGCTCCGTCCCGTCGAGCATGCCGCGCATCACCGGCAGCGCCTCGCCCAGCCAGCGCAGCCGCTCGGGGAAGCCGGAGCCGAACTCGAGCCCGAACGCCTCGTGCTCCTCCTCGAACCACGCGCCGCCGATGCCGAGGATCGCCCGCCCGTTGCTGATGTGGTCGAGCGTGGTGGCCATCTTCGCCGTCAGCGTGGGCTCGCGGAAGGTGTTCGCGCCGACCATCAGGCCCACGCGGATGCGAGTCGTCGCCTGCGCCCAGGCCGTGATCGTCAGCCAGCCCTCGTAGTTGGGCCCGTTCGAATCGCCGACGATGGGGTAGAGGTGGTCCCAGGTCCAGAGACTTGTGTATCCAAGTTCGTCGGCGCGAATGCCCACTTGGAGCAGCTTCGGCCACTCGGTGTACTGGTTCCAGCAGAGTGCGCCAATGCGGATGTCGGTCATGGCGGCCAGTTTATGCCGTGGTCGCGGCACATCCATGGCCATGCGCCACGCAATGTGTCACAGGCCCGCGCGAGCTCGAGTCGAGGTCGTCACTCCTGCCGGACGATGTCAACCGAGATCTCCACCGCCGGGATCGCCCGCCGGTTCTTCAGCCAGTGGTTCGTGTTCCGGTCCTCGGCCCAGCCAGCGCCCGGGCCATAGTCCGTGGCGATCCCGTCTCGGTGGTCGGTTTTCGTGCCGTGCAGGATGTACACGATGCCCGGTCGGCCCATGTGGTCATGGATGGGGCCGAAGACGCCCCCGGGCTCGATGGTCACCATCCGCATGCGGAGTTGGCGCCCCGCCATGCCCTCGATCTCGGGCGCAAGGTCAACCGTCGCGAGGGCCCGCACCGAGACGCCCCTCGTCTCCGGGGCCGCCGGCTCGTTGCTCATCGCGTCCTCCCTGTCTGGACATCCAACGTGAGGGAGTCGGTCGAGGCCGGCCCAATGGGCCCTTCGCGCGGCTGGGCTGGGACGCCGGCATCGCGCATTCTCCATGCCCGGGCCGATGCGTCAACACGCGACCGATCCAGCCGTGTCCCCGCCTGCGGAGTCGAGCGCGACCTGCCACCATGCACCCGCCGGGCACCTCGCCCGAGGCGGCACAGAGGAGCGTCCCACGCTCGAAGGTCCTCGCCGGCGGGGCCATCTCGCACAACGGGCACGGCAACGTGAGCCTGCGGGCGTCCGGCAGCGACGAGATGTTCTTCAGCTCCGCCCCCTCGCTCCGGGGGCTGACGGCACAGGGCGTCGCGCGCGTCGGTCTGGACGTGCGGCTGCGCGAGGGGCAGCTGCAGCCGATCCAGGCCGCGGTCGTGGCGATGCACACGGCGCTGTACGCCGACCATCCCGAGGTCGGCTGCGTCATCCACACGCACGCGCCCTACGCCACGGCCTACGCGGTGGCGAACCGGCCCATCGACTGCTGGATCGAGGCGCTCGCGATGTTCGGCCTGCCCGAGGGCGTCCCCCTGGCGGCGTACGCGCCGCGCGGCTCGGACGAGGTGGTGGCCAGCATCCGCACGGCGCTCCGCCCGAGCCACCCCGCGGTCCTGCTGGCGAACCACGGCGTCCTCGTGTTCCACCGGAGCGTCGAGCTGGCGACGCTGGTGCTGGGCGTCGTGGAGGAGGCGGCCCAGGCGTCGATCAACGCGGGCGGGCTCGGTGGGCCGGTGGCGACCCCGGACGGCATGCGGGCCGCGGCGCTCCAGCGGGCGATGACGTTCGAGGCGGCGGGGACGCGTTCGGCCTAGTGCGGAGGCGGCACGCGGCGACGGGAGCCAGCCACCATCCCAGACACTCGCCGGGCGAGTGCTCGGCGGGCGGCGATCCCCAGGCAGCCGCCTGGCGGGTGTCTGGGCCGCCTCCGTCCCCAGACAGCCGCCCCGGGAGTGACTGGGGATCGCAGCTCGTCCAACACTCGTGGGCCGAGTGTCTGGAAAGCCAGCCGACGCGGCGCCGGTGACGGCAGCCGCCCACCATTCGTGGGCCGAGTGTCGGGAAGGCGCTCCCCCACGCAGCGCCGAGTGTCCGGATCGTTCCCCGAAGCAGCGCCGGTGGCGAAGGCTATGCCTTGAGGACGATGTTCACCAGCTTGCCGCCGCCGGCGTGGATGATCCGCCCGACCTGCGCGTCACCGATCGCCACGACGACCTTGTCGCGGGACAGGACGATCTGCTCGAGCTCGAGCTGGCTGATCCCCATCGCCACGGTGACCTTGTCGCGGAGCTTGCCGTTGACCTGGATAGGCACCTCGCGGGTCGCCTCGGCCGCGGCAGACTCGTCGACTGAGGGCCAGCGCTGCCCGTGGATGGACGTCCAGGCCTCGCCACGGCCCTCGAGCAGGCGCGACCAGATCTCCTCGGTGATGTGCGGCGCGGCGGGCGCCAGCATCAGGAGCAGCAGCCGGACGGCCTCGTCCCACTCGGGCAGGCCCGCCACCGACGTGCCGCGGTAGCGCCAGAGCACGTTCGAGAGCTCCATCAGCTTGGCGACCATGGTGTTCCAGCGGAAGCCCTCGTAGTCCACGGTCACGTCGCGCAGCGTCCGGTGGGCGGCGGTTCGCATCCGGTCGCGCGCGTCCGCCTCGCTCTCGCCGGCGGGCAGATGGCCGGACTGCGGGTCTGACGCCTCGTGGCCGTGCGGGTCGGTGGCGATCGACCAGACGCGGCCCAGGAACTTCGACACGCCACCGATGCCGGTGGGGCTCCACGGGCCGCCCTGGTCCCAGGGGCCCATGAACATCAGGAACAGGCGGATCGTGTCCGCGCCGTAGCGGGCGACCAGGTCGTCGGGGTCGACCACGTTGCCGCGGGACTTGCTCATCCGCTCGCCGTCGGCGCCCAGGATCTGGCCCTGGTTGAACAGCCGGCGGAACGGCTCGCTCTGGTCGACCAGCCCCAGGTCGCGCATCGCCTTGGTGAAGAACCGGCTGTACAGCAGGTGCATCACCGCGTGCTCGGCGCCGCCGGTGTACTGGTCCACGGGCGTCCACTGCTCAACCAGCGTCGGGTCGACGGGACCCTCCTCGTTGTGCGGCGAGAGATAGCGGAACCAGTACCAGGAGCTGTCGATGAACGTGTCCATCGTGTCGGTCTCGCGGCGGGCGGGCTTGCCGCAGCGCGGGCAGTCGACGGCCAGGAACGCCTCGTCGTGGTTGAGCGGGTTGTCGCCCGAGCCGCGGTAGTCCACCGTGTCGGGGAGCAGCACCGGCAGGTCGCCCTCGGGCACGGGCACCGGGCCGTCGTCCTCGCAGTGGATGACCGGGATGGGTGTGCCCCAGTAGCGCTGGCGGCTGATCAGCCAGTCGCGCAGGCGGTAGGTGACCGCGTGGCTGGCCTTGCCATCCTCGGCCAGCGTGTCGACGATGTGGTCCCAGGCGGTTGCCGCGGGCACGCCCGAGTACTGGCCGGAGTTGACCAGCACCAGCTCGCCGACGGCCGCCCGCGCCTCGAGCAGCGTCTCGATGCCGCCCAGCGGGCCGCGCGGGCCGGGGCCGTTGGGCGCGTGGTCGGCGGCCTTGTCGACGAAGGCCTGGGTCAGCGGCTCGTCCGGGTCCCCGCCGTGGGCCATGATCACGCGCCGGATCGGCAGGCCGTACTTCTGGGCGAACGCGAAGTCGCGCTCGTCGTGCGCCGGGACCGCCATGATGGCGCCGGTCCCGTAGCCGCCCAGCACGTAGTCGGCCACGTAGATCGGGATGCGCTCGCCGGTGACCGGGTTGATCGCGTCGCCGCCTGTGTAGACGCCGGTCTTCTCGCGGTCGGCCGACAGCCGGTCGATCTCGCTCTTGACCGTCGCCGCCGCCACGTACGCCTCGACCTCCGTCTGCCGATCGGGCGACGTCAGCGAGGCGACCAGCGGGTGCTCGGGCGCCAGGACCATGAACGTGGCGCCGAACAGCGTGTCGGGGCGCGTGGTGAAGACGCGCAGCTCCTCGCCGCCCGCGTGGTGCGCCGACGGCGCGGTCGCGAACACGACCTCAGCGCCCGCCGACCGGCCGATCCAGTTCGTCTGCATGATCCGGATGGGCTCGGGCCAGTCGATGCCGTCGAAGTTGAGCAGCTCGTCCGCGTAGTCGGTGATCCGCAGGTACCACTGCGGCAGCTCGCGCTTCTCCACTTTGGCGCCGCAGCGCCAGCAGTGCCGGTCCGCGCCCTCGACCTGCTCCCGCGCCAGCGTGCCGTCGTTAGGGCACCAGTCCACCGGCGAGACCGAGCGGTACGCCAGCCCGTTCTCCAGGAACTTGGTGAACATCCACTGGTTCCAGCGGTAGTACTCGGGGTCGCAGGTCACGACCTCGTTCTCCCACGCGAACGTGGCGCCCATGCTCCGGAACTGCCGGCGCATGTTCTCCATGTTCGTCTCGGTCCAGTCGCGCGGGTTGATCCGGTTCTTGATCGCGGCGTTCTCGGCGGGCAGGCCGAAGGCGTCGAAGCCGATGGGCAGGAACACGTTGTCGCCGTGCATCCGCCGGTAGCGGGCGATCGCGTCGGTGGGCGTGACGATGTACCAGTGGCCGATGTGGAGCGCGCCCGACGGGTACGGGTACATCGTCAGGAGGTAGAAGCGGGGGCGGGAGGTGTCGTCGAGGTTGGTGTCGTGCAGGCGAAGCTCGTCCCAGCGCGCCTGCCACTTGGGCTCGAACGCTCGGGGCTCGTAGCGCTCGGCGCGAGCGCGGGCTTCGCCTGTGGTCGTCACGTCCCTGGCCCTTCTCGATACACGAGACCCCCCGCCGGTCCCGGCGAGGGGTCAGGTTGTCGGCGTTAGCGGGGTGTTGGTGGAGCTAAAGGGATTCGAACCCTTGACCTTCTGAATGCCATTCAGACGCTCTCCCAGCTGAGCTA
>JAJXUG010000096.1 GCA_021783095.1 Chloroflexota bacterium | reverse complement strand
GGCCCCCGGCCCGGGCCGGCGCCCGCGCACGAAGCCGCCCGCGGCGAGTCCGGCACGACTCAGCCGGCGGCGCGGCGGCGGGGGCCCCGGGCGGCGACCGTCGAGCGACGTCAGGAACGGGACACTAGGGCCGACGCGGCTGCCGGGCCCTTCCTGCCCGATGCGTCAGACGATCGCGACCGGGCGCTCGATCGAGGTGTCGGGCCGGAACGGCCGGTCCACCAGCACCCGCACGATGTAGGTGATCTCGAGCCCCGCGCCGTCGAACGAGGGCGGGCTGCCGGGCGGGATGGCCAGCTGGGCGTCGACGCCGCCGCCGAGCGAATCGGCCGGCAGGTTGGCCGCCGCGATCACGCCGTCGGTCCCGTTGGGCGCGTTGGTCCGGCGATGGAGCTCGATCCGCACCTTGCCGCCCGGGGCTGACGGCCACTGCGCCCGCACGCCCAGGAGCGAGCCGGGGGCTGCCGGCAGCGGGGAGGTGATGCTCACGGTGCCGCCCTCGCGCGACGCGTAGGTGTCGAGCATCGCGAGGCCGCCCTGCTCGCCGACCCCGGCGCGGATCAGGTCCGGGTGCTGGGCCACCGGCACGTGCACCGCCACGAACGCGTCCTCGTGCATCGCGATGTCCCAGCGCGCGTCGAGCGCCCACGCCACGATCGCCTCGCCCAGGTGCGCGGTCGGCGGCCCGAGGCGGGGCGCGGGCAGCGTGAAGGCCGTCTCGAATGTCGCGCCGACGGGCAGTTGGGCGGGCAGCCCGGGCTCGGTGAAGGGCAGGCTCTCGAACAGGCTCCCGTTCGCCTCGACCCACTCCTCGGTCGAGGTCGTGTGGCCCCGCGCGTCCGTGTGCGTCCGGCTGCGCCGCTCCTCCACCAGCTTGAGGCCGACCAGCCGCAGGACCGCGCCCCGGGCGCGGATGTCGCTGGTCGCGCGCAGCGCGAGGCGCCCGGTGATCTGCTCCCCCACGCGAACGGGTGCGTCGAGCGTGATCGTGCCCTCGATCGGCCCGCCGCACGGCCGGAGCAGCTCCTCGATCGCGACGCCGTGAAGCGGGTGCGAGCCCGAGGACCCGGCCAGCCGACCCCCGTTGATCGCGTCGAACGGCGTCGGGCAGGAGCCCGAGTGGCCGCCCGGGAACGAGATGCCCGCGATCCCGCTGCCGAACGACAGGCTCATGGTCCAGGGTCCTCCCCGCGCACGCGGACGGCCGTCCGCCACGGCTGATCATCGCACCGCGGCAGCTCCGGCAACGCCAGGTCGGTGCTCCGGGCGGACCGCGAGTCGGCCCGCCTCGAGATGGGCCGCACGGCACTCCCGATGGAGCCGCAGCACCGGCAATCTGAAGACCGCGCCTCGGCTCGGGGTCCGCGGCGCGGGGGAGGCCACCATGACAGAGACGGCGGATCATCTCGACGCGGTCGGGGCGACGGCCCGCTGGACTGCGGCGGCGCGCGCCTACGAGCGCACCCAGCCCGAACCCCTCGTTGACGACCCGTGGGCCGAGGAGCTGGCGGGCGATGCCGGGATGGCGTGGCTGGCGCAGAAGGGGCCGGACACGACCCTGCCGATGGTGATCCGCACACGGTTCTTCGACGACTGGCTGGCGGAGGTCACCGCCGGCGGCCCCATCCGCCAGGCCGTGCTGCTCGGCGCCGGGCTCGACACGCGAGCGTGGCGGCTGCCCTGGCCCGAGGGCCTCACGCTGTTCGAGGTCGACCGGGAGACGGTGCTGAACGAGAAGGCGGCCGTGTTCGAGGAGGCCGCGGCCCTCCCCCGCTGTCGCCGGGTGCCCGTCCCGGCGGACCTCTCGGAGGGCTGGGCCTGCTCGCTTCTCGCCGCGGGCCTCAACCCCATCGACCCCGCCGTCTGGCTGGCGGAGGGGCTGCTGTTCTACCTGCCCGACGAGTCCGTGCGAGAGGTCCTGCGCGCCGTCACGCACCTCGCAGCGGCGGGCAGCCGGCTCGGCTTCGACATCCCGAATCGCGTCGTCCTGTCGTCGCCCTGGACCAAGCCCTGGCTCGACATGCAGGCGGCGGCCGGAGCGCCCTGGCTGGCGGCGATGGACGACCCCACCGCCGAGCTGGGCGCGCTGGGCTGGCGGGCGTCCGTGACGCAGCCGGGTGAGGGCGACACCGGGCACGGGCGATGGACGCTGCCCGTGCCCCCGGCCGCAGCGGTGGACCTGCCGCACTCCTGGTACGTGACCGCCGTCCGCACGAGGTAGCGTGCCGGGTGCCTCGCCGAAGGCGCGTGAGGACGCCCAGTCGTACCCTCCCAGCGTGAGCCGTCCCCGGTGGAGTCTGCGCGTCCTGGGGTCCCACGGAGGCCTCCGGTTCGCCGTGCTCACGGCGGTTGGCGTGCTGCTCGCCCAGGACGCGGTCTGCGCCGCAGGGGTCGCCCTGGGGGCCGTCGACGGCCAGTTCGCAGACGAGGGCCACCGCTACTTGGCAACCTTCCGGATCCTCGTGCTGCTCGCGGCGGGCGTCACCGCGGGCGCGGGCCTCGCCGCCCTCGCCCGTCTGGGGCGCTCGCTTCGTCGCCTGCCGACGCCCAGCGCCACCCAGCAGGGACCGGGATACGGCGCCGAGCTGCTGCGACTCTGGCCGCGGCTGTTCCCCGTGGTCGCCGTGGTGTTCGTCCTCCAGGAGAACGTCGAGCACTTCGCGGCGGGTGAGCCGATGCCCGGGCTGTGGGCCCCGCGGGGATCGGGCAGCCTCGCACGAGGCGCTGACCGTGGTCGGCACCGCACCCCGGAGGAGACAAGCTCGTGAGAATCGCCCGCGGCCACGGCCGCGCCCTGTTCATTGCCATCGCGTCGATCGCGCTCGTCAGCGCCTGCTCCAGCTCGGCCGCCTCACCCTCGGCCGGGGCCGCGTCGCCCAGTGCCTCGTCCGTCGCGGGCATCTCGGTGTCGGGGGCCTGGATCCGCAACTCGACGGCCGTGACCGGCACCCTCGCCGGCTACCTCGTCATCACCAACAACGGGACCGCCGCGGACACGCTGCTCAAGGCCGAGTCGCCCATCGCCAGGACCGTCCAGCTGCACGAGACCGTCTCCGTCCCGGCGATGCCGTCGGCGTCGGCCATGGGCGGCGCGGGGTCCCCGGTGCCCTCCGCGATGCCGTCGGCGTCGGCAATGGGCGGCATGAGTTCGGCCGCGCCGTCCGGCTCCGGAGTGGGCGGAATGATGACCATGGTTGAGGTCCTCCAGGTGGAGATTGCGGCCGGCGCCACCGTCGAGTTCAAGCCGGGCGGCTACCACATCATGTTCACGGACCTGATCGGCACGCTCACGACCGGCCAGACCGTCGACCTGACGCTCACCTTCGCCAACGCGGGCCCGATCACCGTCAAGGCGGAGGTCCGCGCCCAGTAGCGTCGCCGACCCAGCGCGGAATCGGAAGGCGACCGCGAGCCGGGGTGGCCCGCGAATTTGCGGCCGACAAGGACCGGCGCTCGCAGGTCAGGGCTGGCACGATGGACGCTGACACGCACCAACCGGAGGCGGCCATGACCCAGTCCGAATCTGCGGCACCCAGCCAGCCCACCTCGCCCAACGGGAAGCCGAGCCTGGAGGACGTCAACCGCTACCGAGAGAACCTCCAGGGCGAGATCGACGCGATCGCCCTCTACCGCCGGCTCGGCGAGCTCGAGGACGCGCCGGCGCTCCAGCACTTCTACACCCGGATGGCCGACGTCGAGGAGGTCCACGCCGGCGTCTGGCGGCAGCGCCTCGCTGACGCCGGGGTCGACACCAGCGGGATGCGCGTGGGGTGGCGCAACCGAATCCTCATGGGGATCGCCCGGTACTTCGGGCCGGGGATCGTGGTTCCGACGATCGCCGACCGCGAAGCCTCGGACGAGGCGATGTATGACGACCAGTCGGAGGCCCTCGCGCGGATGCCCGGCGACGAGCGCTCGCACGCCCGGCTGTTCCGCGAGCTGGCCGGCGGCCGTGGCGTCGAGGGCGGCGCGATCGCCCGCATCGAGGGTCGGCACCGCGCGGGCGGCGGCAACCAGCTGCGGGCTGCCGTCCTGGGCGCGAACGACGGGCTGGTCTCGAACCTCAGCATCACGATGGGCGTCGCCGGGGCTTCCTCGGGCGGCCACGCGGTGCTCATCGCCGGCCTGGCCGGCCTGCTCGCAGGCGCCCTGTCGATGGCAATCGGGGAGTGGCTGTCGGTCCAGAGCGCCCGCGAGCTGTTCGCGCACCAGGTCCGGGTCGAGCGCGAGGAGCTCCTCGCCGTCCCCGACGAGGAGGAGGAGGAGCTGGCGCTGATCTACCAGGCCAAGGGCCTCGACCCCGACCAGGCGCGCCAGATGGCGAAGGCGCTCGTGGGCGGCGAGATCGGTCGTGCGGTGGACACGCTGGCCCGCGAGGAGCTGGGCATCGACCCCAACGAGCTTGGAGGCTCGGCCTGGGTGGCGGCCGTGACGTCGTTCACGCTGTTCGCGCTCGGCGCCCTGGTCCCGCTCCTGCCGTTCATCATCGGGTCCGGGACGCCGGCCGTCGTTGTGGCGATCGTCATCTCGGCCGTCGCGCTGTACCTCGTCGGCGGGGCGATCACCATCGTCACCGGCTCGAGCGTCCTGCGGACCGGCGGCCGGCAGGTCCTGCTGGGCCTGATCGCCGCCGCGGTGACGTACGGCCTCGGGGCGCTGGTCGGGCGCGCGGTGGGCTAGCCAGGCTGCGGCCTGCCCCACACCAGGGCGGGTCAGTCAGAGCTGAACCGCTCCTCGGCCCACGGGTCGGCGTCGTTGTGGTAGCCGTAGCGCTCCCAGAAGCCGGGCTGGTCGTGGGTCAGGAACTCCAGGCCGCGCAGCCACTTCGGGCCCTTCCAGAAGTAGCGCTTGGGCACGATCAGGCGGAGCGGCCAGCCGTGCTCCGCCGTGAGCGGCACGCCCTCGAAGGTGTCGGCGAGGATCACGTCGTCGTCGTCGAGCACCTCGAGCGGCAGGTTGGCCGTGTAGCCCTGCTCGGCGTGGCCGACGACGTGGGTGGCCGACGGCCGAAGCTGCGCCAGGTCGAGGACCGCCCGGATCGGGACGCCCTCCCAGTGCGTGTCCAGCTTCGACCACCGCGTCACGCAGTGGATGTCCGTGGTGAGGGCGGTGCGCGGCAGGGCCTGGAACTCCGCCCACGTCAGCCGGAACGGGTTGTCCACCTCGCCGAAGACGCGGAAGTCCCACGTCGCGAGGTCCGCCTTGGGCACAGAACCGTAGTGGAGGACGGGGAACTTCTCGGTCAGGTACTGGCCGGGCGGGACGCGGTCAGCCGTTGCCGGATCGCCGGCGCGGCTGCCGAACAGGCGCTCGAACATCGGAGGTCTCCAGGGCGGGCGGGACGCTGGGGCGCTCGTCGGGTGGAATCGACACGGGCATCCTACGCCGTGAGCGTGACGGGTCCGTGACGCGTTCCGTTCACGCGGGCAGGCCCCGCCGCTATCGGGCGACCCGGTGAATCCACAGCCCCGAGGCGGCGCCGACGAGCAGCGGATCGAGTTCCTCTTGGGCGTGGGCGTGTGGACGCGAGAGGAGGTCTGGCTCGTGGTCGTTGTGGTCGTCGTGTCGCTCGCCCGCGCCGGCGAAGACCTGGCGCCCCCGCAGGCCCTGTCGCCCGCCCGGGCGGACATCCACCGCGCGTCGCGGACAGGAGTCGTCTGGCCGGCAGGCAAGGGCTCGTCCCGCAGTCCGGACGCCGGACCGGAGGCGACCACTCCGGCCTCGCAGCCGGATCCGGCCGGCTCCTGACGGGCGTCGTTCCAGAGGAGCGCCCACGTCGGGTATCGTTGCGTCATGCCCGGTCCGGCGAAGATCGTCATCGTCATGCCCGCGTACAACGCCGCCAAGACGCTCGAGCGGACGTATGCCGACATCCCGCACGACATCGTCCACCACGTGATCCTCGTCGACGACGTGTCGCGCGACGAGACCGTCGATGTCGCCCGCAAGCTCGGGCTCGAGGTC
>JAJXUG010000095.1 GCA_021783095.1 Chloroflexota bacterium | reverse complement strand
GCGCGCACGGGCCACGCCGCGAAACCCCCGGGCTCGGACCGGCGCCCGCGCACGCCAGGGCGCGCGGCGACCCCTGCGCGACTCAGGCGCCGGCCCGCGGCGAGGGTCCCGGGCGGCAACCGGCGAGCGACTTCGGAAACGGGACACTAGGGGTCGAGCGCCCGCCACGTCGGATCAGTCGCAGAAGGGCCGTTCTTGGCGCCTGTTGTGTGGGGTAAAGGGTGGCGCTCCCCGCCGCACGGATCATGCCCGTCTGTGCGTGGAATAAGGGGAGAAACCCAGGCGGACCCCGGATTGCCGGGCGCGGGTGTGGCGCCCGCCCGCCCGTCCTGGGGCCTACCCCCACCCCGGTCGGCGTGCTTCGCGCGCTCGTTGCACCGCCTGCACGAGGCCATCCAGCCGAGGTCGGGCCGCCCGTCGACAACGTGTGCGGCGACCACCGTATCCGGGGTCACCAGCGTCCCGCAGCCGTACGCGCAGGGCACGGCGCCGCGCTCGCGGCACACCTCGACGAGCGCCCGGCGCGCCGCGGCGTGCTCGCGCCCGTACCCGCGCGCCCCGCGTGAGGGGCGGGACGCCTCCGCGCATGCGCGCGCACGCCGGGCACCGCGTCCCGGGCAGCAGGCGCACGGGCGGGTGCCCCGCCCCGCAGGCGCGGATCACGGCGCGTCCTGCCCCGGCACGTGGAACTCCGTCCGCACCAGAGCGGCGAAGGCGGTCATCGCGGCCGTGACGGGCACCACCCACGGGTTCGCGTCGCCCGGGAACAGCGCCGCGAGCAGGCCGCCCGCGCAGCCGATCACGATGACGAACGCGGCCGGCGCGAACGTGCCGGAGGCCTTCATGCGGATACCTCCTCTGCGCCTGCCGTCGTCGTACTCGACGCGGTCACGCCGCTCCCGAACCGCACCCACCGCCTCTCGAACACGCCCGCGGTGACGAGCGCCACCGTGGCCTGGCCGCTCGAGGTCGTCGGGCGGCCGGCGGCCGAGCGGGATCGGTCAGTTGACCGGGGGGCGGACGGCGGGATCCGGCGCAGGTCGGACGTCGATCCGCCGGCGTCACCGGCATCGGGCTGGGAGGCTGGCGAATCTCCGGTCGCCCCAGAACTGCGTCGCCAACCCCACCGGCGTGGGACGGTGAACCGCGAGCCAGCAACGGACACGGGCTACATGGAGTCCCTGGCCGAGAAGGGCGCCGGATGGCGGACGACCCGAACGCGCCGCCACCAGAGACACACCGACACGGACAGGAGCAGGCCCGCCGAAACGGTCGCGTGCAGCACCGGGAAGCCGATGCCGCCTCCGGTCCAGCGCGCCACCTCGAGCAGCCGCAGCGGCCCATAGAGCGGCAGCAACGGCGCGAGGCCGGAGCTGACGGGCAGGCTCATCTCGATCCCGACCACGGCGATCAGCGTCAGCGCACCCTCGAGCTCGTGCGGGAACACTGATGCGACGGCGAGGCCGAGCGGGACGCCGATAAGGCCGGTGAGGGCGAGCGCCAGGACGAGTGCGCCTGCATCGGGCGGGGCGGACAGCCGAGCCATCAGGATGCTGAACAACCCGACCAGGACCAGCGCCAGCCCCTCCAGGCAGAGGAGGCGCCCGGCCAGGAGCTCGACCGGGCGGTACCCGGCGAGCACCAGCCGCTGGTCGGTGCGACGGGAGGCGAGGGCGAGGAACAGCGCGGCGCCCGCCACGGACCAGGCCATTCCGGTCCCACCGGCGACCAGCGCGAAGGCCGTCTCGCTCCCCATCGAGAGGTAGAAGCCGAGCGGCAGCAGGACCAGGAGCAGCATCGCGATCCGGCGGCGGCTGAGATCCCGCGCCTGGGCCTCGGCGACGGCCATGATGCGCGCCGGTCTCATCGCCCCACCTCCGACGACCCTTGGCCGGTCTCGGGGCTCCCGCGCAACTCGACGACGCGATCCACGCGGGAGAGCTCGGCCAGCATGTGGGTGACGACGAGGATGGCCAGTCCGCGCGACCGCCAGGCTCCGACCTGATCCCAGAAGTTGACGTACGTTCCGCGGTCGAAGCCCTGGTACGGCTCGTCCAGGAGCAGCACGTCCGGATTGCCCAGCAGGGCCAGCGCCAGGTTGAGCTTCTGGCGCGTGCCGCCGGAGAGGTCCCTGGCCACGGTCCGCTCGCGCCAGGGAAAGGCGAGGCGCTCCAGCAGCTGCCGGCCCTCGACGAGGGCCGCGTGCCGAGATAGGCCGGCCCCCGGGCCGAACAGCAGCAGGTGCTCGTCGGCGGTGAGCAGCTCCAGCAGCCCGGCATCCTGCGGGCAGTAGCCGACCCGCCCGGTGACGTGGACGGTACCGCCGTCGGCATCCAGCAGCCCCGCGCAGATGCGCAGCAGCGTCGTCTTCCCGGCGCCATTCTCGCCGACGAGCGCGACGGCCTCGCCCGGCGAGAGGTCGAGGTCAATGCGGTCCAGGATGCGCTTCCGACCGAAGCGCTTGACGATGCCCCGTGCTTCGAGCGCGGGCGGGCGCCTTCGGCCCGGGAGGGCGGATGGCAGAGGCTTCGCTGTCATCGGGACACGGATCGCCGCGGTGACCGCCTCAGACCGCCGGTCTCCGCCCCCAGGCCTGGAAGAGCAGGCCGCCGAACACGAGCGTGGTTGGGTCAGCGTGGTGAGCGAGACTCTCTCCGACGAGCCCGTCGAGCTCAGCCGAGGAGAGGATCCCGCCGCGGACGATGCCCTCCCGCGCATGCCGGACGAGCGCGGGTAGCTGCATCCGGCGCGCGGAGCCGGGGTCCTCAAGGCGCGAGCGGACCTCGAGCCTCACGTCGGTCGCGCCGGCATCGGCCAACACGCGGCCGAGGCGGCGACCGATGCCGGGCTCGGCGCCGATCCTGCGCGTGGCCGCCAGGAACACCGCGAGCAGGCGCTCGCAGGCCGGGCTCGAGGGCTCGCAGAACGAGCTCGTGATGTCCACCTCCTGGGCAGCGACGACTCCCCCTGGGCGCGCGAGGCCGACCATGGCGGCGGTGATCTTGCCGCGGTCGGGGCCGATCAGCACTAGGCGCTCGTGGACGAGGTCGAACGATCCCGCCGGCAGGCCTGGCTCGCGGGCGTCCGCCCGAACGACCCGGACGTTCGCGAGCCCGCGATCCCTGACCAGGCCGTCGGCCATCTGCACGAACCGGTCGACCTCGTCGATCCCGACGACCTCGCCGTCCGAGCCGACGCGTTCGCTCAGCAGGTCGAGGACCCCGATCGGCCCGCACCCCACGTCTGCCGCACGCCAGCCCGGGCTGACGCCGACCTCGTCCAGCAGGGCGGCCGCCTCGGGCTCGAGGGCACGGGCCTGATCGACGAGGCGGGCCCGCTCGCCGCCGCTCTCGCCGAGGACGTCCGAGTAGGAGGTCGCTGCTGCGCTCATGGCCACACTCCGCTCCACCCGACCCGCTATGATCGACTTGACTAGCGGGTCGAGATATTCGTTAGCTGTGAAAGCTAGCCACTTATGATGGGCCTGTCAAGACGCACCTACCACTCCCCCCGCAGGGAGGCCGCGGCACGGGACACGCGCCGGGCGGTCTTCGCTGCCGCGCGCCAGGCCTTCGCCGTCGGCGGGTATGAGGGGACCACTCTCGCGACGATCGCCAGGGCTGCCGGGGTCTCGCTCGCGACGGTGAAGCTGGTCGAGCCGACCAAGTCTCGGCTCCTCGTCCGGGCGATCGAGGACGTCGTCCGCTCCGACGACACATCGCTCCCCCTCGTCGAGCAGGCGTGGTGGATGGATCTCGTCGTCGAGCCCGACGCCGCGCGCCTGCTCGGCACACTTGCCGGTCGGATCTCTGGCGCGCTCGAGCGCCAGGTGGACCTGCTCGAGGTCGTCCGCCAGGCGGCTCGCAGCGAGCCGGAGCTCGCACGGCTCGAGGAGCAGGGGAGTCTCGGGCGCCGGGCGGACCTGGGGACCGTCGTGACAGCCCTCGCGGCGCGCGGCGACCTCCGAGCAGATCTCTCGGCAGCCGACGCGACGGATGTGCTCTGGGCCATCGCCTCGCCCCAGCTCTACGCCCTGCTGGTCCGCCGAGGCGGATGGACGAGCGAGCGCTGGGCGGTCTGGCTGGGCGACTCCCTGGTGCGCCTCCTGATCCGTGGCCAGGCCACAGCTGCGACGCTCTAGCTGAGAGCCTGGCCGCTGTCGTCTGGCCGCGCCTCGACCTTGGCCGGTCGCCTCTGCGCTCGTCCTTCAGACTCCGGCAGCCGCGTCGCCACGATCCACGTCAGGTGGGCCGTCGACGCCGCCCCCACCATGAACCGCACGTTGGCCAGGTGGTGCTCCACGGTCGAGTGCGACAGGCCGAGGCGGTGGGCGGCCGCCTTCTCCGACCCCGCGATGAGGACCGCCGCGACGACCCCCAGGCTTGCGATCGGTTGCGCGCTCGACGGGGCGGCGGGCCTAGCGGGTCCGGCGCGTCACGCGCTCCGCAGCCACTCGCAGGGCTCCGGCGGCTCGGCGAGCCGCATCGTGATCGGAAGGTCGTTGGTGGCGGGGCTATCCCAGCAGCGCCTCGGCCTCTTCATGTGGACACCCATTTGTGTCGTGTCAAGGCTCCCAACTGGCGACTCGCGGACGTGGTGGCGGCGAGGAGGCGCCTCGTTTCGGGCAAGTCCCTCCCGCAGCCCGTCGGCTGCCCCGTCGATCTCGCGGCGTAGTCCATGTGCTACTATGCCAAGTCATGGAGCGAATTGCCATCCGGGAGTTGCGGAACCAGGTGAGCCGGGTGGTGCGCCGGGCGCATGCCGGCGAGCGTCTGATCATCACCGTTGATGGCGTCCCGGCGGCCGAGATCGGGCCGGTCAGTTCGGCGGAGCGGGCCGCCAGCCTGGACGAGCTGGTTGCGACCGGTGGAGTGGTCGCTCCCCAACGCCGGACGCTGCCGAGTCTCCCGAAGCCCGCGCCCGCGCCGTCGGGCGGATCGAGCGCGGACGTCCTCGCCGAGCTGCGCGAGCGCTGATGCTGTTCCTCGACACCTCGGCGCTCGTCAAGCGATATGTCGAGGAGGAGGGTTCCCCGTTCGTCGTTCGGCGGATGGGCGAGGATCCCGAGTGGGTCACATCCGCCGTGGCGCGGACCGAGGCCGAGATCACCCTGTGCCGTCTCGGCTTCGACCGCGGCGAGGACGCCGCCGTGTGGCGCGGCCTTCGCGAGGACTGGGAACGCTGTCATGTCGTCCCGGTCGACCCGGCCTGCCTCGAGCGGGCCTCCGCGCTCGGCTGTCGGTATCAGGTTCGGACGCTCGATGCCCTGCACCTCGCCGCGGCGGACCGCCTACCGGCGCCGCTCGTGATGCTGACCTTCGATCGGCGCCAGGCCGACGCCGCCCGAGCGATGGGCATCGTCGTCGAGGGAGCCTGATCGAGCCACGGGCTCGCGGACCCGTGGCCGAGCGGGCCAGCGGCCAGAAGATCAGACAGCGACGTGCCGGCCGGCTGCCAGGGGAGCCAGCCGGATCACCTCGACGCTGAGGTCGGTACGGCAGGCGCTATCCCTCTCGCCCCGACCAGACTGACCTTCTTTCGTGCTCAGGACCCCCTGTATCGGGGCGTCGTCCGAGAGCGCGGTTTTGCCCCGACCACCTTGCGGTTCGAGGCGCAGGACGCCCGGGCCGAAGGCCGCGTCCCACCCCCGCGCCCTGGCGGCGGCGGTCAGCGTGAAGGTGTAGTCGCTGGCCCCGAGCACGTCGACCCGCTCGAACACGGCCTCGGCGATCGCCTTGCGCCCGGCGTCCGACGTCTTGGCCCACAGGTCGGGCAGCGACTCCAGGTACGCCCGCGCCTCGGCCGCGGTCGGGACGCGTGAGGGCCGCGCGACGGCCGCCTCGGCCTCGGCGTCGATCCGCGCCATCGTCGCCTCGAGCCGCGCGATGTCCCGGTCCCGCGCGTACTGCAGGGCGGCCCGCTCGCGCTCGCGCCTCGTCCGCGCCTGCAGCAGGGCGTCCGGGCCGCCCGGCCCCGTCCGCCCGACGGCCTCGCTGACGGCCCGCGCCC
>JAJXUG010000094.1 GCA_021783095.1 Chloroflexota bacterium | reverse complement strand
CGCGCATCGCGTCGGCCCCGGCGATGGGCTCCACGGCGCGGATGAGCAGGGCCGCCGGGCGTCCGACGGCCTCGGTGACGACATTGAGACAGTGGTGCATGCCGTAGACAAGGTACACGTAGGCGACGCCGGACGGCCCAAACATCGGCAGGTTGCGCGGGGTGGGGCCCATGCGGGCGTGGGACGCGCGGTCCTCGAGGCCGATGTACGCCTCGACCTCCACGATCCGGCCCTCGCGTCGGACCGGCACGGCCGCGTCGGGCCCGCGCACCAGGCGGGCGCCCAGCAGCGCGCTCCCTGCGGCGAGCGGATCGCCGGCGAGGAGGCCCCGGGGGAACGGCCGCTCCGATGGCGGGTGCGTCACCGCTGGTAGGTGGCGCGGACCGCGGCCGGGATGAGGAAGCCGGTCAGGGTGACGAACCCCGGGATGATCGCCGCGTGGAGCTGGGTCCCGGTCCAGGACCCGTCGATGGCGTTCCACAGCCCGCGCAGCACCGGGAGCTCGCTGGGGCTCGGGTTGTCTGACGCCCCGAGGAAGAACTGGTCGAGGATGATCGTGATGAAGATGAGCAGCAGGCCGCCCTGGACCAGGCCCAGGACGCCGCCGAGGGCCTCATCGATGATCGGGTGCGCGGCGAACACCGCGACGCGGCTGTAGGTGCCCTGGACGATCAGGGCGAACGCGACGAATCCAGCCACGAACAGGGTCCCGAAGCCCAGCATCTCGGCGTAGCCCGCCGGGAACTGCACCCAGTGGCTGGCGAGGAACGGGCCGAGGTAGACGTTGAGCTGGGCGGCGAGGAAGAACGAGAAGACGATCGTGAGGATGCCCACGAGGCGCCGCACCGCGCCCTGGGCCCAGCCGAGCACGAACCAGCCCAGCAGGTAGACGAAGACCACGAGGTCCGCGAGGTCCACGGTCGCGAAGAAGCCCGCGATGTCCACCCTCTGCCCTCCACCCGGCGTGCCCACGGGGCTGGTGCCCGCGGCCCCCATTCCCCGGCCGAAGCGTAGCAGCGCCTCGACCCGCGCGGCAATGCGTGCTGCGCCCTACCGGTGCGGCGATGGTCCGGTCCCGGGAAGCCGTCAGGCGGCTAGGAGCGCAGCCGGCCGCCGATCGCGGGCAGGGCGCCGACGACGGCGGCCACGGCGGCCTCGACCTCGGGCTCCGTCAGGGTGCGGTCGGGGGCGCCCAAGCGGAGCCGGTACGCGAGGCTCTTCTCGTCTGCGGCCAGCGGCACGCCGCGGTAGATGTCGAACAGCGTCACCTCGCGGAGCAGCTCGCCGGCGGTGACCCGGACCAGCGCCTCGACCGTCGCCGCGGCCGTGGACTCGGGCACGATGATCGCGAGGTCGCGCTCGACCTCCGGAAAGCGCGCGACCGGATGGGCCTTCTCGGTCGCCAGCCGACCGGCGGCCAGGCCGCGCAGGGCGACCTCGGCCACGATGACCCGCTGCGCCGTCCGGAGCCCCCACCGCTCCGCGATGTCCGGATGGATCTCCCCGACGACGGCGTGCAGGTCCGTCGCGGCGACGGCACGAGCCGTGCGGCCGGGGTGGAACACGGCTTCGCCCGTCTCGGCCTCGTAGACCGGGCGGGGCAGGCCGAGGCGCTGCGCGAGGAGCTCGAGCAGGCCCTTGGCGTCGTCGAGGTCGAACGGGCGCGCCGCCCGGTTCCAGGCGCTGGGCTCCGCCGCCCCGGTCAGCGCGAAGCCCAGGCGCCACCACTCCCGGACGCCGCCGGCGGCCTGCGCGTACCCCTTGCCGATCTCGAACACCGCGATGTCGGGGGTCCCGTGGCGCAGGTTGACCGCCACCACGTCGAGCAGGCTGCCCAGCAGGTTCGTGCGGAGCAGCGAGTGGTCGCGCGAGAGCGGGTTGGTCACGCCGATCGGGTCGCCGCCCGGCTGGTCCTCCCCCTCCACCGACGGCACCTGGCGCGCCATCACGAACGTCTCGACGTGCCTGGGCGAGACGAGCGCGCTGGTGACGACCTCGGTCAGCCCCGCTCCGGCGAGGATCTCCCGGACCAGCTGGCGGACCTCGAGCGGCGATGCGCGGAACGCGGGCATGAGCGTGTCGGGCGTGACGGACGGGACGAGCTCGTAGCCGCGGACCCGGGCGATCTCCTCGGCGACGTCGGCCTCCACCGCGATGTCCCGGCGCCAGGTGGGCACCAGGGCGGTCACGGCCCCGGCGAGGTCGGGCACGACGGCGAGCAGGTGCGGCTGGAGGGCCACGTTGACGCGGTCGCCAGCCTGCGCGGGCTCGGTCTCCACCTCGACGCGCGCCAGCAGCTCGCGCTGCTCGTCGGCGGTGAGCTGCGTGCCGAGCAGGTGGTTCACGCGCGCCGGGCGGAACGACACCCGCGAGCGGCCCGGCTCCTCGGGTGCGGTGTCCACCATGCCCGGGGCGATCTCGCCGCCCGCCCAGTCGTGGAGCAGCTGCGCGGTGCGGTCGGCGCCCAGGCGCGCCATCCGCAGCTCCTGGCCCTTCTCGAAGCGGCTCGACGCCTCGGAGCGCAGCGCCAGGCGGAAGGCGGTCCGGCGAATGCTGACGGGGTCGAAGATGGCCGACTCGACGATGACGTCGGTCGTCGCATCGGACACCTCGGAGTCGGCCCCGCCCATGACGCCCGCCACGGCGAGGGCGCCCTCCGGATCGGCGATGAGGAGCGTGTCGCTGGTGAGCTCGCGGTCGACGTGGTCGAGCGTCCGCAGGCGCTCCCCCTCCTCCGCCCGGCGCACGATGACCTGGCGTCGCCCGTCGGGCCCGGCGTGGACCGCCCCGGCGTCGAACGTGTGGATGGGCTTGCCCAGCTCGAGCATCACGTAGTTGGACGCGTCCACGACGTTGCTGATCGGCCGCTGCCCGGCGGCGAGCAGGCGCATCTGCACCCGGTCGGGCGAGCGCCCGACGGTCACGCCGCCCACGTAGCGGCCGACGAAGCGCGGGCACAGGTCCGGGTCGCGGACGTCGACGGCCAGTCGTTCGGCGGTGGAAGGGCCGCTCCCCTCCTCGAGCGTGATGACGGGCTGCCGGACCCGCTGCCGGGTGGCGGCGGCGACCTCGCGCGCCAGGCCCAGGATCGAGAGCGCGTCGCCGCGGTTGGGCTTGACGTCCACGTCGAGCACGACGTCGCCGTACAGGTCCGCCAGCGGCATGCCGAGCGGCGCGTCGGCGGGCAGGATCAGGATGCCGTCGGCGTCGCCCGTGAGCCGCAGCTCGTCACCCGAGCACAGCATGCCGTTGGACACGGCGCCCATCTTCTCGGTGCGCTCGATGCGCCGGTCGCCCGGCAGCACGGCTCCCGGCAGCGCCACGGGGATCCGCTGGCCCGGGGCGATGTTGTTCGCGCCGCAGACGATCGAGAGGGGCTCGCCGCCGCCCACGGTCACGGTCGTGAGGTGGAGGCGGTCGGCGCGCGGGTGGTCCGCAACGGTCAGCAGCTCGCCGATCACCACGTTCTGCCAGTCGGCGCCCCAGCGCTCGATGGTCTTGACTTCCATGCCGAGCAGCGTCAGGCGCTCGGCCAGCTGCTCCGCCGTCAGGTCGACGTCGACGAACTCGCGCAGCCAGGACAGGGGGACTCTCACCGGAACCGCACCGGGTATAATGCCGCAGGTAGAGACGGAGGCAGGGTGATCACGATGCAACGATACCCAATCGGCTACGTTCGCCGCTCCTCAGCCGACGCCCAGAACCCCGGGGACGTGTCCCGCGAGGCGCAAGAGGCAGCGGTGCGCGAGCTGGCCCACCGTGACGGGTACAACGGCGACACGCGCATCATCACGGACTGGGACAGGAGCGCGGACCCCGACAAGGAGAGCCGGCGCACCGGGTACCTGGCGATGCTGGCCGCGATCGAGCGCGGCGAGGTGTCCGCCGTCTACGCCGCGAGCCTCGACCGGCTCTACCGGAGCATGCGGACGTTCGTCCGGCTCACCGACGCCGCGAAGGCCCATGACGTGCGCATCGTCACCCTGCGGGAGGGTGTGCTCGGCGGCGACGGGTCCCCGATGGCCCAGGCGTTCGCCGAGATAACGGCCGTGTTCTCGGGGCTCGAGCTGCGGACCACGAAGGCCCGGGCCGAGGCCGCTCTGGCCGTCCGCCGGGAGCGGGGCGACCATATCGGGCAGGTCGGCTACGGCTGGCGCCTCGCCCGGACCCCCGATGGTCGGCTCGCCCGTGACGAGAACGGCGCGAACGTAGTGGAGCCCGACCCGGACCAGCCCCTGGAGCCCATCATCGCGGCCGTCCGCGAGGGAGGGAGCATCCTCGCCGGGGCGAAGCTGCTCCGGGCGCGCGGCGTGCGCGTCCCCGACGCCTGCGAGCCCGGCTGCACCCAGCAGCACCACAGGACCGCGGGGCCGACGGGCTCGGCCCGGTGCGCGGCCGACTGCGCGAGGCAGCACCCGCACCGAGACAGCGTCTGGGGGTCCACCACCCTCCGGCGGATCATCGAGCGCAACGCCCCCGAGCTCATCCCGGCGCCCGGGCCGAAGGGCCGCCGGGTCCCCACGCACGCGATCCTCGCGCAGCTGCTCGTGTGCCATTGCGGCCACGTCCTCACCCCCAACGGCCGCCGCCGCTGGGGACGGCCCGCCTACCGCTGCACCCGCGGGAACCGGCTGGGGCGCGCCGCGCACGGCCCCGTGTGGGTCCAGGAGGGGGACGTGCTCCCCTTCGTGAGGGCCGAGGCGGAGCGCCTCCGGCTCGACGTGGACACGGTGCGCATGGCCGAGGAGAACGCCGCGGAGCGCGCGGCCCTGGCAGCGCGCCTCGAGCGCGCCAACGAGCTCTACATCGCGGGCAAGATCGACCGGGCGCGGTACGACCGGGAGGAGGCCGCGGTGCGCGCCGAGCTCGAGCGGCTCGGCGAGCTCGAGGCCGCGGTGGCCGTGTCGCCCATCCGGCCGGAGGAGTGGCCGGGCGGGCCGGAGGCGTGGAGCCCGGAGAACCTGAACGCCTACCTCCGCGCGATCCTCCGCCACGTCCGGCTCGGCCCCGACATGCGGCCCCTGCCGTGGCCGGACGGCCCCGAGTGGCGCAACCCGGGGCTCCGGTCATGACCCGGGATAGTTGGGTCTGCGGGCGCTGCAACGGCGAGGTGTTCGGCCTTGCCCCGGATCAGCACGTGTGCGTCATCGCCGAGCCCGACGATCCCGTGCCGGTGAGCGCGGATGATCGCGCGCAGGCGCGCCCTCTGCACTGCCGGTGCGGCTTCGGGTTCCCAGCCCAACGGCTCGGCGATCACTGGGAGTGGCCGGTGGCCTGGCGAGACGACAAGGAGCCCTACGTGGCCGTTCGCACGAGAGTGCGGAACAAGGGGTTCCCGACCGCATCGGGCGTGCGCGTGCACGGGGCGATATGGAACCAGCTTGACGCCGCGTGGGCTCGCTGCCCGCGGTGCGGCCGTCTGACGCCGCTTGACAGGTAGGACCGCGCTGCCTATGATGCTCGCACGCGCGGGCACGACCCGCTAAGGACTTGATGAGCCAGACACTCGGCTCCACGTCGGGACCCGAAAGGGACCCAGACTGGAGCCGTTCTTCATGTCTAGCCGAGTCCCTGCCGCCGGCCCGCTGTACGTCAGGGCGCGCGAGCCCCTGACCACCCACGAGCGCGCCAAGGTCGCCGCGCGTGCCAAGTGGGGCGAGAGGCGCATCCTCCGCCTTGACGAGCTGGACCCCACCACGCGCGGGATCGTCCTGGCGATCGTCGAGGCCCGCAAGAACGCCGCCGCCGCCCCTCCCGACCGGGCAGCGTGAGAGGCGCCCGCCGTGTGTGCAACCGGACGCCTCTCCGACAACCATACCCCTAGGGAGTATCGGGCACAAGCCCCCGAGCTCGCCTGCCGGCTCGCCAACGTCGAGTGGGCGATCATCGCCGCCCGGCTCCCCTGGACTACCCACACCGCCCGCATCCGCGAGCTCGAGGCCGCCGGGGTGGTCCCCGACGATGCCAACTTCGACCGCATGGCCGCCGGGGTGCCGCGGTGACCGCCGAGCCGGTTCCCCTCCCCGTCCGGTCACC
>JAJXUG010000013.1 GCA_021783095.1 Chloroflexota bacterium | reverse complement strand
CAGTGGTCGCCGCATCCGGCGGCGTGCGCGGGCGCCGGCCCGGACCGGGGGCCCGCGGCGTGGCCCGTGCGCGCGGGGGGCGCTCCCGACCCTGACGCGACTCACCAGTCCCGAGGACCTTCCGGATGTCTCGCCGGGCGAGCATCTGCAGACTTCCATGCCCGAATGGCGCCCGTACCCGCGCGGTCATGTGCGAGGAGTGCGAGGCCGAGCGGGCACGCCGCCGGGCGATCAGCGGCGCAGGAACGCCTGGAGCACCGCGGCCCCGGCGATCGCCGCCCGGTCCGCGCCCTGACGCCCGCCGAGGAAGGCGAGGCGCTGCTCGGCGTGGCGCCCCGCGGGCGTGACCACGCCCACATGCACGGCGGTGTCCTGCCCGGCCGTCTCGACCCGGATCGCGAGCCCCACGTCGGCACGGCCCTCAGCCCGGATGCGCTCGGCCTCGCGGAGTTCGAGATCGCTCTCGAAGGAGGCCCGCGGCCCCGGCTCCGCGCCCGGGCCGATCACCTCGGCCCTGCGCAGCCCGGGCATCCCGCGCAGCAGCGCGACGAGGGCGCCCTCGCTGCCGCGCTCGGTGACGGCGATCGTCCAGCCGTGGCTGGCCAGCGCCTCGCCGAGCGCCTGGGCCCAGCTGGTGTCGCCGCGCGCCCAGACGTGCTCGCCGAGGATGCCCATCACGGCGGCCTCCGCCTCGTCACCCACCTCGACGGCCGGTCGGCCGTACTCGGCACGGGCCGAGATCCGCACGTCCACCGCCTCGTGGCGGGCATAGGTGGCGACGACCGGATTCGAGCGCCTGAGCAGCGGCTCGCCCAGCCTGTCCGCCACCTGCGATTCGCCGATCCCGGTCAGGCGCAGCGTCCGCACGTCCATGTCGTCGCCGACCCCGCGCTCGACCAGTCGCGGCAGGACCATGTCCCGCCACATCGGCCCGAGCTCGCGCGGCGGACCCGGCAGCAGCACGATGACGCGCCCGTCGGGACGGTCGACCCACCAGCCGGGCGCGGTGCCGTGGAGGTTGGCCAGGGTCGTGGCCGACGGGATGACCCAGGCCTGCTTGATGTTCGACGGGGGGAACTGCTGGTTCCGGCGAGCCCACAGGCCCTCGAGCCACGCGAGCGCCCGGGGATCGACGCGCAGCTGCTCGCCGCAGGCCTCGGCCACCGATTCCCGAGTGAGGTCGTCGGGCGTCGGGCCCAGCCCGCCGGTGCACACCACCAGGTCAGCCCGGGCCAGTGCCGCGAGCAGCGTCTCGACGACGGTGGGCTGGTGGTCGGGCAGATCCGTGACGCGGGTGACGGCGACGCCGTGCGCAACCAGCGACCGGGCCAGCTCGCCGCTGTTGGTGTCGGTGGTCTCGCCGACCGTGAGCTCGGTGCCGATGGCGATGATCTCGGCTGCGAGGATCGCCCGGGCACGCGCGAGCGCGGGGCGGGTGGGCTCGTCCATTTCGCCAGCGTACTCCGCGCCGCTGCAACGGCACCGGGCCGTCTCGCCGGGTCTCCAGTCACGCTCGGCGCCACCACCACGGGTATGATGAGAGCGACCTCGCCCGAGGCCCCGAGCCAGACCGCGGAGGACGACCGCTGGATCCCGACCGGCCCAACCCCCAATCGGAGGGTCCCGCGACCGACCCTGCCCCGGCCGCGGGCGGCGGAAGCGCACCGGGCGGCCAGACAGGCGGAGGCGCGCCGCGAGACGAGACGGCTGACGAGCCGAGCGGGTCGACCGCCGGCGGCGCCGGGACCGCCCCCCCGGGCTTGATCGCCCAGCTCAAGGCCACCAAGGACGCCTTGCTGGTCGTCGTTCGCTCGCACATCGCCCTCGGCAGGGCCGAGGCCGAGGTCATCAAGGGCGAGATCGCCTCCGCGGCAGTGTTCGTCGGCGTCGCGATCGCGGTCCTGCTGCTGCTCGGCGTCTTCCTGCCGGTCGCCCTCCTGCTGTTCACGGGCGAGTGGCTGTTCGGCAGCATCGGCTGGGGCCTGCTGCTCGGCACCGAGATGCTGCTCTCCATCGCTGTCACCGCCGTCATCTCGGCCCTCAGGCTCGAGGGGCGCGCCCCAGCGGTCGCGATCGCCGTCATCGCCGGCTTCGTGGCCTTCATCGTGCTCGGGGCAAGCTGGCCGTACATGCTCTGGCAGCGGATCGGCGAGACGCTCAGCGTCAACGTCGACCCGCCGCTGCGGACCTGGCTCGTCGCGGTCGTCGTGGTCGGCGCGCTGGGCGCGCTGGTCGGGCTCATCGGCGGGGCGCGCGCGATGGGCGTGGGCGGCGCGGTCGCCGGGCTCATCGGCGGAGCGATCCTCGGCGGGCTCGTCGGCGCGTTCCTCGCCTACGACTTCGGCTGGCGCGTGGGCGCCGCGCTGGGCCTGGCCGTCCTGTTCGCCGTGTACATCGGCGTCCTGCTCGCGCGAGTTGCGGCCGGGGGCGTCGACTTCGAGACCATCAAGCTTCGGTTCTGGCCGCAGCAGACCATCGACACCACCAGGGAGACGATCGAGTGGGCGAAGGCACGGAATCCGCTCGGGCCGAAGTCCTAGCGGCTCGGGCCGAGGTCCTGGCGGCCCGGGGACGGCTCGACGAGGAGCTGGTCCGCCTGGAGGCCTCCGCGCGTGCCGCGGTGGACGTCAAGGCCAAGGTCAAGCGCAACCCGGTCAAGGCGGCGGGGGCTGCCGCAGGCGCCGGGTTCGTCCTCGTGGGCGGGCCCAAGCGGGTCCTGCGCGGCGCCCGCAACGCCATCTTCGGCAAGCCCGACCCGCTGCCCAAGTCGATGCTGCCGAGGGAGATCGACGCCTCCCTGCGCAAGCTGGGCGGCGACGGCGCGCGGGTACGCGGCACGATCGAGCGCGACTTCGCCCGCTACCTCGACGAGAAGGCGCCGGAGCGCAAGCAGCGCGATTTGGTGGGCATCATCGGCGGGCTGCTGCTCACCGCCGGGCGGCCGCTCGCGGTCAGGTACGGCAAGCAGCTCGCGGCTGACATGCTCCGCCCCGACGGCCCGTCCTTCCAGGAGCAGATCGACAAGATCCGCAACAAGCGCGCCTAACCGCTTGGCCGCCGCGGACCGGGGGCCACCGGGCCGGGCCGCTTCGATACACTTCGGCAAGGCGGGCTCCTCTGGCCATCCAGCCCATCGCTGGGCCCGCGAGAACCACACCCGGCGAGGGGGGACAGATGGCCCGTGCCCGGCGTGCCAAGCGTCGGCGGGCGGTGCCGGGACGACCCCGCAGCTTGAACGTTGGAGGGTCGCTCAGTGTCGTTTCCCCCTATGCCGCCCAGTTCCGTGCCGCCGATGCCGCCTGCCGCGCTGAGCCTCCCCGTCGGCGCGGCCACCGCCCAGAGCGCCGCCCGAATCGAACAGGCCGTCCGGCTGCGTGGCGAGACGGACACCCGTTTCCTGAACTGGTGGCTGTTCGTGTTCCTCGTGAACTGGATCACGCTCGGGATCGGCGCGATCTACTTCTTCTACCGACGGATGTCCCGCATCGACGCGTTCAGCCGGCGCAAGCTCGCCTACTACCAGGGCCTCGTCGAGTACACGGAGCAGCGCGCCGCCGCGGCCGGTCTCGTTGTCGTCCGGCCGATCACGGACCAGCTGCGCGCCGACGTGGGCGCAGCCTCTGCGAGCGCCCTCAAGCCGATCGGCGCCGGGCTCAACTTCCTGCTGGTGATCATCACCTTCGGCCTGTGGGGGATCGTCGTCTACTACAAGGTCAACCGGGCATGGGACGACCGCCAGCGGTTCGAGGCCCACTTCGACGAGGGCCTGAGCCTCGCCTGGCTCCAGATGGGCATGCTGCGCAGCCCGATCACGTTCCGGGTCGACGAGGGCAAGCGCCGCAACTTCCTGGTCTGGCTGCTGGCGTCGTTTGTCACCTTCGGGCTGTGGGCAATCGTCTGGGACTACCGCGTCTGGACCGATCCCGACCGGCTCTACCCCGAGTTCCACGTGGTGGAGGACGCCGTGCTCCAGATCATCCGGACCGCCTAGACACCGCGCCTCGCCTCAACCGTTGTGGGCCTGCCGCTTCGCGGACTGCCGGCCGGTCGCGCGCGGGCGGCCGGCAGACGTGCGCAGCCGCCACCTACGACCCACGCTCGTGCTGTCGGCGATCCCGCCACCCCTCGACCGGATTTCCGGTCTGGCGACGCGGGCGATCGCGTTGATTTCGGCGCCGCGCCGCCACTCACGAGCCTCCGTCGTGCTCAACGCGGCGTCCAGCACTGCCAGGCGCCGAACACGCGACGGGCTCGTAGGTGGGTGTCGACGGACCGACTGGGCGTTGCAGCACGAAACCACCTCGTACCCGGCACATCCGAGCTAGCCGTGCACGGATAGCACGAGCCACGTTCGCAGATGGGAGACGACGCGCGGTAGTGCGACAACGAGCGCGCCCGGAGGAGGCAAGGCGCGCGGGTTGCGGGGCGCGCCAAACCCGTGCGCGGCGGGGCTGGTAGGCGAGGTCGGGGTCGAACCGACACGCCGCTCACGCGGCACCGGCTCCTAAGGCCGGCGCGTCTGCCATTTCGCCACTCGCCCGTGGGCTCGGAGTCTACCGCCCGGGAACCGCCGATCGCCGTGCCGCTCGCCGTGCCGCTGAGCGTGCCCCCGGGAGTCGCGGGGCGCGGGCGTCCGCTTCGCGCCCGGTGATCCAGCCGCCCGCCCTATACTCCCCGGGCGATGAATGTGACCGCCTCCCCCGCCCCCAAGAGCTCCATCCTCCTCGAGGTCGAGGTCCCGGCCGATCGGCTGGACCGCGCTGTCCGCGAGGCCACCGGCCGCCTGTCGCGGCGAACCCGCGTTGCGGGCTTCCGCCCCGGCAAGGCCCCGCGCCCCATCCTCGAGCGCGTGCTCGGCCCCGGCGCCGTGCTCGACGAGGCGGTGGAGCAGCTCGTCCAGTCCGCCTATCGCGACGCGATCATCGAGCAGGGGATCGTGCCCCTGACCAACGCCGACGTCGAGATCCTCGAGGCCGTCGAGGGCCAGCCGCTGCGCTTCAAGGCGACCGTCCAGGTGCGGCCCGAGGTCACGCTCGGGGATTACCAGGACTTCACATTCGCGCCCGAGATCGACGGGGTCGACGACGCCAAGGTGGACAACGTCGTCGAGGAGCTGCGCGACCAGAACGCGACGCTCAAGGCGGTCGAGGACCGGGGCGCGCAGAACGGCGACTGGGCCGTCATCGGGTACCGCGGCACCCGTGATGGCGTCCCGTTCGAGGGCGGCACGACCGAGCGCATGCCCCTGATCATCGGCGAGGACCGCCTGATCCCGGGCTTCGAGGCGAACCTCGTCGGCCTCAAGCCGGGTGAGTCGACCGAGTTCGACATCACGTTCCCCGACGACTACGCCGAGGAGAGCCTCGCCGGCCAGCAGGCGCACTTCGAGGTCGACCTCAGGGAGCTCCGCGAGAAGGTGCTCCCGCCCGCCGACGACGACTTCGCGCAGCACATGGGCGACTACCCGGACCTCGCGTCGCTCAAGGTGGACGTCGCCGAGCGCCTGCGCCGCAACGCCCTCGACCGGGCGCGCCACGAGTTCAGCGACAAGATCATCGACTACGCGGTGGCCAACGCCACGCTCGAGCTGCCCGACATCCTGATTGACCAGGAGGTCGAGGTGATGCACGACGAGTTCCGATCCACGCTCGCCCGGCAGGGGATCGCGGAGCCGGCCTATCTCAAGGCCACCGGCCAGACGGAGCAGGAGCTCCACGCCGAGTTCCGCCCGCGCGCCGAGCAGCGGACCAAGACCCTGCTCGTGCTGTCCAGGATCGCGGACGAGGAGGGGCTCCAGGTCTCCGACGCCGAGGTGGCGGAGCAGGTCGAGCTGGCCCGCGCGCGCTACAAGGACCAGAAGACGGTCAAGTACTTCGAGTCCGAGCGCGGCCAGAACTTCATCCGCAGCACGCTGCGCCGCTCGCAGCTCGTCGAGTCGCTCGTCAATCGCTGGCTGGCCGCGCACCCCGAGCACCCGGCGCTGCCGCACCTCGAGGACGACGCCCCGTCGGCCCTCGACACCCCGCAGGCACAGGCCTCGGCGGCCATCGACGCCACCGATCCGGGCACACTCCCGGGCAGCCTCCACGAGGGCGAGCCCCACGACCACGGCGAGGCCGAGGTCGAGGGCGAGCCCGCCGGCGCCTGACGCCGGCCCAGCCGAATCGACGCCGGAAGGCACCGCAGGGAGACCGACGATGCTCGTCCCGATGGTCATCGAGTCCACCAGCCGAGGCGAGCGCGCCTACGACATCTACTCGCGCCTGCTGCGCGAGCGGATCATCTTCCTGGGCGACGCGATCGAGGACCACCTCGCCAACCTGGTGATCGCCCAGCTGCTGTTCCTGGAGTCCGAGGACCCGGAGAAGGACATCAGCCTCTACATCAACTCGCCCGGCGGCGTGGTGAACGCGGGCCTCGCGATCTACGACACCATGCAGTATCTGCGCGCCCCGGTGAACACGATCTGCATCGGCATGGCAGCGTCCATGGCGGCCGTCCTGCTCGCCGCCGGCGCGCCGGGCAAGCGGTACGCGCTGCCCAACAGCCGGATCATGATCCACCAGGGCTCTGGCGGCTTCCGCGGCAACGCGCCCGACGCCGTGATCCAGATGCGGGAGTGGGAGTTCCTCGTCAGGCGCAACACCGAGATCCTGGCCAAGCACACCGGCCAGCCGTTCGAGAGGGTCGACGCGGACACCAACCGGGACAACTTCATGTCGCCCGACGAGGCGAAGGCCTATGGCATCATCGATGCGATCTACTCGCTCCAGGGGGACTCGCTGATCGCGCAGGCGCACGACGCGAACCTCACCGGCGGCGAGGGGGCGGGCCAGGGCGGCGGTCAGCCCGGGCCGGCGACAGACCAGTAGCGAAGCGCGGGAGACCGAACGCGTGACCACGACGGGGTCCAAGGGAACCAAGGTCCCGTACCGCTGCTCCTTCTGCGGCAAGAGCCAGGAGCAGGTGCGAAAGCTCATCGCAGGGCAGGGCGTCTACATCTGCGACGAGTGCATCAACCTGTGCCAGGAGATCATCGAGGAGGAGATGCTGGAGGCGCCCAAGCAGCGCACCACCCAGCCGAAGCTCCCGAACCCCCGCCAGATCACGATGAGCCTGGACCAGTACGTCATCTCGCAGGAGAAGGCGAAGAAGGTCCTCTCGGTCGCCGTCTACAACCACTACAAGCGGATCAACGCGGGCAACTCGGTCGACGACGTCGAGCTCCAGAAGTCCAACGTCCTGCTGGTGGGCCCCACGGGGTCGGGCAAGACGCTGCTGGCGCAGACGCTCGCCCGCATCCTGGACGTCCCGTTCTGCATCGCCGACGCGACCAGCCTGACCGAGGCCGGGTACGTCGGCGAGGACGTCGAGAACATCCTGCTGCGCCTGATCCAGGCGGCCGACTTCGACGTGGCCCGGGCGCAGCGCGGGATCATCTACATCGACGAGATCGACAAGATCGCGCGCAAGGCCGACAACCCGTCCATCACCCGCGACGTGTCGGGCGAGGGCGTCCAGCAGGCGCTGCTCAAGATCCTCGAGGGCACGGTGGCGAACGTGCCGCCGCAGGGCGGCCGCAAGCACCCGCACCAGGACTTCATCCAGATCGACACCACGAACATCCTGTTCATCTGCGGCGGGGCCTTCGACGGGCTGGAGAAGATCGTCGAGGAGCGGGTGGGGAAGCGCTCGATCGGGTTCGGCTCGGAGGGGACGATCTCGCGCGCGGACCGGGCGAAGATCATCGAGAGGCTGATGCCCGAGGACCTGCTCAAGTTCGGGCTGATCCCGGAGTTCATCGGCCGGCTGCCGGTCATCGTCACGCTGTCCCCGCTCACCGTGGAGGACCTCGTCCGCGTCCTGGTGGAGCCCAAGAACGCCGTCACCCGGCAGTTCCAGAAGTTCCTCCAGCTCGACAAGGTGGAGCTGGTGTTCACCGAGGGGGCGCTCCAGGCCGCTGCGGAGGTGGCGCTCGACCGCAAGACCGGCGCGCGGGCGCTGCGCTCGATTGTCGAGGAGTCGCTGCTCGAGGTGATGTTCGACATCCCCGAGCGGACCGATGTCCGCCGCTGCATCATCACCGAGGAGACGATCCGCGACGGCCGCGCCCCGCTCCTGCTGACCAAGTCGGACGTGGACAAGGGCGTGGACGAGACCAACTACGCCGCGTGGCTCGCGGAGCAGGGCGAATCCGCCTGACCGGCGCCCGCGGCGTTCCGCGGGACTGCTCGAGCGCGCTCGCCCGGGATTGCGCCCAAGCCGGGCAGGCTGCGGCGCTCGATGCTTCCGCCGATGCGGGAGGATCTGGCGGGGTGCTCCTGGCGTGGATGGAGCCCAGCCGACCGGTCCCGTGAGGGCGGCGGTCCGCGAGCGGCGGTGCCGCCCGCCTTGTCGGTCGAGCCCTCTCAGCCGGTCTGGAACAGGCGCAGCATCAGGGCCGCGAGCACGACGGCGCCGATGCCGAGCGCGAGGGCACGGTGGCGGGCAAACCGATCCCAGAATCTGGCCACCGGAAGGACCGCCAGCGCGACGATCGCGTAGACGAAGTGGAGCGGGTCCGAGGGGGCGCCACCGGTCAGGAACACGACGAGCCCGCTGACGATGCCGAGCCCGACGAGCGCGAGCGCCAGGAGGATCACGCGGTCCGAGGCGAACCGGACGGGACGGTGTCGGGCGGCGCCGGAGAACACGACCACGAGGAGCACCAGGGCAGACGCGGCGACGAGCGGCGCCAAGAGATGGTGGGCGTTTGCGATCACTGGGGCCAGCCTCCGCAGGACGAGTTCGCGTGTTTCGCTTAGCATCACAGACAGACCCCGACATGCACGACCGATTGCCCGCGTCCTCCACCGGCAACGCTCCAGCCCCGGCGTCCGCGCCTGCCCAGCGCCGGGCGGCACCCGTCCGCCGGCTCCTCGCCGTCTACGGGGCCCTCCTGCTTGTCGGCGGGCTGGCACTCGGCGCCGTGGCGGGCGTCGTCAGCGCGGCGACCACACCCCTCGGCCATGTGGACGGGCAGGCGGTCACCGAGGCGGGCCGCGGCGCGGATCTCTTCCTCACCAGCTGTGCCGCCTGCCACGGCGTCCAGGGCGCGGGGACGGCCAACGGGCCCGACATCCGCAACGCCGGCGCGGCGCTCGCAGACTTCATGCTCCGCACCGGACGCATGCCGCTCGCCAACCCGGGTGCCCCGGCCCAGCGGGGCACCCCGTACTTCTCCAATGCCGACCGACAGGCGCTCGTCGCGTACGTGGCGTCGTTGGGGAATGGCCCCGCGATCCCGAACGTGGTCACCTCAGGCGCCGACGTCAGGGCGGGATGGGATCTGTTCACCGCCAACTGCGCTGCCTGCCACGGGCCCGCCGGTGGCGGGGGCGCCGTGGGCGGCGGCTTCGTGGCACCGGCGCTGAACAAGGCCGACGCCACGACGGTGGGGGAGGCCGTGATCACCGGCCCCGCCCCCATGCCGCGCTTCTCGTTCAGCCCGGACCAGCTCGACAGCCTCGCGGCCTACGTGGCCTTCCTGCGGGACGCGCCCCACCCGGGCGGCGCCACCTCTCCCGAGGTCGGGCCCGTCACCGAGGGCTTCATCGCGGGCGTGACGCTGCTCGGGCTTCTCCTGGTTGCTCGGTGGGTGGGTGTTCGGCGAGACACGGCGGGCGATCCCCTCGCCGAGGAGGCGGCCGGTGATCCCCACCGAACGGGCGCGGGGACGGCGAGTGATCCCGCAGACGACCAGGGCGATCCGACAGGCGGTCGCGGGTGAATCATCCCAGCCCCGACACCCGGCGAGCAGAGCGCCGCATCGCGCTCAGTTTCGGCGTCTCGATGGTCTCGGGCTTCGCGCTGCTCGGCGTCTACCTGGCCGGCGGCCAGACGCAGGTCGAGGCGGTCCTGCTGGCGATCAGCCTGGGCGGGATCGGGGCCGGGATCATCGTCTGGTCGCAGCGCCTGCTGCCCAACGATCTCCACGTGGAGCCACGGCACCCCGCCGCCGACCCGGCCAGCACCGCCGTGCGCGACATCGTTGCCGAGGAGCGCGCGATCACCCGGCGGTCGCTGCTGATCCGCGCCCTGGGCGGCGCCTTCGCGGGCCTGGCGGCTGCCCTCGCCATCCCGGTTCTGTCGCTCGGCCCCGCTCCGGGCCGCAGCCTGTTCCAGACCCCGTGGCGCCGCGGCTTGCGGATGGTGGGCCTCGACGGGCAGCCGATCAAGGCGAGCGACGTGCCGGTCGGGGGCATCGTCACCGGCTTCCCCGAGGGCGTCCCGGGTTCGGCGGACGGGCAGACGCTCCTCATCCGCGTGGGTCCAGGGCTGCTGCGCCTGGCGGCCGACCGCATGGCCTGGGCGCCGGACGGCTACGTGGCGTACTCGAAGCTGTGCACCCACGCGGGATGCCCGGTTGGCCTGTACCGCAGCGTCGAGCACCGGTTGATCTGCCCGTGCCACCAGTCCACCTTCGACGTGCTTGACGGGGCGCAGCCGGTCTTCGGCCCGGCGTCGAGGCCCCTCCCGCAACTCCCCATCCGGATCGAGGCTGACGGGACCATCGTGGCGCTGGGCGACTTCACAGACACCGTGGGCCCTGGCTTCTGGAACATGCACGATGGCTGAGGGCGAGCGGCCGGTGGACGGCGCACGGCCCGGCGACGCCGCAATGCCCGCCGAGGGCCCCGCGTCCGACCTGCCCGAGCGGCGGACGGAGCTCGAGCGCGTTCTGGGCTGGTTCGACACCCGGCTCGGGCTGGCCTCCACCGTGCGGGTCGCGATGCGCAAGGTGTTCCCCGACCACTGGAGCTTCCTGCTGGGCGAGATCGCCCTGTTCGCGTTCATCATCCTGGTGGCCACTGGCACGTACCTGACGCTGTTCTACACGCCCGACGGGCGCCAGGTGACGTACCAGGGCCCGTACACGATCCTCCAGGGCGCGTCGGTGTCGGCCGCCTACGCATCGGTCATGCGGCTCTCCTTCGAGGTCGAGGCCGGGCTCCTGATGCGCCAGGTCCACCACTGGACGGCCCTGGTGTTCTTCGGCGCCATCGCCGTCCACCTCGCCCGCGTGTTCTTCACCGGCGCCTTCCGCAAGCCGCGTGAGGTCAACTACCTGGTCGGCATCGGCCTGCTCCTGATGGCGCTCGGCGAGGGGATCACGGGCTACTCGCTCCCCGACGACCTCCTGTCGGGCACCGGCCTGCGGATCATCGACTCGGTCATGCTCTCCGTGCCGTTCATCGGGCCCTGGCTCGCCTCGCTGTTCTTCGGGGGCGAGTTCCCCACGGTGGGGATCCTGAGCCGGCTGTTCGTGTTCCACGTGATGCTGCTGCCGGGCCTGCTCATCGGCGGCGTCGCGACCCACCTGGCGATCCTGTGGTTGCAGAAGCACACCCAGTACCGGGGCCACGGCGCCCGCGAGGACAACGTGGTGGGGCTGCCGTTCTGGCCGGGACAGGTCTTCCGGTCGACCGGGCTGTTCTTCCTCACCGCTGCGGTGATCACGCTCGTGGCGGGGCTCATCCAGATCAACCCCGTCTGGCTGTACGGGCCCTACGTCCCGTACGTGGCCACCGTGCCCGCCCAGCCCGACTGGTACGTGGGCTGGCTCGAGGGCGCGCTGCGGCTCGGGCTGCCGATCGAGCCGACGATCCTGGGCGTGACCATCCCCTCTCCGTTCGTCCCCGGAGTCCTCATCCCGGGGATCCTGGTCGGGGCGCTCGCGCTGTGGCCGTTCCTCGAGGCGCGGCTGACCCACGACCACGCCGAGCACAACCTGCTCGACCCCCCCTGGCGGACGCCGATCCGGACCGCGACTGGCGCGGCCGGCGTTGCGGTGTTCCTCGTCCTGACGCTGGCCGGCGGCAACGACGTGCTGGCCGTCATGCTCGACCTGCCGGTCGAGACGGTGACGATGATCTTCCGCTTCCTCCTGGTCCTCGCGCCGGTCGTGACATGGCTGGTCGTGTACCGGATGGCGCGCGACGTCCGCGACGGCCACGAGCGGCGGGCGCGCACGGGGACGAAGCCGGAACCCCCGGCCGTCCTGCTGGTTCGGGGCCCGGGCGGCGGCTTCCGCGACGCGGAGCAGGAGCCGTGAGGCGGCTGGGCCGAGGGTGGCGGGCGGCCGCCCTCCTCGGCGTCGTGGCCTCGGGAGTCGCCGGCTGCATGCCCGCGGGCGCGACGGTGCAGGGCAAGGACATCTCGGGTTTGTACGACGTGTTCCTCGTCGCCGGCATCGTGGTGGCCGGGATCGTCTGGTCGCTGGTCACCTGGTCGGTGCTGCGGTACCGGCGGCGCGACGGCAGGCTGCCCGTGCAGCACATGGGCGACGTCCGGATCGAGGCGATCTGGACGGCGATCCCGCTGGCCACGGTGCTCGCCCTGTTCGTGTTGACCGTCCTCACCCTCGGGTCGCTGGACGCCGTTCAGCCGGGCGGGGTGAACATCCGCGTGGTCGCCTTCCGCTGGCAGTGGCAGGTGGTCTACACGGACGCCAACGTGACCAACACCGGGACCACCGAGAAGCCGCTCCAGATCGTCCTGCCCGTCAACACACCCGTCCACGTCACCCTGGAGTCCCTCGACGTGAACCACGCGATGTTCCTGCCTGCGTTCCTGTTCAAGCGCGACGCGATCCCCGGGCACGTCACGACCTTCGACATCCAGATCACCGCGCCCGGGGTCTACCCGGGCTCCTGTGCGGAGTTCTGCGGCGTGGGCCACGACGCCATGCTGTTCTCGGTCAGGGCGGTCGACATGGCGACGTACCAGGCCTGGCTTGCGAGCCAGGTCGGGGGCGCCAGCCTGGCCCCGAGCGCGAGCGCCGTCCCGTGAGCGCGCTCGGGGCCGTCGCCTCCGCCGCTCCGCGCACCTCGCTGCTCGACTGGCTCACGACCACCGACCACAAGCGGATCGGCATGCTCTACGTCGCCACCGCGCTCGGCTTCGCGCTGATCGGCGGGGCGATCGCCGAGCTCATCCGGCTCGAGCTCGCGGCGCCGGGCCAGCAGTTCGTGGACGCCTCGACCTACGACCAGCTGTTCACCGTCCACGGCACGCTGATGCTGCTGTTCTTCGCGGGCCCCCTCGCCATCGGCTTCGCGAACGCGCTCATCCCCCTCCAGATCGGCGCCGCCGACATGGCGTTCCCGCGGCTCAACGCCCTCTCGTACTGGCTGTTCCTGTTCGGCGGGCTGATCGTCATGTCCGGGTTCCTCACCACCGGCGGCGCCGCGGCGGCGGGCTGGACGGCCTACCCGCCGCTGTCGGGCGCGACGTTCTCGCCCGGCGCCGGGATGGACCTGTGGATCGTGGGGGTGGCCCTGGTGGGCGTGTCCGGGATCCTGGGCGCCCTCAACTTCATGGTCACGATCTACGCCCGCCGGGCCCCCGGCATGAACATGCTGCGCATGCCGATGTTCACCTGGACGATCCTGGTGACCTCGACCCTGATCCTGTTCGCCTTCCCGTCGATCACCGCTGCGCTGGCCGCGCTGTACATCGACCGCCACTTCGGCGGGGGCTTCTTCGACCCCACCCGGGGCGGCGACCCGGTGCTGTGGCAGCACCTGTTCTGGTTCTTCGGCCACCCGGAGGTCTACATCCTCGTCCTGCCGTACTTCGGCATCGTCAGCGAGGTGGTGCCGGTCTTCTCGAGCAAGCCGCTGTTCGGCTATCGGTTCATGGTGCTGGCGACGATCGTGATCGCCGGGCTGTCCATGGGCGTGTGGGCGCACCACATGTTCACCACCGGGCAGGTGGACCTGCCGTTCTTCTCGTTCCTGTCGCTGCTGATCGCCGTGCCGACCGGGATAAAGATCTTCAACTGGACCGCCACGATGTGGGGCGGCAGCCTGCGGTTCACCATGCCGATGCTGTGGTGCATCGGCCTGCTGTACGTGTTCACGATCGGCGGGATCACGGGCGTGATGCTCGCGTCGCCGCCCATCGACTACCAGGCGCAGGACACCTACTTCGTCGTCGCCCACCTGCACAACGTGCTCATCGGCGGGACGATGTTCGCCGGGTTCGCGGGGGTCTACTTCTGGTTCCCCAAGTTCACCGGGCGGATGCTCGACGAGCGGCTCGGCCGGGTGCACTGGCTGATGTGGATGGTCGGCTTCGCGGTCACCTTCATCCCCCAGTACATCCTCGGCGCCGAGGGCATGCCCCGGCGGATCGCCGACTACCCGCCCGACCGCGGGTGGGACACGCTCAACTTCATCTCCACCGTCGGCGCGATCATCCTCGCCATCGGGATGCTGCCGTTCCTGTTCGCGATCTGGCGGGCCCTGCGCCGGCCGCCGGACCAGCCCGCCGACCCGTGGGGCGGGAACTCGCTCGAGTGGGCCACGTCGTCACCGCCGCCCCACCACAACTTCGACCGCCTGCCTCCGATCCGCTCGTTCCGGCCGGTGTTCGACGCCCGGATGGCCGCCGAGGCCGAAGCCGCGCGACGGGCCGGCGAGTCGAGCGCGGGGGGCGAGGACGGGTCTGGTGGCGGCCACGGTGGCGCCCAGGCCACCACGCCCGAGGCAAGTGCCGGCTGATGGAAGAGGTCCGCTACTTCGGCCGTCTCGCGGTCTATGCCCTCCTCGTGGGCGGGGCCTACTGGTTCCTCAGCCACGAGCCCGCCGGGACCATGCTCTTGATCGGGTTCGGCCTGGCCACCGGGGCCGCGTTCGTGGTCCTCCGGCGCGGCGTCCGGCAGGAGCATCCCGGGACAGGCTCGGAAGGGGGGACCGCCACGACCGAGGCGCCCTTCGCGGACGAATCCGGGCCCGTGCCGACCCGGAGCGGTGCCCCGCTGGCGGTCGGCTTCGGGATCGCCACGGTGGCCCTGGCCGGGGCGTTCGGGCCGTGGTTCCTCATCGCGGGCGCGGTGCCGCTCGTCCTGGGCGCGGTGGACTGGCTGCGCGCGGCTGAGCAGGAGCTGACGCTGCGCTCCAGCACGGACGACGGCGCGACCGGCGACGCGGCGCAGGGCGGCACGACGGCGGAGCGGGCGGCGGAGGGCCTGGTTCCGTCCGGCGTCGAGGCGACGGGTGCGGAGGTCCCCGGCGCGAGGTAGCCCGCGCTGTTCCCGCCCAGACGTCCGGTCAGGAAGCGGTGGCGGGTGTGAGGTCCTCTTGACCCGGGCGACTGACGCCGGAAGGCGCCGACGAAGATGCCCGACCGCGTCGCCCGGCGATGAACAGGCGCCTTTTGCGGCGCGGCCCGCACGAGACGCCAGGCAAGCCCGATCGGAGGCTGTGACAGACAAGCTGTCATTGGCTCCTGCAAGTGTGGGACCATTCTGGTTGGCTTCGAGGCTGCCCGTTGGTGGCTCGAAACCCGGGGGTGCCCTCTTGTCGCAATCGTCCGCTGAACTCGCGGCTTCCGAGCCGGGTCTACTCACGCTGTGGGGCAAGTCGCCGGGTGGCGGCAGGGGAGCGCACCTGCTCCTCCAGCACCTGTACGACACGACCGCGATGGGCGAGGTCGTTTGGGACCAATTCGCCCCAACTGGGCTTCGTGGTCGGATGGACGGAATTGCGGACGGCCGAGGTCGCGAGCTCTTCGCCTTCCTGTGCGGCGTGCACGACGTCGGGAAGGCCACACCCCTGTTTCAGGGTCGAATTCCGGCCTTGGGGAGCGCGGTGCAGGCATCCGGGTTGACGTGGGGCCGCATCAGCGCCTCGAACTCCGCCTGGCATCACTCCCGTGCAAGCGCCGCCATTCTTCGGAAGGTTGCGGGAGAAGCCGGCTGGAGACGGGACGCCGTCGACTGGACATGGCCGATCTTGGCGGGGCATCACGGCCGCGTCCCGCCAGTCGCCCTCGTCAAGCCCCCCTCCGACACCGACGATCATGGTCGGACCCGGGAGTGGGACGCGGCTCAAACCCGACTCGTCGAGCTCGTTGCCGGGGCGGCTGGTTTCGCCTCGGTTGGGGATGCTGCTCCCACGGGCACACCGAGCCGCGGCGACCAGTTGACGTTCGCAGGGCTCCTGATCATGGCCGACTGGCTCGCCAGCAACGAGATCGTCTTCCCTCCCGTGTCGAATCCCATGCAGGTTGGCATGGAACTGGCCCGTCGCCGCGCGCCGCGCGCCTGGCGTGCGCTCTCTTTGGGCAACGGCTGGGCGGCACGGCCCGCCAATGGAGTCGACCTCGTGGCGGACCGCTTCGGCGTGCAGCCACGCCCGGTTCAGCAGGCGACAGTCGGGCTCGCATCAGACGTACCCGGATCCGGATTGCTGGTCATCGAGGCCCCGATGGGGGAGGGCAAGACCGAGGCGGCTTTGGGGGCCGCGGAGGTACTCGCTGCTCGCTTCGGGATGCATGGCTTGTTCGTTGGTATGCCGACGCAGGCGACCAGCGACCCCATGTTTGAGCGGGTGCTCTCGTGGGCCGCAAGTGCTGCGATCGATTCCAACGTCGCCTTGCTGCACGGGAAGCGGATGTTTAACCCGCAATGGCGCGCGATTGTCGCTCGACTTCACCTCGGGCCGATAGACGACGAGTCGTCGCCTCACGAAGAAGGCTCGCACCTGCCCGAGCACGCAAACGCCGCGGAGTGGTTTCTTGGTCCGAAGCGGGGCCTCCTGACACCGATCGCGGTCGGCACCATCGACAACCTTCTGCTTGCCGCGACCCGGACTCCGTTCGCCATGCTGCGCCACGCAGGGCTCGCCACAAAGGTGGTTGTCCTCGACGAGGTGCACGCAGCCAGCGTGTACATGGCCCAGTACTTGTTCGAGGCATTGCGCTGGCTCGGGTCTGCGCAGGCGCCCGTGATCCTGCTTACTGCCACTCTCCCGCCGGCCATGCGGAAGGCGCTGGCAAGGGCATACCTTGAGGGCGCCTTCCAGGCTGCCGGTCGGCGCGACCCGGACCTTGACGCCGAGGCGGCGGTCGGCGCGATGGACGAGGCCTCCTATCCAAGCGTGCGTGCGGTCGGCGTCGCCGGGGGCCGGCCGTGGTCGCGACTGGCGCGCAGCTCGGCATGGCGCCCCTCCCGGCTCGTCCGGATCGAATCCATCGAGCCCCTCGACGAGGATGGAACAGCGATCGCCGCGGTTCTGGGCGACTCCCTCGAGGAAGGTGGTTGCGCCGTTGTAATCCGCAACACCGTGAGCTTGGCGCAGCGGACCTTCTCGACGCTCCGGGAGCGGTTCGGCGACGACGTCGCACTGCTCCATGGCCGGCTGATCGTGGGCGAACGAGCCTCTCGTACGGAGCGCGAGCTCGCCCTCCTGGGACGCGGCACGGATCGCCGCCCGCACCGGCACATACTCGTGGCCACGCAGGTCGCCGAGCAGTCGTTTGACGTGGACGCTGACTTGCTGGTCACCGATCTCGCTCCCGTCGATCTGTTGCTGCAACGCATCGGGCGGCTCCACCGACACGAGCGGTCATGGCGACCACCCAGGCTCCGCGAACCACGTGTGCTGGTGTGCGGGTGGGAACGGCCGGCTGGGTCGGCGCCGAGGTTCGCCTTGGGCAGCAGGGCGATCTACAGGGACCACCGCCTTCTGAGGACGGCTGCGCTCGTCGAGCCGGCTTTGGATCGCGGCTGGCTGATCCCCGACGAAGTACCGCGGCTGGTCGCAGCCGTCTATGGTGACGAGGTGCTTGTTCCCTCGGGCTGGAGCGCTGCGGCGGAGCTCGCTGAGCTCGAGGAGCAGCGGTATTTGCGGGGCCTTGTGGCGGACGCTGAGCGGGGCCTGCTGAGCGTCCGGGGGTCGTTCGCGGCCCGGACGCTCGCGGGCCTTCACAATCTGGGCTACGAGTTGGCCGATGAAGAGGCGTCAGCAGGCGTGGTCCGTGAGGGGCAGCAGGCGGCTGAGGTTGTCCTGGTTCGGACTCGCGACGGCGGTGATCTGGCCACGCTCGGCGGCCGCCCCCTCGTCGTGGACGGGAAGTTCGTGGACGACGAGGCTGGCGTCGACGAGGCGCTCGCGTCTCTTGTGCGCCTGCCGGCCCGAATGAGGCGCGCTGGCCGCGACGTCGCCGGACCTGAACCGTGGGGCCGACACCCGCTGTTGGGGCTCTACCATCCCCTCGCCCTTGGCGAGGACGGCCGCGCCAGCATCGCCGGACAAGTCGTGCGGTATGACCATCTGCTCGGTTTGGTGCTCGAGTGATGCACAACCCCTGCGCTCGCTCGCGCCTAACGGAGAGGCGCGCCCCGCTGACGCGGGGACCACAAGTACGCCACGGTTCTTCAAGGGCAACCCTCGCGTCGCGAGGACTATCGGTGAGCACTTGACGGAGAGACTATAGTGTACCCCGCGGCACAGATTACGGTACTTCACTTAGACGTGGCGCCATGGTGATCTACAATCTGATTGACAGGCCCTGGATTTCGATCATTTCAACGCGAGGGCCAGAGCAGGTTGGCCTGCGCGAGGCGATGGAGCGGGCGCACGAATGCCAACTCGCTCTTGTTGATCCGCTCCAGCTTGCGGCGCTCCTGCGTCAAGTGGTGCTGCCGGTCGTGGTGGATGCCTGCGGACTCCCGAGGGACTATGCGGAGTGGGCGGATCGGTTCGAGCTGGGGCGGCTCGACTCGGCGGCAACCTCCGCCTACCTGGATGAGCACCACGATCGGTTCGACCTGTTCCATCCGGAGCATCCCTTCGGTCAGGTTGCCGGACTCGAGGCATTGAACCACGAGACACGCCCCGTATCCCTGCTAATCCCGGCGATCGCAAGCGGCAACAACGTCCCGCTCTTCAGTGCCCGAACCGAGGCGGACAACCTCGGACTCAGCGCGGGGGAAGCGGCGCTCGCGATGCTCGCAACGCAGTGCTGGGACACGTCCGGGATCAAGACCGGCGCGGTCGGCGATCCACTGAGCGCACATGGCAAGACGATGGGCAATCCCGTGGGCTGCGCCGGTCGTCTGGGCCTCCTCATTCCATGGGCCGACACGCTGTTCGCCACGCTCATGCTGAACCTCCCAGTCCGGGCGGGGCTCCTGGCCCGGGATGACAGTCCGGTCTGGCGGCGGCCCGAGCATGTTGGGCCGGGGTGGGAAACCCGTCCTGCGAGGGGTCTGCTCGATCTCTGGACCTGGCAAAGCCGCAGAATCAGGCTTGTCCAGCCTGACGATGCCGAAGGGGAGATAACCCGTGTCGTACTCACGGCAGGAGACCGCCTTTCGCTTTGGCCGAGCGACGTCGAGCCGCACTGCATGCGGCGGGTCGACGTCGACGCTTCCGACGGTCAGGTCAAGCGACGGCCGCAGCGACATCGATCGGACCGGGCCCTGTGGCAAGGGCTGCCCGGGCTGCTCGCCCTTGACGCTGCCGGGCGAATGCCGGGCCCCGGAGAGACTGTTACCTCCTCCCTCATCCTGCAGCTCGCGGACCTGGTGGCCGAGGGTCGCCTTCCAGAGGGCCTTCCCATACAGGTGCTCGCCATCGGGGTCGAGTACGGCAATCAGCAGGCAGTCATCGAGAACGTGATCGTTGACTCCGTGCCGCTCCCGATGGCGGCGCTGACCCCGGATCCGGCGCTGCGTGATGCGATCGTCAAGGTGGCGCGCATGAGCGACGGGCTTCGGATGGCCATCGGGCAGCTGGCGGCGGACCTGCGTCGAGCGTCCGGCGCATCGCAGCCGGAGTTCGGCTCGGCAGAGAGTCTCCTCGGTCGCCTGGATCCCGCAGTCCGTGAGTTCCTGGCCCGGCTTCAGGCGAGCCCATTGTCGTACATGGAGGCGCTAGACCAATGGATGGCCACCGCCGAAAGCATCGCTTTTGAGGTTGCAGAGCCAATGCTGGCGGCCGTGAGTCCGAGCGCCTTTCGCGGGAGGCGTGATGAGCGCGCTAAGCCGGATGCCGCGAAGGGGAACGCTGAGTGGTGGCACCGCGCCGCGACGGCCGAGATGCAGTACAGGCGGAAGGTGCACCAGACGCTCGGGCACAGAGAGAAGGCCCAGCTCGCAGCAGGGGGTGCGAAGTGATGGCGGAGCCCAAGACGCAGTCTTCCCACTACTGGGAACGGGTGATGCGCGAAGGTGGCGATCCACCGGGGGAGGACCTTGCCGCGCTCCGGTCGGGAGCTGGCCGGCCCGCGGGCTCTGTGCCCGCGATGTGGCGGTTCTACTCGGTCGAAGATTCCGGGACGGCAGCACCGTCGGCCGCGCTCGTCGCCGAGCACCACGCGCTCGTTCTCTTCGGGTTTCATCAGCAGTCGAAGCACGACCGCCTTGTCCATGAGCCGGGGCACTCGGTGGCGAGCGCCCTGCATCGCCTCCGATGGTCCGATGCCTACCGCGAGCGGGGCGAGGCGATCGACGGAAGGGTAAGCGCCGCCGCGACTGCGCCGACGGTCGACGCCGTTGCCTGGCACCTCCGGTCGCTCGTGGGACTCCTTCGGGGCGAAGCGCTGGGGTTCGATTACACCGAACTGTTCCGGGATCTCGTCTTGTGGTCGATCCCAGACCGTGCCGCCAGAGTCAGGCGACGGTGGGGACGGGACTACTTCAGCTGGGGAGCGCCGCAAGACGGTCAGCAAGCTGGCAAGCCCGCAAACCCGGACAACTCAGGAGGGGATCATCACCGTGCCGATTAGCAGGTATCCGCGCACCTTCGTGGACGTCCACGTCATCCAGTCCGTGCCGCCGGCCAACATCAACCGAGACGACACCGGCAGTCCCAAGCAGGCCATCTACGGGGGGACGCGCCGCGCACGCGTCTCATCGCAAGCTTGGAAGCGCGCGACTCGGCTCGCCCTCTCGGATGCGATGCCGGGAGAGTCGCTCGGCGTCCGTACCAAGCGGCTTGCGGACCTCGTCGCTCAGCGCCTCGTCCGAGAGCAGGCCATTGACCCTGAGGTGGCCCTCCGCGTCGCCACGGCAGTGGTCGAAGCCACCGGGATCACGATGGACAAGAAGGATAAGAACCACACCAGCTACTTGCTCTTCGTAGGCGAAAGTCAGGTTGACCGCATCGCGGCCGCCGTCGGAGCGGTGGCGACGAGGCTTGGAACGCTGGACGCCAAAGGGCTCAAGACGGAAGCCGCGAAGGTCGACATCAAGCCGATCCTGCGCGCCGGGCACTCTCTGGATGTCGCACTGTTCGGGAGAATGGTCGCGGATCTCGCGGACCTCAACGTGGACGCCTCTACCCAAGTCGCTCATGCGGTGAGTACGCACGCCGTCGACCTGCAGTTCGACTACTTCACCGCGGTCGATGACACGAACCCTGCCGAGGAGACTGGTGCCGGCATGATCGGCACGATCGAGTTCAACTCCGCGACGCTCTACCGGTACGCGACCGTAGCCGTCCATCAACTGGCGGAGACGCTCGAGGACACCTCTGGGGCAGTGGCGGGAACGCTCGGCTTTGTGGAGGCGTTTGCGAAGTCCATCCCAGGCGGCTACCAGAACTCGTTCGCACACCGGACTCGCCCCTCGCTTGTGCTTGTGGTAGTGCGCGACGATCAGCCGGTCAACCTAGTCACGGCGTTTGAGCGACCCGTGGAGGCCTCGGACGGCATTGAATCGGCTTCGGTAGGTCGGCTCGCCAGCGAATTTCGCGCGGCGACGGCCATGTGGGCAGACGAGCCCCGACTTGTCGCCGCGACATATGACCCTGGGCGGACGAGCAGCGCTGATGTCCGGGCCGCGTTCGGGGATGCCCTGACCTTCGACGACATGCTTGGGCGACTTGGCTCCTCACTCCTGGGGCGCGCACAGGTCGCATCCGAATGAACGGGTACGCGACGATCGCGCTTCGACTCGCGGGCCCACTGCAGTCCTGGGGGATCCGCAGCCAATTCAACCGCAGGGACACCGGCCTGGCGCCCACCAAGTCGGGGATTGTCGGATTGCTCGCTGCCGCTCAGGGTAGGCGTCGCGTCGATCCGATCGATGATCTCGTCGAACTACGGCTCGGCGTTCGCGTCGATGATCCTGGGGCGCTCCTGCGCGACTACCACACCGTGAGTGACTACCGAGAGGTGCCACTGCTCTCTGCCGCGGTGTATCCAAGCGGAATCCAGAAGTCGGCGACCAAGAGGACCCACCTCACCGAGCGTTTCTACCTGCAGGATGCGGTCTTCGTAGCCGCCGTGCGCGGGCGGCGTGATGTCATCGGGGGTCTTGCTGACGCACTCCTTCACCCCGCGTTCCCATTGGCCCTCGGGCGGCGTTCGTGTCCTCCTGCCCAGCCGCTCCTGATACGCGACGGCGGGCGCGAGGTGCTCGACGAGGACATTGACGTCGTGCTCTCGGCGCTGCCATGGCAGCTGTCGCCGTTCCGGCGAGACCAGGTAGTGGCCCGCCGGCCGTTGGGCACGGTCGTGCGGCTGGCAACCGTGTTCGATGCTGCCGCTGACGATGGGCGAGCCGAGCTGCTCGAGGACCTTCCGATCTCGTTCGACCCTCTGACCAGGCGACTTGGGATCAGGCGCGTGACGCGAGGTTGGGTGGAGATACCGACTGGTTGTCCATCAACTGGCGCCGCTCGTGGGTCTTCCACGCCACATGATCCCTTTGCGCTGCTTGGGGGGTGACCGATGCCCTACCTGTCTCGAGTCTGGCTGAACCCAAGGCGCGCCAAGGCGCGCGTGTACTTGAGCAATCCACAGGTGGTACACGCCGCTGTCCTTGCGGCGTTTCCATCGCCTGCCGGGCCGCGAGTGCTCTGGAGGCTCGAACCTGACTGGCAGGCAGCGAGCGAGGTCAGGCATCGCGTCGAACTGCTCATCGTGAGCGAGCCCCGGCCGTCGCTCACGCACATCGTAGAGGAGGCTGGGTTCCCAGGGTCCGATGACGGCCTCGCAGAGACGGCCGACTACCAGCCGCTTCTCGGGCGGCTCGCGGAGGGGCAGCAGTACGTATTCAAGGTCCGGGTCAATCCTGTGCAGTCCGTGATGGAGCCTCTTGCGCCCAGCGCCTCGCAACGGCGAGCGCTCGAGTCCGCGGCCGGCCGACATCGAGGGTTCCGAGTGCCTCATCGAACCCTTGCGCACCAGACGGGCTGGCTCATCGAACGCGCAGGCCGGTGGGGCCTTGAGATCGCCGGATCCTCACAGGCTGGGGCGCTCGACCTGCGGGAATGCAACCGCGAGCGCCTCGATTTCCGGAAGTCCGCTCGTACCGGTCCGGGCCGGCGAGTCCAGATCGCGACAGTCACGTTCGAGGGTCGGGCGCGTGTGGTCAACGCCCATCTCCTGCGCGACGCACTTCTGAACGGCGTGGGGCCGGCCAAGGCGTATGGTTGCGGACTTTTGACGCTTGCTCCTCTTCCGACTGACGAAGAGCTGCGCCGACCTTGATCCTGGCGGGACCGGAGGGGAGATGTCGCCGATTGGGCCGCTTCGAGATCTGCACCTGCTTCCGCGAACCCGTGACAGCTGGACGTTCCTCTACTTGGAGCACGCGAAGATCGAGCAGGATGGCCGATCCGTTGCCGCATTCGAAGCCTCGGGAAGGGTGCCGATCCCCTGTGCGAGCCTCGGGACGCTAATGCTCGGCCCTGGGACGACAGTCACGCACGCCGCGATCCGGGCGCTGGCCGAGACGGGCTGCTTGGTCATGTGGACCGGCGAAGCCGGCGTCAGGTTCTATGCCCAGGGCATGGGCGAAACGAGGAGCGCGAGGCGCTTGCTGCGTCAGGCGGCGCTTGTGTCGCACCCGGCCGCGAGGATGGCAATCGTGCGCCGGATGTACACGATCCGGTTCGCCGAGCCAGTCGACGACGACCTCACGCTACGGCAGGTTCGCGGGATGGAGGGGGTTCGAGTGCGCGAGGCCTATGCCAGGGCGAGCCGGGAGTCGGGCCTACCATGGGCCGGGCGGTCGTACCAGCGTGATCGATGGGACGCGGCGGATCCAGTCAACCGCGCCCTATCGGCAGCAAACAGCGCCCTCTACGGCGTCGTCCAGGCAGCGATCGTCAGCGCCGGCTACTCGCCTGGGCTCGGCTTCATCCATACCGGCAAGCAGTTGTCCTTCGTGTACGACATCGCCGACCTGTACAAGGTCGACCTGACCATCCCCATCGCGTTCGAGGCCGTGGCCGCCGGGGGCGGCGATCTTGAGCGGCGGGTTCGCACACGATGTCGCGACGTCTTCCACGCCTCGAGACTCGTGGAGTTGATCCTGCCCGACATTGACGCCGTGCTCGGAGCCGCGGCCGACATCGATGTGGCCGCCTTCGACGAAGATGTGGCATATCCAGGTGGACTCTGGGATCCGGGCGCAGCCAGTGTCGCCGGCGGGACCAACTACGGCGAGGCAGATCAGCCGGACGGTCGTCCGTGACGTTGCTCATCCTCGAGCGAGTGCCGGCTTCGCTGCGCGGAGAGTTGACCCGCTGGCTCCTCGAACCTCGTACGGGCGTGTTCCTGGGCCGAGTGACCGCCGCAGTGCGCGAGAAGCTATGGGAACGCGTCTGCCACCATGCCGGGGATGGATCGGCCGTGCTCGTCTACGGCACGGACAACGAGCAGGGTTTCGCGTTCCGGATTTGGGGCGACCCGAGTCGCGAGATCGTAGACTTCGACGGGCTCTCACTCGTTCGCATCCGCTGATCTGAGCTCGGACCGGAGGCAAAGGGTCTCCAATTTGAAGTGTCGTCCCCGCGCACGCGGGGGTTATCCGGCCGACCCCCGCCGGGCCGCCCGCTACTACACGTCGTCCCCGCGCACGCGGGGGTTATCCGAACGCCGGGTCCGCCTCCTCGCCCGACTCGATGTCGTCCCCGCGCACGCGGGGGTTATCCGGCGACGGGCTCGGCCGTGACGTTCGCGGCCAAGTCGTCCCCGCGCACGCGGGGGTTATCCGGGCGGCACGGGCACGATCGGCACCGACAACCCGTCGTCCCCGCGCACGCGGGGGTTATCCGAACACAGGCACCCGCAGCCTCGCCTACATGGTGTCGTCCCCGCGCACGCGGGGGTTATCCGTCGCTCGGCCGCCGCGCCATCGGGATCGAGATGTCGTCCCCGCGCACGCGGGGGTTATCCGGAGGCCGAATGGTCTACATCCCCTCTGAGGAGGTCGTCCCCGCGCACGCGGGGGTTATCCGATCACCACGCCGGACCCGGTGATCCGGTGGCCGTCGTCCCCGCGCACGCGGGGGTTATCCGTAACGTTAGTAACGGTAAGTCGGGTGCCGCCCGTCGTCCCCGCGCACGCGGGGGTTATCCGAGCGCCTGGTCCACGGCCATCGCGCCGTACACGTCGTCCCCGCGCACGCGGGGGTTATCCGCAGGGCCGCTCGAGGCGGATCCCGATCATCGGGTCGTCCCCGCGCACGCGGGGGTTATCCGCAGACCCTCCTGCTCGACAACGTCGGGTACGGGTCGTCCCCGCGCACGCGGGGGTTATCCGATCGCGCCCTCGCTCATCGCGACCACCCACCAGTCGTCCCCGCGCACGCGGGGGTTATCCGCGCGGTCCTAACCCCGACGTGACCTGTCCCGAGTCGTCCCCGCGCACGCGGGGGTTATCCGGGCGCCGCGACCCCGGCCGACCAGGTCGTCGGGTCGTCCCCGCGCACGCGGGGGTTATCCGAGCTGCATCGCACCGACGGAGCCAGCCCCGTGGTCGTCCCCGCGCACGCGGGGGTTATCCGACGGGCACCGTCCCCATTGCGGCCCGCATGGCGTCGTCCCCGCGCACGCGGGGGTTATCCGCAGTCCGGGGCGATCCTGACGCTGGTGGGCGGGTCGTCCCCGCGCACGCGGGGGTTATCCGACGTTCAGCTGGTCGGCGCTGCCGAACATCGCGTCGTCCCCGCGCACGCGGGGGTTATCCGTCCTACCTGTCCACGCTCGCCGGGGTGCTGCTGTCGTCCCCGCGCACGCGGGGGTTATCCGACTCGGATCGTCGGGATCGGCCCCCGCGGGCCGTCGTCCCCGCGCACGCGGGGGTTATCCGGCCCGTCATCATCTGGAGCATCGCGGGCTGGAGTCGTCCCCGCGCACGCGGGGGTTATCCGGAGCCGAGCGTCTCGGTCGGCCTCGTGGACGGGTCGTCCCCGCGCACGCGGGGGTTATCCGTAGTCGCCCTTGACGCCCTTCCACGGGCGCCCGTCGTCCCCGCGCACGCGGGGGTTATCCGCGATGGGTTATTGACTTGGCAGACTTCGCGTTGTCGTCCCCGCGCACGCGGGGGTTATCCGTACGGCGGCTCCCTCCCGGCGATCGGTCCCCTGTCGTCCCCGCGCACGCGGGGGTTATCCGATGCCGCGCAACCAGATCGCCAAGTGCGCCGAGTCGTCCCCGCGCACGCGGGGGTTATCCGTTGTAGGAGCCGTACCACACCGCGCTGGTGTCGTCGTCCCCGCGCACGCGGGGGTTATCCCAGAGCTGGACGCCGGTCGGGATCGCGACCCGCGTCGTCCCCGCGCACGCGGGGGTTATCCGTCGGTGACCAACAACACCACCAACTTCCCGGCGTCGTCCCCGCGCACGCGGGGGTTATCCGCACCTGACGCCCGAGCAGCGCAAGGAGCTCGCGTCGTCCCCGCGCACGCGGGGGTTATCCGTAGCTCGAGTTGACCCGCAGGGTCATGTTGGTGTCGTCCCCGCGCACGCGGGGGTTATCCGGTGCGGAAGGCGTTGAACGAGCCCCGGTGCTCGTCGTCCCCGCGCACGCGGGGGTTATCCGGCCAGCGCGCCCTGCGGCGTCAGGAGGCTTGCGTCGTCCTCGCGCACGCGGGGGTTATCCGAACTGGAGGTGCCCGTCCGCCCCGAACCCCTGGTCGTCCCCGCGCACGCGGGGGTTATCCGATCAGGTTCGACGGCTGCCCCGACGGCCCGATGTCGTCCCCGCGCACGCGGGGGTTATCCGAGCCCGGCCGCAGGCGGCCCGGCGACGCCCTAGTCGTCCCCGCGCACGCGGGGGTTATCCGTCCTCGGCCATCGGGACCACGTCGGCGAGCAGGTCGTCCCCGCGCACGCGGGGGTTATCCGTCGATGGCGGACAGGCCGGTGACCCGGCGCTAGTCGTCCCCGCGCACGCGGGGGTTATCCGTCCTACGGGCTCTCGCTCACCGACACCAACGGGTCGTCCCCGCGCACGCGGGGGTTATCCGTACCGCGCGGCGTTCGGCAGCCTGTTCGCCGGGTCGTCCCCGCGCACGCGGGGGTTATCCGGACACCCGCGGCTTGTGCGGGTACACCTCATCGTCGTCCCCGCGCACGCGGGGGTTATCCGGTGACCGCCAAGGGCTTCTACGATGCGACCAAGTCGTCCCCGCGCACGCGGGGGTTATCCGAGTCCCGACCGCCCATGTAACCGGAACCAAATGTCGTCCCCGCGCACGCGGGGGTTATCCGACCGCGTCGATCACGGGCCTGTCCACCGAGAAGTCGTCCCCGCGCACGCGGGGGTTATCCGCGATGAGCCCCGAATGCGTCCGTGACCCAGCGGTCGTCCCCGCGCACGCGGGGGTTATCCGGTGGCCGCGCTCGGTGGCACCACGATCCGGCCGTCGTCCCCGCGCACGCGGGGGTTATCCGCTGTGCGCCGCGAACAGCACGCACGCCGCGTCGTCGTCCCCGCGCACGCGGGGGTTATCCGGAGTTCATCACCACGGTCCTGGACGGCGGCAAGTCGTCCCCGCGCACGCGGGGGTTATCCGTGCGGCTTCGAGGCGATGCTCGCCTATCTCGGGTCGTCCCCGCGCACGCGGGGGTTATCCGCACGAGAGGCCCCGACACGGGGCGCCATGGACGTCGTCCCCGCGCACGCGGGGGTTATCCGGCGTCGGAGGTCATCGACCGAGGGGAGCCCGCGTCGTCCCCGCGCACGCGGGGGTTATCCGGGCGGCAACCCGTTCTGGACGTTCCTGGACTGGTCGTCCCCGCGCACGCGGGGGTTGTCCGACGAGCGGCCGGGCCGACGACTGGGGCGACGAGTCGTCCCCGCGCACGCGGGGGTTATCCGAACGGCAAGACGCTGATCGCCGCCGGCATCGGGTCGTCCCCGCGCACGCGGGGGTTATCCGTCCGCGTCGTTGCACTGGAGGTTGATCGTGTTGTCGTCCCCGCGCACGCGGGGGTTATCCGGTGGTCGCCCGCCGGGCCCGCGTGCTGCGGCGGTCGTCCCCGCGCACGCGGGGGCTTGCCGGCGAGCATCCTCGGGGAGGCCAGCATGCCCACGTCGTCCCCGCGCAGGTGCGGGGTTCTCCGAAGATGTCCACGAACGGGATCGTCAACATCGCGCCGGCCTCGCGCACTCGGGAAGTTCTCAGGCGGCAAAGCACGGTGCCACGTTGACCACAGTGTGTCTTCAACAACTTGGGCATGTTCACATTGACTCCGGGCACGAATCGGACCCCATGCTAGACTCCGGCGATCACGGCGTTGACCGAGAGGAGTAGGCGCGAGTCGGCCGGAAGCGAGCGCGGGACGGTGCGAGCCGCGCGGGCACGACGGGACCGAAGGTCGCTCGCGAGCCGTGCGGGTGGCGCCCGATAGCGCGCCGCAGAGCGTGACCGGAGCGAGGTCGCGGGGATGACCCGCAGGCCCCGGCCACGGAACCAGCAGGTGGCACCACGACCCCGATCGTCCGCTGGACGAGCGGGGCGTTCCGTTTTCAGGAGCCCAGGAGCCAGGACGATGACCGAGCCGACCGGGACGCTCGCCAAGGCCTACGCGCCGGCCGAGTTCGAGCACGAGATCTACCAGGGCTGGCTGGACGCTGACGTGTTCGCGCCCGACGGCAGGGGCTCGACCGCGGACTGGTCCATGCCCACGTTCACGATCATCCAGCCGCCGCCCAACGTGACGGGCTCGCTCCACCTTGGCCACGCGCAGCGCACCACGGTCGAGGACCTGATGATCCGCCACGCGCGGATGGCCGGCCGGCCAACCCTGTTCCTGCCCGGCCTCGACCACGCCTCGATCGCCGCCCAGTTCGTGCTCGACAAGATCCTCGCGGGCGAGGGGGAGAGCCGCGCGAGCCTGGGCCGCGAGCGCTACCTCGAGCGGATGCGCGCCTTCGTCGCCGAGACGCGGGACCAGATCCTCACCCAGCAGCGCCGCGTCGGCGGCTCCTGCGACTGGAGCCGGCTGCGGTTCACGATGGACGAGGTCAGCTCCAAGGCCGTGCGGGAGGCGTTCCTGCGCCTGTACCGCAAGGGCCTCGCGTACCGCGCCGAGGCGCTGGTCAACTGGTGCCCGGGCTGCCGCACGTCGGTGTCGGACCTCGAGGTGATCCCCACGCCCGAGACGGGCACGATCTGGCGGATCCGCTACCACCTGGTCGACGAGGCGACGGGGGAGCCCGAGGCGGCGAGCCTGACCGTGGCGACCACGCGGCCCGAGACGCTGCTCGGCGACACCGCGGTCGCCGTCCACCCCGGCGACAAGCGGTACACCAAGCTCATCGGCCGCCGCGTTCGCATCCCGTTCGTCGAGCGCGACGTCCCGGTCATCGCCGACGACGTGGTGGACCCCGCGTTCGGCACGGGCGCCGTGAAGATCACGCCCGCCCACGACCATGACGACCACGAGACGGGCAAGCGCCACGACCTCGCCATGCCCACGGTGCTCGACGACGCCGCCCACGTGGCCAACACGGGCACGCGCTACGACGGCATGGAGCGCTACAAGGCCCGTTCGGCGATCCTCGAGGACCTGTCCGCCCGCGGCGACCTCGAGGGCGAGCAGGCCCACGAGATGGTGATCGGCCGCTGCCAGCGCAGCTCCGACGCCGTCGAGCCCCGGCTCAAGACCCAGTGGTTCGTCCGGACCGCGCCGCTCGCCGCGGCCGCGCTGGAGGCGACGCGATCGGGCCGCACCGCCATCCTGCCCGAGCGCTTCGAGAAGGTCTGGGAGCACTGGATGACCACGATCCGGGACTGGAACGTGTCCCGGCAGCTGTGGTGGGGCCACCGGATCCCGGCCTGGTACTGCCCGGACGGCCACGCGACGGTCACCGCCGAGGTGGCGGGACCGGCAGCGTGCGAGGTCTGCGGTGCCGGCGCCACCACGCTCCAGCAGGACCCAGACATCTTCGACACGTGGTTCAGCAGCGGCCTGTGGCCCTTCTCCACGCTCGGCTGGCCCGACGCCACCGACGACCTCGCCCGGTTCTACCCGGGCTCGGTCATGGAGACCGGCTACGACATCATCTTCTTCTGGGTTGCCCGGATGATGATGCTCGGCCTCGAACTCACGGGGGAGGCGCCCTTCCACACCGTCTACCTGTCGGGCCTCATCCGGGACCCGTACGGCCAGAAGATGTCGAAGACCAAGGGCAACACCGTCGACCCGCTGGGCACCATCGACGAGCACGGCGCCGACGCCCTCCGGTTCGCGGTGGTCCACGGCACGACGCCGGGGCTCGACCAGAAGTTCGGCATGGCGAAGGTGGAGAACGCCCGGAACTTCGCCAACAAGCTCTGGAACGCCACGCGCTTCGTGCTGGGAGCGCGCCCGGCCAGCATCCCTGCTGACGCGCCGCGCCGCTCGCCCGACCCGGCGCGCCTCGGCCCCGCCGAGCGCTGGGTCCGCTCGCGCGCCGCGGCGACCGTTGCCGCAGTCGACAGGGCGGTGGCCGACTATGCCTTCGGCGAGGTGACCCGCCTCCTGTACGACGCCATCTGGGGCGAGTACTGCGACTGGGGGATCGAGCTCGCCAAGGTGCGCCTCGCCGACGCGACGGTCGACGAGGCCGACCGCGAGGCGACGTGGTGGACGCTGGTCGAGGCCCTCGACACGTACCTGCGCCTGTTGCACCCGGTCATGCCGTTCATCACCGAGCGCCTGTGGGCGTCGATCCCCCACGCGGCAGACGACCCCGCCCTGCTCATCGTGGCCCGCTGGCCGGGGGCGGGGGAGCGCGACGGGGCCGCGGAGGCCGAGGTGGGTGCCCTGGTGGAGCTCGTGCGCGCCGTGCGCAACGCGCGCTCGGACGCGAAGCTCGAGCCGGCCGCCTGGCTGCCGCTCGACGTGTTCGTGGAGCCGTCGCTCGCCGACTCGCTGGAGGTGCTGCGGCCCGCGATCGAGCGCCTCTCCCACGCGCGGCCCCTGCGCCGCCACGAGACCCGCGATGCGCTCCACGCGACGGCGTCGGGGCTGGCCGTGATCGCGGGGCCCGCGGAGGCCATCGTGAGCACCGGAGCCGTGGACGCGTCCACGGCCGAGGCCGACCGCGCGCGGCTGGAGAAGGAGCTGGCCGACGCCGAGCGGCTGTGGGACGCCGCGAAGGGCCGTCTCGCGAACGAGGCGTTCACGTCCAAGGCGCCACCGCCGATCGTCGAGGGGGCCCGCGCCCGCGAGGCGGAGCTGGCCGAGCAGGTGACGCGCCTGCGCGAGCGCCTCGGGCGGCCAGGTCGGGAGTGAGCGTGCGCGGTCGCTGCTAGGATGACGTTGACGTGGCCGAGTGCCGTGTCATGGAGGATTGCGTGCCGCTCGAGTTCCTGAAGCGGCGCGGCGGCGAACCCGAGCCGCCCGCCAAGCCCGCCCGCAGGGGCGCCACCCGCATGGGGCCGCCCGAAGAGGTGGTCGCGCAAGAGTTCGCCCTCAAGCTCTACTACGCGGGCAAGAGCAGCGAAGGGGTCCGGATGCGCGCCGGTCCGCGCGCGCTCGGCGAGCTGCCCCAGATGCTGATCGGCTTCGCCAAGAGCGACGTGGAGGTGGTCGACCCGCTCCCGCTCGAGTTCTCGCAGGCGATGCCGCAGATCGCGCGCCCGTCCGAGGCGATGCAGTGGCTGCACGCGCACCACGAGCTCAGCCCGATCACGCGGCACGCGCTGGTCGTCCTGGAGTCCATCGACGCGGTGGACCTCGCGTTCGACACCTTCGCGTGCGCGCTGCTCGACGGCGAGACCGACACGTCGGGCTACCCCGACTACAACGCGATCGTCGGCGGCGTGGCCTCCCACTGGGACGAGGCGACGGGCGACATGATCGTCCGCGCCGTCGTCGGCTGGGGCGGTCGCGGCATCCGCGGCGACACGGACCGGATCGCCCAGCGGATCCTGGCCGGCATCCTCGGCAACGTGCTCGGCAGTCAGCACGCGATGGGCCTGACCGCCGTCGACCGCCCCGTCCCGGCTGCGGGCCGCGGCGGGCTGGTCTGCGCCCACTGCGGCTTCGCGTCAGGGCACGAGCGCGCGTTCTACTGTCCCAAGTGCGGCATGCGGATGCTCCGCGGCTGACCGCCCAACGAAGGCCCTCAACGATGCCCGTCTACGACTACCTCTGCACCGCCTGCGACCATCGCTCCGACATCCTCCACGGGATCAACGACCCCGCCCCGAACTTCTGCCCGTCGTGCGGCGCGGAGGGGACGATGCGCAAGCAGTTCTCGGCGCCCACGATCCACTTCAAGGGCTCGGGCTGGGCGAAGAAGGACCGCGGCGGGAGCGGCGGCGGCACCAAGGCCTCCAGGCACGCCGAGGCCAAGCAGGACTCCCCCGGGTCGGGTCCGGGCGAGTCGTCGTCCTCGTCGTCGTCCGCGTCCTCGTCGCCGTCATCGTCATCCTCGTCCGGCAGCCAGGACTGAATCCATGCCCTCCGCCGCCGACTGGATCACGCTCGGGGAGGCCGCCGAGCTCCTCGCCACGTCGAACGTGCACTTCGCACCCGCGACGATCGGCGGCTGGGCGAGGTCGGGACGCCTCTCGAGCATCAAGCTCGGCGGGCGCCGCTACGTGCGGCGGGGCGAGGTCCGGGCGTTGATCGCGGCCCCGCGACGAGTGCCGGCCGAGCACATCCAGCCGGGGCTGTTCGAGGACCTGCCCTGAGGCCATGAGCGAAGGTGAGCCGCGCTCGGACGGGATGCGGGCCTTCGCCGAGCATGTGGCCGGTCGGCTCGCCGGCAACCCCGGCGTCGCGCACCTCCGGGACGTCATGGAGACCTACGACCGCGCGGGCGGCGGCCTCATCGCGAGCGGGCTGGCCTACGCGTCGCTGCTCGCCATCCTTCCCGGGCTCCTGCTCGGCCTCGCCGTGATGGGCTGGCTGGTGAGGAACCCGGCCGACCAGACGCAGATCGTGACGCTCATCGCGGACGCCGTGCCGCCCTTCAAGGACCTCGCGTCGGTGGCCTTCGAGCAGGTCTCGTCGGGGGCGGTGCCCACCTCGATCCTGGCGATCATCACGCTGCTCTGGGGGGCGAGTCGCTTCTACGCGAACCTCGACACCGCGCTCTCGCGGGTGTTCCTGGGCGCGCCCCGGCGCAACGCGATCGCCCAGACGGTGCGCGGCGTGGCCCTGATGGCCATCCTGGTCGTGCTGCCCGTGGCGCTGGTGGCCGCAGGGTCGGTGGCGACCTGGATCAGCCAGAACGCCCCCGGCGGCCCCGACCTCGCGGCGCTGCTCGGGACGGTCGTCCAGCTCGCATCGCCCGTAGGCTCCCTCCTGGCGTTCGTCTTGGCCGTGGCCGTGTGCTACCGGCACGTGCCGAGCGAGCATGTGCCCTGGCGCGCGCTCCGGCTGCCGGCCGCGGTGGTCGGGCTGGCGCTCGCGCTGCTCACGCAGCTCTATGCGTTCATCGCGCCGCGGATCGTGGGCGCGGCGGCGGTCTACGGCACGCTCGTGGCCGCCATCGCGCTCCTGGCGTGGCTCTCGATCGCGTTCAACCTGCTGCTCCTCGGCGCGGCCTGGACCGACGTCCGGAAGCGGGAGGGGTCATATCTCGAAGGAGCCGTCCGGCGGCTCTCGCGCGACGTCGCCACCGACGCGGAGCGGCTGGCTGAGGACGTCGAGCGCGCTGGTCGTCCAGAGCATCAGGTCGCGCGCGACTAGATCAGCCCTGGCGGCTCCCGCATCGGCGGCAGAAGCGGGCGTTCGCCGAGAGCGGCAGGCCGCAGCCCACGCACGGCTGCGCGGTGGGTGCGGCTGCGGGGGCGACGAACGAGGAATGATCCGCCAGCGGCCCGGTCTCGAGCACCTCGCGCGCTGATGCCGCCCACAGTGCCGTGGCGTCGTTGATGGGCACCATCCTGCGGCCCGCCAGGGTTCCGCCCTCGAGCGGCGCGCGAACGGGCCAGGTGGGCCGCTGTGGCCAGACTGGAGCCGCACCGTCGTCGGGCGCGACGGTCAGCCAGCCCGGAGCCATCGAGGCGGGCGTCGGCCGCGCCGGCGGGGCGGGGGTGGGCTCCACCACGTGCTCGGGCGCCGCGGCCGCGGGCTCCGGCTGCGGCGCGGCAGGCTCGACCGGCACGGCAGGCTCGGCCCTGCCAGTGAGCGCTTCCGGCTCGACTGAGGCGGGCTCGACGACGGCGGCGGGTTCGACCAGGCCCGCCATGAGCTCCAGCTCCGGCGATGTCGCGATCGCCTCGGGCACGAAGGGTTCAGCGACCAGGGTCAGCTCGGGCTCAGCCGGGAGGGGCTCGAGGCCCGCCGCGATCGGCTCTGCCGCAATAGGCTCGGGAGTCGGCTCCGGCTCGAGTTCGCTCGGGGCAGCGGCCGATGCCGGCTCCGCCGCGACGGGGATGGGCAGAGCCTCCACGAGCGCGGGCTCGGCGACGACGGGCTCCGGCGCGAGCACCGTATCGGCGACAGGCTCGGCCGCCTCGGGCGCGGCATCGGGCTGCTCGATGGGCGTCGCGATGGAGACGCCTTCCGCAGGCTCGCCCTCCTGGGCCGCCCGCTCGGCTTCGTACGCCGCGATCGCGTGGGCGAGACTCTCGCCGGGCCGCAGGCCATGCACACGATGCGCCGCCGGTGCCTCGGCTTCGACAGCTGCCGGCTCGGCCTCGACTTCGACGGCTTCGACAGCCGCCGGCTCGGCCACCACGGGCTCGGCCACCACAGGCTCGGGCGCGATGGCGACTGGTTCGGCCTCCTGCTCAGGGATGACCGCCTCGACCGGCTCGGCCTCGGCGGCGACGGCCCCCAAAGCCGCCAATTCGGGCGCAGGCACGACGGCTTCGACACCCGCCTCGGGCTCGGGCGTGGCCGCCTCGACCGCCGCAGGCTCCGGCGGTGCGGGCACGGCCTCGGGCTCGGGCGCCGCCACCTCCGCGTGCGTCGTCTCCGCCGCGCCACGGCGCGGAAGGTCCTCCTCCGGCCAGGCCGACACGCCGATGACGTCGTGGGGGGTCGGCGCGGGCGGCGCGGTCATCGCGGCCAGCCGCTCGGCGATCGCCGCCGAATCGATCGCCTCGACGGGCTCGACGGGGACCGTGTCAGGTCGGGGAGAGCACGAGAGGCAACGCCCCTCCCCGGTGTTCCAGCAGTTGCTGCACGTGTACTGGCGGCAGGACAGGCAGAAGTTGAACGTCTTGTGGAAGGCGTCGAGCTGGAGCGACGTCGCGGCACGCTCCTCCTCGCCCCTGGCGTCGGCCATGGCGACCGAGAGCGGGTCGTCGGACAGGACGAAATTGCGCAGGCCCTTCGTCAGGGTGCGCGCACGACCAAGGCGCGAGTTCTGGGGCCGTGCGGTCTCGAATGTGTAGCGAGTGCCGCACCGCTCGCAGAACGACTCGGTGAGGATCTCCGTCATGTGCCCCCGGTCTCCGCCGCTGGACGCACCCGACGCGCAGCCGGGCAGGATCCAGAGTATAGCCAGCGTGCTCTGGGCGGCCTTCCCTCGAGGTACCGCCTGACCGCCGACAATGGTTCGGCCCCGTTCGGGCTACCTCGGCTGGCTCTGGTACGGTTGCCGATGCCATGGTTGCCGTCGCTGACCTCGAACGCCTCCTCGAGCGTGTGTTCGAGCGGACCTCCGCCCGGTTGTTCCGGTCGCGCCTCCAGGCCGTTCAGGTGGAGCGCCGCGTCGAGCGCGCGATGGAGGCGGGCCGGACCGGCCGCGGCGCCTCCACGACCGTTCCCTGCCAGTACCGAATCCGGCTCCACCCGTCCGATCTCGACGACCTCGCCAGCCGCTCCGGCGGTTTCGACGCGCTCGCCGTGTGGCTGGCGGACCAGGCGCTGGCCTTCGCGCGACTGCACGCCTACCACCTGGCCGCCCGGCCGGTGGTCAGCGTGGCCGCCGACCCGTCCGTTGAGCCCGGCCGGGTGGAGGTCGATGCCAGCGACGGCGCGGCCCGGTCGACGGCGGCGCCCCTCGGACCGCCGGTTGACGAGCCGCCGCCCTTCGTGCCCCTTCCCGTGCCATCGCCCGCCGTGCCGTCCTCTCGGCCCGCTGCGACGACGGGGGACCCCGATCCTGGCGCGCTGCTGCCGGCCCGGGTCCCGCCGCCCGCGCCCCAGCCCGCGCTCGAGCACGGGCTCCGGGCCGGCGATCGGCCCTACGCGGTGCGGCCCGCGCCGCCGCCCCCCAGCCGCGCCCTGCTGCGAGTCCTGGAGCCCGGCGGCCGCGAGCGCGAGGTCCGGGTCGTGAGCGAGCCGCTCACCCTGGGCCGGGCGCCCGACAACGGGCTCGTCATCGCCGACACTCGCGTCTCGCGGCACCACGGCCGCTTCCAAACCCGACACGGCACGCTGGTGTACACCGACCTCGGCAGCACCAACGGCACCCGGGTGAACGGGATTCGCGTCGACGAGATCGTCCTCGGCCCCGGCGACCGCCTCCAGATCGGCGACGTCGTCGTGGTGGTCGAGCAGCTGCCCCGCTGACCGTGGACGGCTTCGTCCTGGCGCTCTGGGTCCTGCGGCTGCTGTTCCTCGGGCTGATCTACATCTTCCTGTTCGCGGTGGCCCGGGTCCTGCTGCGCGACCTCCGCACCGCCGCTCGCGGGCCGGCCGAGCTGGGGCGCTTGGTGGTGGTGGCCTCGCCGCGCGGCGAGCCCGCCCCGGGTGCCTCCTATCCGCTCGACGCGGTCACCACGCTGGGGCGCGATCTCACGAACACCGTGATCGTGGACGACCCGTTCGCGTCAACCGAGCACGCCGTCCTGACGTTCCGGGGCCGGGTCTGGTACGTGGAGGACCGCGGCAGCACCAACGGCACCTACGTGAACGGCGTGCTGGTGGCGGGCCCGACCGCGCTCGGTTTCGGCGACCAGCTGCAGGTCGGCGAGGTGCGCTTCCGCCTCGACCGGGGCCACTCGTGAGCGGCCGCACGAGCGCCCGGGGCCGCTCGTGAGCGCGCTCGCGCAGGCGCGTCCGACGTCGAGGCAGCTGCCCCGCATCCGGCCGCGCCCCCGCCCCGTCGAGTTCGGCCTGCTGGCCATCGTGGCCATGGCGCTCCTTGTCGGCGGGGCTTCGCTGGGGGCGACCGAGCACTGGCTCAAGGCGCAGGCCGGCGGCGAGAAGCTGGGCGCGTTCGGCTTCGCCCCGCCCGATCCCCGTGGGCTGGGCGTCTATCTCGGCGCGCTCCTCGTCGTCCACATCGTGTTCGTGCTCGCCGGGCGCCGGACCGACCAGGTCCTGCTGCCTGCCGTCGCGATGCTGGGCGGCATCGGCCTGCTGCTGATGCAGCGGCTGCCGCAGGACCTGGTCACGCAGTCGCTCGGGTCCTTCGAGCTGCGCCTCGGCCAGCTCCAGCTGCTGTGGCTGCTGATCTCGCTCGCGGTGACCGCGACGCTGGCGCTGCTGGTCCGCTCGGACCATTGGCTCCGCGCGTACAAGTACACATGGGCAGCGGCGGGCGTCGCGCTGCTGGCGATGACGTTCGTGTTCGGCACAGACACGAACGGGGAGCGGCTGACGCTCTCGATCGGGCCAATCAGCGGGCAGCCGTCCGAACTGCTCAAGGTGATCCTGGTGGTGTTCCTCGCGGCCTACCTCTCGGAGAACCGCTCGCTGCTGGCCGAGGAGAGCACCAGGATCGGCCCCCTGCGCCTGCCGCCCATCCCGTACCTCGCTCCGATGGTGGCCATGTGGGCCATCGCGCTGGGCGTGGTCGTGGTCCAGGGCGACCTCGGCGCCGCCCTCCTGTTCTTCGCCGTGTTCCTCGCCCTGCTGTTCGTGGCCACCGGGCGCCTGTCGTTCGTGATCGGCGGGATGGTCCTGTTCCTCGCCGGCTCGTTCGTGCTGTACCAGCTGTTCGGCCACGTCCAGCAGCGCGTCGACAACTGGCTCGACCCGTTCCGCGACCCCCTGGGCAGCGGCTTCCAGACCGTCCAGGCGCTGTACGCCTTCGCCCGCGGGGGGCTGCTGGGCGTGGGGCTGGGAGCGGGCCTGCCGACGATCGCCGGCCACCTGCCCGTGCCGGCGGTCCACACTGACTACCCGCTCGCCGCGCTGGGCGAGGAGCTGGGCCTCGTGGGCCTGCTCGCGATCTTCGGGCTGTACCTGGTGATCGTGGAGCGCGGGCTGCGGATCGCGGCAACCGCCCATGACGAGTTCCGGGCGCTGCTCGCGGCCGGGCTTTCGCTGGTGATCGGAATCCAGGCGTTCATCATCGCGGCCGGCAACCTCAAGCTCATCCCGCTGACCGGGATCACGCTGCCGTTCATCTCGTACGGCGGGTCGTCGCTGCTCGCCAACGCGCTCGCGGTGGGGCTGCTGCTGGCGCTCTCCGACCGCGGGGCCGTGCCGCCGCCCCCGCCGAGACGGCGACGCTGGCGCGGTCTGCCGGGGCGGAGGAGGACGCGATGACGGCCGAGCCGCCGACCCCGCGCGAGCCCTGGGACGAGGGCCGGGGATGGGTGCTCGACGACGCCGAGGGCCCCACGCCCGCGCCGGTCGGGACCGCAGGCTGGTCGCCGACACCCGGCTCCTCGGCCCGCGGCGCCCGGCCGGTCGGCGCCAACATCGTCCGGACCGGGATCGCGCTGGTCCTGGCCTTCGCGGTCCTCGCGGTGGGCGCGGGCTGGTGGCAGGTCATCGAGGCCCAGCGGCTCTCGACCCGGCCGGACAACCCGTCGGTCATCGCCGCCGCCCGGCGGACACTGCGCGGCCAGATCGTCGACCGCAGCGGCACCTGGCTGGCGCGCAGCGTGCGCGACAAGAACGGCGAGGCGCAGCGCCAGTACCGCGATCCCAGCGTGAGCGACGTCGTGGGCTATGCGTCCGCCCAGTTCGGCACGGCCGGCCTCGAGCGCGCCTACAACGCGCAGCTCCTCGGACTGACCACCGGCGACCCCTTGGCTGGCCTGACCGGCAAGCTGTTCCCCAACGCCAACCAGGTGCTGGGCCTCCAGCTGTCGCTCGACCTGCGGCTCCAGCGCGCCGCCGTGGCCGGCCTCGGGACCGACCGGGGCGCGGTCGTGATGCTCGACCCGACGACTGGCGAGGTGCTGGCCCTCGCGTCGACCCCCACGTTCAACGCATCCGCCATCGCCAATCCCGCGACCGCGGCCGCCACGATGAAGGCGCTCCAGGCCAACAAGGACCTGCCACTGCTCCCGCGCGCCACGCTGGGCCAGTACGTGCCGGGGAGCGTCCTCAAGATCGTCACCGCGATCGCCGGGCTGGACAGCGGCGCCATCACCCCGTCCACGACCTACCCGCAGCAGCCCGCAGCGGAGAAGACCGGGCTCCTCGTGGACGGGTTCCGGATCACGGACGGCCACCACCCCCAGACGGACGGCCGTGCGCTCGACCTCTACGGCGCCACCGAGGTGAGCTGCAACATCTGGTACGCCCTGACGGGCATCCAGATCGGTGGCGCGCGGTTCGTGTCGGAGGCGTCGAAGCTGGGCTTCGGGCAGCCCCTCCCGTTCGACCTGCCCACCGCGCCCAGCCGGCTCACCAATGGGCAGGGCTCGGCGCCCGGTGGGTTCGCCGACGACGCCGAGCTCGCATCCGCGGCGTTCGGGCAGGGCGAGGCGGTCGTGACGCCGCTGCAGATGGCGCTGGTGGCGGGCGTGGTCGCCGACGACGGCTGGCTAATGAAGCCACACCTCGTGACGGCGCTCACCGGGACCTCGTCCGGCGCCAGGACGATCGCTCCTGACACCTGGCGCCGGGTGCTCTCGTCCGAGGACGCGGGGGCGATCAAGCAGGCGATGGAGCAGGCGGTCGAGGGGGACCTCGGGCGGCTGTTCACCACTGGCGCGGCGGTGCCCGGGATCCCGACCGCCGGCAAGTCCGGCACGGCGCAGCTCGGCGGGACCGGCGAGCCGAACTCGTGGTTCATCGGGTTCGCGCCGGTGGACCACCCGAAGGTCGCCATCGCGGTGGTCGTGGAGCAGGGCGGCAGGGGCGGGGAACGGGCGGCTCCGCTGGCCGGGAATCTGCTCGCCCAGTACTTCACGCTGTACGGGCGCCCGTAGGCGCGGGCTTGAGCGGGCCTGTAGGCTGCGCTGGTGGACAATCTCCCGAACCCCCCGGGGGAGCAGGACCGGTCGGCAGCGGCCCGTCGGCGGCCCCTGCTCGAGCGGATCGGCATGGCCGCGGTCGCGCTCGTCATGGCCGGCCTGTTCGCCGTTGTCGCCGCCGCCTCGTTCGCGGGCGGCGAGGCGTTCCTTGCCACGATGGCCGCGATCGGGTGCCTGATGGTGCTCTGGGTCGGGGCGATGACGCTGTTCCGCGGCTGAGCGGGCCATCGCCGCGGGACCCGTGTGGAACACGGCTGGGGCGCCCGACGTCGTCACTGGCATCGCGCGCACAGCGTCCGAGGCCCGCGCGGGGAGAACCGGTTTCTGCCACGCGCCGTACACTCCCGGCAGTCGCACGGCGTCGTCCCCCGTTCCCGTGGAGCGGCGCCCGAGGGGATGTTGTCGGGCCAGTCCTCGGCTCGAGAGGGAGCACGCGGCGTGGCCGCCATCACGACGGGAGTCCAATGGGCAGCATCGCAACCATCGGCGACAGAGTCCTCGACAATGTCGAGCGGGTCATCGTGGGCAAGCACCAGGAGGTGCGCCTCGCGCTGGTCGCGCTCCTGTGCCGGGGCCACGTCCTGATCGAGGACGTGCCGGGGACGGGCAAGACCGTGCTCGCCAAGTCCATCGCCCGGAGCCTCGGCTGCACCTTCCGCCGGATCCAGTTCACGCCCGACCTGCTGCCGTCCGACGTGACCGGCCTGTCGATCTACAACCAGAAGACCCAGGAGTTCGAGTTCCGGCCGGGCCCGATCATGAGCCAGGTGGTGCTCGCCGACGAGATCAACCGGGCCACGCCCAAGACCCAGAGCGCGCTGCTCGAGTGCATGGACGAGCGCCAGGCCACGATCGACGGCGTGACCCACCAGATGCCCGACCCGTTCCTGGTCATCGCGACGCAGAACCCCATCGAGTACGAGGGCACGTTCGCCCTGCCCGAGGCGCAGCTCGATCGCTTCATGCTCCGGATCCGGCTCGGGTACCCGGCGCTGGCGGACGAGCTCCGCGTGCTCGACGCCCAGAAGGTCACGCACCCGCTCGACGACCTCGAGGAGGTGTGCACCGGCGACGAGCTCCGTGGCCTCCAGGCGGCGGTCCGCGACATCTATGTGGACCCGGTGGTCGCGAGCTACATCGTCCGGCTCGTGTCGTCGACGCGCGCCCACCCCGACGTCTACCTGGGCGCCAGCCCGCGCGGGTCGATCTCCCTGTACCGGGCATCGCAGGCGCTCGCCGGGCTGCTGGGCCGCGACTATGTGATCCCCGACGACGTCAAGGCGCTCGCCGAGCCCGCGCTGGCCCACCGGGTGATCATCAAGACCGCCAGCACGATCCACGACGTGTCGTCGGCCCATGTCGTCCGGGAGCTGCTCGATTCGACGCCCATCGAATCGGCCCGCCGCACCGTCGGGGGGCCGCGCGAGACCAGCCCGAGCGCGGTCGCAGACTAGCGGCGGGGAAGGCACGACGATGGTTCGTCGGCTGCAGCTCCTGGGCCTCGCCATCGTGATCGCGGTCGCGGCGTTCTCGACCGGGTACGCGTTCCTGTTCTTCCTCGTGTACCTCGGCCTGCTCGTCGGCGGCGGCAGCTACATCATCACGCGGCTGGGCCTCGCGGACCTCGAGGCCGGCTACGCCGTGAGCCAGCTCACCGGGCACGTCGGCGACCGGCTGCGGATCACCTACACGGTCCGCAACACCGGACGGCTGCCGAAGCCGTGGCTCGAGGTGCACAACCCCACCTCGCTGCCGGACGGGCTGCCAGGGCGCGCCCTCTCGCTCGGCGGCCGGGGCGAGCGGTCCTGGATGGTCCGCATCCCGCTGGCCCAGCGCGGGCACTTCCGCATCGACCCGCTCCAGGTGCGCACCGGCGACCCGTTCGGGTTCTTCGAGGCGTCCGCCGGCGTCGGCCACGGCATCACCCTGGTGGTCTACCCGCGCATCGACGCGCTGCCGTTCTGGCGCCTGCCGCCCGCGAGCATCGAGGGCGCGAACGCCTCTCCCGAGCGCACGCTGCAGACGACCCCGCTCGCGACCACCGTGCGCCCGTATGCCCCGGGCGACTCCATGAACCGCATCCACTGGCGGACGACCGCGCGCAGCGGCGAGATCTTCGTCAAGGAGTTCGAGCTCGAGCAGACGACCGACGTCTGGCTGGTCCTGGACCTCGACGTGGAGCTGGAGGTCGGCGAGGGCGAGCACTCCACGACCGAAGTGGCCGTGCGCGCGGCGGCCTCGATCGCGGACAAGGCGATCGGCGAGAACCGCGCCGTCGGCCTCACCGTGAGCGGGCACCGGACCACCGTGATCCCCGCCGACCGCGGGGCGCGCCAGCGGCTCAAGATCCTCCAGCTCCTCGCGGCCGTCGAGGCCGACGGCAGCACGACCCTTGACGAGGTGCTGGTGACCGGCCTCGCCCGGCTGCGCCGGGGCATGACCGCGGTCGTGATCACCGCCACGCAGGACCCGTCGTTCATCCGTCCCCTGGCGTCGCTGCGGTCCCGCGGGGTCGGCGTGGTGGTCATCTCGCTGGACCAGTCGCAGTTCGACCCCGACGCCAGCGACCTCGACGGCGACGCGGTGCGCCAGAGGTCCCGGGCCCTGCGCCACACCCTCGCCGAGTTCGAGATCCCGACCTACGTCATCGGCCCGTCGCGCCGTCTGGGCGAGGTGCTCGTCGCATGACTGCTGTGCACGGGGCCCGGGTGCGGTGGGACGAGGCGGAGGGCCGCGTCCTCCGATGGGCGCCCGAGGAGGGGTGGTCCGTCGTCGTCCTGGTGACACTGCTCGCCCTGATCATCGGGACGGCGATCGACGAGCCGGCGTGGGTCAACGGCCGCGGGTACCTCACCGACTGCCTCTCGGAGATCGCGGTGCTGGGCGCCCTGGTCGGGTTCGCCGGGCCGAAGCTCGGCTGGGGCCGCCGGACGACGCACATCATCGGGGCGGTGCTGGCGGGGCTGCTGATCCCGATCATCGCGGGCTGGGCCGTGATGCCCGGCGCGAGCCCCGCCCAGGCGTTCCGCGTCACCGCCGACGGCACCGTCCAGGCCTACCTCGACCTCACCGTCCGCAACCTCGAGTTCACCACCCAGGAGGTCCACTACGTCCTGGTGCTGGGCGGCCTGGTGTGGGGGACGATGCAGTTCGGCTCGTACGCCGTCTTCGGCCACCGCCGTCCGCTCTCGGCGGTCGTCGTGGTGGGGCTCGTGCTGCTGGCGAACATGGCGCTCACGAACCGCGACCAGCTCGGCTGGCTCGTGCTGTACGCCGCCGTCTCGCTGTTCCTGCTGATCCAGATGCACACGTTCGGGGAGCGTCTCGCGTGGGCACGGCGGCGGATCGGCGACCCGGGGTCCGTCGCCTTCCTGTACCTGCGCGGCGGCACGGTGTTCATCATCCTCGCGATGCTCGGCGCCCTGGTGCTGACCCAGCGGGCCGCCTCGAGCCCGCTCGCCGGCGCCTGGGGCGGGCTGCGGACCCAGCTGATCCAGATCGGCGAGCAAGTGGGCCGCCTGTTCCCCACCGGCGGCGACCTGCGCGGCGGCGGCGGGGTCTCGTTCGGCTCGTCGGCGCGCATCTCGGCCCAGTGGTTCAGCGACGACGGCGTGGCGTTCACCGCCTCCGTGCCGTCCTCCGCCGCCGGCCTCCCGTGGCGGGCGGCGACGTACGACCAGTTCGCGCTCGGCGGCTGGCTCCAGTCAGACCCCCGGACCGCCAACGTGCCCGCCGACGCCTCGCTGCTCCTCGGCTCGCCCGAGGTCCCGGCGCCGGACCTCTACGCCAAGGTCTCGGTGGCCGTCCAGCCGGTCGGCTACCACGACACCAGGCTCCTCACGCCGGGGCTGGCGTCCACGGTGGGGATGCCGTCCAGCCTCGCCATCAGCGGCGTCGAGGGCTGGTTCGCCTACGACGACGTCGCGCCGGACACGGCGTACACGGCGACCGCCCTGGTGCCGCGCCTCACCGACGTGAACGGCATCACCCAGAACAAGCTCCGCGCGGCCTCGACGGTCTATCCCGCGGACGTCACGGCCGAGTACACGCAGGTCCCCCAGGGCTCACTGGGGCCGTACGCCCGGGAGCTGCTCCAGACGGTGATGGCCAAGTCGCCGAGCAAGAACCCGTACGACCTGGCCAACACCATGCAGCAGTACCTGCGCGACGGGCCCTTCACCTACACCACCGACGTCCGGGGCGTGAACTGCCAGAGTGCGAGCGCCGTCGAGTGCTTCGCCCAGTACCGCGAGGGCTACTGCCTGCACTACGCGTCCACGATGGCGATCCTGCTCCGGGCCGCCAACCCGTCCAACCCCATCCCGACCCGGCTCGTCCAGGGGTTCCTGCCGTCGGCGATCGTGGGCGGGCAGGAGACGGTCCTCAACCGCCAGGCCCACGCGTGGGTCGAGGTCTTCTTCCCGGGCTACGGCTGGATCCCCTTCGACCCGACCGGCGGCGGCGTGGGGCGGCCGGCCCCGATCCCGGTGGGCGCTCCCGTGCCATCCGCCGCGGCGCCGCTCCAGACCCCGGACGAGGGGCCGATCAAGCCGGCCCCCACCCGCCGCACGGTCCCCGCCGAGGGATCGAGTGGCGTGACGCCGCTGCCGCCGTCCCAGTCCACCGACCGGGCGCTGGCCGTCCTCCTCGCGGGGCTCCTCCTGCTCGGCCTCGGCTCCCTGATCGTGGTGGCGTGGTGGCGCGGGCCGCGCGGCGAGGTGAGCCCAGACACGGCGTGGAGCGCGGTGTCGCGGCTGGCGTCGCGGTTCGGCTTCGCGCAGCGCCCGACGGAGACCGTGTACGAGTACGCGACCTCGCTCGGCGAGCTGGTCCCGGTGGCGAGACCCGACATCCGGACGGTGGCCGAGGCGAAGGTGGAGACGACCTACGCCCGGGTCCAGCTCCCGCCCGAGCACGAGCAGGCCGTGGCGTCGGCGATGCGGCGCCTCCGGCTGTCCCTGACCCGGCTGGTGTTCGCGCGGATCCTGCGGCGCCGGCGGCGGCGCTGAGGCGGGGTCCCCGCGGGCGCGCTGGTGCGGGTCCCCGGGTGAGGGGCGAGGTCGGGGCTACATCGCCCCGGACCGCGACCGGCGGTCGGCGATCTCGCGCTCCAGCTCGTCCTCGATGGGCGCGAGGTGGCCGGTCCAGTTGTGCGCCCGGAGCACGGGGCGCCCGCCCCGGATCTCCACCACGGAGATCCCCGTCAGGCCCAGCGAGAACGACCAGAACTTCGAGAGCGGCAGGTCGAGCAGGGCGAGCATGACCACCTTGAACACGCCGTCATGGGCCACGAGCACAGACCACGGCTGGGCTGCCGGCTGGCCGGCCCCGCTGTACCCGTGGACCTGCGGGCGGTCCGTGGTGCCGCGAGGGTAATCGCGCCCCAGCTCGTCGAGCACGCGCGCCAGGGCGGGGCGCACCCGGGCGTCCACCTCGGCGACGGACTCGCCGCCAGGCGCGTGCATGGCCAGCGGGTCCCGGCGCCAGCCGGCGATCTCGGCGGGCCAGCGGCGCCCGATCTCGTCGGCGGTCACGCCCTCCCACACGCCCTGACCGATCTCGAGGAGCCCGGGCTCGGGGCGCAGGACGGGGAGGGGAGGGCCGGCGGCGTCGGCCTCGCCCCCGGTCCGGAGGTCGGCCATCGCCAGGGCCACGGCCCGCGCCGTGTCGGCCGCCCTGCCCAGCGGCGAGTGGACGATCTCGCGGGGCAGGCCGCCAGGAACGGGCAGCGCCGGGGAGGCGTGGGGCCGGGCCAGCCGCTCGCCCGCGAGCGCGGCCTGCCGCCGCCCGAGGGCCGACAGCGGCGCCTCGGCCTGGCCCTGGAACCGGCCCTCGCGGATCCACTCGCTCTCGCCGTGCCGCAGCAGCACGACCGTCGCGTCGAGGCCGTCAGGGGCCAGCGGCGAGCCGTCCCCACGGCCGGTGAGCGGCGCTCCGGACGTCACCGCCGCCCGCCCAGCGCGACCGACCAGACGTCGATCACCGACTCGTCGGCGCGGATGGCGGCCAGCACGGACGGCGGCGGGTCGTCATCGAGCGCGAGCACCATGAACGCGTCGGCCCGGGGCGCGGACCGGGCGAGGGTCATCGAGCTGATGTTGACGTCCGACTGGCCCAGCATCACGCCCACGCGGCCCACCGTCCCCGGCCGGTCCCGGTGGCTGGTGATCAGCATGTGCTCGGCCGGCGCGAGGTCCATCGCGTACCCGCCCAGCTGGACCAGCCGAGGCTCGCCGCGCGCGACGGTCCCGGCCACCGTGATGCTCCCGCCGTCCGCCTGCGCGCTGAGCGTGAGCAGCGAGGCGAGCGCCCCGGCGTCGGGCGTCTTGCGCTCGACCACCGTGATCCCGCGCGCCTTGGCCAGCGTCGCCGCGTTGACCAGGTTGACGCGCTCCTCGGTCGTCGCCTCGAGCAGCCCGCGCAGCACCGCCGCGACGAGCGACGAGGCGTCGTAGGCCGCCGGCTCGCCCGCGATCTCGATCGTGAGGGTGTGCGGGGCGCCCGGGACCATCTGGGCGGCGAACTGGCCGAGGGTCTCGGCGAGCGGCAGGTAGGGCGCGATCGCCTGCGCCGTCTCGGGTGTCAGCAGCGGGGCGTTGACGGCGTAGCGCGCGGGGCGCCCGTCGAGCACCTCGAGGACCTGCTCGGCCACCTCCTCGGCGACGGCCACCTGCGCCTCCTCGGTGGACGCGCCCAGGTGCGGCGTGAGGAGCGTGTTGGGCGCATCGAGGAGCGGGTTGCCCGTGGGCGGCTCGGCGGTGTAGACGTCGATCCCGGCGCCGGCCACCCGGCCGCTGTGCAGGGCGGCCGCGAGGTCCGCCTCGTCGATGACGCCGCCGCGGGCCACGTTGAGCAGCAGCACGCCCGGCTTCATGCGCTCGATGACCGCGGCGTTGATCAGCCCGGTGGTCGACTTGGTCTTGGGCACGTGGACGGTGATGACGTCCGAGCGCGTGACGATGTCGTCGAATGACACCAGCTCGACGCCCAGGTTGGTTGCCTGCTCGGGGGTCACGAACGGGTCCGACGCGATGACCGTCATCTGCATGGCGCGGGCGCGGACGGCGATCGCCTGGCCGATCTTGCCCAGGCCGACGATGCCCAGGGTCTTGCCGCGGACCTCCATGCCCGTGAACAGCGAGCGCTTCCACTCGCCCCGGCGCATCGACGCGTCGGCGGCGGCGGTCCTGCGGGCCAGCCCGAACAGGAGCGCCAGCGTCAGCTCCGCGGCGGCGATCGTGTTCCCCGTCGGCGCGTTGACGACCGTGATGCCCGCCCGCGTGGCCGCCTCGAGGTCCACATTGTCCACGCCCACGCCGGCACGCCCCACGACCACGAGCCGCGTCCCGGCCGCGATCATCTCGGCGTCCACCTTGACCTGGCTCCGGACGACCAGCGCGTCGTACTCGGGCAGGATCGAGATGATCTCCTCGCGCGGCAGCCCAAGGCGCTCGTCCACCTCGTGGTGGCGGCGGAGCAGCTCGAGGCCCTCGGGCGCGAGCGCTTCGACGACCAGGATCCGCATCACCGGGCCTCCGCGGCGACCAGCGCCGCCTGGGCCGCCGCGACGCCGGCGCCGGGCTCGACCTTGATCCCCGCCTCGATGGCCTGCGCCTCGATCGCGCTGACAGCCGCGATGATGTCGTCGGTGGTGACGGAGCCCAGGTGGCCGACCCGGAAGATCCGGCCCTTGAGCTTGCCCTGGCCGCCCGCCAGCACGAGGCCCCGGCGCTTGAGCCCGGCGTTGAACGCCTTCCAGTCGAGCCGCTCGGGGATCCAGGCGGCGGTGACGGTCTTGGACGCGACCGCGTCGTCGGCCAGCAGTGCGAAGCCCAGCGCCCGGAGGCCCGCGCGGGTGGCGGCGGCGCAGGCGGCGTGGCGGGCGTACACGCCCTCGCCCTCGGCCTGCATCAGCCGGATGCCCTCGTCCACCTGGTACATCACGGCCACGGCCGGCGTCCACGGGCTCTCGCCGTTGACCTGCGAGTCGCGGTGGCGCCGCAGGTCGAGGTAGAAGCGGGGCATCGTCGCGGTCTCGGCCGCCGCCCACGAGCGCGGTCCCACCGCGGCGAACGCCATGCCCGGCGCCGACATCCACGCCTTCTGCGAGCCCGTGACCACGAGGTCGCAGCCCCAGGCGTCCATCGCGAACGGCACCGCGCCCAGTGCCGAGATGCCGTCCACGAGCACCAGCGCGTCCGGCGCAGCCTCGCGCACGGCCGCCGCCAGCGCCGCGATGTCGCTCGTCACGCCCGTCGAGGTCTCGTTGTGGGTGAGGAGCACGGCCTTGAGACCCGGGATTGCCGCCGCCGCCTCGCGCACCGCCGCCGCCCCGGGCGCCTGGCCCCACTCGACCTCGAGCCTGGTCACCGCGGCGCCGTACACCTCGGCCACCTTGGCGAAGCGGTCGCCGAACGCGCCCATGGTCACGGCCAGCACGGCGTCGCCCGGGGACAGGACGTTGACCACCGCCGCCTCGAGGCCTCCCGTGCCCGCGCAGGTCAGGAGGATAACGTCGTGCTCCGTCCCGAAGAACGGCTTCATCGCCGCCTCGACACGCTTGGTGAGCGCCTTGAACTCGTCGCCGCGGTGGTTGACCATCTGGCGCCCGCCGGCCTCGCGGACCGAGGGGGGCAGGGCGGTCGGCCCGGGAATGCGCAGGTTGGGCTCGAAACGGGTCATCGGGGTCCTCCAGGCGGGCGCGAGGGAATGGGCTGCATGGTGGCGGAATGGCGCCGTCGCGTCCACCGTGGTAGATATGACGTCATATGAAGACCGTCCGGACGACCGTCCTGCTCGACGCCGACCTGCTCGACCGGCTTGACCGCCACGTGCGGCGCCAGCGAACCACCAAGACGTCCGTGATCGCCGCGGCGCTCGAGGCCTGGCTCGAATCGAACGAGGCGACGCCCGAGTTCCCGTTCCTGGGCATCGGCCGCAGCAACCACGGGCGCCTGTCGCTCGACGGGCGGGCGATCACGCGCCGCGAGGCCGGTCGACGGCAGGGCGGGGCCTGACGATGGCCGTGCTGCTCGACCCTTCCGTCGTGGTCGCGGCGGCGGACGCCGCGGACCTCAACCACCGGGCAGCGGCGGCGTGGTTCGAGCGCGTGGACGAGCCGCTGCTGCTGGGAGCCCTGTCGCTCGCCGAGGTCGACATGCTGCTCCAGCGCGAGCTGGGCGCCGCCGCGTCGCTGGCCGTGGTGGCGAGCGTGGTGGCCGGGTCGATCCGCCTCGTGGCGCCCACGCCCGATGACATGCGGCGCGCCGCGGAGCTCATCGGGGAGGCGGCCGAGCATCGGCCCCGCCTTGCGGACGCGCTGCTCGTGGCGACCGCGGAGCGGCTCGGCGTCCACCGGGTGGCGGCGTTCGACCGGCGGCCGCTGGCGGTCTTCCGGCCGCGCCACGCCAAGAGCCTCGACTTCGAGCCGTAGCCCGGTCCCCCGAAACCGGCGCCCACGCCAGACGCTGCGTTCGCCCCTCCCGACCGCCCGTAACCTGGCGGGTGCACGCGGCGGCCCCGAGACCGTCAGTTCGTCGCCCGTCAGGGGACGAGTTGACCGCTCAGCGGGAGCGCATCTGCGATTCGCCGTCCATCCGTCGCCTGTGGGGCAACGAACCGACGCCTCGGCAGCGTGGTGTTCACCCACCGGTTTACGCGCGGCCACGTGTGTCCGGGCAAAACGAAAACGGGGCCGGCGGACCGGCCCCGTTTGGGTTGGGCGTTGGGGACGGCTAGAGGTGCTTGATGACCACGGTGCCGGCCTGGACATCGTGGAAACCCTGGCGCTTGGGGCTCTGCGTGCAGGAGTAGAGCAGGTACAGAGAGTAGACGAAGCCGATCAGGGAGATCAGCAGGCCGATCGACGAGAGGAAGAGCAGCGAGCCGAGATCGCCTGCCGGGATCCGCGAGAAGACCAACGAGATGACGGCCGGGCCGTACATGAACGCCCAACGGCGGATCGCCTGCGGCTGCGTCAGCGTCGCGCCGTCGGCCGCATTCACGGTCTCGAGCTTCATCATCTTCTGGCCGTACGTCGCACGCTGCGTTGTCCACGTGTAGACGAAGTACGCGGCGCTCCCGGCGAGGTAGACGATGCTGCCCAGGAACCAGCCGATGAAGCCGCCCAGGATCCCCAGGACGATCAGCACGACGACGTAGGCGACGAACAGGATCAGCGAGTCGATGACCAACGCGATGATGCGTGTCGTGATGTCCGCGTAGACGATGCCCGGCGCGGGACCCACTTCCACAGGAGCCTGCTGGAAGTTGGGGTTGAACCCGCCCGGAGCGCCTGCCGGCGGGGGCTGCGGTGCCTGCCAGTTGCCAGAAGGCGGAGGGGGAGTAGGCGCGCCCCCGGCCGGATCCGTCATCGTGGACCTCCCTCAACGGCGCACCGTGCGCCAAGGGCTGAAGCATACGACGCGGAGCACAAGGTTTGGAGCCCCCACCATCGGCAATTCTGGGTAGGACTGCCGCCGAACGGGTGTTCCGCGGATGCGCACCGTGTCATCATGCGTGCCGACGTCACGCCACGCAGACATCGAGGATCCATGCGCATCCGTGCCGCAAAGTTGGAAGAGCTCGCGCCCAAGGTGCGCGAGCGCGCGTTGAGCCCGCGCCAGTTGGCCGCCCTGCAGCGCGAGGAGGAGATCCGCAAGGCGTTCGCGCGCCTGCGGAGCGACGAGGACATCGTCGCGATCGAGCTCGACCCGGCCGACAAGGTGCCCACCATGCGGGCCGCCGTGAAGCGGGTGATCGCCGCCCACCGCCCGGACGTCAACATGGCGATCCGCGGCAGGACCATCTACGTCTCGACCGCCCAGCTGCCGGGCGGTCGTGGCCGCAAGCCGAAGGCCGGCTGACCGGGGCGCTTCGTCGGAGCGGGATTCGGCCTCGGCCGCTTCCAAGAGGCTGGACGCGGCAACCAAGGCGCACCTGTTCGAGCCGTTGTTCACGGCCAAGGCCGAGGGCAAGGGGACCGGGCTCGTGCTGGCGGTCCTGCGCGACGAGCTCGAGGGCCGGCCGGCGGGCCCGCTGGCGCTGCCCGGCGCGGGGGCTTGACAAGCCGGGCGCGGCGGGGTTCGATGTGGGCATGCATAACCAAGTGGTTATCGAGAAGCCGCCCGCCGACCAGTTGAGCGTCGTCTTCGGCGCGCTGGCGGACCCCACGCGGCGCGCGATCCTGGAGCGCCTCGTCGCCGGCGAGGCCACCGTGGGCGAGCTGGGTGCGCCGTTCCGGATGTCCCAGCCCGCCGTGTCGAAGCACCTCAAGGTCCTCGAGGCCGCGGGCCTCGTGTCCCGGCGCCGGCGGGGGACCGCCAACCTGAGCCGCCTCGAGCCGGAGGCACTCCGGGAGGCCGACGACTGGCTCGAGCGCTACCGCCAGGCCTGGGAGGAACGGTTCGAGCGCCTCGACGAGGTCCTCGACGAACTCCAGCGCCCGCCCCGCTGACCCGCGTCCCAACTTTGTCAGGAGGCACCTGTTCCATGGCCACGATCCGCATCACCGCGACCCCAGGCACCCCGTTCCTTGAGCTCGAGCGCGAGTTCGACGCCCCGAGAGAGCTCGTCTACCGCGCCTGGACCGACCCCAAGCTGATCGTCCGCTGGCTCGGCCCTCGACGGCTCCAGATGCGCATCGACTACTGGGAGCTCGACGAGCACGGCGGCGCCTACCGCTACGTCCACTCGGGCGAGGACGGCGTGGAGCACGCCTTCCACGGCTCGTTCCACCGGACCGGCGCGGACCCCTACACCCTGCTCCAGACCTTCGAGTACGAGGGCGCGCCCGGGTACGTCTCGCTCGACGAGCTCAAGCTGGTCGAGGCGGGCGACAGGACCATCGCCAAGCTCCGGTCGGTCCACCAGACGGTCGAGGCGCGCGACGCGATGCTCGCCGCCGGGGCGAGCGAGGGCATGAACGACGGCTTCGAGCGGCTCGACGAGCTGCTCGCCGGCGAGCTGGCGAGCAGCTCGTAGTGAGTTGAGGAGAAGGCACGATGACGTCCCTGCCGATCCGCCCGCTCGGGCCGATCACCCCCTACCTGTGGTTCGATGGCCAGGCCGAGGAGGCGGCCGAGTTCTACTGCACGCTGTTCGCAGATAGCGGAATCGACAACGTGTCCCGGTACACCGAGGTGGGCCAGGAGGTTCACGGCCGCCCGCCGGGCTCGGCGATGCTGGTCAACTTCCGCCTCGCCGGGCAGCCGTTCGTGGGCCTCAACGGCGGGCCGCAGTTCACGTTCACCGAGGCCGTCTCGTTCATGGTGACGTGCGAGACGCAGGCGGAGCTCGACGCGCTCTGGGACGGGCTCACCGAGGGCGGCGACCCGGCCGCGCAGCAGTGCGGCTGGCTCAGGGACCGCTTCGGGGTGTCGTGGCAGGTGGTGCCGGCGGCGCTGGGCCGCCTGCTCGGCGACCCGGATCCCGGGCGCGCCGGCCGGGCGATGGAGGCGATGCTCAAGATGAAGAAGATCGACGTCGCCGAGCTGGAGCGGGCAGCCGCGGCGGCTTGAGGCGAGGCGCCCTGACGCTCCGCCGATCTCGGCCGGCCCGCCGAGCGCGGCCGCGCCGTCCCCAGGTGGATCAGCGCCGTGGGGCGGCGATACGGGCGAGGCGCACAACAAACGACGCGGGGGCCTGCCGTTCGGCCAGGAACCCGCGTCGCTGCGCGTGTCGGTGACGGAGGCCTAGGACGCGCTGCCCGCCTTGAGGGCGGCCAGCCGGGCGTCGACCTCAGCGTTGCTCTCATCGTCCTCGAGGCTCGCGAACTGCGCGTCGAGCGAGCTCGCGGCGACCTCGGCCATGCCCGTGGCCTTCGCCTCCTCGTGGCGGATCTTGTCCTCGAACCGGGCGACCTCGCTCGTCGGGTCCATGACGTTGACGCTCTTGAGCGACTGCTGGACCTGCACCTGCGCCTGGGCCATCTTGGCGCGGGCGATCAGCTGGTCGCGCTTCTGGACCAGCTCCTCGCGCTTGGCGCGCATCTGGTTGAGCCCGTTCTTGAGCTGCTCGACGAGCGCGTTCTGCTGCTCGATCTGGGGAGCGAAGGCCTTGACCTGGTCCTCGTACGAGATCTGGCGCTTGAGCGCCACCCGGGCGAGGTTGTCGAACTTGTCGGCGTCGGGGTTGCCGGCGGCGCGCAGCTCGTCGGCCTTCTTCGATGCGGCGGCGGCCTTGGAGCCCCACTCGGCCGCGGCGTCGGACGCCTCCTTGGAGTCCTCCTCCTGGAGGCGCAGGTTGCCGATCGTCTGGGCGACCGCCTCCTCGGCCTCGCGGATGTTGTCCGTGAAGTCGCGGACGAGCTGGTCGAGCATCTTCTGCGGATCCTCGGCGCCGTCGATGAGCGCGTTGACGTTCGCCCGAACGAGCTGGCTGACGCGTCCGAGGATTGATGACTGGGCCATGACTGCCCCTCCAGCTGCTGGCGGCCCCGGGCGGAGCCGCGATCAGTCCATTAGGTGCGCGGGGATCGCAGCGCAGGTGGTGACCATCGTACGCGCGGCGCACGCCGACGGCGTTGCGGACAAGCTGACGTGGTTCCCGCCTGCGGGGCGCCGTGAGCCCTCACCATCGGCCGCTCCCGGACGAGCCGCCCCCGCCGCCGAACGAGCCGCCGCCCGACGAGCCGCCGAAGCCGCCACCCCCGCCCCAGCCGCCGCCGAATCCGCCGAAGCCGCCGCCCCCGCCGAACGGGCCACCGAAGCCGCCGCCGCCGAACGGGCCGCCGCCGCGTCGGCCGCCGCCGCTCAGCATGCCGCCGATGATCCCGCCGATGATCGCCCCGGCGATGTCCGCACCAGCGTTGCCGCCACCCCCGCCACGCCCCCCGCCACCGCCCATCCAGGGATCGTTCCAGTTGCCGTAGTCGCGCTGGGCGAGTGACTCTGCCTCGCTGGCGAGACGGCTTGCGGCGTCGGCCTCGGTCGTCGCGCCCGCCTGGTCGGTCGGGGCGAGTGCCATCGCCTGGTCCAGGTGCCGCTGCGCCTCCGCGAGCCTGGTGCGCGCCTCGGCGCCAACCGCGCCTCGCCGGGTTGCGATCAGACCGCCCGCACGGGTGACCGATGCCTGCGCCGTCCGGACCGACGCGTCGAGCTGCGCCGCGGCGCGGGCGGCCGCCTCCTGCGCCGAGCGGACCTGCGCGAGCACGTCGTCGGCGGTCTTGTCGGCCTGGCGCGCCTTGTCGAGGGCGGTCGTCACGTCGGGCTTCGGTGGGTTGAGGGCGGTCCTCGCATCCGCGAGGAGCTGCTCCGCCTGGGCCACCCGCGCTGCGGCCGACGGGTCGGCGCCCTTGGCGCCCGAGGCCGCCTTCGCCCGGGCGATGTCCTGCTCCGCGGTCGTCAACTGGGAGGCGACAGCCGCGGCGGCCGCGTCGAGCTCCTTGGCCAGCGCGTCGATCGCGTCGAGGAATCGGGCGCCCTGCGCGAGCGCGTCCTGCCCCGCCTGCGCCGCGGCGGCAGCCTTCGGTCCCTCGCCGGCGGTGACCGCTGCGCGTCCGGCGTCCACCGCCGCCCGCACCGCCGCGACGCGCTTCGACGCCTCGTCGAGGTTCGGTGCCACAGCCTGCCAGTCGGGGTCGGCGTAGGTCCGGAGGTGGGCCATCGTCTGGGCTGCCGCAGCGACGCGCGATTCGAGCGCATCGGCCTGCGCGGGGAGCGTCTCGATGATCCCGGGCGCCTGCTGCTGGAGGGCGCGGAGCTGCTCGAACCGCTGCGTCTGCGCGTCCAGCCGCTGTTGCGCAGAGCGGCAGGCCCCGATCAGCGCGACCAGCATCTGATGGCGCTGCGCCGGCGTCTCGGGCGTCGCGTCGTCGAGCTGCTGGCGGATCGTGAAGGCGCCCTTGAGGTCGGTCTTGGCGCCGGCGAGCGCCTCGGCGAACGGTGCCGCGGCGTCATCGCCGAACTGCGCCTGCGCGAAGCCCAGCTCCTGCTCGGAGTCGCGCACCCCGTCGTCGGTCTGCAGCAGGATGCTGTTGGCGAGTGCCTCGAGGTCCTGGGTGGAGAGGCGCCCGAGGTCGTCCCGTGGCCCGCCGCTCGTGGCGGGGACGTTGCCGGTCGCCTGGCGGTGCGTCGCGAGGTACCAGATGACAAGGCCCGTGCCCACGAGGACGACGAGGATCGCGAGCAGGGTGCCGAGGGTGGCGTCACCGCCGCCCGATGCCGGGACGGCGGGCGGCGTGACCACCGCGGCGCTCGCGGCCGCGGCCGTCGCGGCCGACGTCGGCACCGGGGCGAGCGCCGCGCCGAGCTGGTCGGCGAAGTCGATCGCGGCCTTGTCCGGAGTGCCGGCGCGAAGGTTGGCCGGGAGCGTGCGCGAGAGGAGCAGCTCGAGGTCGCTGTCCGACAGCTTGACGGCGTCGCCCTTCCAGTAGCCGTAGGCGCGGTCCTGCATCGCGATGACGAGGAGGAGGTCCGCCCCGCCCAGGCCGCTCGCGTTGGCGGTGTCGGTCGCGAACTGTCCGGGGTCGGCGCCGTTGGTCGTGTCCACGTACCAGACCCAGGGCTGGACGCCGGTCGTGGTCTGCACGCGGTCGAACGCGCTCTGGATCTGTGCCGCGGCGCCCGACGGCAGGGCGCCGGCGTCGTCGGTGACCGGGCCGGCGAGGCGCTTCGGGCTGGCCCCTGCGGCGAGCGGCGCGACGAGGAGCGCCAGCACGAGGGCGACCCCGGCTGCGAGGAGGACGCGAGTCCCGAGTTGGATGACGACGCGGCGCATGGCTTCCCCCGCTGAGGGCGCTCGCGAGCGCTCTGGGGCCGATGGACGTGGCTGCATTCTGCCCCCGATCGGCCCCGCGTGACGGCGCGTCAGGTCGTGCTGCCAGGGCTCCGCGTCGAGGAGTCCAGTGCGCAGTTATGCCCGCGCGTCGGCCTCGAGGACCAGCAGGCTCCAGGCAACGTCGGCAGAGCCGATGAGGAGCAGGAACGCAGCGACCGGCAGGACGAGCAGCAAGTGGGCGTCCTGCGCGTCAGGCACTCTCGCGGCGACGAAGAGGAGCAGCAGGTCCGCGACCAGCGTCCATGCGATTCGGCGGACGGTGCGGAAGTCCTGGGCACGGCGGCTGTGGCGCGCCAGGCCGAACACGCGCCGCCCAAGGCGCAGCAATCCCAGCCCCGCCACGAAGGCAAGGCTGATCGCCAGGGATCCGGGGTCGAGCCCCGGGATCAGGACGATCAGCGAGATCCCGAGCAGGTAGAGCAGGTTCGAGAACGCCAGGTCAGCCCTGGTCCGCAGGTCCACCCGCTCGGCGGCCGTGATCGACGCGAGATTGATCGACACGCCCACGAACAGGAGTCCGAGGAGGGCAGCCGAGGCCGAGGCGATCGCAAGGTAGAAGTCGTGCCAGGAGTCGATCGCGGCAGCCCACGCAGATGCGTCCACGTGGCGGACTATACGACCGCGTTCCGGCAGGCCGCCCTCGCCAGCATTCAGCCCCCGGCGTCTCGTTTCGCGGTGTCGGCGAGCTTGCGGCGGCTCTCCTCCCGGGTGCGGATGATCTTCGAGGCGGCACCCATGCCCGCGCCCTCGCCCGTGGGGCCGGGCACCGGGTTGCGCGGCGTCCGGCCGGCGGCCCGCGCCTCCTCGCGCTGGCCCTCGCGGTACGCCATGCGCTCGCCGATCGTGCGCTCGTAGCCCTGGTCGGTGGGCAGGTAGTAGCGCCGGTCCTTCAGGGGATCCGGCAGGTACTGCTGGTCGACGTCGTGGCCGGCGAAGTCGTGCGGGTACTTGTAGCCGACGCCGATGCCGTGGGCCTTCATGCGCCGGTCGGCGGCATTCCGCAGGTGGTTCGGCACCGGCAGGGAGCCGCGGTCCACCACGTCCTGCACCGCCTGCCAGTACGCGGCGCCCGATCGGTTCGACTTGGGCGCGGTGGCGATGTACGAGGCAGCCTGCGCCAGCATGTAGCGAGCACTCGCCTCAAGGCGAACTCATGGCTCGCAGCGAGCCGTCCCCGAGGGCGTTACGCAGCCGCAAGGCTCGGCAGAACGAGAGCCGACCGCCACGTGTGTGGCCTGGGGGATCGGGCATCTGGCACTTGCCGCCGCGCATCGCGGACTGCGGCGCAGCGGAGGACTACTAGAGCCATGTGGACCGGTCTTGATGGCGGGAGGGTAGAGGTGCTGAGTCATATGTCCCTTGACCCGTGCTCTAGCGTGCTGGGCAGTGCGCGGCAACGCGTCGACGCTGACGCCACCGGCAACTTCGCCGGGTTGCACGACGTACCGCCAGGGAGGAGCCGCGGTGGGCGGTCGGCGGTCCTGCATGTCCATGCTCGGCGTCGCGCGGCGACGGGAAGTCGCAGTCGGATTGGCCGTTGCCCTAGTGTCGTCGCTGCTGGCGGTCGTGCCGCCCGCAGTATTGGCGCAGGGGCCGTCCAGCGCGTCGCCCACGGCGAGCGCATCCCCGTCGGCCGGTCCGTCCGGCGGCACCGCGCCCACGAACCTCCCGCTCGCCGCCTCCGGCGCGGCGACTGCGCTCTCGTACCAGGCGAGCGGGTACCGCTATCAGGTCGTCGGCGCGGGAGGCCCGCCCTCGGGTTGGCAGAGCACCATCTTCGACGACTCCAGCTGGACCGTCGGGAGCGCCGCGTTCGGGTCGGGCGCCTCGTGCCCAGTCGCCTCGACAGTGCAGACCGCCTGGCCCGTCGGGACGCAGATCCTCCTCCGCCACCCCGTCACGCTGCCGGCCGGGACGACCGCGGTGACCGTCTACTTCGGCGCCGACAACGGCGCGACGGTCTACTGGAACGGCACCCAGATCGGATCCCAGAGCGGCGGCGGCTGCGCCTCCCAGAACCAGTACAGCCTGGCCGTCCCGGCGGGCAGCTTCACGGCCGGGGCGGGCAACCTCCTCGCTGTGCTGGGCACCGATGATGGCGTCAGCGATGACTTCCTCGACCTTTCCGTCGTGGCGACCGTGCCAAGCGGACCCGGCGCCGCCGAGAGCTACGGGACGGGCTCGGGGAGATTCGGGCCCAGGTGGGTGGCCCGCCGTGCGGAGCCGGTCAACACGGCCACGGGCAACTACGACACTCAGGCGAACGACCTGACGATGCCCGGGCGTGGCGTCCCGTTCTCCTTCACCCGAGCCTACAACTCGCTCGACGCAGCAGTCGGGCCATTCGGCCCCGGCTGGAGCTTCAGCTACGGCACACGCCTCGTGCTCGACGGCTCGGGCAACGCGGTGTTCGTGGCAGACGACGGCGCCGAGTACCCCTTCGCGTCGAACGGCTCGGGCGGGTTCGTGACTCCTGCCGGAGCGACGTCCACGCTCGCTGCCGTGTCCGGCGGGTACCGCCTCACCCGACACGACCGCGTCGCCTACCGGTTCGACGCATCGGGCAATCTGGTCGCCGAGGCGGACGCGAACGGCAACACCGTCTCCCTCGGCTACACCGGGGGCCTGTTGACCTCGATCACCGACACTGCGGGGCGGGTCGTGACCGTCGCGCACGACGCCGCGGGGCACATCAGCGGCCTGACCGATCCGATCGGGCGGACCGTGACGTACTCCTACAACGCGAGCGGCCAGCTCGCGAGCGTGACCGACGTGCGGGGCGGCACGACCGGGTACACGTACGATGCCACCGGCCGTCTCGCTGCGATCGTCGACCAGAATGGCCACACTGTCGTCGCGAACACGTACGACCCGGTCAGCGGCCGAGTCACAGGCCAGAAGGATGCCCTCGGCGACGCGACGGCCTTCGCGTGGAATGCCGCCACGACGACCTCGACGATGACGGACGCGCGAGGCGGCGTGTGGACGGACGTCTACTCGAACGGCCTGCTCGCGAGCTCGACCGATCCTCTCGGCCACGTCACGAGCTACACCTACGACGCGGGCTTCAACGTGGCGTCGGTAACCGACGCGAACGGGCGGACGACGACGCTGACCCACGACGCCGCCGGCGATGTGCTGACCCGAACGGCCCCGTCGCCCCTGTCCTACGCAGAGTCGTTCACCTACGACGCAGCCAACGACTTGCTGACCAGCACCGACGGCCGTGGGAACACCACGACCTACACCTATGACGGTGCGGGCAACCTGACCAAGACCTCGTTCGCCGATGGCGCGTCCGCCTCCGCCACCTACGACGCGCAAGGCCAGCGCCTGTCCAGCACCGACCGGCGTGGCAACACGACGGCGTACTCCTACGACGCCAACGGCGACCTCACCTCGATCAGCTCCCCCCTGGGCGAGCGCACCACCTTCACCTTCGACGTCGCCGGACGGCGCCTCACGGAGGTGGATCCGCGAGGCAACGCCACCGGCGCTAACCCGAGCCAGTACACCTCGAGCTTCGCATACGACGCTGCTGACAACCTCGTCGCCATCACCGATGCGCTCGGCCACGTCACCCGCGCCTCGTTCGATCCAGCCGGCAACCAGGTGGGCGTCACCGACCAGAACGGCCACACGACGGAGTACAGCTACGATGCCGCGGATCACCTCACGTCGGCGACGGACCCCCTGAACGACGTCACCCGCTACGCGTACGACGCGACCGGCGACCTCGTCACCCGGACCGACGCCAACCAGCACGCACGACCTACGCCTACGACCTCGCGGGCCGCCTGACGCGGACGACGGATCCAGACGGCCACACGCAGACCTCGGCCTACGATGCCGCTGGCAACCGGGTGACCCTGCTCGACGCGAACGGCACGACGACCTACGCGTATGACGCCATCAACCGGCTCGCCGGCATAACGTACGCCGCCTCATCGACCGCGCCGGTCACATATGGATACGACGCGGACGGCAACCGCACGACGCTCACCGACGGAGCGGGAACGGAGACGCTCGCGTACGACTCCATGAACCGCCTGTTGACCGACACTCGGGGCACCAGCGTCTTTCGCTACGGCTATGACGCGGGCGGCAACCTGCTGACCCGAACCTACCCAGACGGGACGGTGACCACCTACACCTACGACGCCGATGGCCGGATGGCGAGCGCCACGTCGGGCGGTGCAGCCAGCGCCTACACATACGACGCGGCCGGCGACCTCGCCTCGACGGCCACCCCCGACGGCTTCACGACCACCAACGCCTTCGACGCGGCGGGACGGCTCACCGGCGTCGCCACCACCAGTGGCGCCGGACTCCTGTCGAGCTTCACCTATGCGTACGACGCCGACGGCAACCGCACCCAGATGGTCACGTCGCGCGACACGATGATCTACACCTACGACGCCGCGAACCGCCTCACCGGAGTGTGCTACTCGGGCTGCGGGGCTGCGCAGGCGCCGACTGTCCTGGTGACGCCCGTCCCGAACCGCCCGCCCGTCAACAACCCGCCGCCGGCCGCCGACACCTTCGCCACGTGGACCTACGATGGCGTGGGCAACCGCCTCACGCAGACCAACTACCTCGGCACGGCGACGTACGCGTACGACGCCGCCGACCGCCTGTCGAGTGTCACGGCGCCGGGCGGCGGCACGGTCGCGTACACCTACGACGCCAACGGCAATGAGCTCACCGCGGGTACCGCCGGATACGCGTACAACCTCGCCAACGAACTGGTGTCGGCGACTGTCGGGACGACTGTCCAGACGTACACCTACAGCGGCGACGGCATCCGCCTCAGCGCCGCCACCGGGACCCAGGCCTCCAAGACCATCCGCTACGTCGTCGACCGCGCCTTTCCGCTGCCCACGGTCGTGAGCGAGACGGACGGAAGCGGGGGTCTCATCCGACGGTACACCTACGGCCAGGCGCTCCTGAGCCAGTCCACCCCGAACAAGGGGCCCTACTGGTACCACGAGGACGCGCTCGGCTCGGTCACGGACATCACGGGCAGCACGGGCACGCCGCTCTGGTGGGGCGAGTACCAGCCGTTCGGACAACTTCGCGAGTCGGGCGCGACCTCCGCCGCGCCCGTGAACTCCTTCCTCTTCACGGGCCAGTACCTCGACAGCGTCACCGGGCTCTACTACCTGCGCGCCCGCCAGTACGACCCGACGATCGGGCGTTTCCTCGCGCCGGACCCCGTCGGAACGCCCGCGTCCGAGCCTTACCGCTGCGCGTTCGGCTACGCTGCTGACAACCCAGTCAACGCCGCCGATCCGAGTGGCCGGTGCCTCGAGCTCATCCCCGCTGGGGCCGTCGCTGGGGGTGAGGCCGGTGCCGTCGGCGGCACCGTCGCCGAGCCGGGTGGCGGAACCGTGGTGGGAGGCCTGGCTGGAGCCGCAGGAGGCGCGACCGTCGGCTTCATCGCATTCCTCGCCTGCACCGCCGCGGTGGTGGTCGCCGGCACGGCCGTCGTGAATGCGGTGGGGAAGGCGACGACGCCGACCACGACTGTCCTGACCAACCCGGAGCCGCTGGACCGCGGGGAACCCGGTGGCCAGCCCTTCAACTTCGGAGGCAAGAAGGGGCCAATCCTGGTCGGCATCGGCATTATCGTTTCGCTGGTGGCGATCACCCTCAACGGAACGGACGAGAACGGCGACCCGATTGCCGTCGACCGCTGCAAGTAGACGATGTCGATCTATGTCCTGTCGGGGCTGGCCGCCGTCGCGGCCAGCGTCGTGGCGACCCAGCGGCGGTACGGCCTGCGCCGCCTGCTGGTGATGATCGCGGCCATCGCGGCTGCGGCGTTGGGGCTCCTGGCGGCCTCCCACTGGTCCGTCCGCGTTGGGCCGCCCAGGATCGGCGACTTTGTGGCTATTCTCGGGGAAGGGGCCTGCGTCGTCCTGCTGACGCCGCTGGGCGACATGCTGCTGGCCCGGCTCGAGGCCGTGGTCGATCCGGGCACCGCCTTCGACCGCCAGCTCCACGCCGCCTTCGCGAGGTACAGCGGCGAGGTCCGACGGTTGCCGGCGCCCGGCGAGGCCAGCGAGGGGCAGAGGCGGACCGTCCTCGAGACGGGAGCCGCGGCTGTTCAGGCGCTCCGGCTGCTCGGCCCGCCCGACGCCCAGTGGTCGGCGCTTAGGGACGACTACGTCGCGTGGATCACCGATGACCTCGAGGCTTTCGAATTCGGCACCAGTCCCGAGCGCGCTGCAGAGTTGAAGCGTCAGCACGCGGACGTGACCGCGCGCGCCGAGCGTCTGCGAGCACGTCACCGGCGCGGACGGTGACGTCGGTTCTCATGGGACTGGGCGCACCACCGCGTGCTCGGCACCTGCGCAGGCCCCCAACACTGTTCCTCGGCTTCACAGGCGTGCCGTCCGTCAAGGTCGTCGGGTAGGCGCTCCCGGGCCTACCGACGAGTTCGTGCCGGCTCCGGGCTTCGGCGGACCGGCGGTGACACGGACGGTTGCGATCGCGATCAACCGGGGCGCCTGACTGCCGCCGATCAGCGCGGGCAAAGGCAGGCTGATCCCAATGGCCGTGCTCTTCGGATGCGTCGGCCGGTGGGCCCTCAGCCCTCGGCGTCGCGCCTCTCGGCCTCGGCGATCTTGCGCCGCGCCTCGCCCGCCGACTGCATCGCGCGCCCGAAGGCGGACATGTCGCCGGCGGGGCCCTCGCGCCTGACGGGGCGGGGGTTCGGCTGCTCCTCGCGCGCCGCGCGCCGCCGCTCCATCCGCTCCCGGATGCCCGCCTCCTGGCCCTGGTCGGTGGGGTAGTAGTACCGCTTGCCGCGGAGCTCGTCGGGCAGATACTGCTGCTCGACATCATGCCCGGAATAGTCGTGCGGGTTCCTGTACCCGACGCCGATTCCGTGCGCCTTGAGGCGCCGGTCCGCCGCGTTCCGCAGGTGGGCGGGCACCGGGAGCGCCCCGCGCTCGAGCACGTCGGCCATCGCAGCGCTGTACGCGCGGCCCACAGCGTCGCTCTTCGGTAGCACACATAGCGCGACGGTTGCCTGCGCGAGGGCGTACTGCGCCTCCGGGAGGCCCACGTAGTCGAGCGCCTGGGCGGCGGCGACCGCCACCTGGAGGGCGCGGGGATCCGCGTTGCCGACGTCCTCGGACGCCGAGATGATCAGGCGCCGCGCGACGAACCGCGGGTCCTCGCCGGCCGCGATCATCGCCGCCAGCCAGTACAGCGCGGCGTCCGGGTCGTTGCCTCGGAGGCTCTTGATGAACGCCGACACGGTGTCGTAGTGGCCGTCGCCGGCGCGGTCGTAGGCGAGCACCCGCTGCTGGGCGGAGGACTCGACGTGGGTGAGGGCGGGGGAGACCCGGCCGGCTTCGTCGCGGGCGTCCTCGTCCTCGGCGAGCGCGACCGCCCCCTCGAGGATCGTGAGCGCCTGGCGGGCGTCACCGCCGGCCACGTCGACGAGGTGATCGAACGCCTCGTCGCCCATGGCCACGCCGCCCCTCGGACCGAAGGGCCCCGCAACCCCTCGCTCCGCGTCGGCCAGGGCGCTCCGGACGATCGAGGCGATGTCCTCGTCGGTGAGCGGCTCGAGGCGCCACACGCGCATCCGCGAGAGGAGCGCCGAGTTGACCTCGAAGTACGGGTTCTCGGTCGTGGCCCCGATCAGCGTGACGGTCCCATCCTCGACGTGGGGCAGGAGCGCGTCCTGTTGCGCCTTGTTGAAGCGGTGGATCTCGTCGATGAACAGGACGCTGCGGCGGCCGTTCAGCGCCAGCTGCTCCTGCGCCTCGGCGATCGTGGCGCGGACCTCGGCCACGCCGGACATCACGGCCGAGACGGTCCGGAACTCGGCGCCCACGGCGTCGGCGAGCAGGCGCCCGAGCGAGGTCTTGCCGGTGCCGGGCGGGCCCCACAGCAGCATCGAGCCGAGGTGGCCGCGGGTGACCGAGCGGCGGAGCGGGCCGCGCTCGCCCACGAGGTGCGCCTGGCCGACGAACTCCTCGAGCGTGCGCGGGCGCATGCGGGCCGCGAGCGGCTGGCGCTCGGGCGGCGGGGTGAAGAGCGGTTCAGGACGGGCGCCGCCCCGGGGTCGTTGCGATGGCACGCGAGCAGTCTACGTGTCGGCGGCGGACGGGAGGCGCGCGGCTGTCACCGGCAGGGCGCTGGCGAGGCCGCTGCCAGACTCGCCGCGCGCAGCACCGCACAACCGAAAGGAGGCCAGCATGATCCGGGGCGGGGAGGTCATCCTGTTCACCTCGGCCGCGGAGCAGACGCGGGACTTCCGTGGCCGCGCCCTGCACCTGCCGTCGGTCGATGCCGGTGGCGGCTGGCTGATCTTCGCGCTGCCGGCGGCCGAAGTCGCGGTTCGCCCGGCCACCGCACCGAGCGATGAGCTCCCCCTCGTGTGCGACGACCTTGCCGCGCCCGGCGCCACGCAACCCGGCGACGCGAAGCCCCGAATCTCCTCCGGGAGGCGCCTATCGCGGCGGGAGGGCCCACATCGCCGCGGAGAGGGGATACGGGGGCCGAAGGTTGCGGAATCTGCCATTCGGGCGGGCATCCGGCGGACAAGCCCCCTCCGGAGGAGATGTGGGGCCGTCTGCGGCGAAGCAGAAGGAGATTCGCAGGATGGCACGCGACGCGCCCGACCAGGCCTAATGGATCGGGAACACCTTCGCGATGTCGATCAGGAACCAGAGCCCGAACAGGATCGCGAGCATCAGGACGGCCATCTCGCCGATCTGGCGCACGTCGCGAGCGACGTAGGCGTACTCCTGCTCGGCGCGCACCGCGAGCGAGCCGCCGGTGCCGCTGGGGGCCTCGCGAGTGGCGCGCTCCCTGGCCCTCGCGCGGGAGGCCTCGGCCTGCCGCTCCTGTGCCAGCAGCGCCTGCTCCAGCTCGGCGGCGCGAGCCTCCTCGATCGACGTGAGGCCCGCCGGGCGCGGCTCCACCGTCGCACTCGAGCCCGACGCCGTGGCACCAGCCGGTCGGCGGTCGATGGGCCGGCGCTGGCCGGGACGGACGCTGCCGCGCACACGCTTCGCCATGTCGGGGTCTCGGGCCTCCTGGTAGCGGCCTTCGCGGGCGCGAGGCCGTCGGCGGGGAGGATACACCGGGTCCGTGGCGGGGCGTCCCGCTGATAGACTCGGGCTCGCCTGACCGGGAGGAAGCATTGGACCCCACCAGCAGCGGCATCGCCATCGCCGCCCTCGCCATCGCCGTCGTCGTTCTGTTCGTGCTGGTCGCGATGCTCTGGCGGCGCTCGGCCGCCCTCGACCGCCGCCTGGCGGGCCTGACGCGGGGCGGAGACGGGACCAGCCTCGAGTCCACGCTCCACGCAACGCTCGAGCGCGTGGGGGCGCTCTCGGGCGGGGTCGAGCAGCTGCGCGGGCGCACCTCCCGGCTGGAGGCAGACCAGAGGGTGGCGATCCAGCGCACGGGGCTGGTCCGCTACAACCCGTTCGAGGACACGGGCGGCAACCAGAGCTTCGCGGTGGCCCTGCTCGACGCGAACGGAGACGGCGTGGTGATCAGCAGCCTGCACGCCCGCCAGAACACCCGGATCTACGCGAAGTCGGTGGTGGGCGGCCGCGCCGAGGCGGCGCTGTCGGACGAGGAGTCCGAAGCCCTCCGCCAGGCGATGGCCAAGCAGGATGCGGGCGCGAAGTCGTCCTGATCGGGCGGGCCGCCGTGACACCTGAGCTGGCACGGCGCCAAGGCACGGTGGCCCCGTGCTCGAGCTCCGTGAACCCCCGCCCGGCAAGGTGACCCGTCGCGGCCGCCGCGGGGAGCCCGCGGCCCTCGTCCAGATCCCGGTCTGGGGTGGTGCGCTGTCCGTCCCCGCTCCATCGAGCGCCCCGGAGGCGCATGGTGGAGACGGCCTCAAGGACCTCCTCGCCGGGCTCAACCGGGAGCAGCTCCGCGCGGTGACGCACGGTGACGGGCCGCTGCTCGTGGTCGCGGGCGCGGGCACCGGCAAGACGCAGGTGATCACGCGGCGGATCGCATGGCTGATCGCCACGCGGCGCGCGAAGCCGTCGGAGATCCTCGCCCTCACCTTCACGGACCAGGCCGCGGACGAGATGCAGACCCGCGTGGACCAGCTGGTCCCGTACGGCTACACGGACACGGCCATCTCCACGTTCCATGCCTTCGGGGACCGGCTGCTCCGGGAGTTCGCGCTCGAGCTCGGCCTGCCCACGGACCTCCGGGTCCTGAGCCGGCCGGAGACAGTGGTGTTCCTGCGGGAGCGCGTGTTCGAGCTCGGGCTGGACGAGTACCGCCCGCTCGGAGACCCCACGAAGTTCCTCGACGCCCTGGCCACGCTGTTCAGCCGGGCGAAGGACGAAGACGTGTCGCCCGATGCGTTCCTCGTGCACGCGGAGGCCCTGGCGGAGACCGCGGCCGCGGCGCTGGAGGCGGCCGAGGCGGACCCGGCCGGGGATCGGGAGGCGGCGCTCGCGCTGGCGGAGGAGGCGCGCAGGCGGCTTGAGCTGGCGCGCGCGTACGGCAGCTACCAGCGCCTGCTCGCGGCGCACGGGGCGGTGGACTTCGGGGACCAGGTGTCGCTCGCGCTGCGGCTGCTGCGGGAGTCGCCCGTCGCGCGCGATTCGGTCCAGCGCCGTTTCAAGTACGTGCTGGTAGACGAGTTCCAGGACACTAACCGCGCCCAGGCGGAGCTCGTCGCGCTGCTCGCCCAGCGGCACCGCAACGTGACGGTCGTGGGCGACGACGACCAGTCCATCTACAAATTCCGCGGCGCGGCCATCAGCAACATCCTCGAGTTCCGCGAGCGGTACCGGGCGGCCAAGGTGGTCGTGCTCCGGCGCAACTACCGTTCCCGGGCGCCCATCCTGGACGCCTCGTACCGGCTCGTCCGCCACAACGACCCGGATCGCCTGGAGGTGCGGGCGGGGATCGTCAAGCGCCTCGTCGCCACCCGCAAGGGGAAGGCCGCGGCGCCGGTCCGCCACGAGGCGTTCGCCACCGGGACGGAAGAGGCGGACTGGATCGCCAAGGACATCGCGCGGCGGATCGCCGAGGGTGCGGCCGCCCGAGACATGGCGGTGCTGGTGCGCTCGAACGCAGCGGCGGACCCGGTGCTGCGGTCGCTCAACCTCGAGGGCATCCCGTGGCGCTTCTCGGGGACCAGCGGGCTGTACGCGCGGCCCGAGGTCAAGCTGCTGCTCTCGTTCCTGCGCGCCATGGCCGACCCAGGATCGTCGGTCGACGTCTACGGGCTGGCGGCGTCGGAGCTCTACGGACTCGGCGGCGAGGACCTCGCGGCGATCGTCCAGATGGCGCGCCGGCGGAACCGCTCGGTCCTCGAGGTGCTCGAGGAGCTGGGGCGGCAGCCGGGAATCCTGCGCCTCGCCCCGCAGACGCGGACGGCGGCGGCCCGGCTCGTGGCGGACCTCGGGCGCTTCACGGCGCTCGCGCACGAACGGCCCGCGGGCGAGGTGGCGTACGCGTTCCTGCGGGAGACCGGCTGGCTCAAGCGGCTGGCGTCGGCCGGGACGGTCGCGGCGGAGGAGGCGCTCTCGAACCTCGCCCGCTTCTTCGACATCGTCCGGGCCCAGTCCGCGCTGCTCCCCGACGACCGGGCGATCTTCCTCGCCCCCCACCTCCAGACGCTGATCCACGCGGGCGACGACCCGGCCACCGCGGACATCGACCCCGACGCGGACGCCGTGGCGGTCATGACCGTGCACAAGGCGAAGGGCCTCGAGTTCCCGGTCGTGTACCTGCCGGGGCTGGTGTCCGGCCGTTTCCCGGCGACTGCGCGCCGGGAGCCGCTCTCGCTGCCAGTGGAGCTCGTGGACGAGACCCTGCCCGAGGGCGACTACCAGCTCCAGGAGGAGCGGCGGCTGTTCTACGTGGGGATGACCCGGGCGCGCGACGAGCTGATCCTCTCGCACGCGGCCGACTACGGCGGGGCGCGGGCCCGGCGGGTGTCCCCGTTCGTGCTGGAGGCGCTGGACCTACCGGTGGCGGCCGGCACGGTGGGCACCGGGGCGAAGGCGCAGCGCCCGCTGGACCGGCTCGCGAGTCTGGAGCGGACGGACGCCGTCCCGGCAGCCGTCCCGCGCCGCGACGACGAGCCCCTGACCCTGAGCTTCTACGCGATCGACGACTACCTCACCTGCCCGCTCAAGTACAAGTTCGCGCACCTGCTGAGGGTCCCGCTGGCGCCGCACCACTCGATCATCTACGGCGCCGCCCTCCACCTGGCCGTGTCCGAGTTCCACAAGCGCCACGCGCGAGGCGAGGTCATGAGCGAGGACGCGCTGTACGCGGCCTTCGAGGCGGCCTGGTCGAGCGAGGGGTTCCTCTCGCGGGAGCACGAGGTGGCGCGCCTGGCGTCCGGGCGGGAGGCGCTCCGCCGGTTCCGCGAGGAGCAGCTGCGGCCGGGCGCGGTCATCCCCGCCTACGTCGAGCGCGACTTCTCGTTCCAGCTTGACGGGGATCGCGTCCGGGGCCGGTTCGACCGGGTCGACATCGCACCGCGTGCGCCGGGGTCCCCCCCGGCGCCGGGCGCCCACGGGGACGGCACGTTCGCGGCCGACGTCGTCCAGCCCGCGCTCGACCTCGCGCCCGAGTACGTCGTCATCACGGACTACAAGTCGTCGGATGTGCGTGACCCGGCGAAGGCCCGCGAGCGGGCCAGGAAGTCGCTCCAGCTCTCCATCTACGCGATGGCCTACGAGGCGATGACCGGCCGGCTGCCCGACGAGGTGGCGCTCCACTTCCTCGACACGGGCCTCGTGGGGACCGCGCCCGTGGACCGCCAGCGGATCGACAAGGCGCGCGAGGCCGTCCGGGGCGCGGCGGCGGGGATCCGGGCTCGCGATTTCGGGCCCAAGCCTGACTACATCGCGTGCGGGTTCTGTGCCTTCCGCGAGATCTGCCCGTCCTCGGCCGCCCGATGACGATGGGCAGGCTCGACCCGGCGGCGCGCGCGGCAGTCGATGCGGTGGTCGCGGGGCGGGAGCGAGGCGCCGTCGTGGAGGCGGACAACCTCGCGCTCCTGGGGGCGCTGCCGGACGGCAGCGTGGACCTCGCCTACGCGGACCCGCCGTTCGCCACGGGGGCCTCGCGCCGCCTTCAGACCATCCGCCTCGGCGCCGGGGAGCGGGAGCGCCGGGGGTTCCGCGGCGGGCGCGAGCGCTATGAGGTGACCAGCGACCTCGCGTACGACGACGGCCTGCCGCTGCCTGAGCACCTCGGCGCACTCCGCGAGCGGGTCCGGGAGCTCCACCGCGTCCTCGCGCCGGACGGGTCCCTGTACCTCCACGTCGACTGGCGCACCGTGCACCACGTCCGCCTCCTGCTCGACGAGGTGTTCGGTCCGGAGCGGTTCCTCAACGAGATCGTCTGGGCCTACGACTACGGCGGCCGCTCGCCCGACCGCTGGCCGCGCAAGCACGACACGATCCTGTGGTACGCCAGGGGAGACCGGTGGACGTTCGAGCGCGACGCGATCGACCGCGTCCCGTACATGGCGCCCGGCCTCGTCGGCCCCGAGAAGGCGTCGCGGGGCAAGGTCCCCACCGACGTGTGGTGGATGACCATCGTGCCGCCGGGGTCGAGGGAGCGGACGGGGTACCCCACGCAGAAGCCCGTCCGGCTGCTCGAGCGGATCGTCGCCGCGTCCAGCCGGCCCGGGGACCTCGTGCTGGACCCGTACGCCGGCAGCGGGACGACGGGGGTCGCGGCGGCGCGCCTCGGGCGGCGGTGGCTGCTGACGGACCGCAATCCCGAGGCGGTGGAGATCGCGCGACGGCGGCTGGCAGCCGAGGCTGGGGGTGTCGCGTCCCCCGGCGAGCCCCCGGGCGGGCCAGGGGCGAGCCCGTGATCGGGGCCGTCACGCTGGACTTCGGCAACACGCTGGTCCCCGTGCCGGCGGCGGCGCTGCGCGGCGTCGTGGCGATCACCGCGCAGGGCATGGCGGAGCGCCTTGGGCCGTTCGAGGTGGCCGACGTGTTGACCGCGTGGCACGAGGAGCGCCAGCGGCAGTTCCGCGAGGAGGTGCCGCAGTTCCGCGAGGTGGACCTCGCGCAGCGGATCGTCCGCGTCCTGGCGCGCCTGCGCGGGGTGCCGCCTCCCCCGCAGCACGAGCGCTGGGACGACGAGGCGGCCGCGCGGCGCACCGACCCGGCCGAGGTCGCCTGGGCCGTCGAGGTCTACTCGGCGGCGTTCGTCGAGGCGCTGCCCGCGGCGCCCGGCGCAGGTGCGCTGATCGAGCGGCTGGCCCGGGACCGCAGGGTCGCGGTCCTGTCGAACTGGCCGCTCGCCAGGACGATCGACCGGTACTGCGAGGCCGCCGGCTGGGCCGAGCACCTGAGCGCCATCGTGGTGAGCCAGCGCGTCGGGACGATCAAGCCCCACCCCGCGATCTTCGCCGCGGCCCGCGCCGCCTTGGGCGACCCGCCGCCCAACGCCGTCCTCCACGTCGGGGACGACTGGGCGGCGGACGTCGTCGGGGCGAAGCGTGCGGGCTGGCGGGCGGTCTGGCTCTCGACGCGGCCCGACGACTCGCCGCTCCCCGGCAGCGAGCGCGACGATTCGGTCGAGGCCGATGCTGTGATCGCATCCCTCGATGAACTGGAGGCGGTGATCGCGCGGCTCGACGGGTAGGGTCTATCGGGTCCCGCACCCGCGGGCCGCCCTGCGCAGCGCCACCGCCGCGGGTCGCCCGACGCCCCGTACACTCGGGCCGTGGAGACCCGAGACCGCCTCGCGAACATCGGCCTGCTCGGCGCCGCAGGCGTCGTCTGGGTGCTCGTCGGCATCCTGGTCACGACGCGCGACCCGTACGCTGACGCCGTCGCGGGGTACGAGGGCGCGCTGCTGATCGCCCTGGCAGTCGGGCTCACCTGCGCGCCCCTGGCCTGGCTCGTCGTCTTCGGCCGCCATCGGCGCATCGCCTACAACGGCGACTGGTTCCGGGCCGTCCGGCGCGGTGCCTGGGCGGGGCTGTTCGTCGCGGTGATCGTGGTCCTGCGCGTCGTGGGCGCATTCCAGCTCCCCATCCTGCTGTTCCTCGCCGCCATCTTCGTCGTGGCCGAGATCACGCTCTCGGCCGAGCGCTAGGAGGCATCGCTTCGTGACCGACCCCGCCGCCCTGCTCACGTCGTCCACGCCGGCCGGGCCGTTCTCGGACGTGAAGGCGCGCGCCGGCGCCGCCATCGCCGCCGCCAGCGAGGAGCTCCTCGACCTCTCGCACCGGATCCACGCCAACCCGGAGCCCGCCTTCGAGGAACGCTACGCCGCCGCCGCCGTCGCCGAGGTCATCGAGCGCCACGGGTACGCCGTGGAGCGCGGCCCAGGCAGCCTCGAGACCGCGGTGCGCGGCCGGCTGGTCGGCGGCAGGGGCGGCGACGGCCCGCGGGTCGGCGTGCTCGCCGAGTACGATGCGCTGCCCGGCCTGGGCCACGGCTGCGGGCACAACACGATGGCAGCGTCGGGCGTGGGCGCGGCGCTCGGGCTCGCAGCCGTTCGCGACGCGTGGGCGGGCGAGGTGGTGTTCCTCGGCACGCCGGCGGAGGAGCGGGGGAGCGGCAAGGCGATCATGCTGCGCGACGGCCTGTTCGAGGGCCTCGACGCCGCGCTGCTCTACCACCCCTGCGACCGCAACCACGTCGAGTGCGCGCCGCTCGCGTCGGAGGACGTGGTGGTCACCTTCACCGGCTTCGCCGCGCACGCGGCCTCGGACCCGTGGATGGGCCGCAACGCGCTCGACGCGATGATCGGGCTGTTCGTGAGCGTCGGGCTGTGGCGCCAGCAGCTGCCGACGCACTGCCGCGTCCACGGGGTCATCCAGGAGGGCGGCACCGCGGCGAACATCATCCCCAGCCGCACGAAGGCCTGGTTCATGATCCGCTCGGCCGACCAGCCCTACTACGAGGTCATGAAGCGCCGGTTCACCGTCCTGTGCGAGGCGGCGGCAAAGGCGGCCGACGTCGAGGTGACCGTCGAGTACAGCGGCTATGCGAGCACGATGAAGCACAACCACGTGCTCGCCGACCTGTGGGTCGCCAACGCCGCGGCGCTCGGGATCGAGGATCAGGGCAAGGACCCGACGTCGGGCTCGACCGACATGGCCAACGTGTCCTGGGCGCTGCCGGCGATCCACCCCGACCTCGCGATCAGCGACACGCCGGTCCCGGGCCACACCGTCGAGTTCCGGGAGGCCGCTGCCACCCCGCGCGCCGACCGGACGGTCCTGCTGGCCGCCACGCTCGTCGCGCAGACGGCGCTCGACCTGCTGCTCGACCCCGCCAAGGCCGCCGCGGCGTGGCGGGAGTTCCGGGGCGAGGCGTGAGGGCGTAGCGGCGTGGAGGCGCGCACGGCGCCGCTGGCGTTCCGGCGCCCGGTCGAGGCCGACCACCGGCGGCTGGTCGCCGTCGTCGACGACTGGTGGGGCGGCCGCCAGCTCGCCCACCTGCTCCCGCGCCTGTGGCTGCAGTTCTTCACCGGCACGTCGTGGATCGCCGAGACGGCCGACGGCACGCTCGCGGGCTTCCTGGTCGGCTTCGTCAGCCCGGACGACCCGGCCGTCGGCTACGTCCACATGGTCGCGACCAGCCCGAACCACCGGAAGCGAGGCCTCGGCCGCGACCTCTATCAGCACTTCTTCGACGACGTGGCCGCCCGCGGGGTGCGCGAAGTCCGGGCGATCACCTGGGCCGGCAACCGGGTCTCGATCGGCTTCCACACCGCGATCGGCTTCGGCGTGGACGACGGCCCGGGCACGCAGCGCCTCTACGGCACCAGTGCCTACCCGGACTACGAGGGCGACGGGCGCGACATGGTGGTGTTCAGCAAGCGGCTCGGAGCGTAGCGAGTGCTCCCGCCTGCCGCCTTGCCGTCGTTGATCGTGCCGGACGGCTGACGCGAGACGAGGTTGTCCGGCTCGACCTCGCAGAGCGCAGGCGCGCCGACATCCTGCCCACGGTCTGGGATCTGCTCCGCGACCGCCTCCGGCAGCGCGCGGTGCACGAGCAGCGGATGGAGGCGCGCAACGCCGCGTGGGCCGCCGTCGCCTCGTCGCTCATCGCCCTGGGCATCGAGCCGGTGGAGGACGATGGCTACTGGCGCGTGGTCCAGCGGGTGGGGGCTGGTGCGCAGCGAGCCGCCCGGTACGCAGCGTGCGCGCTCGTGGCGCCGGAACTCCTCGACGAGGACCGGCTCGAGATCCTCTTGGACCCGTGGCTGAGCGCGATCCGCGACTGACAATGGGGAGCGCGATGCGCGCGACCGGCGTCGGCCCACATTGCGGCGCCAGCACCAACACCGTCGGTGTTCGCGCGCCCCTCCGCGCGAAGCCGAGAAGCCAGGGTCGCGGAGACCACCCCGACTGGTGAAGTGGTTGCCACGACCCACCCAGGCGCGATCCGACCATCCCTGTTGGTACGCGCGGTGGGCGAGCCGCCCGGGAGGGACCAGCTACCACCCCGACTGGTGAAGCGGTTGCCAGGGAGCGGCCTTGGCCCGATCCGACCAACCGGGTTGGCACGGCGAGGCACGGGCCCCCGCAGTCCGAGGAGATACCAACCGCAGTCGTCGGGCGGGGGCGGAGCCGTCGAGCGAAACGCCGCCACCCTCGGCTGCAGCCGCCGCGATATGCGCCCGCCGAGTGTGGCTGCGCGTCGGCGATCGTCGCTCCGCGCTGCAGCTCCCGCCGCCCGCAACGTTGCGACCGGGTACCATGCCGCGGCGCGCCCCGCTGGACGGTGACCGAACCGGCGGCGCCTGCGAACGAGGCGGTGAGCGGTCCCGGGCCCTCGACGAACCCGGTGTGACCAGCCGTCGCGCGGAGGACATCGTGGCCGAGCGTCCCCACCAGGACCTGGTCGACTTCGCCTCGAAGAACGGCTGGGACCGTGCCTACGAGCAGTACGACGACTTCGACCTGCCCACCTACGTCGGCCTGCCGACGTTCATGAAGCTGCCCTGGGTGCCGGACGCCCGCCAGCTGGCCGCCCGCAAGGCGGACGTCGCGATCGTCGGTGCGCCCTTCGACGACGCGGTCAGCCACCGGCCCGGCGCCCGCTTCGGCCCCCGCGCGATCCGCGAGGCGCAGTACACGTCGGGCTCGATCCATTCGCTCCAGCTGGGCGTGGAGCCGTTCGAGATACTCGACGTGGTCGACGCGGGCGACGCGAACATCATCCCGGCCTGGACCGACCGCGCCCACGCGTTCATCTACCGCAAGGTCCGCGACGTGGCGGCGACCGGCGCCATCCCGATCGTGCTCGGCGGCGACCACTCGATCACCTGGCCGTCGGCCACCGCGGTCGCGGAGGTGCACCGCCCGGGCAGCATCGGCATCGTCCACTTCGACGCCCATGCCGACACCGCCAACGAGGACTGGGGCGTGCTCGCCGGACACGGGACCCCGATGCGGCGCCTGATCGAATCCGGCGCCGTCAAGGGCTCGAACTTCGTCCAGGTGGGCCTGCGCGGCTACTGGCCGCCGGTCGAGACCTTCGAGTGGATGAAGGCCCAGGGCCTGCGCTGGCACCTCATGCGCGAGATCGAGGAGCGGGGCGCCGAGGCCGTCATCGACGACGCGATCGCCGAGGCGCTCGACGGCCCGGACTCGATCTACATCAGCGTGGACATCGACGTCATCGACCCGGGGAACGCCCCTGGCACGGGGACGCCCGAGCCCGGCGGCATGCTGCCCCGCGAGGTGCTGCGGGCGATCCGCCGGATCGCGGGCTCGGTCGAGGTGGCCGGCATGGACATCGTCGAGGTCTCGCCGCCGTACGACCACGCCGAGGTCACCGCCATGGCCGCCAACCGCATCGCCCTCGAGTGCATCAGCGCACTGGCCAAGAAGCGCCTCGACGGGCACACCGTGCGGTTCGAGGGCGCGGCGTCGCGCTGAGCGGCGAACAATAGGCCGATGAGCCCCACCCCCGAGCGCGCTGCCGACGCACTGGCGCGCCTGTACGACCTCGACCTCACGTCCGACCCGGGCGACCTCGACCTGTACCTCGCGCTCGCCGCGAGGACGGGCGGGCCGATCCTGGAGCTGGCCGTGGGCTCGGGCAGGATCGCCGTGCCCCTGGCCGCGGACGGCTACCAGGTCACGGGCGTCGACCTCGACCCGGCGATGCTCGCCCGGGCGCGGGCGGCCGCCGACGGGGCCGGCAAGGCGACGGCCCGCCGCCTCCGCCTCGTCGAGGGCGATGCGCGCACGGTCCGGCTCGAGGACGCGGGCGCCTACCGGCTCGCGACGGTCCCGCTCAACTCGATCTTCCTGATGGGCACGCGGACGGACCAGGCCGCCGCCGTGGCGACGCTCGCGGCGCACCTGGCCCCGGGCGGCCTCGCGGTCCTCGACGTCTGGCTGCCGGACGCCGACGACCTCTCACGGTACGACGGGCGCCTCCTGCTCGAGTGGGTGCGCGACGATCCGGACACCGGCCACACCGTGACCAAGACCGGCGCCGCCGAGTACGACGCGGCGAGCGGCGTCGTCCGCCTCACGACGATCTTCGAGTCCGGGCTGCCCGGCGAGCCGGCCATGCGCTGGGTCCGCTGCGACCGCCTCCGGCTGGTCGGCCCGGACGATCTGGCGGCGTTCGCGGAGGCCGCCGGCCTGGTCGTCGAGGAGCTGGCCGGCGGGTACGGCCTCGAGCCCCTGGGACCCGGCGCGGACCGCGCGGTGCTGGTCGCCCGCAGGCGCTGACGGGGCCGCCGGGCGGCGAGCCACCGGGGCGCCCGGGCACCTCCGCCAGCCCCGTCGGGGTCGCCCGGCAGGGACCTTCGGGGGCCTGTCGAGGCCATGCAAGGTGGTATCGTCGCGGCGATGCCGGACCAGATCCGTTTGCTTGTCGTCGAGGACGTTCCCCAGGTCGCGCAGTACATCCGCGGCCTGCTCAACTCGCAGACGGTGATCAAGCTGCTCGACGTCGTCACCGACGGGACGAAGGTGCTCGGGCTCGCCCAGGAGCTCCGGCCGGACGTCATCCTCGTCGACGCGCTGCTCCAGGGGCGCCTCAAGGGGATGCAGCTGGTCGCCAAGCTGCACGAGGCCGGCAACCGGATCCCGGTGATCGTCCTCACGGTCCCGCAGCACCCCGTCCAGCCGAACCCGGGCATGGGCATCCACGCGGTCCTGCCGATGCCGTTCACCGGCTACGAGCTGGTCACGCGGATCCAGCAGTCACGCCAGGTGGCGGCTGAGGCCGACGCCTCCGGCGGCGCCAGGATGGTCACGATCTTCGCGCCCAAGGGCGGCGTGGGCAAGACGACCCTGGCGTTCAACCTCGCGGTCGCGATCGGGCAGTCGGGGATCCGCACCGTGCTGATCGACGGCAGCCTCCAGTTCGGCGACATGCGGGCGCTGCTCAAGGTCCCGATGGACGCGCCGTCGCTGCTGGACCTGCCCACCGACCGGATCCAGGAGTCGGACCTCGAGGACGTGCTCTGGCGCGACCCGTCGGGGATCGACATCCTGCTCGCGCCGCCGCGCGTGGAGCTGGCCGAGATGGTCACCGTCCGCGACCTCGAGAAGACGCTCTCGCTGCTGCGGCGGGTGTACCAGGTGGTCATCGTGGACACGCCGGCGGTCATCAACGACGTGAACCTCGCCTTCCTCGACGCCTCGGACACGATCCTCGAGATCATCTCGTGGGACTCCACGACGATCCACAGCACGATGGTCATGGCGGACGCGTTCCGGGCGATCGGCTACCCGCCCACGAAGGTCCGCTACCTCGTCAACCGCGCCGACTCGACGGGCGGCTTCGACACCCAGCTCCTCGCCAACGCCCTCGGGCGCGTGCCCGAGCACAGCGTCTCGTCGGGCGGCGCCCTGGTCGTGCGCACGAACAACGAGGGCATCCCCTTCGTGCTCGCCGACCCGTCGGCGCAGATCAGCCAGGACGTCTTCCGGACGGCCGCGGAGCTGATCGGCCGGCCGGTCGCGGCGGCCGTGCGGCGGTAGGGGACTCGTGTCGGATCCGCGTCCCATCGGCGTCTTCGACTCGGGCGTCGGCGGGCTCACCGTCCTGCGCGAGATCCTGCGCCGCTCGCCCCACGAGTCGACGATCTACCTCGGCGACAACGCCCGCGCCCCGTACGGCACGCGCACGGACGACGAGGTCCTGCGCTTCTCGATCCAGGCGCTCGACGCACTGGCCTCACGGGACGTGAAGGCCATCGTGGTGGCGTGCAACACGTCCACCGCGGTTGCGCTGCGCGACCTGCGCGCCCGGTACGACCTCCCGGTGCTGGGCGTGGTCCGCCCGGGCGCGGCGGCAGCGGCGCTGGCGACCCGCAATCGGCGCGTCGGCGTGATCGCGACGCCGGCGACTGTGCGCTCGCACGCGTACTTCAACGCGATCAAGGACGAGAACCCCGCGGTCGAGGTGTACGAGCACGCGACGCCGCGGTTCGTGCCGATGGTGGAGGCGGGCCTCCTCAACGGCCCGGAGATCGAGGCCGCGGTCGCCGAGGAGCTCGCCCCGCTCCTGGGCGAGCGGGACGGGGCGGGGGAGTTCGTGTTCCCGCGGCCCCCGTCGGCCAAGATCGACACGCTGCTCCTTGGCTGCACCCACTATCCGCTGCTGCGGCCCGTGCTCAGCGCCGCGGTCGGGGACCGCGTGGCGATCGTGGACTCGGCAACGGCCACCGCGGCCACGCTCGCCGAGCTCCTGTCGGTCAACGCGCTCGAGGCGCCGGGCACCACGCGCGGCACGGCAGCCGACCCCGGCGCCGCCGGCCACTCCCGCCCGGCCGAGACGTATGGCGAGCCGCCGGTGCACGTCCAGTTCACGACCGGCGACGTCGCGCTGTTCACCTCGATCGCGTCGCGGATGTTCGGCGAGTCGTTCCCCGACGTGGCCGGCATCGAGCTGGCCGATTGCGGATGAGCCCCGACCGGGCATCGCGCCGGCCGGCCCGGGAGCAGCCGTCGTCGCGCGTGTGGCAGGCGGGGTTCGTGCTCGGGGCCGTGCTGGGGGCGGCGGTCACCGTCGCCGGGCGCCGCATCGAGCACCGGGCGAGGGCCGCCGGGCTCGTCGACTGGGACCGCGTCGAGCGCGTCGCGACCGCGCGCCTGCGCTCAGCGCCGGGCGCGCTCCAGCCGTGGGAGCTGCGCGCCGCCGAGCCCTCCTACGCCGCGGCCATGGACCGAGTGGTCCCCGCTCTCGAGGCGCATCTCGGCGTGCCGCTGCCAGGCGTCGTCGACCGGGTGGCGGTGGTGGACCGCGGCGGGTGGGTGGCCGCCAACACGGCGGCGTTCGCGGCGCTCATGGGTCGGCTCGAGCTGGGCCTGCTCGACCAGCTGCTGCCCCCGGGCGCCGGCCTGGGCAAGGCCGCGATGACGCTCGCCAACCGCTGGGTGACCACCACGCAGCTGGGCGTCCTGCTCGGGTTCATGGGTCAGCGCGTGCTCGGCCAGTACGACCTCGCCCTGATCTCGGCGGAGGCGACGCCCGGGCGCCTGCTGTTCGTCGAGGAGAACATCCGCGCCACGGCCACGGCGATGGACGTGCCGCTGGAGCCGTTCCGGACATGGATCGCGCTCCACGAGACCACGCACGCGTTCGAGTTCGAGGCGCACCCCTGGCTCCGGCCGTACCTCGCGTCGCGCCTCGAGCGGCAGGTCTCGATGTTCTCCGACGACGCGTCCGACCTGGGCCGCGACGCCGTGCGCCAGCTCGGCGCCTCCCTCCGGGGCGAGGGCCGCCGCGACGACCAGCACTGGCTCGAGCGCCTGATGACCGATGACCAGCGACAGGTGTTCCGCGAGACCCAGGCGGTGATGAGCCTGCTCGAGGGCTTCGGCGACCACGTGATGGACGCCGTCGGCCGCGACCTGGTCCCCGGCCACGCGCGGATCTCGGCGCGGTTCCACGGCCGGCGCGCCAACCGGACGCCGTTCGAGCGTGCCATGCTCCGGATCACCGGGATGGACCTCAAGATGGAGCAGTACCGTCGGGGCGAGGAGTTCGTGGCGGGCATCGAGGGGATCGCCGGGCCGCAGGCGCTGCGGCGGCTGTGGGACGGGCCCGAGACGCTGCCGACGCCGGACGAGATGAGCGACCCAGCGGCCTGGGTGCGCCGCGTCGGGCTTGGACGGGGCCAGGGAGGGATGGCGTGACGCAGACGGACGGTGGGCCCGACGCGGGCTCGAAGGCGCCGGGACCCGGTTCGGGCGCAGGCGGCGTCCCGGCGGCGATCGCGCTCACCCCGATCCTCGCCGCTCGCTACCGGGCCCGCGACCTCGACGTGATCCGGGCGGCGGCGCCGGGCGCGCGCCTGGTCACGGTCGGTTTCGACGGGCACCCGGACGGGCCGCTCGACGACGTGGAGGTGATGCTCCGGGGGCGGCTGCCGGCCGAGGTGTTCGACCGGGTCCTGGGCCGGGCGCCCGCGCTGCGCTGGGTGCACTCCGCGACGGCGGGCGTGGAGCGCGTGCTGACCCCGGCGTCGCGCGCCCGGGGCCTCGTCATCACCAACGCCCGTGGCGTGTTCAGCCGGCCGATCGCCGAGTACGTGCTGATGATGATGCTCACCGCGGCGAGGCGCCTCCCCCAGCTGCTCGAGCTCCAGGCTGAGCACACCTGGCAGCCGCTCGAGGCGCGCGAGCTGCGGGACGTCACTCTCGGCATCGTGGGCCTCGGGTCCATCGGGCGGGCCGTGGGCGCCCTCGCGACGGCCTTCGGGTGTCGCGTGATGGCGACGCGACGCCGACCCGAGGCGGGCTCGGACGCCTCCGACGGCGCGGGCGACGAGCCGTTTCTCGGCACGCTGATGCTCGACCGCGTCCTGTCGCCCGGGCAGCTGCCCGAGATGCTCGCCGAGTGCGACTTCGTCGTGCTCGCGGCGCCGCTCACCGAGGGCACGCGCGGGGTCATCTCGGACGAGGCGATCGCGCACATGAAGCCCGGCGCCTGGGTGATCAACGTCGCGCGCGGCGAGCTCGTGGACGAGCGGGCGCTGACCCGCGCGCTGCGCGAGGGCCGGCTCGGCGGCGCCGTGCTCGACACGTTCCTCGAGGAGCCGCTGCCGCCGACCTCGCCGCTGTACGACGTGCCCAACCTGATCATCACGCCGCACACGGCGTGGTCCTCGACGCGAGTGCTCGACCGCTCCGTCGGGCTGTTCGCGGACAACCTGCGGCGCTACGCCGCCGGACAGCCGCTCGCCAACGTCGTGGACCCGAACGCGGGCTACTGAGCGTTTCCCGGCAGGCGAGCGAGGCTTCCGGGCGCCGGGTGGTGGCGCAGGACCACCAAGTTCGGTCGGCACGGCCTCGCTCCTGCCGGAATGGTGGCTGCGGGCCAGCGAAACCGGTCGACGGGGTGCCGTCCCTGCCGGAATGGTGGCCGCGGGCCACCGGAGCGCGCGATCGGTGACGCAGGACCACCGAAACCGGGTCATCGGTGCCGATCCCGTGCGATTTGGTGGCACGGGACCACCACGCCGGCGGTCACTGGGCTGTCGCGCATCGGGAGGGGTACCGCGGCCGGTAGCATCAGCGCATGCAGATCGCCATCGTCGGGCTTGCCGGGTGCGGCAAGACCACCGTGTTCAACACGCTCACCCGGGGCCACGCCGAGACCGGTGGCTACGGCGGCATCCAGCTCAACGTGGGCGTGGTCAAGGTGCCCGACCCGCGCCTCGACCGGCTTGCCGAGGTCTTCAAGCCCAAGAAGATCGTCCACGCCGACGTCACCTACGTCGACCTGCCAGCCCCGCCGGCTTCGACCGAGTTCCACGTCGGCACCGAGGAGCTGCCTGCCGAGCATCTGGCCCGCCTCCGCGATTCCGATGCGCTCCTGCACGTCGTGCGCGCCTGGGACGATCCCGCCCGCCCGCACCCTGCGGGCTCCGTCGACCCGGGCCGCGACCTCGAGCAGCTGGATCTCGAGTTCATCCTGGCCGACCTCGCGATGGTCGACCGCCGCCTCGAGCGCCTCAAGTCCTCCGGCCGCCACGGCACGCCGGCCGAGCGCGAGGCCAACGAGCGCGAGGAGGCGATCCTGTCGCGCCTCAAGCCCGCCCTCGAGGCAGGCCGCCCGATCCGTGACGAGGCGCTCGACGAGGACGAGGAGAAGGCGCTCCGCGGCTACCGGTTCCTGACCCAGAAGCCGGTCCTGGTCCTGCTCAACGTGGGCGAGGGGGACCTCGTTCGGGAGCCCGCGCTGATCGAGGAGATCGCCGCCGGCTACCAGCACCGCCACGCCAAGGTCGACGCGCTGTCGGCCCGGATCGAGATGGAGCTGGGCGAGCTCGAGCCCGACGAGGCCGCGGTGTTCATGGAGGAGCTGGGGCTCCACGAGTCGAGCCTCGACCGGGTGATCGCGCTCTCGTATCGGCTGGTCGGGCTGATCTCGTTCCTCACCGCCGGCCCCGACGAGGTGCGCGCCTGGCCCATCCCGGACGGCTCCAACGCGGTGGACGCCGCGGGCGCCATCCACACCGACCTGGCGCGCGGGTTCATCCGCGCCGAGACGATCGGCTACGAGGATCTGCTCGCGATCGGGTCGATGGCCGAGGCCAAGAAGCACGGCAGGCTGCGCTCGGAGGGCAAGACCTACCGCGTCCGCGACGGCGACGTGATCGAGATCCTGTTCAGCAAGTAGGGAGGCGCGTGATGGCCGACGACGTGGCGCCCATCCGCATCCGGCCGATGGCTGCCGACGACTACGACGGGGTCCTGGCCCTCTGGCGGCGGACGCCGGGCGTCGGGCTCGGGGTGGGGGACGAGCGCGAGGCGGTGGTCGCCTCCCTGGAGCGGAACCCCGGTCTCAGCCTGGTCGCGGTGCGCGGCGAGACGCTCGTTGGTGCCGTGCTGTGCGGCCACGACGGGCGCCGGGGCAGCATCAACCACCTCGCCGTCGTGCCTCAGGAGCGCGGGCATGGCGTTGGCCGCGACCTGGTGGACCGGTGCCTCGAGGGGCTCCGGGCAGCTGGCATCGGCAAGTGCAACATCGTCGTATTCGGCGACAACGCCGAGGGCCAGGCGTTCTGGCGTGCCACGGGCTGGACGGCACGTGACGACCTGCAGGTCATGCAGCGCAGCATCGCCACGCGCGACTGACTGCGGCGCCGACGCGGCGTGGCGGCAGCCTCGAACCCGCCTCCGCCGCTCGCCTCGGCCGCTCGCGCCCGCTTCTCGCCTCCGCCGCTCGCCTGGCGAGCGAACCGACCCGTGCGGTGTAATTGCGGCTCGCCTGGCGGTTGCGAGGACGCCCACAGGGCTCGTGCCGCTCGAACGGCGAGCGGCCGGGATCGCGCGGGCCCCCGTTCACCCGGTGGGCGAGCGGCCCCTGGGATGGCGACAGGCGGGGCACCCCAACGTGGACGCGGCCGCGGTGTCGAGCCCTCAGTTCAGCCGGGGATCTCCCGCCTGGAGGTCCGCCAGGATCGTGGCGTAGTCGGTACCCTCCTCCTGTGGCTCGAGGTCGGCGAGGAAGTTCTCCTCAGGGTCGCGCGAGACGTTCACCGCGGCGGTCAGCCGGTCGTCGGTGATGGCGGTGAACTCGTAGTTCGCCTCCAGCTCCTCGGCGATGGCCTCCACCAGCGTGTCCTGATCGAACGAGTCCACGACGCGCCGGCGGATAGCCTGGACCAGCTCGAAGAACTCCTCGGGGTCCATCTCCTCCTCGCGGACGAGGAGGATGTCGGCGAAGACGTCGTCGTCGCCTTCGTGGAGCTCGTAGAAGTGCATGATGGGAAACCTCGGTCGAGACGGCGTCCTGGGGCCGTCGTGGCGCGCGAGCGCGGGACGGCCAGTATAGGCGGGGCGTCGAGCGACCCCCGGGAGGATGGATGAACGGGACGCCTGACGTCGTGGTGGTGGGAGCGGCCTGTCGTGACCTTGTCGATGACGACGCGCGCGGCTGGCGGCTGGGCGGCGGCGCCTCGTACTCGGCGCTGGCGTTGGCCAGGCTGGGGCTTCGGGTGGGCGCGATCGTGGTGGCCGACGAGTTGGCGGCCGGGTCCAGCGAAGTCGCGATGATCCGCGACGCGGGCGTGGACGTCCTGATCCAGCCGGGCTCGAGAGGGCCCATCTTCATCAACACCGAGACCCCGACAGGCCGGATCCAGCAGACCCCCCAGGTGTCCGACCCCGTCGACCCCGCGGCGCTGCCCGACGCCTGGCGCTCCGCGCGCGCCTGGATGATCGCCCCCGTCGCCGCGGAGATCCCAGACGTCTGGGCCGACGTCCCGCCTCCCGACGCCCACGTCGCCCTCGGCTGGCAGGGCCTGCTACGCGTGCTGGTCGCCGGCGAGACGGTCCACCATCGCCATCCGTTCACGTCGCCCGTCGTGTGGCGCGCGAACCTCATCGGCGTGGGCGTGGACGACATCGACGACGCCACGAGCGCGGCCGACCTCGCCAAGCTCCTCCGCCCGGGCACAGAGATGCTGCTGACCGATGGCGTCCACGGCGGGAACGCGCACTGCGTCGGGGAGGATGGGAGCATCGCCTCCACCCGCCACTGGCACTCCATCCCGATCCGCGCGTACGTGGACCCGGTCGGCGCGGGCGACTCGTTCCTGGCCGGCGTGTTCGCGGCCCAGGTCCAGCCCTCGCTCGTTGGCTCCTGGACCGGCCCTGACGGCGACCTGCGGCTCGGCGCGGCCTGCGGCTCGCTGATCCTCGAGGGCCCGGGCCTGTTCGGCGTGCCCCACACCGACGACGCGCTCGCGCGGATGTCCGCTGGCGACAACCCCGACTGAGACCCGGCGTCCGTCGGCCGCCGTGGGCGCCCCCCGCCCGATCCGGGCCGTGAGCCGCGCCCCGCGACGCACCAGGTCCGCCTCGACGCGCGGGTAGGGCCGCCCCAGCTGCCGCGACCGCTCCAGGATGCGCCAGGCCGCCCTCGTCGCCGCGAGCGCGCCGCGCGGGTCGGCGAGCCGGTGCTCGCGCAGCTTCGCCACCTCGATCCAGGCGATGGCGCCCAGCGCGCCCCCGGCTCCCGCGGCAGCCTGCCACGCCTCCGCCGACTCGGCCCACCGCCCGAGGCGCCGCAGCGTCCTCGCCCGCTCGGCGGCGATCTGCTCGTCGGTCCAGACGGGGCCGGCGCCCCACGGCGCCGTGCTGGGCTCGGGACCGAGTGGTCCGCCCCGACCGGCCGCGAGCTCGCCGCGCCAGCCGCCGCGAGGCGCTCGTCCGCCGAAGTGCGGACGCGTCCGCGGCTCCCACCAGCCCGCGCCGGGCCGCACGTCCTCCTCGTCGGGGCCGCCGCGGACGACCGGCGTACGGCCGAAGGGGTCTCGCGCCCCGTCCGACCCGGCGAGTGCATCGTCGAGGCAGGCGAGCGCCTCCTCGTGGCGACGCTCCCGGGCGTAGGCGCGGGCGAGACCGGCCAGGTCGCCCCGCGGCGCCGAGAGGCGCGTCTCGCGTTCCACATACCGCCGCTCCACGTGGGCGAGGAGCAGCCCGAGCGACCGGACGTCCTTCTCGTTGTGGATCACGACGCCCGCCAGGGGCTCCACTGGCCCGCCACGGAGCACGTCGAGGTAGATCGAGGGGATCTCCCACCCCTCCACGTCCCCGGTGCGGGTCACGCCGAGGAGCTGCTCCTCGACGGTCCGCAACCGGGCGTCCTCCATGCGGTGGCGGAACACCCGCCGGACGAACGGCAGCAGGTCGAGGTGCCCGGCGTGGGCCGGCGCCGCCCGACCGGCCAGCCGGAAGCGCGCCTCGAGCAGCGGCCAGTCGAAGCCGCGGCCGTTGTACGAGACGAGCCAGGCGTCGGGGGTGACCCACCGCTCGATCTCGGCGAGGAGGGCGGGTTCGTCCGCGTGGTCCGGCAGCACCAGCTGCGTCTGCCGGAACGAGGTGCCGTCCCAGCGCGCGAGGCCCACGAGGAACGCCAGTGTGCCCGCGGCAGTGGCGAGACCCGTGGTCTCGGTGTCGAGGCAGATGAGCGGGGCGTCGGCCGGCGGGTGGCCGGGAAGGACCGCCAGGCGCTCGCGGTCCAGCGGCATGTCGATGGGCGTGATGACCCGCCGCACGAGCCAGCCGCCCGCGGTGTCCGCGGCCTCCGCCCCAAGCGTCCGAGCGAGGCGAAGCGCGAGGTCCGCCGACCGCCGTCCCGCGAAGGGCGCACGGGCCGGCAGCTGCGCGGGACCGGCCGGAGGGCCGCCTGGCCGTGCGAGCGTCGCGCGCAGGTTCGCCAGCCGCCGCTCGCGGGTGACGGCCGCGACGGGCTCCGCGGTCACAGGATCGCCTTCGCGGGACGGGCTGCCGCGAGCACACTCCGGGGCGTCATGCGACGGGCGCCTGCCGCCGCGTGGTGCCGGGGCCGCCTTCGCTCGCGACAGCCCGAGGGGCGAGCGCGGCCAGCAGCCGCAGCGCGAGCGCCTTGCCGTCCACCTGCGGCTCGAGCCTGGGGCCCGTGCAGGCCGGACAGCCCGCCTCGCAGCCACAGGCCCGGATGAGCTCGGCCGCCCCGGTCACCAGCTCGTCGTGGCGGGCCCACAGCCGCTCGGCGAGACCCACGCCGCCCGGCATCGCCTCGTAGAGGTAGATCGTCGGCGCCTCGTGGTGGGGCGAGCGGACCTGCGCGACGAGCCCGAGGTCGCGCGGGTCCACCATGAGCAGCACCGCGGCCACGGCCTGGATCGCCCGCCCCGCGCCGATCAGCGCCACGTCGAGCTCGTCGCGCCGCCAGCCGGCCGCCGCCCCCTCTGCGGTGAGCCAGTACGCGGTGGTCTGGAGCTCGATCTCGGGCAGGTCGATCGGGCCCCAGCCCACGTTCTCGTCGGTGCCGAACTTGAGCTTCTTGTACAGCGAGACGAGGCTCGCGACCATGACCTCGCCGTGGACCCGGGAGCCGCCGGCAGCCGGGGCGGTGGCGAACACGTCGAGCGGCTTGAGGGTCACCGCCCGGTTCGCGTAGGTGTAGTGGTCCGCGTCGATCTTGTGGACGTACGCCTTGCGTTCGCCCCACTCGAGCCGGTCGACGTGGTACTGCACCGACTCGTGCATGTAGATCGCGTGCTCGTGGACGAGGACCTGCGCGCTGAACAGGTCCACCTCGCCCAGGACGCGCGGCCGGTCGGGCGACGTGTCGATGATCACCACGTTCTCCGGGGCGGCGGCGCGGAGCGAGACCTCCGACGCCGGGAAGTTCTCCGAGCTCCAGTACCAGCGCCCGTCGTCCGCCTGGCGGACCTGGCCGGCCTCCGCGAGGAACGCGAGCAGCTCGTCCGCAGGGCCCGGGCCGAACCACTCGCCGGGCTCGAACGGGAGCTCGAACGTGGCGGAGCGGACGTGGGCGAGCAGCACGTGGAGGTTGTCCGGGTCGAGGCGCGCCTCCTCGGGCCGGCCGCCGAGCACGAACTCCGGGTGGTGGATCACGTACTGGTCCACCGGGGCGGGCGAGGCGACCAGCACCGCGACGCTCACGTCCCCGCGCCGGCCCGCCCGGCCCATCTGCTGCCACGTCCCGGCGATGGAGCCCGGGTAGCCGGCCAGGATGGCCACGTCCAGGCGCCCGATGTCCACGCCCAGCTCGAGGGCGTTCGTGGACACGACGCCCAGCACCTCGCCGTCACGCAGGCCGCGCTCGATCGAGCGGCGCTCCGTGGGCAGGTAGCCGCCCCGGTAGCCGCGCAGCCGGCTCCGTGGCCCCAGGTCCTGGCGCAGCCGCTCGCGCAGGTTGCTGAGCATGATCTCGACCTGGACGCGGCTCTTGCCGAACACGACCGTCTGCCGCCCAGCGCGCAGGAACGGGAGCGCCCACCGCTCGGCAAGCGTGAGCGCGGAGCCCCGGGCGCCGGTCGAGGGATCGATCACCGGCGGGTCGACGAGCACGAGGTGCTTCTCGCCCGACGGCGCGCCGTTGCGGGAGATCAGCTGGACGGGGCGCCCGATGAGCGTCTCGGCGAGCTCCGACGGGTTCCCGATCGTGGCGGAGCAGCACACGATGACGGGGTGGCTGCCGTAGTGCGCGCACAGGCGGAGGAGCCGACGGAGCACGTTGGCGACATGCGAGCCGAACACGCCCCGGTAGGTGTGCAGCTCGTCGATGACGATGACGCGCAGCTGCTCGAACAGCTGGAACCACTTGGTGTGGTGGGGGAGGATGGCCGAGTGGAGCATGTCCGGGTTGGTCACCACCACCTGGCCGGCCTTGCGGATCGCCGACCGGATGGGTGCGGGCGTGTCGCCGTCGTACGCCGCCGACGAGACCTCAAGCTCCGCGTCCCGGACGAGCTCGCTGATCTCCGCCACCTGGTCCTGCGCCAGCGCCTTGGTGGGGAACAGGAACAGCGCCCGCGCCGAGGGGTCCTCCGCCAGGGCCTGGAGCACCGGCACCGTGTAGCACAGCGACTTGCCCGAAGCCGTGGGCGTGACCACGACGACATCGTGCCCCGCGTGCACGGCCTCGATCGCGTCCGCCTGGTGGAGGTACGGCCGCTCGATGCCGCGCTTCGCCAGACCGGCGCGGAGCCGCGGGTCCAGCCAGGCCGGCCATTCCGCGTACCGCGCTTCGGTGGCTGGCCGCACCTCGTGGTGGACCACGCCGCGGGCGAGCGAGGGCTCGTCCAGGATCCGCTCGAGGACGGCGAGCGTGGGCGCGGGGGCGTAGGTGCGCATGGTCGGCTCCGATGCAAACCGAACGGATGAGCGAATTGAGGCGAAGTCTACGCCAGCCTGCCCGGGACGCGTGACACCTCGGCTGTCACAGCCCGTGCGGGACAGGCCAGAAACACAGCGCCGAGGACGACCAAAACCGGGTTGACAGCAGAATCGGGCGAAGCTACCCTCGCCACAATGTCTGGACCCGATACACCCGAACGCAGCTCCGACCCCGAGGCAGCCGAACCCGCCGCGGCCCCGGCGCCCTCCTGGGGCGGAGCCGGCTCCGTGAGCCTCGCCGACCTTCCGGTCGCCGGGCTGACCCGCCGACGCGTGGCCCTGCTCCTGGGCTCGCTCGTCGCCGCCTGGGTCATCCTGCTGTTCGCCCACCAGGTGGGTCAGGCGAGTGAGGCGTCCGCCCGCGCCGATGCGATGCGGACGTCCAACGCCTCGCTGCAGGCGGATGTCGCCGGGCTGCAGTCCGAGCTCGCGCTGATCCAGCGCCAGGCCTATGTCGAGCAGCAGGCCCGCGCATACCGGCTCGGGACCCCCCGTGAGATCCCCTTCGCGCTCGCCGACAACGCGCCGTCGCTCCCGCCGGACGCGCCCGGATCGGCCAATGTCAGGCTGGGCGCCGTCACCGAGCAGCCGAGCCCGCTCGAGCAGTGGATCCGGCTCCTGTTCGGCCCGGGCGGCGATTCGTCGAACCCGGCGGGCAGCTCGAAGGGCTGACGCCGCCGGGTCCGAGCGGGCTCCTGGCTAGTGGAGCGCGAGCTCCGCGATGCTCACCGCCTGCGTGCATGCATCGGGCGAGTACGGGATGCCCGTGTCGCTGGACGGCTGGTTGAGGTTCCCGAAGTCGCTGCCGATCAGGAGGCTCACGTAGACCAGATCGTTGCCCTTCCGGACGAGCGCTCCGGTGGCCGGGTAACGGTCGGACCAGCCGGTGCAGAACGCCTGGTCGCCCGCATTCGGGACGTCGACGGCGAAGTACTGGTCGGTCTGCGCGCTTGACCGCTCCGTGTTGAACACGGAGGCGGCGTCGCCGCCGCTGTACTTCGCGATGCGACCATAGCCGCCCGACGCCTGCGACGAGCTGTCGCTCGCACCCGAGACGATGTAGCAGTTGTCGGCGTGGGGCAGGACGCGCTTGTCGAGCGTGGCGCCGATCGTGGTGTTGGCCAGCCCGGACAGCGGATGCGCCTCGGCGTCGGATCCAAGCTTGGTTTGGAGCTGGGCGCTTGTGACGATCGAGCAGTCCTTGAGGTTGCCGCTGGAATCGAAGCCCAGGCCGCCGAAGAAGCTAGCCCCCAGAGCGGTCAGGGCGATCACGACGATGATCGCGAGGACCACCAGGATCACCCCGACGACAAGGCAGGCCTTGAGGCACCCGTTGCTGCCGCTGCTCGCCGGAGGCGGAGCCCCGTACGACGGGTAGCCCGGCTGGGCCTGGCCGGGGGCGCCCCAGCCGGGCTGGGGGCCTGGCCCCTGCGGAGGAGGGGCGGAGCTCCACCCGGGCTGCGGGACTGGGGCCTGCGGGACCGGAGCCTGCGGAGGAGGAGCGGCGGTCCAGCCCGGCTGGGGCGCGGGCTGCTGGGGCGCGGCGCCCCATGCCGGGGGCTGCGGCTCAGCGGGCTGCTGCAGCTCAGCGGGCTGCTGCGCGGCGGGCTGCTGCGCGGGGCTCCACGTCGTGGCTTGCGGCTGCGGAGCCGGCTGCACCGGTGCGGCGCCCCATCCCGGCTGGGTGGACGGCTGCTGTGGCGCGGGGTTCCAGGCCGGCGCCTGCGACTGCGCCGGGGCCTGTGGCGCGGGGTTCCAGGCCGGCGCCTGCGACTGCGCCGGGGCCTGTGGCGCTGGGCTGCCCCACTGCGCCGGGCCATGCGGCTGCGCAGCCGGCTGCGCCGCCGTGGCGCCCCACTGCGCCGGGGCCTGCGGCTGCTCGGCGGCTTGCGGCTGCTCGACCGGCTCCGGCTTCGCGTCGGGCTGCGACGAAGCGCTGCTCCAATGCGTCGCGGCCTGCGGCTGCGGGGCGGGCTGCGCCG
>JAJXUG010000093.1 GCA_021783095.1 Chloroflexota bacterium | reverse complement strand
CCAGCGCCGGTCGAGCCCCCAGCGCCGGCCGAGCCCCCAGCGCCGGCCGAGCCCCCGGCCCGCCTCGCCCGCCAGGCGTCACGCGACGCCCGGTTCGCGGCCGGGCCCGAAGGCCGGGACGTCCCCGCTCCCCCGTCCCGCCCCGGCCAGTCCCGGCCCCGCAGCCGCCCCTCGCCGTCGACCAGCTCCTCGTACGCGGCCTTGATCGCGAGGAACCTCGGCAGCGACCGTTCGCCGGCGGTGTCGGGGTGGTTCAGCTTCGCCAGCCGCCGGTACGCAGAGCGGATCTCGCCGGCGGTCGCCCCCGGCACGAGCCCGAGGACGCGGTGCGGATCCTGGCGGGGGGTCATGCGGCGGGGGCCTCCGTCATGCCGTCGTCATAGCGGTGTGGGACGCGTCCGGCCCAGGTGGTGCCGTCAGCCGACGAGCTCGCCCACCGGAACGAGCTCGAACTCCGGGATCGCCTCCGCGGCGAGGTTGCCGTGGGGGTCGAAGCTGGGTGGGCGATGGTAGCGGGCGAGCTGGCGGAGCGCCGAGGCGTCGAGCAGGCCGACCTGGCGCAGGGCCTCGACCGTGGCGCCGTACGTGCCCCGCTCGTACCCGTCGCCGTCCTCGACCTTGAGCGCCAGCCCGCTCGCGGGCATGTCGGCCGACCCGTTGCGCCGCCCACGCAGGATGCCGACGCCCCGCAGCGCCTCCATGCCGCTCTTGCTCACCACGCGGCCGGGCAGGGTCTTCATCAGCGCGCTGTCGAGCCGCTCGCGCGTTCCGGCCACGAGCTCAGGGTGGCGCGTCATCGCGTCGCGAACGATGGTCAGGTGCGGGGCGAGGACCGCGCGACGATCATCGGCCGGGATCGCGTCCGGCGCGGCAAGCGTCGCGTACGCGCGGGCGACCTCGCGCAGCGCGAACGCATAGGTCAGCACCCCACAGCCGTCGATCCCGGTGCGCAGCCGGTCCGCCTTGACGTCGAACACGGCGGCGACAGCCTCTCGGTAGGCGCGCGTCGACGGGTGGTCGGCCGACCAATACCCCTCCACCCCCCAGCCGCCGAGCTTGGCCAGCAGGATGAACACCGAGTGCTGGCCCGAGCACATGTGCCGGAGCGCGCTCGGGCGCTCGCCGTCGCGCGCCAGCCGGGCGGCGGTCAGCGCGTCGAGTGGCATCCCCTCGGTCCCGCAGGCGAGGGCGCTCGTGGAGATGCCGATGCGCCGGTACATCGCCTGGATCGTCCGGACGTGGACGTCCTCGCCCGAATGGCTCGAGGCCATGATCGCCAGCTCGTCGGGCGTGAGGTCGAATTCCTTGCGCCCGCCGGCGCGCAGCAGCGCGAGCAGGCCGAAGGGCTTGACGGTGGACCGCAGGAACACCAGGCGCTCGGGATCGCCGATGGCGCGCAGCACGCGCCCCGCGACGTCCACCTCGACGATGTCGCCGCGGTGGACCGACTCCACCACATCGCCGCGCACCTGCCGCACGAGCACGGGCGGGGTTGACCAGCGGGACGCCTTGGCGGAGGTTCGGGAGGCCATCGCAGGGCGAGCATACCGCGGTAGGATTCGCGCCGGAGCCGGCGTCCCGCGGCGGCGGCCGCCAATCCCGTCGAACCCACCAGCGCGAGGGACCCCCGTGACCGACTGGCCGAACCTCCACGTGTCGCAGCACCCCGCGGTCCGCCACAAGCTCGGCATCCTGCGCGACGAGAAGACCGAGCCCAAGAAGTTCCGCGAGGTCGTGCGGGAGCTGTCGTGGCTGATGGGCTACGAGGCGCTGGCGGACGCCCGCACGCGCCCGATCGACGTGCCCACGCCCATCGAGACCATGCAGGGCGAGGAGCTCGCCGATCGCATCGGCTTCATCCCGATCCTGCGCGCCGGCCTGGGCATGGTGGACGCGTTCCTCGAGCTGATGCCCACCGCGCAGGTCTGGCACCTGGGCCTGTTCCGCGACGAGCGCACGCTTCGGCCGGTCGAGTACTACAACAAGCTGCCCAACAGCGCGACCGTGGACCTGTGCCTGATCCTGGACCCGATGCTCGCCACCGGCGGCTCGGCGACCGCGGCGATCGAGGTCCTCAAGCGCTGGGGCGCCGTCCGGATCAAGCTCGTCAACCTGATCGCCGCCCCCGAGGGGGTCGAGGCCGTGCTGACCGCGCATCCCGACGTCGAGATCTACGCCGCCGCCCTGGACCGCCAGCTCAACAACAAGGGCTACATCATGCCGGGCCTGGGCGACGCGGGCGACCGCCAGTTCGGCACGGGCAACTCGGGCTGACGATCGCGGCGGCGTGGTCCTCAGCTCGATGCCCGCTGCACCAGTTCGGCGATCCGCGCCTGGTTCGCGGCGCTCAGGTCGAGCAGCGCGAACTCGGTCGGCCACATCGTGCCGTCATCGAGCTTGGCGTCGGGCTGGAAGCCGAGAGTCGCGTAGCGCATCTTGAACTTCGACGCTGGCTTGAAGAAGCAGATCGTCCTGCCGTCCTTGGCGTAGGCCGGCATCCCGTAGTACGTCTTGGGCTCGAGCTCGGGGACACTGGCCATCACGATCTCGTGGATCCGCTTGGCCATCGACCGGTCGGGCTCGGGCATGTCGGCGATCTTCGCCTGCAGGTCGGCCAGGCCGTCGCCCTTGTCGGCGCCCGACCTGCGGCGCGCGGCCGCCTTCGCCTCGCGAGCCCGCTCCTTCATCGCGGCGACTTCTTCGGCTGAGAACCCGGCGGGCGCTGTGCTCTTCGTTGCAGTCATGGCTGGGACGCTCCTTGGTGGTTGGTGGAGGGTTGACGCGAGCGGCTGGGCTCACCCGGCGGCTTCGGCCATCGGCTGTCCCGTCTCGAGCAGCGTCTTGAGCCCGGCCAGGATGAACGGCCAGCCGGCGGCGACGTCGGCGATCCGGGTGGAGGCGCCCGGCTCGGTCTCGTGGACGAGCGTCAGCTTCTGGAGGCCGGGCCCGGCCGGGTCGATCTCGAAGGTGACGCGCGACGGGGCGTCATCGCCGCCGCCCCAGACCTGCTTGTAGGTCATGACGAGGCGCTTGGGCGGGTCGGCCTCGAGGACCTCGCCAGCGATCCCGGCCTTGCCGTTCGTGCGCAGCTCCCAGGGCGCGCCGACGGTCCAGTCGGAGTGGACGGTGCTGCCGTACCAGTAGCGGGTGGTGAAGTCCGAGTCGGTGAGGGCGCGCCAGACCGCCTCGGGCGTGGCGCGGATGAACGTCGTGAAGACGTGCCGGGGGGCGGCGGCGGTGGGTTCGGCGGTGTCGGGGGACGTCATGGCTTCGTTCTCCAGCGTGGTTCGGAGTTCATCGAGCAGGTCGGCGGCCCGGATCGCGTAGCGGTCCAGCCAGCGGTCGTGGATGCGGCGGATCGGCACCGGGTTGAGGTAGTGGTGCCGCTCGCGGCCCGCCTTCCGGCTGGTCACGAGGTTCGCCGCCTCGAGGACGCGGAGGTGCTTCATCACGCCGAACCGCGTCATCGCCGGCAGCGCCGTCTGCAGCTCCGTGAGCGTCTGGCCATCGCGCTCGAAGAGCCGGTCGAGCAGCGTCCGCCGGCTTGGCTCGGCCAGCGCGCGGAACACTCCGTCGTCCATGCCCGCACAATAGGTGACCGTAAGGTCACGTGTCAAGCCATTGGCATCCCTTGTGCGGCAGACGCGGGAGAAGACCCAGATCGGCACGAGGTCCGTCAGGCCTCCTGCCGAATGGACCCTTGACTGGAACCGCGACGCGGCGGAGCATCGCTTCAGGAGGGAAGGCCCATGTCGCTGATCCGAGACCCGAAGGCCGAGCTGAGCGCGCAGGTCGCCGAGGAGCAGCGCCGTGCGGACAACCTCCACTGGCGGAACCGGCAGTCCCAGGCCGCTGACGAGGACGGCCGGAAGCCGACCAGCCGAACCCGGCAGGTCATCCTCTGGGTCGTGATCGCCCTGGCGGCGCTCTCGGCGATCAGCTTCGTCGTCCTCCTCACCGCCGGCGCGCACCCGTAGGCGAGGCGATCACGGCTTCGCCCTCCGCCTCGGACTCCGCTGCGCCGCCTTCCCAGGCGGCCATGATCATCTCGTCGAGCGAGGCGGTCTCGCGGTAGTAGTCGTGCGGTCCCTCCCGGTCGTGGTCGGGCGACCACCCGGACTTCGTGAAGGCGGCGCGCAGCACGCGGGCGCAGGCGGTCTGGCTCGCCTGCTCGGCGAGGTCGATTCCCATGAGGGCCACGACCGTCGCCAGTCGCTCGGCGTTGCGGAACACGCGGGTCCGCTCGCCCAGCCGGCCCTTGATGGCGAGCGCCACGCGCTCCGCTGGCCCGTTCCCGTTCGGGTAGTCGCCGAAGCGGCGCTTGAGGTCGACCATCCGCCGCGCCTCGGGGTCGAGCCGGCGCCACCACATCGGGAAGCCCTGGCTTTCCCCGCTGCGCCTGAAGGCGGGGACGGGGGTCGGGCCGAGGCGACGACCCCCGCAGTTGCGCGGATCGCGGACGTGGCGCACCCTCTTGGGGCCAACGAGACCCGAGGAGCCCGATGAACGCCCCCGCACAGCTGCACGCCGCCGGCCAGAGCCTGTGGCTCGACAACATCACCCGCGACCTGCTCGATTCGGGCACGCTCTCGCGCTACATCGCCGAGCTGTCGGTGACGGGGCTCACGTCGAACCCCACCATCTACGACAAGGCGATCGGCGGGTCGGCCGCCTACGACGGGGCCGTGGCGAGCGCGTCTGGGCGGGGCCTCTCGGCCGAGGCCACCTTCTTCGAGCTCGCGCTTGACGACCTCGTCCGCGCTGCCGACCTGTTCCGCCCGGTGTTCGACCGGACGCTGGGCGTCGACGGCTTCGTGTCGCTCGAGGTCTCGCCGCTGCTGGCCTACGACGCGGCCGCCACGGCCGCCGAGGCCGCGCGCCTCCACGCCGCCGGCGGGCGCCCGAACCTGTTCATCAAGATCCCGGGCACCCCCGAGGGCCTGCCGGCCATCGAGGACTCGATCGCGGCGGGCGTCCCGGTCAACGTGACGCTGCTGTTCAGCCCGTCGCAGTACCTTGCCTGCATGGACGCGTACACGCGGGGCGTCGAGCGGCGCGTGGCCGCGGGGCTGCCGCCGTACGTGCCATCGGTCGCGTCGTTCTTCGTCTCGCGCTGGGATGCGGCGATCGCCGCCAAGGTCCCGGCCGGGCTCAAGAACGGCCTGGGCCTGGCGATCGGGGCCAAGGCCTACGCCGACTACCGCGCCTACTTCGGGAGCGACCGCTGGGGCTTCCTGCTGAACGAGGGCGCCCGGCCGCAGCGGCTGCTGTTCGCGAGCACCGGCACCAAGGACCCGGCCGCGTCGGACGTGCTGTACATCTCGGGGCTGGCCGCCCCGTACACCGTGAACACGATGCCCGAGGACACGCTGCACGCCTTCGCCGACCACGGCGCGGTGCCGAGCGTCCTGTCAGCCGACCCCGCGGGCGCCGACGCGGCGCTGGCGAGCTACGAGGCCGCCGGGATCGGCATCGACGCGCTGGGCCGCGAGCTCCAGGTCAAGGGCGCCGAGTCGTTCGTCGGCTCGTGGAACTCGCTGATCGCGCGGATCGAGGCGAAGGCCACCGTCGTCGCCTGAGTGGCGCTGGCGCTCCGATGGACACCGTCCGGTTCCAGCGCTGGTTCTCGCGCTTCCACCTGGGCGTCTACGAGCGGACGGGCGGCCGCCTCGGCGACGGCCTGAGCGGCAACCCCTCCCTCGTCCTCGCGACGGTCGGCCGCCGGACGGGCGAGCGCCGGCGGACGGTCCTGGTCTATGCGCGCCGTGGCGAGGACCTGGTCGTCGTGGCGTCCAACTATGGCGGCGATCGGGACCCGGCGTGGCTGCTCAACATCCGCGATCAGCCCCGTGTCGAGGTGCTCGTCGGGCGGCGGCGGGTCGCGGCCACGGCGCGCGAGGTCACCGCTCAGGACCCTGCGTACCAGGTGCTGTGGCGCCTGGTCAACGCCAACAACAGGGACCGCTACGAGGAGCACCAGCGCGCCACCAGCCGGCCGATCCCGCTGGTCGTGATCACGCCCGACGCGTAGCGCGGTGGTTGCCGCGCGCTCTTGCCGCGCGCTCTGGGCGCGCTCTGGGTGCGCACGCGCCCCTTCCCGGCGCCCGTGCACTGGGCGGGCCTGCGGGCGCTTCCCCCAGCGTCCCCCCGTCCCCGCCGGGCGCGGCCGACCACGGGCCGGCCCTGCC
>JAJXUG010000012.1 GCA_021783095.1 Chloroflexota bacterium | reverse complement strand
GCTGACCGGCGGCAAGACCGTCGCCCAGGTGGCCGCCGCCCACGGCGTCGCGGCCCAGACCGTCATCGACGCGCTGGTCGCGGACCGGAAGGCCGAGGTCGCCGCGGCCCTCAAGGCCGGGACCATCACCCAGGCCCAGGCCGACCGGCAGCTCGCGGGCGCGACGCAGCTCGCCACCGACCAGGCCAACGGGACCGGCTTCGGCCCCGGCGGCCGCGGGTTCGGCATGGGCGGCCGCGGCATGGGCATGGGCCCGGGCGGCCGCCCGAACGGCGACCGCTCCGGCGCGAGCCCGACGGCCAGCCCCTCGACCGGGACCGGCACGAGCGGCTGAGTCTCCGGCCCGGCCAGATCCCCGGGTCGCGGCGCATGCCCGGCCCGGGGTCAACCACACCCAGCGAGCGACTGATGCGCCGCGAGCATCAACACCGGGGCGCGGGGCGCCGGGGGCGGCGAGGCGCCGGGTTGAGGCGCCGGGTCCGGCTCGATGCGCCGCGAGCATCAAACCCGGGGCGTCGGCGGCCGGGGGCTCGGAACCGATGACGGCCGCGCATCGGGTGGCCGCAACGATGCGCCGCGCGCATCAAACCCGGGGCGTCAGCGCGCGGTGGCGAGGCGCCGGGCCACGTTTGATGCGCCGTGCGCATCGCGGGGCGCATCGCGCCGTGGCGAGGCGCCGGGTCCGGCTCGATGCGCCGCGAGCATCAAACCCGGGGCGTCGGCGGCCGGGGGCTCGGAACCGATGACGGCCGCGCATCGGGTGGCCGCAACGATGCGCCGCGCGCATCAAACCCGGGGCGTCAGCGCGCGGTGGCGAGGCGCCGGGCCACGTTTGATGCGCCGTGCGCATCGCGGGGCGCATCGCGGGGCGCATCGCGCCGGGGCGCATCGCGCCGGGGCGCATCGCGCCGGGGCGCATCGCGCCGCCGCTACTCCTCGGCGGCGCGCGGGTAGGTGCCGAGGATCCTGACCAGCTCGGTCTCCCCGGCCAGCGCCGCGAGGGCGGCGGCGCAGGCGGGCTCGGCGGGGTCCCCGTCGAGGTCCACCCAGAACACGTACTCCCAGCGGGCGCCGCGCTCGGCCCAGGGCCGCGACTCGAGGCGCCACAGGTTGATCCCGCGCGTTGCGAAGGCGCCCAGCGAGCGGTACAGGGAACCCGGCACGTTGCGCACCGCGAACACGAGCGAGGTGCGCGCGGCGCCGGCCACGGCGGGCGGGCGGGCCTCGGCGCGCACGCGATCCTCCTCGCCGCGCCGGGCCAGCACCGCGAACCGGGTCCGGTTGTCGTCGCCGGTCTGGATCGCGTCGGCGATCACCTCGAGCCCGTAGATCGGGGCCACGCGCGCCGACGCGACGGCGGCGGCCCCGCGCTCGCGACGGTCGGCAATGCCCTTGGCCGCGCCGGCGGTGTTGTAGGCCGTCTCGACGGCCCACGGCCGCGAGCGCAGGAACTCGTCGGCCTGCGCGAGCGCCGCCGAGATCGAGTAGACGCGCTCGATCGTCTCCACGCGCTCCCCGGGCAGCGCGAGCAGCGCCAGGCGCACGGGCACCGTCACCTCGCCGGCGACCGGCAGGTCGAACGCCCACAGCAGGTCGAGGTTCTCGCGGATCGTCCCCAGCAGCGAGCTCTCCACCGGGACGACCCCCGCGTCGGCCGCGCCATCCCGGACGGCCTCGAACACGGCCCGGAACGAGGCCATGGGAACCGCCGCGGGGTCGGCGAAGAAGTCCAGCACCGCGTCTTCCGCGAAGGCGCCCGGCTCGCCCGAGTACGCGACGCGGAAGGCGGCCCGCGGAGCCGACGCCGCGGGGGCGCCGACGGTCAACGGTTGAACCATGCCGTGGTGTCGATGCTGCGGGCGTCGTCGTCGTACTCGGCCGCGCTCGCGTGGGGGACCGCCTGCGCGCCGCGACCGCGCCGCGCGCCCGCCTCCGCGACCGCGCCGGCCCAGGCGCCGTCGGCCAGCATGGCGTTGAGCGCCGTCACGTACGCCTCGACCGACGCCGCGACGATGTTGGTGGACGCCACCTCGCCCGTGTACTGCCCGGTCGCGCGCTCGACGCCGGCACTCAGCGGGGGCGCGATCCGCACCGTCACGCGGCCCTCGGCATCGGGACCCTCGGCGAGCGCGTGCACGTCGTAGGCGAGGAGCAGCGGGACCGCCCCGAGCACGTCCTCGAGGGCGAGGTTGACGGCGCGCAGGAGCGCGTCCACCGCGCCGTTGCCCTCGGCCGAGGCCTGCCAGTCGTGGTGGGCCGCGCGCAGGACCACGGCCGCCCGGCTGTTGACGTTGCTCCCGGACGTCACCGTCCACCGCGCCAGCCTCAGGGCGGCCGTGGTCCCATCGCTCATCGGGCTACTCCTGGAAGGCGCTCGGCGTGGTGAACTGGCGCTCGTCGCGGCGCCGCACCTCGGCCCCGGACTTCCACACCGCGTACTCGAGCGAGTCGGCCAGGGCCTGCGCCGAGGCCGCGATGATGTTCGTGTCGCTGCCCATCGTGGACCACGTCCGGGACCCCTCCTGGGAGTCGATGATGACGCGCGTCTTGGCGGCCGTGGCGGTGGCCCCGTCGAGGATGCGCACCTTGTAGTCCACCAGGCGCACCGTGTCCAGCACGGGGTAGAACGCCCCGAGCGCCTTGCGCAGCGCGCCGTCGAGCGCGTTGACCGGGCCGTTGCCGTCGGCGGCGGTGTGGAGGACCTCGCCCGCCACCTCGACCTTCACGGTGGCCTCGGCCAGGAGCTCGCGGCCGGAGCGCTGCTCCACGAGGCACGTGTAGTCGAGGATGCGGAACGGCGCCTCGTAGCCGGGCGAGTTCCGGTGGATCAGCAGCTCGAAGGAGGCCTCGGCACCCTCGAAGGCGAGACCCTCGTTCTCGAGCCGCTTGATCAGCTGGCTCAGCACCTTGGGGTCCATCACCCCGGCCAACTCGTGGCCCAGCTGGCGGGCGCGGATCTCCGTGTTCGCCTTGCCGCCCAGCTCGGACACGACGAGCCGCCCTGCGTTGCCCACCGCGGTGGGGTCCACGTGCTGGTAGGAGCGCTCCACCTTGGCCACCGCGGCCCCGTGGACGCCGCCCTTGTGGGCGAACGCGGACCGGCCGACGTAGGGCTGGTAGTCGTTGGGGTTGACGTTCGCGATCTCGGCGACCGAGCGCGACAGCTCCGTGAGGTCGGCCAGATCGCCGCCCCCGAGGGGCGCCAGCACGTTGTCGGTCTTGAGCGCCAGGTTGGCGAGGATGGAGACCATGTTCGCGTTGCCGCAGCGCTCGCCGTAGCCGTTGATCGTCGCCTGGACGTGGCGCACGCCCGCCTGGACCGCGGCGATCGAGTTGGCGACCGCGAGCTCGGCATCGTTGTGGGCGTGGATGCCCCAGGTCACCGCGGGCGCGCCCGGGTCCGCCTCGAGCGCCGACCGCACGTCGTTGACGATGTCCACGAGCTCGTCGGTGAGCGTGCCGCCGTTGGTGTCGCACAGGACCAGCGTGCGGGAGCCGGCGTCGCGGGCCGCGCGCAGGGTCGCCAGCGAGTAGTCGCGGTCGTCGCGGTAGCCGTCGAAGAAGTGCTCGGCGTCGTAGACCGCCTCGCGGCCGTGGTCCGCGATCCAGCCGATCGAGTCCGCGATCATGTCCAGGTTCTGCGCCGGCGTGGCGCCCAGCACCTGGGTGACGTGGAGCAGCCAGCTCTTGCCGAACACCGTGATCACCGGCGTCTCGGCCCGGACGAGCTCCTGGAGGTTCGGGTCCTGGGCCGCCGTGTTGGAGCGGTGGCGCGTGCTGCCGAACGCGGTCAGCTTGGCGTGCTCCCAGCGGATGGCCTTGGCCGCGGCGAAGAACTCGATGTCCTTGGGGTTGGACCCCGGCCAGCCGCCCTCGATGAACGGGAAGCCGTACTCGTCGAGCATCCGCGCCACGCGGAGCTTGTCCTGGAGCGAGAGGGTGATGTTCTCCCCCTGCGTGCCGTCGCGGAGGGTGGTGTCGTAGAGGGTGACTGGCTGGGCGGTCATGGCGGTGGGCTGCCTTCGTGCGCTGGTCGGGGGAGGGGTCGTCGGTTGGGGCCGGCCGGCCACCCGCAAGTGCGGGCGCCGGCCGTCAAATCGCGATCCGGTCCCCGATGACGCGGGCCATCTCCCGCGTGCCCGCCAGCGTCATCGCCTCGGCCTCGGCCGGGTGCGCCGGCAGCAGGTCGCGCGTCCGGTAGCCGTCGTCCAGCGCGCGGCTGACCGCCGACTCGATCGCCGCGGCGGCCTCGGGCTGCCCCAGCGACCAGCGCAGCATCATCGCGGCGGACAGGATGGTCCCCAGCGGGTTCGCCAGGTCCTGCCCCGCGATGTCCGGCGCCGAGCCGTGGATGGGCTCGTACAGGCCGTGGCGGCCGTGCGCGGTGACGCGCGAGCCGATGGAGGCGGACGGCAGCATCCCCAGCGAGCCCGCGATGACCGCGGCCTCGTCCGAGAGGATGTCGCCGAACAGGTTCTCGGTGACGAGCACGTCGAAGCTGGCCGGCCACCTGGCCAGGGTCATCGCCGCGGAGTCCACCAGCCGGTGCTCGAGCTCCACGTCGGGGAAGTCCGCGTGGACCTCCTCGGTGACCTTGCGCCACAGGCGGCTGGTGGCCAGGACGTTCGCCTTGTCCACCTGGGTCACCTTGCGGCGCCGGCCTCGCGCCAGCTCGAACGCGAGGGTCACGATGCGGCGGATCTCGCCCTCGGTGTACCAGAGCGTGTCGATGGCGGCGCGCTCGCCCTCGGGCGTGGTGCGCGGCTCGGACGGCCTGCCGAAGTAGAGGCCGCTGGTGAGCTCGCGGACGATCATGGCGTCCACGCCCGCGAGCAGCTCAGGCTTGAGCGGCGAGGCCGCGATGAGCTGGGGCGCGACGGTGATGGGGCGCAGGTTGGCGAACAGGCCGAGGCCGCCCCGGAGGGCGAACAGCGCCTGCTCGGGACGGACGGCGGCGTCGGGGTCGTCCCACTTCGGGCCGCCCACCGCGCCCAGCAGGACCGCGTCGGCGGCGCGGCAGGCCTCGACGTCCTCGGGTCGGATCCCGACGCCGTAGGTGTCGATGCCGATGCCGCCGACGGTCAGCTCCTGCCACGCGAAGCCGAAGCCGAAGCGGCGGCCGACGGCCTCGAGCACCGAGACGGCCCCGGCCACGACCTCCGGCCCGACGCCGTCGCCGGGGATGAGGGCGATCCGGTAGGTGCGCGCTGCGTCGGCGGCGCGCACCTCCGTCACGGGAGGTCCTCCGCGATGCGCCGCCCGACGAAGGCCGCGTCCACCCCGTTGATCTCGGCGCCGTGGAGCTTGTTGGCGGCCACCAGGTACGCGTCGAGCGACGCCTCGATGATGTTGGTGGACAGACCGTGGCCGGTGACCACGAGCGCGCCCGGGCCCTCGTCGGACGAGCGGCGGGCCCGGAGCAGCACCTGCCCCTGCGCGTCGCCGTCACCGGAGACGGCCTTGATCTCGTACTCGGTGAGGACCGGGAACCAGCCCAAGACCGGGCGCAGCGCCTCGTCCACGGCCTTGAACAGCGCGTTCACGGGGCCGTTGCCGGTCGAGTCCCCGGCCTTCGCCGTGCCGGCCACGACCAGGCTCGCCGAGCCGACGGAGTGGCCGCCCGACGACGAGGTGATGCTCCAGCCGAGCAGCTCGATGGAGCGGGGCACCTCCGCCTTGCGCTGCTCCACGAGCGCGAGCAGGTCGGCGTCGGTGACCTCCTTCTTGGTGTCGGCCAGCGCGATCGCGGCACGGTAGACCGCGTCGAGCTGCTCGCCCTCGACATCGATCCCCAGCTCGTGCAGCTTGCCCTGCAGGCCGCGGCGGCCGGACAGCTTGCCGATCGACAGGGTGCTGCCGGACAGGCCAACCGACTGGGGCGTCATGATCTCGTAGGTCAGCGGGTTCTTGAGCACGCCGTCCTGGTGGATGCCCGACTCGTGGGCGAACGCGTTGGAGCCCACGATCGCCTTGTTGGGCTGGATCGTGAAGCCGGTGAGGTAGCTCACCAGCCGCGAGGCGGCGGTGATCTGCTCCGTGGCCACGGACGCGGCAAGGTCCGGGAACTGCGCCGGGCGCGTGCGCAGCGCCATGACGACCTCCTCGAGCGACGCGTTGCCGGCGCGCTCGCCGAGGCCGTTGATGGTCACCTCCACCTGCCGCGCGCCGGCCTGGACGGCCGCCAGCGTGTTTGCGGTGGCGAGCCCGAGGTCGTTGTGGCAGTGGACGCTGATCGTGGCCGCGTCGCCGATCCGGCCGCGGACGGCGCCCACCAGGCGGCCGAACTCGGACGGGATGGCGTACCCGACGGTGTCGGGGATGTTGAGCGTGGAGGCGCCGGCCTCGGTGACGGCCTCGTAGACGTCGAGCAGGTAGTCCAGCTCGGTGCGTGAGGCGTCCTCGCCGGAGAACTCGATCTCCGCGTCGCGGCCCAGCGTCTGGCGGGCCCACCTCACCCAGCGGACGGCCTCGTCGAGCGCCTGCTCGCGCGTCATGCGGAGCTTGTGCGCCAGGTGGATGTCGCTTGTGGCGATGAACAGGTGGAGGTGCGGGCGCTCGGCCACCTTGATGGCCTCGACCGCGCGCTGCGGGTCGCCGTCGCGGCAGCGGGCGAGGGCCGCGACCGCGATGCCGCCCTTGGTCTCCAGCGCGATCCGCCGGACCGCCTCGAAGTCGCCGGGCGAGGCGGCCGGGAAGCCGGCCTCGATGACGTCCACGTGCAGCTTGGCGAGCTGGCGCGCGACCTCGAGCTTCTCCGCGGCGGTGAGGCCGGCGCCGGGCGCCTGCTCGCCGTCGCGGAGCGTGGTGTCGAAGATGCGGACGGAGCCGGCCGCCACGCCGATGCCGAACCGCGGGTTGGTGGACTCGAAGGGGGTCATTTCGCCTTGCCCGCTACCGAGCTGGTGGAGGCCTGGGCGGCCGTCGCGTCGATCACCACCGGGTCGAGGAACTGCATCTTGGCCCGCAGCTCGGCCCCGACCTGCTCGATCTGGTGGTTGCGGTCACGGGCGCGGAGCTCCTGGAACTCGCCGCCGCCGGCGTCCTGGACCGCGATCCAGCGGTCGGCGAAGGCGCCGGACTGGATGTCCGTCAGCACGTCCTTCATGGCTGCCTTGGCGCCCTCGGTCACGCGCGGGCCGGAGACGTAGTCGCCGAACTCGGCGGTGTCGCTGACGCTGAAGCGCATGTAGTTGAGGCCGCCGCGGTACATCAGGTCCACGATCAGCTTGAGCTCGTGCATCGTCTCGAAGTACGCCAGCTCGGGCTGGTAGCCCGCCTCGACGAGCGTCTCGAACGCGGCCTTGATCAGCGCCGAGACGCCGCCGCAGAGGAGCGCCTGCTCGCCGAACAGGTCGGTCTCGGTCTCCTCCTTGAACGTGGTCTCGAGCACGCCCGCGCGGGTGTTGCCGTTGCCCTTGGCGTAGGCGAGGGTGCGCGCCCGCCCGGTGCCCGTGGCGTCCTGCTCGACCGCGAACAGCGCGGGCACGCCGCCGCCCTGCTCGTACACGGAGCGGACGAGGTGGCCGGGGCCCTTGGGCGCCACCATGCCCACGTCCACGCCGGCGGGCGGCTGGATCCGGCCGAACCGGATGTTGAAGCCGTGGGCGAACATGAGCAGCTGGCCGGCGCGCAGGTTCGGGCCGATCTCGGCGTCGTAGACGGCCTTCTGCACGGTGTCGGGCAGGGCCACCATGATCACGTCGGAGGCCCTCACGGCCTCGGCGACGGTCATGACCGCGAAGCCGGCGGCCTCGGCATGTGGCCGGCTCTTGCTCCCCGCGGCGAGGCCGACGATGACCTTGCAGCCCGAGTCGCGCAGGTTGGCGGCGTGGGCGTGGCCCTGGGACCCGTAGCCGAGGATCGCGATGGTCTGCCCATCGAGCGCCGACAGGTCGGCATCGGCGTCGTAGTACATCTTCGCGGTCACAGCTTGAGCGCCTCCTCGATGGAACCGGCACCGCGCAGCATCACGATGGCGCCGGTCCGGACCAGTTCCTTGATTCCGTAGCCGCGCAGGAGCGCCACGAGCGCGTCGATCTCGCTCTCGGCTCCCGTCGCCTCGACGATAACGGACTCGGGGGCGATGTCGACGACCCGCCCCTTGTAGAGCTCGACGATCTTGATGACCTCCGCGCGGTTGGCGTCGGTCGCACGCACCTTCACCAGGGCCAGCTCGTGCTCGACGACCTGGTCCGCGGTGACGTCCTGGACCTTGAGCACGTCCACCAGCTTGTAGAGCTGCTTGGCCGCCTGCTCCACCGCGACGTCGTCGCCGTGGAGCGTGAGGGTCATGCGGCTGATGTGCTCGCGATCCGTGCGCGAGACCGCGAGCGAGTCGATGTTGAAGTTGCGCGCCCGCATCAGGCTGGCGACGCGGTTGAGGACGCCCGGGCGGTCCATGACCAGGACCACGAGCGAGTGGCGGCCCGCCTCGCCGGAGCCCGGGATGGGCCGGGGCGGCGGGGCGGCGTGGGCCGCGGTGTCGGGGGTCATTCCTCGGGGCCTCCCCAGCTCTCGATCAGGTCGGACAGGCCCTTGCCGGCGGTCATGAACGGGAAGACGTTCTGCGCCTCCTCGATCTCGAACCAGATGAGCGCGGGGCCGTCGGTGGCCTGCGCGGCGCGGATGGCCCCGTCGGCCTGCTCGGGCGTCGTCGCCTTCCAGGACGGGATCCCGTAGGCCTCGGCCAGCTTGCAGAAGTCCGGGCCCGGCAGGTGCGAGCTGTGGTAGTTGCCGCCGTACACGATCTCCTGCCACTGGCGGATCATGCCCAGCTTCTTGTTGTCCAGGACCGCGATCTTCACCGGGATGCGGTCGGCGGCCAGGGTCATCAGCTCCTGGCTGGTCATCTGGAAGCCGCCGTCGCCGACGATCGCCCAGGTCTCCGCGTCCGGGTTGCCGAGCGCGGCGCCCATGGCGGCCGGCACGCCAAAGCCCATCGTGCCCAGGCCTCCCGAGCTGATGTGGCTGTTGGGGCGCTTGAACTTGGTGTAGCGCGCCGTCCACATCTGGTTCTGGCCGACGTCGGCGACGTACGTGCCCTGGTGCTCGGTGAGCTCGCCGATCCGCCCCACGACGAAGTCCGCCGTCAGGACGCCCTCGCGCCCGGAGCCGTGCCACGAGGAGGCCTCGGACTCGGCGCGCCACGCGGCGAGCTGGTCCAGGTACTCGGCGCGGGCCGAGCGCTCCACAGGCTGGACGGCCTTGGTCAGGGCCTCGAGGACGCGCTTCGCGTCGCCCACGATCGGGACCTCGACCGCGACGTTCTTGCCGATCTCGGCCGGGTCGATGTCCACGTGGATGATGCGGGCGTACGGCGCGTAGGTGGACACGCTGCCGGTGACGCGGTCGTCGAAGCGCATGCCGATGGCGATCAGCAGGTCGGCCGACTGGATGGCTCGGTTGGTGTGCTTCCAGCCGTGCATGCCCATGTAGCCGTAGGCGAGCGGGTCGTCCTCGTCCATGATCCCGACGCCCAGGAGCGACCAGGCGACGGGGATCTGCGTCTTCGCCGCGAAGGCGCGCAGCTCGCGCCACGCGTCCGCGACGAGCACGCCGTGACCGGCCAGGATCAGCGGCCGCTTGGCCTCGGCGATCTCCCGGGCGGCGGTCTTGATCTGCTTGGGGTGACCCTCGAGGGTCGGCCGGAAGCCCGGCAGGCCGGCGATGACCTCGGCCTCGGTCGGGTGCTCGGCGCGCGTCTCGGCCTGGAGGGCGTCCTTGGTGAAGTCAACGTGGACGGGCCCGGGGCGACCGTGGCTGGCGAGGTAGAACGCCTCGGCGACGACCCGCGGGATGTCGTCGGCGCTGCGCACGAGGTAGTTGTGCTTGGTCATCGGCAGCGTGATGCCGGTGATGTCGATCTCCTGGAACGCGTCCTTGCCCAGCAGCGGGCTGGCCACGTTGCCGGTGAGCACGACCATCGGGACCGAATCGAGCATCGCCGTCCCGATGCCGGTGACAAGGTTGGTGGCACCGGGGCCGCTGGTGCCCATGCACACTCCGACCTTGCCGCTGGCCCGGGCGTAGCCGTCGGCGGCGTGGGCGCCGCCCTGCTCGTGCCGGACGAGGATGTGCCGGACCTCCGGGTAGTCCGCGAGGATGTCGTAGATCGGCAGGATGACGCCGCCCGGGTAGCTGAACAGCGTGTCCACACCTTGGCGAGCGAGGGCCTCCATCAGCGCGTCCGCCCCGATCCGCGTGCGCTTCCTGGCGCGAGCGTCGTGGAGCATGGTGCGACGCGCCTCGTCGATCGCCGCCGCGGCGGCGGTGCCCTCGCCGGGCACGTGGCTGCGACGCTCCGACGTCGCGCTGGCGGAGTCGCCAGCGGGCGGCTTGCCTCTCGTCACGGTCATCGCTGTTCGGTCCCTTCCGTCCTCACGGTCCCGCGACCGCCCCGGACATGCAAAGACCCTCGCCACCCGGCGAGGGTCCCTTCGGTTCTCGGTGGCTCTGGCGTTATCGGCGCCCGATCCTCCGTGATCCTCCGTTCTCCCGCCGGGAGCCGGTAATGAGGAGGCCAAGAAGGTCCTCAAGACCAAGCAGGAGCGAGCGAATAAGGTCGAGGGGGGATACGCCGAGCTGGAGGTCGCGAGTGGGCACGAGCACGCGGCGGCCGTCCGTCGTCACGACGACGGCGACAGCGCGGCGGTCCCGGTTCTCGAACAAGCCCACGTGAACTCCTGCTCGCCCACGATGCGGGGGGTGGCGCGAGTGTACTGGCACGGTCGGGAAGGGCGCAACCACCCCAACCGCAACCTTTCGCGGCCAGGGCGCGCCTCGGCACGGCTCGGCGCGCCTCGGCGCGGCTCGGCGGCGCGTCTGGGCGCGCGTCCGCGCCCCACGGCGCGGCCGCACCCCGCGGCCGGGGCGCGCCACGGCCAGACTCGCACTCCAGACTTTCGGCACCCGGGCGCTCGAGACTGGACTGCTGGTCCACATCGCGGCCGGATCGGCGTTCGTCGACGGCCGGTTACGTCTGCAGCTGGACTGGCACCCCAGCCGACGGCGAAGGGCCGTTGGAAGTCTGGACTGCCAGTCCTGAGCCTCCCGGTTGAGGCGGCGATAAGGGGCGAGCAATTCAATGCCCGCATGCCAAACCGCAACTTCGACGCCGCGATCCGGCGCAGCGTTGTCGCTCGGCATCGTGCGATGGGCGAGGAAATCCGACACTTCCGCGAGGACGCCGGCCTCAGCAAAGCGTGGCTGGCGCGCGCGGCCAATGTTGACGCGGCGTTCCTGGGGAGGATCGAGGAGGGCCTCGAGTCTCCCTCCCTCGAGACGTACCAGCGGCTGGCGGCGGTGCTCGGCGCGGATCTGAGCGTCAAGCTCTACCCGAACACCGGCCCGGCGATCCGGGATCGGCTGAGCGCGCCGATGACGGAGGCGCTCCTCGGGATCCTGGACGCACGGTGGCGCCCGTACACGGAGGTCGCAGTCCGGAGGCCGTCGCGCGGCTGGATCGACGCGGCGCTCCTTGACGCCCGGGCGCGCGTCATCCTCGCCACGGAGATCCAGTCGGAGCTGCGGCGCCTGGAGCAGCTGATCCGCTGGCACGCGGCGAAGGCTGAGTCGATGCCGAGCTGGGGCGACTGGCCGAGGGCGGGCGGCGAGCTCGAGATCAGTCGCCTGCTCATCGTCCGGCGCACCCGCGCCACGCGCGCCGTCGCGAGCGAGTTCACCGGCCAGCTCCGCGTCGCATACCCGGCCCACCCCGACGACGCTCTCGCAGCCTTGGCGACGCCCCAGTTCCCTTGGCCCGGCCCGGCACTGGTCTGGGCGGAGGTGGCGGGCGGGACGGCGCGACTGCTCCCGGGACGATGACCCCGCGCCGCCTGGGCCCGGCCCGGCACGCGGCACGGGCGGAGGTATCGGGCGGGACGGCGCGACTGCTCCCGGGACGATGACCCCGCGCCGCCTTGGCCCGGCCCGGCACTGGTCTGGGCGGAGGTGGCGGGCGGGACGGCGCGACTGCTCCCGGGACGATGACCCCGCGCCGCCTGGGCCCACGCGGCACGGGCGGGGGTGGCGGGCGGGACGGCGCGAGCGAGACGGCCCCGGGTCGTTGACGCCCACAGACGCGGTACCCTTGGGCGCCCCGCCCAACGCACCCACAGGACCGGACCATGACCGCACCCCGAACGCTCGTCGAGAAGATCTGGGACGACCACGTCGTCGCCCAGGACGAGGGCGCCCCCGCCCTCCTCGCGATCGACCTCCACCTGATCCACGAGGTCACCAGCCCCCAGGCCTTCACCGGGATCCGCCAGCGTGGCATCGCCGTGCGGCGGCCCGACAAGACGGTGGCCACCGCCGACCACAGCACCCCGACGACGCCGCGCGGCCTGCCGATCCTCGACCAGATGGGCGCCGCGCAGATCAGGCAGCTCGAGACCAACTGCGCCGACTTCGGCGTCCCGATCCACGCCTACGGCAGCGACACGCAGGGCATCGTCCACGTCATCGGCCCGGAGCTCGGGCTCACCCAGCCGGGCATGACGATCGTCTGCGGCGATTCGCACACGGCCACGCACGGGGCGTTCGGGGCGCTCGCGTTCGGCATCGGCACGAGCGAGGTCGAGATGGTCCTCGCCAGCCAGACGCTGCTCCAGCGCAAGCCCAAGACGTTCGAGGTGCGGGTGGACGGGCGCCTCAAGCCGGGCGTCAGCGCCAAGGACATCATCCTCGCGCTCATCGCCAAGATCGGGACCGGCGGCGGGACCGGCCACGTCTTCGAGTTCACCGGCGAGGCGATCCGCGCGCTCAACATGGAGCAGCGGATGACGATCTGCAACATGAGCATCGAGGGCGGCGCCCGGGCGGGCCTCGTCGCCCCCGACGAGACCACCTACGAGTACCTCCGCGGCCGCCGCCACGCCCCCCAGGGCAAGGCATGGGACGAGGCCGTGGCGCGCTGGCGCCGGCTGCCCAGCGACGATGGCGCCACCTACGACAAGACCGTCGTCCTCGACGCCAGCGCCCTCGAGCCCATGGTCACCTACGGCACCAACCCCGGCATGGGCATCCCGGTCACGGGCCACGTCCCCACGCTCGACGAGATGCCGGACGACGCCGCCCGCCGCGGCCTCGAGAAGAGCCTCGCGTACATGGACCTCACGCCGGGCCAGGCCATCGCCGGCCAGCCGGTGGACGTCGTCTTCATCGGCAGCTGCACGAACAGCAGGATCTCGGACCTGCGCCTCGCCGCGGCGGTGCTCAAGGGACGCCGGGTCCACGAGGGCACCCGGGTCATGGTCGTCCCCGGCAGCCAGCAGGTGAAGGCCCAGGCCGAGCGCGAGGGCCTCGACGAGATCTTCCGGGCGGCCGGCGCCGAGTGGCGCGAGGCGGGCTGCTCGATGTGCCTGGCGATGAACGGCGACCAGCTCTCCCCGGGCCAGTACGCCGTCTCCACGTCGAACCGCAACTTCGAGGGCCGCCAGGGCAAGGGCGGCCGCACGCTCCTCGCCAGCCCGCTCACCGCGGCCGCGTCGGCGATCAACGGCACCGTCACCGATCCCCGCACCATCGAGGGCGTCGAGGACCTGGTCACCGTCGGCGGAGGGTACTGAGCATGGCCGAGCCGTTCCGCTCGTTCTCGAGCAAGATCGTCCCCATCCGCGCCGAGAACGTGGACACCGACCAGATCGTCCCCGCCCGCTACCTCAAGGTCACCAACAAGGACGGCCTCGCGGACGCCCTGTTCCACGACTGGCGCTACAACGAGGACGGCACGCGCAAGGAGCCCGGCTTCGTCATCGACGAGCCGCGCCACGCGGGCGCCAGGGTCATCGTCGCCGGCGACAACTTCGGCAGCGGCTCGTCCCGCGAGCACGCGCCGTGGGCCCTGCGCGCGTGGGGCATCCAGGCGGTCTTCTCGACCAGCTTCGCGGACATCTTCCGCAGCAACAGCCTCAAGAACGGCGTGCTGCCCATCGTCGTGGACAAGGCGACCCAGGAGCGGCTGTTCGAGATGGCCGAGGCCAACCCGGACGGCGAGGTCCGCATCGACCTCGCGGAGCAGGGCGTGCTGCTGCCCGACGGCACGACGCTCGACTTCGAGATCGACCCGTTCGCCAAGATGATGCTGCTCGCCGGCCAGGACGAGATCGGCTACGTCCTGGCCCAGGAGGTGGCGATCGGCGCCTGGGAGACGGCCCACCCGTCCCCGGTGGACACCCGGCTCGGGACGACGCTCGACTGCTGACGCTGGCGTCGGCGCCGTGACGCCCATGCCCGAGTCGCGCTGGCGTCTCCTGGGCGTGGTCGCCCCGGCACTCGATGCGCGGACGGGCCTCCTCGGCGGTCGCCACCGGCGCGCGATGGCCGACGGGGAGGCGGGCGCCTGCGTCTCGATGCTCCGCTCGCTGCCCGAGGTGGTGGCCGCGTGGAGCGACGGCAACGTGGCGCTGGAGGTCGAGGTTGTGGTCGCGGACCGCCCGCTGGGACGGCTGGCGAGGGTCGGCGGCGGCTGGTGGGCGGATCCGGGCGGGTCCGCCAGCCTGGTCGGGCCCCACCTGGCGGCGCCCCGCGACTCGGTCATGCTCCTCTACCCGTCCGACGGCGACCCGGCGCTCCGCGGCGCCTGGGGCTACACCTGGGGCGCGGTCGAGATGCTCGGCGGGGCCGGCTTCTCCGCGATCGTGTCGGACCCGTGGCCGGGCTGGGCGACGATGGAGGACCCGGCGCACGGCTTCGTCCACGAGTGGCTCCACCAGGTGGAGGCCGTGTACCGCCGGCTGGGGCTGGGCGCTGACGACCTGCCGGACCTGCACGACGTGGCGGACCGCCGAACGACCCGCGCGGACGCCGCCGACCGCGCGGAGACCTATGTGGAGCACGAGCGGCGCACCGGATCCTGGCGGCCCTGGTACCGCGACTACATGACCGGCACCGTGGGGCCCAAGTCGGGCGAGACGAGCCGCCTGCGCGGCCTGACGCGCGAGCGCTGGCTGCGCCGGCCGAACCCGACCTGACGCGAGGGAACCGAGGCGCGGTCGCCGTCGTCTGGCGCCCATGACGCCTCGTCCCGGCCGCGTCGCCGCCGGCCTCCTGCCGGCGCTCCTGCTCGCCGCCTGCACCCAAGGTCCGGGCGGTTTCGAAACCCCCGTCGAGTCCGCGTCCCTCGCCCCGCCGCCATTGCCCACCGCAAGCCTGGCGCCCGCCGAGAGCAGCCCGCCGCTGCCGGTCCTGCCGCCGCTCGCGAGTCTTCCCGGCGAGACCCCCGGCGGCGGCTGATCCGGGCCAGGGCGCGAAGGCGTCCCGGGAACGGCACGACACCCCAACCTTGTCCATACTCGCCATGTGAACGCTTTCGACCTGGTTGCCGCGCTGGTCCTCGTCGCCGCCGTGGGCGGCGGCATCCGGAGTGGCGCCCTGCCGCAGATCGGCGGCATCGCGGGAGCGCTCGGCGGCCTCCTCCTCGCGCTCAACGGGGGCCCGTGGCTCGTCGGCGCGACGGCCAGCCTCGACCCGCTCCCGCGGCTCCTGGTGGTGCTCGGCGCCGTCATCGCTGCCGTGCTGGTGGGCGAGGGCCTCGGGTCCGCGCTCGGGCGCTCGGTCGTCGGGCGGCTGGGCGACGGCGTCCTCTCCGGGCTGGATCGCGTGGCCGGAGCCGCGCTGGGGGCGGCACAGGCTGTCCTGATCGTCTGGCTCGCCGGTGGCCTGCTCGTCGTGGGGCCCTTCTCCTCCATCGGCCGGACCGCGGCGAACTCGTTCTCGATGTCGGTGATCAACGCGCACCTGCCGCCGCCCGCCCAGGTCGTGGGGCAGATCGCCGGGGCCCTGGACGCCTCCGGCCTGCCGTCGGTGTTCGTCGGCCTCGAGCCACCGCCCCTCGCTCCCGTGGACCTGCCCGGCACCGCCCAGGCGCGCTCGATCGCCGAGGCCGCCACCGCGTCCACCGCCCGGGTCGTCGCCCTCGCCTGCTCGGTGCAGGTGTCGGGCACGGCCGAGCTCATCGCGCCCGGCTACGCGGTGACGAACGCCCACGTGGTCGCGGGCGCCCAGACGATCCACCTGCAGCTTGGCTCGCGCGACGTCGAGGCGACGGCCGTGGCCTTCGACCCCAGGCTCGACATCGCGCTGCTCCGCGCGCCGAGCCTCCAGGGGCCGGTGCTGCGCTTCGCGTCGGCCGTGCCGGACCGGGGCGTCACGGGCGCGGCGATCGGGTACCCGGGCGGCGGGCCGATGACCATCATCCCGGTCGGCGTCACCGGCTCGTACCCGGCGACCGGGCGCGACATCTACAACACGGGGATCACCGACCGCGTGATCATCGAGCTGCGCGCGAGCATCCGGCCGGGCGATTCGGGCGGCCCCCTGATCCTGCCGGACGGAAGCATCGGCGGCATCGTGTTCGCCGAGTCGCGCGAATCCCCGTCGGTCGGGTACGCGCTGACGCCGACGGCCGTGGCCGCCGCCGTGGAGCCGGCCATCGGGCGGGTGAACGCGGTGGACCTGGGGCCCTGCATCCACTGACTCGCCGCGTTCGGGGCCGGTGGCCGGGGCCCGCGCCACGGGCCGCGGCGCATACTTGGCCCCAGCAGCGCCGGCCCGACCCACGCAGCGAGGACACCATGAGCGCCGATCGCCCACTCCCCTACGACCGTCCCGCCGACCCCGGCAAGCGGCACAGCCACGCGCTCACCGACGGCCCTGACCGCGCGGCCGCCCGGGCCATGCTCAAGGCCGTCGGGTTCTCGGACGACGACCTCGCCCAGCCCATCATCGGCGTCGCCACGACGTGGATCGAGACGATGCCCTGCAACCTCAACCAGCGGCGGCTGGCCGAGTTCGTCAAGGAGGGCATCCGGGCGGCCGGCGGCACGCCGATGGAGTTCAACACGATCGCCATCAGCGACGGCGTGTCGATGGGCACCGAGGGCATGAAGGCCAGCCTCATCAGCCGCGAGCTGATCGCGGACTCGATCGAGCTGGTCACCCGCGGCCACCTGTTCGACGGCCTCGTGGTCCTGGTGGGCTGCGACAAGACGATCCCGGCCGGCGCGATGGCGCTCGGCCGGCTCGACATCCCGGGCCTCATCCTCTACAACGGCACGATCCTGCCGGGCACCTACAAGGGCAAGGACGCCGACATCGTCACGGTGTTCGAGGCCATCGGCGCGTACCGGGCCGGCACGATCACCCTCGAGGACCTCTACGAGGCGGAGAACGGCGCGTGCCCGGGCGCCGGCGCCTGCGGCGGCCAGTTCACGGCCAACACGATGTCGATGGTCCTCGAATTCCTCGGCCTCAGCCCCGCCGGGCTCAACGGCATCCCGGCGGAGGCGCCCGAGAAGGACGCCGCGGCGCGCCGTGCGGGCGAGCTCGTCATGACGCTGGTCCACCACGACATCCGGCCGTCGTCGATCGTGACCAAGAACTCGCTCGAGAACGCGATCGCGGCCGTGGCGGCCACCGGCGGCTCCACCAACGCGGTCCTGCACCTGCCCGCCATCGCCGCGGAGTACGGCCTGACGCTGACGCTCGACGAGTTCGCCGCCGTCGCCGACCGCACCCCGCTGATCGCCGACATGCGGCCCGGCGGCCGCTATCTCGCCGCCGACCTGTACCGGGCCGGCGGCGTCGCGGTCGTCATGAAGGAGCTGCAGAAGCAGGGCCTCCTCCACGGCCACGAGAAGACCGTGGACGGGCGCACCATCGCGAAGATCGCCGAGGACGCCGTGGCCACGGAGGGCCAGCAGGTCGTCAAGCCCATCGAGACGCCGATCAAGCCGTTCGGCGGACTGACGATCCTGCGCGGCTCGCTCGCCCCCGAGGGCTGCGTGGTCAAGCTGGCCGGCCACGAGCGCAAGGCGCACCGCGGCCCGGCCCGCGTGTTCGACAACGAGAACGCCTGCTACGACGCAGTCCGCGACCGCAAGATCGCCAAGGGCGACGTCGTGGTCATCCGCTACGAGGGCCCGGTCGGCGGGCCGGGCATGCAGGAGATGCTCTCGGTCACGGCCGCGATCCAGGGCCAGGGCCTGGGAGGCGACATCCTGCTGCTCACCGACGGCCGGTTCTCCGGCGGCACGCACGGCCTGATGATCGGCCACGTGGCGCCCGAGGCGGCGGTAGGCGGGCCGATCGCCCTCGTCGAGGAGGGCGACACCATCTCGGTCGACGTCGACCGCAAGGAGCTCAACCTCGAGGTGGACGAGGCGGTCCTGGCCGAGCGCCGGAGCCGCTGGACGCCGCCCGCCCCGCGGTACACCATCGGCGCGATGGCCAAGTACGCCGCGCTCGTGTCGTCCGCCTCGGAGGGTGCCGTCACCAACGGCGCGGCGCTCCAGCGGGCGCTCCATGCGCGGACCAACGGCTGACGCCAGCGAGGCCAACGAAGCGAGCGCCCGCGCCAGGGCGGAACGGAGGTCGAGATGCCATCGCACCCGACGCCCGGGCTCGCGCCCCGGAACATCGCCCCGTTCCCGTCCCTGCCGGCCCGCCCCGGCCTGGTGGGCGTGCGCCTGTCGGCGACCGAGCAGACGGAGCTCGACTGGCACCGCATCGACGAGACGTGGACGGCTGCGGGCGAGGAGCATGTGGTCTCGGCCTGCTGGCTGTCGGACCACCTCTCCGACGCCTCCCGAGAGCGTCAGGGGCCGGCCTTCGAAGCGCTGACGCTGGCCTCGGCGCTCGCCCACCGCGTCGGCGGCAAGTGGATCGGGATCGCGGTCGCGTCCGCCACGTTCCGCCACCCGGCGCTGCTCGCCAAGGCCGCGACCGTGCTCGACAACGTCACCGCCGGTCGGTTCATCTTGGGGCTCGGTGCAGGCTGGCACGAGGGCGAGCACGATGCGTTCGGCATCCCGCTGCCGCCACCGCCCGAGCGCTTCGACCGGCTCGAGAGCCAGCTCCGCGTCCTGCGCGCGCTGTTCTCCGACCAGGCGCGGCGGAGCCCCGGCGTCACCCTCGACGATCCGTTCTACCCGCTCCACGAGGCGACCAACGAGCCCGGCCCGGTGCGGCCCGGCGGACCGCTGCTCTGGCTCGGCGTCGGCAAGCCGCGCGGCCTCCGCTTGATGGCGCAGTACGCCTCGGGCTGGCCGATGCCGGGGAACCGGCCCGGCGACGTGGAGTTCTTCGCCCAGGCGCGTGACCGCATCCTGCGCGCCTTCGAGGCGGAGCGCCGGGACCCCTCTGGCTTCTCGTTCGCGGCGCAGCTCGCGTGCGGCGCCACGCCGGCCCAGCGCAAGGCCGCCCTCGCCACGGCCCGCCGCTTCGTGGCCGCCGGAGCCACCCACGTGGTGCTCGGACTGCCGGCGTCGATCGCGCCGGACGGCATGCTCGCCCTCGCGGACGAGGTAGCGGAGCCGCTGGTCGGGGGCGCGGATGCGGGGGCCGGCGCCGGATGAGCATCGACGTGCGGGCCGTCGAAGCCGATGATCCCGCAGCCGTCGCCACGTACTGCGCGCTCCGCGCCGCGGTGGACGCCGACGAGGCCGAGACGCCGGAGGGCGTCGCCTGGGAGGAGGCCGCCTACCCGGGCGAGGTCTGGCGGTTCTTGGCGTTCCTGGACGGCGAGCCCGTCGGCGCGGCGACCACCGGGCGCATGCACGTGTACAGCCGGGATCACCCCCGCTTCTATCTCGGGCTGTGGGTGCTGCCCGAGTCTCGGCGGCGAGGCGTCGGGACAGCGCTCTACCGGGCGGCGAGCGAGCGGGCGCGCGCGGCCGGGAAGGAGGGCTTCCGGTGCTGGGCATCCGAGGCGCACCCCGACGCCGTCGCCTTCGTCCGCGGGCGCGGCTTCGCCGAGGAGGACCGCTCCAAGGCCGTGGCGCTCGACCTGCGAGCGCTTCGCGCGTCCGCCCCGGGGGCGATGCCGACAGCGACCGCGCCGGAGGGCTTCTCGCTCGTCGCCATCGCCGACCGACCCGACCTCGTCCCGGGCGTCCACCGGGTCGCCGTCGAGGCCTTCCCGTCCATCCCGACCGTGACGCCGATGGAACCGGGCACGCTCGAGGAGTTCACGGCCCGGGACGTCTACCGCGAGCGGATCCCGCTCGACGGGTTCTTCGTCGCCGTCGAGACGGCGACTGGCGAGGCGGCCGGGTACGCGAACCTCATCTTCGCGCCCGGCAGCACCGCAGTCGCCCACCACGACATGACGGCCGTCCGCCCGGCCTTCCGCGGCCGCGGCATGGCCACCGCCCTCAAGCGGGCGACGATCGTCTGGGCGCTCGGAGCGGGACTCGACGAGCTCCACGCCAACAATGACGAGGAGAACACGCCGATGCGCTCGATCAACGCGAGCCTCGGCTATCGGAGCCTGCCCGACGAGATCGGGTTCACCGGCCCGCTCGCACCCGAGGCGTGAACCGGGCGATCGCGAGCGACGGTCAGCCAGCCCGGCCCAGCCGACCCGCGCCGCCGCCCGGCCTCGACTCCCGGCCCCGCCTGACCTCCGCTCCCGCCCCGCTAGACTTCGCCCCGTGACCATCGACCTCAACGGGATCCGGCTTCGGAACCGCCTGCTCACGTCGGCCAGCCTGCTCGGCTACGGCGCGTCGAAGCGCAGGCTCATCCTGTACGGCCTCTCGCCGATCGCCCAGTGGGTGCCGCTCGAGCGCTTCGGCGCGGTCACCACGCGGACCCTCACGCTCGAGCCGCGCGCCGGGCACTTCACGCTCAAGGAGGACTGGAGCCTCGGCGAGTTTCCCGAGATGCTGCGGCTGTACGGCAAGGCGCTCCACAAGGTCGACGCCGGCTGGCTCAACGCGTTCGGCTGGTCCAACATCGGCCTCGCCCGCTACTTCGACGAGTACTTCGGCCGGACGGCGGGGCTCAACCGGATCATCTCGGTCGGCGGCTTCTCGGCCGACGAGATCGAGCAGCTCATCGAGTCCGTCAACGAGCGCGCGAAGCCCGGCGAGATCGCGGCCGTCGAGCTCAACGCCTCGTGCCACAACGTCAACTTCCCGTTCGGGACGATCCTCGAGGAGGCGCTCCGCCGCGCGGTCCCGCGGAGCCGCCACCCGGTCATCCTCAAGGTCAGCCCCGACGAGGACTACCGCTGGCAGGCACGCCTCGCGGCGACGTACGGCTGCGCGGCGGTCACGGCGATCAACACCGTGAAGGGCCTCCGCCTGCACCCCGACACCGGGGAGCCGTACCTGCGGAACCGCTACGGCGCGATCAGCGGGCGGGCGATCAAGCCGATCGGCCTGAGGGTGGTGGCCGAGTTGCGCGATGCGGGCTTCCGCCTGCCGATCATCGCCAACGGCGGCATCCGCGACTTCGACGACTGCCGCGAGTACTTCTGGGCCGGCGCCGACGCGGTGTCGCTCGGGTCCTCGGTCTGGCTGCAGCCGATGCCGCTCTATGCGCTGGGGCCGCTCGAGGGGCTGCGGATCCGGCGGCTGATCTCGCGGATCGAGCGGTTCACGCCGCCCGAGCGCGCGCCGCACTGGACGCCAGGGGCCGAAGCTGCGCCTCCGGCTCAACCCTCGCCCGTCCCCGCCGAGCCGATGATCGTCCCGCCGGTGCTCGCGTCTGCCGCGGACGTCGCTGGGCCCGATCGCGCGTGACGCTGCCCCGGGTCGCCGTCGTCACGACGGGCGGCACCATCGATTCGCTGGGCGCCGACCGGCTCGACCTCGCCGCGTACCTCGAGACGGGTCGCCGGCTGGAGCCCGGGGCGCTGCTCGCTTCGGTCGCCCCCGAACTCGCGACGATCGCGCGCGTCACCGAGATCCCGTTCCCTCGGCTGGCGGCCCACGCCTTCACCGATGCGCACCTCGCCAACCTGGTCGACCTGGTCCGGACGATCCTGGCGCGCGGCGAGGCGGACGGCGTGGTGATCACGCACGGGACGAACACGCTCGAGGAGACGGCCTGGCTGCTCCACCTCACGATCGCCACCGACGCGCCGATCGTGGTCACGGGGGCGATGCGGCCGGCGTCGGCGCTCTCCGCCGACGGGTCGCTGAACCTGGTCGACGCGGTGCGCGTGGCTGCGGCGCCCGCTGCTCGCGGCCTCGGCGTGCTGGTGGCCATGGACGGCAGGGTCCACGGCGCCCGCGACGTGACCAAGACGAACACGCTCCGGGTCGACGCGTTCGCGAGCCCGATGGCGGGGCCGCTGGGCCGGGTGGACGGCGACGGCCGAGTCGTGCTCACCTCGCGGCCGGCACGCGCCACCTCGCTCCGCGGCGCCTACGCCAGCGTCGACCTCCGCGCGCTTTCGCGTGTTGACGTGGTAGTGAGCTACCAGGGTGCGGACGGCGCGCTGATCGACGCGGCAGTCGCTGCGCGGGCCCGGGGCATCGTCAGCGCCGGGACCGGCGCCGGCTACCCCACCCCGCTCGAGGTCGACGCACTCGAGCGCGTGGCGTCCGCCGGCGTCGTCATCATCGAGTCATCCCGCGTCGGCTCTGGCCGCGTCCCGCCCGTCCCCGCCCTCCTCGCCCGAGGCTGGATCGCCGCCGACGACCTCGTCCCCTGGAAGGCCCGTATCCTCCTGCGCCTCGCCCTCGCGGCGGGCGAAGACCTCGAGACGATCCGGGAGCGCTTCGGAGCGGGCTGACGCGGGCCGCGTGTTGGTGACGCTGGCGTCGAGCACGTCCACCTTCCGGCCGCCCTCAGGGCCACGGGGATCGAGCTCGCCGATGGCTCCCTGCTGCTCGTCCCGGCGAAGGGCGTGTTCACCGACGCCTATCGGTTCGCCCCCGGGTCGTGAGCCCCGGCGTGCCTGGCGCTGGACGGACCGCGACACCGCGGTGGACGCGGCGGGTCGGGCAGAATGGCGGCGTGACGCTGTCGCCCGACACCCTGCCCTCTGCCGCCCTGGGCGCCGAGCTGTGGGCGGGCGCGCACGAGGAGCTGGTGGGGCGCCTGCGGGACCTGATCCGGATCCCCTCGATCAACCCGCCGGACCCGCCAGGCCCCGAGACGGACGCCGCCGAATACGTGGCGAGCCTCCTGCGGGCGGAGGGCCTCGAGCCCGAGGTCATCGAGCCCGCCCCAGGCCGCGGCAGCGTGGTCGCGCGGCTGCGTGGCGACGGCACCGGCGGCGACCCGTTCCTGCTCCTCTCCCACCACGACGTCGTGCCCGTGGACGCGAGCGGCTGGACGCACCCGCCATTCGCCGCGGACATCGCCGACGGCTACGTCTGGGGCCGCGGAGCCGTCGACATGAAGTCGATGGTCGCGATGGAGGCGATGGTCGTCATCCTGCTCGCGCGCCGGGCGCGCGCCGCCGGTCTGGACCCCGCCCGCGACCCCATCCCGGGGCTCCGCCGCGACGTCCTGTTCGCCTGCACCGCCGACGAGGAGGCCGGCGGGACCGACGGGGTGCAGTGGCTGGTGGAGCACCGGCCCGAGACGCTGCGTGCCGCGGGAGCCGTCAACGAGGCGGGCGCGGTGTCGGTCGACCTGGCCGGGCGCCGCTTCTACCCGGTCATGACCGCCGAGAAGGGCCGCGAGACGTACCGGATCAGCGTCCACGGGACGTGGGGCCACGGGTCGATGCCGCGCGACGACAACGCGATCACGCTCGCCGCCGAGGCGATCCGCCGCCTGGCCTCACCGGGCGAGCCGCGCCTGACCGGCCCGATCCGGGCACTCCTCGATGGCGTCGAGCGCGCCCTCCCGGCCGACGCCGCCGCGTTCGCCCGCGCCATCGCCGACGAGGACCCGCGCCGTGCTGACGCCGCTGTGGGCCGCATGTGCGACGACATGTACGCCCGTGCGCTGCGCGCGCTCCTGCGGGACACCATCAGCCCGGGCGTCATCCACGCGGGGATCAAGTACAACGTGATCCCGGGCGAGGCGGTGATCGAGATCGACTGCCGGACGCTCCCGGGCACCACCGAGGGCGACATGCGCGAGGAGGTCCTGGCGCGGCTCGGAGACCTCGCCCCGCGCTGCGACGTGGTGCACGTCATCGGCGCGCCGCCCGTCGAGTGGCCGGCCTCGGGCGAGCTCTACGACCTCATGTGCGACACGATCCGCGCCCATGACCCCGACGGCATCCCGGTCCCGGTGATGGCCCCGTTCGCCACCGATGGGAAGTGGACCGCCCTGCTGGGCACGCCGACCTATGGCTTCTCGCCCCTGCGCAACGAGCCCGGCGAGCGCTTCCTCGAGCGGTTCCACGGGCAGGACGAGCGGGTTGGGCTCGAGGCCCTCCGCTGGGGGCTGCCGGTCCTGTACGACGTGGTCTGCCGCTACTGCGGCTGACACCACACCGGCGGCGGCGCACGCGAGTCGCCCCGCAGGGGAAGGATTCGCGGCGATCCGGTCGGATGATCCCGTGACAGACGACGATCCGACCCTCGCAAGCCCCGCATGTGCCTCCCATGTGTCGCTTCGTCCCCGCCCGGGCGACGATCCGACCCGGCGATCCCGAAACCGCCGCCTCCCAGGCGAATCCGCGCCGGCCCGGCGACCGCCGCAGGTGACGGCGAGGCGCCGCTCAGCCCCTGGGCTCGCGCTCCGGCTTCGCAGGCGGGGACATCCCCGGCAGCGGCGGCTCGAGCCCGCCACCCGCCCGGACGAGGCGCCCGCGCCGCGAGATCGCGTGCGTGGCCAGCGCGGCCACGCCCATCGCGACCAACGCCCGTTCGCTGCGGGGCAGGGGCCGGACGGCCGAGAGGAACTGCTCGGCACGGGCGCGGTCCACCATGCGCAGGATGGCGTGGCCGCGCGGCGTGAGCCAGACCGTCCGGAGCCGCCCGTCCTCCTCCTCGCGGCGGCGCTCCACGAGGCGCCGCCGCACCAGCCCGTCCACGAGCCGCGACGTCGCGGACGGCGAGCGCCCGATGGCCTCGGCGAGGTCGGCGACGGTGGTCGTGGCGCCGTCCGCGAGCACGTACAGCGCGGCCAGCTGCGTGAAGCCCAGGTTCAGCTCGCCCAGCTGCGACGCGAACCCGACGACCAGCTCGCGCCAGAGCGCGCGCCCCATCGCCACGCGCTCGGTGATCTGGCGGACGTTGGTGATCCGGGTCCCCGCAGCCACCACCGGCGCCGAGAGGTCCGCCTCGAACGTCCGCGCGATGACCTCCCGCGACGCCCTCGGCCGCCGGAACCGGGTCAGCGCCTCGGGGAGCGCAGGGCCGGCGGCGGGATCGGTCCGCCGCGTGCGTCGCGACAGGCCCGGCACGCGCGCCGAGATCTCCGCCACGCGGGCCTGGAGCTCGGCCTGGAACTCCGGCACGCGGGCCTGGAGGTCAGCGACCCGCGCGGGCAGGTCCGGGACGCGCGACGAGAGGTCCGTCGCCCTCGACTGCAGATCGGCCATCCGCCCGGAGAGGTCTGGCCCCCGGGACGTGCGGGCGGGGACCGACGGCGACGGTCGGGCCGACGGCTTCTGGGCCGGCCCGTCGGGCGTCGCCTCGCCGGGCTTGTCAGGCTTGGGATCGGGGGTCACAGGGGCATCCTCACGCTCGGAGGGTAGGCATCCCAGCCGATTCCTGCAACTCTGCACGGACTCTGCCGGGATACGTGGGGCCACCCGATAGGCTGGGTGACGATGACACATCTCGCCTTCGTCTTCCCTGGCCAGGGCAGCCAGTACGTCGGCATGGGCCGCGCCCTCGCCGAGTCCTCGCCCGAAGCAGCCGCTGTCTTCCGGGCCGCCGACGAGGCGCTCGGCGAGCGCCTCAGCCGGCTCGCCTGGGAGGGCCCAGAAGACGTCCTCAACCGCACCGAGAACAGCCAGCCCGCCCTGCTCGCCGCATCGGTCGCCTACCTCGAGGCCGTCCGCGGGCGGTGGGCCGCGCTCCAGGTTGACGTGCCGGAGCCCGCCTTCGCCGCCGGCCACTCGATGGGCCAGTACACCGCGCTCGTCGCCTCGGGCGCCCTCGACCTCGCCGACGCCGTCCGCCTCGTCCGGACCCGCGGCCAGCTGATGCAGGCGTCGGGCGCCGGCCGCGAGGGCCGCATGGCCGCGATCATCGGCCTCGACGACGCGCGCCTCCCCGACCTCGTCGCGCTCGCCAGCGTCCACGGCGTCTTCGGCATCGCCAACCGCAACTCGCCGGGCCAGGTCGTGGTCAGCGGCGAGCGTGCGGCGGTCGAGGCGAGCCTGGCCATGGCGAAGACCCTCGGCGCGAGGCGCGCCATCGAGCTCCCCGTCTCGGTCGCCGCGCACTCGCCGCTCATGGCCGAGGCAGCCGAGGGCATGGCCGAGGTCCTCGCCGGGATCACCTTCCGCGACCCCACGCCGCCGCTGATCGCCAACGCGGACGCGACGCTGATCACCACCGCCGACGCCTGTCGCGCCGAGCTCGTCAACCACCTCACCACCGGCGTGGACTGGGTGGGCGCGGTCCGCTCGATGCGCTCCCGCGGCGTCAACACGTTCATCGAGGTCGGGCCCGGCCAAGTCCTCACGGGCCTCGTCAAGCGGATCGTCGACGACGCGATCGTCCTCGCGCTCGACGACAAGGCCGCCGCCGACCGCCTCGCCATCCCGTTCGCCGAATCCGCCGGCGTCGACTTCGACACCGTCGCGTAGTCGGAGTCGGGCTCAGGCCCAGCCCGCCGCCCACAAATCACCAGTCCCCAACTCGCCCAAGACCGCCCCGCGAAACCCGGAAGAGGAACCCCGTGCGCGAACCCGATTACAACCGCCGTGTCGTCGTCACCGGCCTCGGCGTCATCAGCCCCGTCGGCAACGACAAGGTCACCGCTTGGTCCAACCTTCTCAACGGCGTGTCCGGTCTGGGGATCCTCACCCGTTTCGACCCCTCGCGCTACACGCACAAGATCGCCGGCGAGGTCAAGGACTTCGACCCCAAGGCGTGGATGGACGCCAAGGCGGTCCGCCGGTCCGAGGCGGCGATGTGGTACGGGGTCGCCGCCGCCAAGCAGGCCATCACCGACGCGTGCCTCGAGATCACCGACAGCAACCGCGAAGAGGTGGGCGTGGTCTTCGGCACGGGTGCCGGGGGCCAGCAGCTCATGATCGACAACTGGCACACGCTCGACCAGAAGGGCCCCGACCGCGTCGCCCCCACGTTCATCGCCAACGGCCTGGTCGACTCGACGTCGGGGATGATCTCGATCGAGACCGGCGCCATCGGCCACAACATGTGCGTCGTCGCCGCCTGCTCCACGGGTACCAACGCGATCGGCGAGGCATCCGAGCTGATCCGCCGCGGCGACGTCCACACCGTGATCGCGGGCTCGTCGGAGATGCCGCTGCTCGAGGTGGCGCACGCCGGCTTCGGCAACATGCGCGGTCTGGGCGCGCCCCGCGAGGGCCGCCCGATGGCCGACACCTCGCGCCCCTTCGACCGAACCCGCGACGGCTTCGTCCTGGGCGAGGGCGCGGGCGCCCTGATCCTCGAGGACCTCGAGATCGCCAAGGCGCGCGGCGCGCGGATCTACGCCGAGGTGGTGGGCTACGGCGCGACGGCCGACGGCTGGGACATGATCCAGCCCATCGAGCGCGGCTCGGGCTCGGCCCGGGCGATGAAGGCGGCGCTCCAGCGGCGCGGCGTCCCCGCTGACGAGATCGACGTGCTCAACCCGCACGGCACGTCCACCCCGGTGGGCGACGCGCGCGAGGCACAGGCGATCTGGACCGTGTTCGGCGAGCGGGCCGCGGCGGCCAAGCGGTCTCTGGCCATCACCGGCACCAAGTCCATGACCGGCCACATGATGGGCGCCGCGGGCTCGTTCGAGGCGTTCGCCACGGTCATGAGCGTCGCCGAGCAGGTGGTGCCGCCCACGATCAACTACTGCGACTTCGACCCGGAGTGCGACCTGTGGGTCACGACCGAGGCCACGCCGATGACGGTGCGCTACGCGCTGTCGAACAACATCGGCCTCGGCGGACACAACGGGGCCATCATCTTCAAGCGCTGGGACGGCCGCTGACCCAGGGGGGGCCGACTGACCGGCTACAATCGGGCTGCCCATCCGCCCACGTACCAGGGTGAGTTGTCCTGTGCCCCCCTTCTCTGATCTCTCGCGCCGCGCCGTCGTGACCGGACTCGGCGCGGTCATGCCCATCGGCAACGACTTCGAGACCTACTGGCGCAACCTGCAGAACGGGGTCACCGGCACACGCCGGATCCGCTCGTTCGACGCGTCCGGGTTCGAGGTCCAGATCGCCGCCGAGGTGCTCGACTTCGAGCCGAGCAAGGTCATGGACGCCAAGATGGCCCGGCGCATGAGCCGGTACATCCACCTCGCGATGGGCGCCGGCAAGGAGGCCGTGGCGAACTCGGGGATCGACTTCGCGGCGATGACGCCCGAGGAGCGCGACCGGGTGGGCGTGGTGATGAACACGGGGGGCGGCGGGATCGAGGCGATCATCGACGGGACGCACGTCGCTGACAGCAAGGGCCCTCGGTTCGTGTCCGCCTTCGCCGTTCCCGCGCTCTCGGGGTCGATGGGCGCCTGCATGCTGTCGATGGAGTACGGGCTGACGGGTCCCGTGATGTCCCAGGTGGCCGCGTGCGCCACGTCGGTCATCGCGTTCCACGATGCGCTCCGGCTGATCCAGACCGGCGAGTGCGACGTCGTCCTGACGGGCGGCTCCGAGGCGCCCGTGGTCCCGATGGGCGTCGCCGCCCTGTCCAACATGACCGCGCTCTCGAAGCGCAACGACTCGCCCGAGACCGCCTCGCGGCCGTTCGACGCCACCCGCGACGGCTTCGTCCTGGGCGAGGGGGCGGGCGCGATGATCGTCGAGTCCGCCGAGCACGCGCTGCGCCGCGGCGCGACGCCGATCGCCGAGGTCATCGGCGGGGCGCTCACCGCGGACGCGTTCCACATCAGCGCGCCGGACCCGTCGGGGCGCGGCCAGACGCGGGCCATGGTCAACGCGCTGCGCAACGCCGGCGTCGCCCCCGACGAGATCGACTGGATCGTCGCCCACGGCACGTCCACCTCGCTCAACGACTCCACCGAGACCAAGGCGATCAAGATGGCCTACGGGTCGGCGGCGGCGACGCGGCAGATCTCATCGCCCAAGTCGATGGTCGGGCACCTCGTGGGCGCGGCCGGGATCGCGTCGGCGCTCGCCGCGGTGGGCGGCATCCGCGACGGCGTCATCTCGCCGACCGCGAACCTGCACACGCCCGACCCGGAGTGCGACCTCGACTACGTTCCGCTCGTCGCGCGCCACCAGAAGGTGGACACCGTGGCGGTCAACGGGTTCGGCTTCGGCGGCCAGAACGCGGTGGCGATCTTCCGGCGCTTCGAGGCGTAGCGCCGCCGCACCGGCCCCGGCGCCCAGAACGCCGTCGCGATCTCCGGCGCTTCGAGGCGCAGCGCGGGGCCGCGCCGGCTTCGGCTTTGCGCCCCTCGGGTTGGGGCTCACGCTCGTATGACCCCTGGCGAGCCGCTGCCTTGGGGGGCATCGTCGTCTTGCCTCCTCCGGGAGGCGATTGTCCAGCGGTCTTCGCTCGCATCTCCTCCCGGGGGAGACAAGAGCGACTCCGGCGGGGACGCTGAGCACGACGCCGTCGCCGCCCGTGGGGCAATCGCCTCCCGGGGGAGATACGAGGACAGCTCGTCTCGACGAACCCCCCGATGGCGCTCAGTCGCGCAGCCGACGCCCCTCGTACGCCTCGAGCCGCGCCGCGAGCTCGTCCGGGATGGGCCGCGGCCGGGCGTTCGCGTAGTCGTAGAGCACGAGCACGTCTTCCGCGATGGCGACCAGACGGGCGGGCCCGCGATCGGAGGCGCTGGCCGTGAGGCGGTGCTGGAGACCGAATGACGTGCGCCCGATGCGGGCCGCCCGCGTCTCCACCGTCAGCACCTCGCCGAACAGCGCGGGCGAGCGGAATGCGACCCGGGCCTCGGCCAGGATCAGGCTCTCCTCGGCGCCGTGGGTGGCCAGCGCGAACCGCTCGCCGGTCGCCGCCTGCCAGTAGTCGATCCGCGCCGACTCGCAGTACGTGAGGAAGCGCGAGTTGTTGGCGTGGCCCATCGCGTCGGTGTCGCCGAAGCGAACCTCGACGACGAGGCGCTTGGGGAACGTGCCGGGGAGGTCGCGCGGGTCGGGGGGAACCTCGATGCGCGCGTGGCGGTCAGCGGGCGGGATCTCCATCGCCCGAGTGTACGCGGCGCGCACGGCGCAGCGTCGGGGGCTCGTCCCGATGATGCGCCGGGGTCTCGCCCCGTTGATGCGTCCGGCACCGCGGCATCGCCCGACGCCGTAGCATCGCCTGCGTGGCCGCCGACCCCCGTGCCTTCGTCCTGCGCCACACGCGCCTGCGCCCCGTGCCTGGTGCCGAGCACGTGCGCCTCCACCTCGCCGACGAGGTGCTGCCGCTGTGGCGCGCGACCCAGGTCGAGACCGGCGACGACGACGCGCCGCTCCCCTACTGGGCGTTCGCGTGGGCGGGCGGGCTTGCGTTGGCGCGATACCTGCGCGAGCACCCGGGGCGCGTGGCGGGGCGACGCGTGTTCGACGTGGCGAGCGGGTCGGGGCTGTGCGCCCTGGCAGCCCTCGCGGCCGGTGCGGTCGACGTCACGGCGGCCGATATCGACCCCTTCAGCTGGGCGGCCATCCGGCTCAACGCGCGCGCCGCGGGCCAGCGCGTCGCGGTCGTCCGCCGCGACGTCCTCGACGACGACCCTCCCGACGCCGACGTCGTGCTCGCGGGCGACACCTGGTACGAGACGGGCTTCGCCGAGCGCATCTGGCCGTGGCTGCGGCGATGCCGCGCGGCGGGCCTCGACGTGCTGGTTGGCGACCCCGGCCGCGCCTACCTGCCGACTGACGGGCTGGTCGAGCTCGCCACATACGAGGTGCGGACGACAACCGAGCTGGAGGACCGCGCCCAGAAGACGGCCCGGGTGTTCGAGCTGGCGCCGACGCGGGTCTGAGCCTGGACGTCCTGAGGGCGACCAGCGGCGGTGGGGTTGCGCCACCAATCTGCCCCGCATCGGGCGCCGGACGAGTGTTCCGTTGGCTGAGGTCCACCACTTGCCCCGGACTGGTGGGCCAGTGCCACCGTTTCCGCCCGAAACGGCGTTCCGCTTGGCGAATTGGTGGCTCAGCCCAAACACCCGGGCGGCAACGGCGTCCCTGCGCGCGACATTGGTGGCCCGGGCCCAACACCGGGGCGGCGCGGTCGTCCAGCCACGGGGCCGAGCCGCATGTCAAGGAATGCGCGTGGCCGGACCCGACACCGTCGGACCCGGCCATCACGCCTCCTCCGCCCGACGGAGCAGCGCTCGTCGGGCTTCCGCCCGACGCTGTCGACCGCAGTCCGGTTCCCAGCCCCGCGTTGAGGCGCCCGGCGGGCGGCCCTACGGCGTGACGACGAGCGTCCCCTGCGCGGCGTCCGAGCCGTCGGGCGCACCCAGCATCGTCGTGTACGTGCCGGGCTGCGAGATCGAGACGCGGATCCGCGCCGTCTGGCCAGGTCGCGCCAGCAGCTCGACGTTGGCCAGGCCCTCGGCCGTCCACTGGCGCACCCCAGTTCCGGTGTTGGCCATCTCGAGGACGGTCATCTGGCCGGCGCGCACGGTGATCGTGCTGGGCGAGGCGGTGGCGGTCGGCCCCGCAACCTGCACGGTCGGCAGCGCCGCGTCGATCGCCTGGTCGGCGGCCAGCACGCCGCCCGCGAGCGCGAGCCCGAGGACGCCGATGACCAGCAGGTACGCGCCGTCGCGCACGAGACCGAGCAGGCCGGGCCGGAGGACCGACACCCGCCCCGGCCGCACGTCCACGCCCCGCAGCCGCAGCGAGTTCGTCACCACGCTCACCGACGAGAGCGCCATCGCCCCCGCAGCGAGCGCCGGGTTGAGCGTCACGCCGAACGCCGGGTAGAGGGCGCCCATCGCGATCGGGATCAGCAGCACGTTGTAGGCGAACGCCCAGAACAGGTTCTGGCGGATGATCCGGAGCGTCCAGCGCGAGAGCGCGATCGCCGAGCCCACCAGCCGCGGGTCGCCGCCGACGAGCGTCACGTCGGACGCCTCGATCGCCACGTCGGAGCCGGTGCCGATGGCCACGCCGAGGTCGGCCCGGGCGAGCGCCGGCGCATCGTTGATGCCGTCGCCGACCATCGCGACGCGATGGCCCTCGCCCTGAAGCTGCGCGATGACCGCGTCCTTGTCGGCCGGCAGCACCTCGGCGATCACGCGATCGGCGGGGATGCCCACCTGGCGCGCCACCGCCTCGGCCGTGACCCGCGCGTCGCCGGTCAGCAGCCAGACATCGAGGCCCGACTCGCGGAGCCCGCGCACCGCCTCGGCCGACTCCGCCTTGACCGGGTCGGCGATCGCGACGAGGCCCGCCAGCGAGCCGTCGACTGCCACGAACACGACCGTCGCGCCATTGGCCTGGGCGTCAACGGCGGCGCTCTCCAGCGCGATCGTCGTCAGCCCGTGCTCGAAGAAGAGCCGCCCGCTCCCGACGAGCACCTGCGCCCCGTCGAGCACGCCCGTCACGCCGCGCCCGACGATCGCCTCGAACGAGCCCGCCTTTGCGAAGCCCAGCTCCTGCTCGCGGGCCCGCCGCACGATGGCCTCGCCCAGCGGATGCTCGCTGCCCTGCTCGAGCGACGCCGCGAGGTCGAGCACGCGCGCCTCGTCGAAGCCGGCGGCCGTGACGATCGCGGTGACCGCGGGCTTGCCCAGCGTGAGCGTGCCGGTCTTGTCCAGCACGACGGTGTCGATCCGGCCGGCCGCCTCGAGCGCCTCGCCGCCCCGGACCAGGATGCCGGCCTCGGCGCCCTTGCCGGTGCCGACCATGATCGCGGTGGGCGTCGCGAGGCCCATGGCGCACGGGCAGGCGATGATGACGACGCCGATGAACGCGGTCAGCGCGAGCGTGAACCGCGGCTCCGGGCCGAAGAGGAACCAGACCGCGAACGTGGCCGCGGCGACGGCGAGCACCGCCGGGACGAAGACGGCGCTGATCTGGTCCGCCAGCCGCTGGATCGGGGCCTTGCTGCCCTGCGCCCGCTGGACCAGGTCCACGATCCGGGCGAGGGCGGTGTCGCGGCCGACGCGGGTGGCGCGCATCACGAACGAGCCCGTGGTGTTGAGCGTGGCGCCGATGACCTCGTCGCCCGGGTGCTTGGTGACGGGCATCGGTTCGCCCGTGAGCATCGACTCGTCGACCGCCGAGTCGCCCTCCGCCACGACGCCGTCGACCGGCACCTTGTCGCCGGGGCGGACGCGCAGCAGGTCGCCCGGGACGACGACCGCGAGATCGACGTCCTCCTCGACGCCATTGCGGATGCGACGCGCCGTGGTGGCCTGGAGGCCCACGAGGCGGCGGATGGCCCCGGTGGTGCGGCCCTTCGCGCGGCCCTCGAGGTACTTCCCGAGCAGGATGAGCCCCAGGATGATCGTCGCCGAGTCGAAGTAGGTCTCGGGCATGATGCCGGCGCGCATGACCACGTCGGGCCACAGCGCGACGAACGCCGAGTACGCCCAGGCGACCGCCGTGCCGACGGCGACCAGCGTGTCCATCGTCGCCCCGCCGTGGCGGCCAGCACGCCAGGCGGCGCGGTAGAAGCGGCTGCCCGCCCACGCGACGACGAACGTGGCCGGCAGCAGGATCGCCTTGTTGATGTCGGTCATCGAGACGACGGTCTGCGGCCAGAACATCAGTGCCATGAACACGAGCGAGGTGGCGATCGACACCGCCGACATCCGCAGCGTCTCGCGCAGGGCGCGGTCGCGCTCGGCGTCCTCCTCGGTCATCTCGGCGTCGAGCGAAGCGGCCGTCGCCCGGTCGGCGGCGGGCGCCTCGGGCCTGACCTCGTAGCCGGCGGCCTCGACGGCCTTCACCAGCTCGTCGCGACCGGCCACGCCGAGGTCCACCATCACGGTCGCCTTCTCGGTGGCGAGGTTGACCGCCGCCATCTCCACGCCGGGCGTCTTCTTGAGGAACCGCTCGATGCGGTTCACGCACGAGGCGCAGGTCATGCCCTCGATCGGGAGGACGATCTCGACGGATTGGGCGGTGGGGGCGGGCTGCTGCGTCGTCATACTACTGGGGAGTATACGCGCCATCGCCTCCCCAGCGCCTCGAGAGGACCTCAGGGATTGTCCCCGGCTCCTCGCCGCGACGGGCTCGGTCCGAGCGTCAGGTGCCGACGTGCACTCGGAGCGTGGCGTCCAGGTGGTCGTTCGGCCCGCCGCAGACGCCTTCGTAGAACTCGGCCCGCGCAGTCACGTCCCACGTCCCGGGCGGCAGCTGAATGGACCCTGCGCCCGTCAGCTTCTCCACCCACGCTCCGGCAGGATTGGACAGGTCGTAACCGCCGGTCGTGCCCAGCGGCGCCACGATCGGCGTCGCGGCGCTGATGGCGTGCGGGGCGCAGTCGGCAGTCGAGATCGCGGGCGCGCGGCGCTCCCCGCCCACCTCAACGTAGTCGAACACGATGATGCCCGTGCCTGCACCGTACAGGACGACCGGCGACGGACCCGCAGAGGACAGGGCTGCGTCGCCGGTGATCGAGTCGCCTGCCGCCCACGACAGCCTCGCGAGTCGGAAGTCGAGACGGAACTGGCCTTCCGCCACCGAGGTGAACGGCGATGCCGACGGTGAGAGCGTGGTGCCCGGAGAGGCTGCCGATCCACCGCACCCTGCGAGGGTCAGGATCACGACCACGAGGGCAAGGCCGGCGCGTTGACGCATGGATTTCGACCCCCTGGATCCGGCGCGGCTGGCAAGCGGGTCCCTGACGGGCCGCAACGAGTCGGGGTTCCCGCAGCCTACAGCCGAGGCATGCCTTCGATGACGACATCCGCGCGGGCCTCGGAGGGCGCGATCCGGGCGGCGTTCGCCTCGTCGCTGCGCAGCACCCAGTCGCGGGCGGGCCCGGGCGGCTTGCCGAACGCCACATGGCGGGCGATCAGGCGCGGCACGCGGCCGGCGTCGGCGCGGAGGTACCAGGCCTCGTCGAGGATCTCGCGGATCACCGCCCACGGCCCCTCGTCAAGCAGCAGGTAGTTGCCCTCGGCCACGACCAGCGGCACGCCCGCGGGCACCTCGATGGCACCGGGGACCACCGCCTCGGCGTCGCGATCGAACGACGGCACGAGGACGCGCTCGTTGAAGGACGCGCGGACATGCCGCAGCATCGCGACGTAGCCGTCGGCGTCGAAGGTCTCCGGCGCGCCCTTGCGGTCGCGGAGGCCGATGCGGACGAGCTCCCCGTTCGAGAGGTGGAACCCGTCCATCGGGACGAGGGCTGCCGTCGCGGGGCCGAGCGCCGCGCAGATCGCCTCCGCCAGCGTGGACTTCCCCGAGCCCGGCGGACCGGCGATCCCGAGGATCCGGCGCTGGCCCGACGTCACCAGACCGAGCGCGCGGTGGGCCAGGGCGGTGAGCGTCGGCTCGGTGAGCGTCTCCTGCCCGGTCATGCGCCGCCCGGCTCGCCGACCTGCCAGCCCAGCCAGACGTCGGGGTCCACGCGCGGCCGCGCCACCCACACCTCGCCGCCCCGGACCGCGACCTCGGGCGGCATCGGGTGCGAGAGGAACAGCGGCATCGACTCCGTGGCACCGTACGCGCCCAGGTCCAGGACCGCGACGAGGTCGCCCGGGGCCGGCAGGGCCAGGACCGCCTCGCGCGCGAAGAAGTCGAGGCCGGTGCACAGCGGCCCGGCGATGGACACGGGGAGTCCGTCGGGCACGGCGCTGGGCTCGGCCGCGGCCCCGGTCACCACCCGCACCCGGTGCTCCTGCCCCACCAGCGCGGGCCGCAGGACGTGGTGGATCCCGCCGTCCACGATCACGACATGGCCTCGGCCCACCTGCTTGCACTCGAGCACGCGGGTGAGGTACGCGCCCGAGGACCCGACGAGGAACCGGCCGGGCTCGAGCAGCAGGCGGGTGCCGCGCGTGGCCTCCCGGTCGTCCATGCGGTCCGACAGCGCGGCGAGCCGGCGGCCCAGATCGACGAGGTCCAGCCCCGCCTCGTGCTCCGCGTAGGGGATGCCGAGCCCGCCGCCCGCGTCGACCAGCCGGAGCTCGAACCCAGCGTCCACGGCGAGGGCACCTGCGGCGTCGACCGTCGCCTCCACGTGGGCCGCCAGCGCCGCAGCGTCGGTCACGTTCGACGCACCGAAGGCGTGGAGGCCGATCGGCTCGAGCCAGCGCGACGCGACTGCCTCGGCCGCAGCGATCCGCAGGTCCGGGGCCCCCATGCCGAACTTGCCCACGCCCTCGTCACCGATGATCCGCACGCGCTCCATCGACGCCGCGCCCGTCGCGTTGGCGCGGAGCAGGATGGGCTGTACCCGTCCGAGGCCCTCCCCGATGCGCGCGAGGCGTCGAAGCTCGCTCACCGACTCCACCGTCACGACGCGGACACCGGCGCCGACCGCCGCTGCCAGCTCATCGTCGCGCTTGCCCGGGCCGGTCATCACCACGTGCGCCGGGTCGAAGCCGGCGCGGATCACGTGCCGCAGCTCCCCGCCCGATGCCACGTCCGCACCGAGACCCAGGCTCGCGATGTGCCGCAGGACCGCGAGGCTCGGGTTGGCCTTGACCGCGTACGCGAGATCGAAGCGGGTCGGCAGGCAGGCGCGAAGGCCGGCAACCTGCCGGCTGACGACGTCGAGGTCGTACACGTAGGCCGGGGTCCCGAAGCGCTCCGCGAGGTCCTCGGGCGCGAGGCCGGCGAGACGGCCGTCGCGGAAGACCTCGTTGCGGGCCGGGGCGGCGTCGCCCGCGGGCGACCCCTCCGGCTCGCGGACCAGGCTCATCGAAGCGCGTCCTCCAGGGCGACCCGGGCGTCGGTCCCGGCATCGCGGTCCTTGACCAGCAGCGCAACGGACACGGACAGCCCGTGCTCCGCCGCGAAGTCCCCGCCCAGCGACCGCGTCCCGGGCACCACCACGGCGCCCGGCGGGATCGCGAGCGGCGCGTCCGGCGTGCCCGCGAGCACCCGGCCGCGGACCAGATCGTAAACCCGCGAGGTCCCGGTGAGGATCGTGCCCGCCCCGATGACCGCGCCGGCGCCGACGAGCACGCCCTCGAGCAGCGCGCAGCCGGCGGCGATGAACGCGCCGTCCTCGACGATGACGGGCCGCGCGCCCGCGGGCTCCAGCACGCCGCCGATCGACACGCCCGCGGAGAGGTGGACGCGCGCGCCGATCTGGGCGCAGGAGCCGACGAGCACGTGGCTGTCGACCATCGTGTCCTCGCCGATCCACGCGCCCACGTTGACGAACGAGGGCGGCATGATCACGACGCCGGGGCCGAGGTAGACGCCGGCGCGGACCGACGAGCCGCCGGGGACGATGCGCCACGCTCGGCCGGCTTCGGCGGCGGCGGCCGACTCGGGCCCGGCGAGGAGCGCCTTGACCGGGAGCCCGACGCGGTCGGCGAACTGGAGCGCGCCGCCGAGGTCCCACGAGGCGAGCGTCCGGTCGCGGAAGCAGGCGAGGATCGCCGCCTTGACCTCGGGGTCCGCGCGCCAGCCGCCCGGTGCGCCCGGATCGGGGACGGCGGCGCGCCGCCGGCCCGCGTCGAGGTCCGCGAGGATCGGGGCGAGCGGCGGGGGCGCGGGATCGGCACCGGGCTCGATGGCCGTCCTCACGCGGCCACCTCGCCGGCCGTCGTCGCCTCGCCGGCTTCGGTCATGCGGCCGCCGCCGTCCACCAGCCCCAGCGAGCGCAGCAGGGCGGTCAGGCGTGCGCGCGGCGCGTCGGCGAGCGGGAGCAGCGGCTGGCGGGTGGCGTCGCAGTCGAGCAGGCGCATCGCGAACATCGCCGCCTTGGCCGGGACCGGGTTCGGGCCGCCCTGGAAGTTTGCCCGCATCAGCGGCAGCCAGCGGTCGTGCAGGCGTCGAGCCTCGGCCCAGTCGCCGGTGTGCCAGGCGTGGACCAGCGCGCTCATCTCGCCCGGGATCTCGTTCGAGGCCACGGAGACCACGCCGTCGCCGCCCATCGCGAGGACCGCGAGCGTCGCCGCGTCGTCGCCCGACAGCACCGCCACGTCGCGCGGCCGGTCGCGGCAGATCACCGCGATCTGCTCGATGTTGGCGCTGGCCTCCTTGACGCCAACGACGCGCGGGTGCTCGGCGAGGCGCAGGAACGTGTCGGCCTCGACGTTGGCGCCGGTCCGGCCGGGCACGTTGTACACGACGATCGGCAGGCCGCCCTCGTCGGCGATCGCGCGGAAGTGCGCCTCGAGCATCCGCTGGTCGGGCTTGTTGTAGTAGGGCGTGACGACAAGGGCGGCGTCGGCGCCCAGGGCGGCAGCGCGCCGGGTGGCCTCGATGGAACTGCGGGTGTCGTTGGAGCCGGTGCCGGCGATGACCGGGATGCGGGTCCGCGACGGGTGCTCGCCGACGGTCTCGACGGTGATCTGGATGCAGCGGTCGCGCTCGGCTGCCGAGAGCGTGGGCGACTCGCCGGTGGTGCCCATCGGGACGAGGCCGTCGATGCCGGCCATCACCTGCCAGGCGACCAGGCGGCGGTAGGCGGTCTCGTCGAGGGCGCCATCGGGGGTGAACGGGGTCACCAGCGCAGTGATCGCACCGCGGAGGCTGGGGGTGGTCTGGTGCGCGGAGCGGGTGACGCGGGCCATTTTGATCTCCTTGGGTGGTCGTTCGGGTGAAGCCGGCTTCGAATTTGCGTCAGGCGGGGACGGGCAGGGGCGCCGCGAGGAGGTCGTCCACGACGGCGTCGAACGGGTGGATGCCGGGGGCTCGGGTTCGCGCGGTCAGCCAGCGGGCCGCGGCGAGGGCGCCATCGGCGTAGGCCGTCCGGTCCCTTGCGGTGAACCGCAGCTCCACCGACTCGCCGGGGCCGTCGAAGGTCACGAGGTGCGAGCCCGGGGCAGCGCCGGCGCGGATGCCGGCGACCTCGAGCGCGGGGCGGGTCTCGCCCGCGTCCCCCGCCTCGTCGGGTCCGGCCCAGCGCGGATCCGCCGCCACGATCCGGCGGGCGATGGCACGCGCGGTGCCCGACGGGCGGTCCGCCTTGCCGCGGCGGTGCCACTCGACGATGGAGGGCTCGAAGGCGCCGGCCCGCGCGTACCAGGCGGCGGCGCGCTCGGCGAGGCGCAGGAATAGCGCGGCGCCGAGCGAGAGGTTGGTGGCGACGACCGCGGTCGCGTCGTGCTCGGCGAGCATCGCCCTCACGCGAGGCTGGTCGGCCTCCCAGCCGGTCGCGGCGAGAATGAACGCCCGGTTGCCGCCGGCGAGCGCATGGGCGACATTGGCCGGGAGCGCCGTGCTCAGGGAGGCGTCCACGACTGCGTCGGCGGTCGGCGCGGCCGGGCGCGTGGCGTCGGCCGACGGGCGGCCGATCGCGGTGACGCGCCAGCCCTGGGCGGTCGCGGCGGCAGCGATGGCGCCGCCGAGCCGTCCGGGTCCGTAGAGGAGGAGGTGCATGTTCGGACTGGTCCTTTCCGCTGGGATGGCCCGCGGTGCCGGAGGTCCGAAGAATCACAAAGGCCGCGGCACCGATCGTGGTGTCCGCGGCCCCTTCGTCGCCTCCGGTCCCGGAGGCTTCTGGGTTCGTCGCTCGCGCGCCCTCAGAGCCTCGGGGCCCGAGTCTCTCGACTGGACCGCCAAGGCTTGCGCTTGGCGTCGAAAGCGAAGATGGCGTGCGACATGGCTCGCGCATCATGCCAGCACTCGGTCATCGGTGCAACACTTCCAGTCGTGAATATGTTCTATGCATGGTGTGTAACCGCGGAGGTGCCGTCGGGCTTCGGGCCCGTGCGGGTTGCCGCGACCTCGCGGGGCGTGGCTGCCGTTGCGCTGCTCTCCACCCGCGAGCTGTTCTTCGCAGACCTGGCCCGGCGCGGGCTGGTGGTGGCGCCGGCCGATGCTGGCGCGCGGGCCTCGGCGCTCGCGCAGGAGGCCGCCTCGGCCGCCACGTCGATGCTCGCGGGGGGCGCGGTTGATGCCTCGGCGCTCCCCGTCGACCTCGGCGACCGACCGGCCTGGGACCAGCTGATCCTGGGCGTCGTGCGGTCGATCCCGCGCGGCAGCACCGCAAGCTACGGCGAGGTGGCGCGCCGGGCCGGCCGCCCCGGCGCCGCAAGGGCCACCGGCGGTGCCGTGAGCCGCAACCCGGTCGGGCTCCTCATCCCCTGCCACCGGGTCATCGCCGCCGGCGGCAGGCTCGGCGGCTACGGCGCGGCGGCCTGGGGCGGCGTCGAGGCGGCGCTCGACCTCAAGGCGGCGCTGCTCGCGCTCGAGGGCGTGCGGGTCGCCCGCTGAGGGGTCCTCGGCGAGAGCCGTCCCGATCTGCACCGGCCCCGACGCTCGCCTGGCCTCTCGGTCGGAGGAGCCGGACGAGGCGGAGCGGCGCTGGAGGCGTCAGCCGCGGGGCACCGGGCGCATCGGGTAGACGCCGACGACGATCGGCGCGCCCGGGTCAAGCGACAGCTCGTAGCCCACGTCGCCGCCGCTGATCAGCTCGCCGAGCATCCGGCTCTCTGTGCCTGGCAGGCCCAGGAAGATCGTCCCATTGCCGACGCGGACGGGGGTCACGTCATCATCGCCGCCGTAGATGCCGAAGCGGCGACGCAGCTCGTGCAAAGGGATCCAGGGGCGGCTCTTGATGAACCGGCGGAGCTGGGCCTGCGTGCAGGTGGTCCGCAGCGCCTCGCCATCCCCGGGTGCGAGGGCCTCGGCATCGCCGCGGACCGCGGGAACGACCCGGCCATTCGGGGAGTCCGACCGGGCGGCCGAGATTGCGGCAGGCTCGATCGGGGCAGGCGCCGTCACCGGCGGGGGCGTTGCGCGAGCAGCCGCACCGGCCTCCACAACAGGCCTGCCGGCGGGCGGGGCGGTGGCGATCGCGGCGCGCGGGCCGTCGACGACGACCTCCGACTCGGGCTCCGGCGGGGTCGCGCTCGCCTGCGGTCGCCGGCCGTGCCGGCTGCGCCTGCTCATCGGCGCGCGTTCCGCGGGCGCTGCGCCCGCGCGGGAGGAGTCGTCATCGTGGGCTCGTGTCGGGCGGCCGTGGTTCCTCGACCGGTGCGGCGATGATACCTCTCGGGTGCGCCCAGCGCCGACGGGCCCCCGTTCTGCGGCACGTGCCTACCCCTACCCGCGAACCACCAGCAGCTCGCGGGTCATCTCGTTGAGGACGTCCGGGCCGTCGGGCCCGCACACGACGATGTCCTCGATCCGAGCCCCGAACCGCCCCTCGAGGTAGATCCCGGGCTCCACGCTGAACGCCATCGCCCCATCGAGCGGCTCCGCGTTCCCGGCCACGATGTACGGATCCTCGTGCCCCTCGAGCCCGATGCCGTGCCCGGTCCGGTGGATGAAGTTCGGGCCGAAGCCCGCAGCGGCGATCGCGTCACGCGCAACCGCGTCGATCGCCTCGGCAGCGATGCCGGGCCGGACGGCGGCGGTGGCCGCGGCCTGGGCGTCGCGCAGCACGCCGTACAGGCGCGCGAAGTCGGGGTGCGGGCCGCGGGCGCTATCCCCGCCGTCGATCCAGACCGTCCGCGTGATGTCCGAGCCGTACCCGCCCAGTTGCCCGCCGATGTCGATGACCACCGGCTCGCCGGCCCGCAGGATGCGGTCCGAGGCGTCGTGGTGCGGCGACGCGCTGTTGGGCCCGGAGGCGACGATCCAGAACTCGGCCTGCTCGTGGCCCTCGGCGACGAGGCGCTCGCGGACCTCGCGCGCCACGTCGGCCTCGGTGCGGCCGATGAGCGGGCCGGCGGCGATCGCGGCGACCACGCGGTCCGCGGCGTGGGCCGCCGCGCGCAGCAGCCCAACCTCATCGCTGTCCTTGCGCATCCGAAGCCCGCGCAGCACCGCCGAGGCGAGCGAGAACCGCGCCGCCGGCAGGGCGCGCTGGAGGCCGAGCACGAACGCCGCGCGCATGCCGTCGGACACGGCGACGGCCTCGAGCTCGTCGGCGGCCCGGCCCGTCGCAGCGGCCAGGACCGACGCGACGAGCGCCATCGGGTCCTCGGTCTCCTCCCAGGTCGCGACCGTGACGGCCCCGCTGGTCGCCGCCGGGCAGGACCGGGCCGGCGTGGCCTCGAGTCGTGGTGCGATGAGCGTAAGGGCCGAGCCGGGAGCCGCGGGCACCACGAGCAGCGTCAGCCGCTCGAGGGGCAGCGCCGCATACCCCGCCAGATACCGAAGGTCGGCGCCCACGCCCACCAGCAGAGCGTCGAGCCCGGCATCGGCCGCGGCCGTCCGCGCCATCGCGAGACGCCTGGCGAACCGCTCAGCGGGGATCGTCAGGGTCGGAGCCGCGGAACAACCGGTCATCGCCCCGCCTCCCCGCCGCGCAGCCCCGCCACCCACCCGCCGAGGTCGCGATCGCCGTGCTCGAACAGCGTCCGGTAGGCGTAGACGTGCGCGGCGCCCGCGTCGCGTGCGGCCCGCCGCTCCTCGGCTGCGTCGTGCTGCCCCACGGCAACAGTGGGCACGTGCGCCATCGCGGCGATGTTCACGGCCATCAGGCCGTCGTACGAGCGCGCGGTGAGGTCCACCACGCACCCGTCAAGCGTGCCGAGCGCGGCCCGGAGCAGGGCCGCCGAGGCCAGGCGCACGGGCTCGCCGCCCGCCCGTCGGACGATCTCGGAGAGGCGCGCCGCCCAGATCAGGTCGTCCGCGAGGACCGCGACCCTGGGCCCGGTCGCAACCGGGCGGGCTGTCACCCGAGCGATTCGACCAGGTGACGGAACAGGTCTGCCGCGGCCACCACGCCGATCGGCCGTCCGTCCTCCACGATGGGGATGTGGCGGAACTCGCCGATCGCCATCTTGTGGATCGCGACCGCGATCGTGTCGTCATGGCGCAGGACGACCGGGTCCGGCGTCATGAAGTCACGGACGTCGAATGCGTCCTGGCGCTTGCCGGCCACCTTCACCACAGCATCGCGGTCCGTGAAGATGCCGACCAGTTTGCCGCCCTCGGTCACCAGCAGGCAGTCGGTGTTCGCCGCATGCATCTGGCGGATCGCCTCGGCGACGGGCATGCGCGGGTCGACCGTCTGGGGCGATCCCATTCCCAGCCGGTCGAGGTGGTCGCCCAGGATCGTGTCCCCGAAGTCCTGCGCCGGTTGGGGGATGTCCGAGGTGGCGAGGTCCGCCCCGCAGTTGGAGCAGTTGTCGTCACCCTCGAAGTTGTCGAAGCGGCAGACGGGGCACAGCATCAGGTCACTCCACCGTCCAGGTCTCGCCGGCGAGCAGAGCCTTGGCGAGGTCGCCGGGTCCGGACTTGGCGATCGCCTGGGCGATCTGCTCGTCCACCAGGTCCGAATGGGTTGGCCGGTCCACCTGGCGCAGAATGCCCACCGGGACCGGGTACTCCGGCCAGAACATGCGCGACAGGATCAGTGCCGCGTACGGGTCCTCGGCGTACTGGTCGTGGACCATCAGGTCGGCCTCGGTGACGCCGTCCTCGCCGATGGTGACCACCTCGGGGTGCAGCCCGTTGAGGCGGATGCCCTTGTCGCGGTCCTTGCCGAAGATGAGCGGCTTCCCGTGCTCGAGGACGAGCATCCGGTCATCGCGGACGTCGCGCTCGGTGAACTCGCGCCAGGCGCCGTCGTTGAAGATGTTGCAGTTCTGGAGCACCTCGATGTACGACGCGCCGCGGTGGCGCCCCGCCGCCTCGAGGGTGTGCTGCATGTGCTCGGTGTGGGTGTCCACGGTCCGGGCGACGAACGTTGCCTCGGCGGCGAGCGCCAGGGTCAGCGGCATGACCGGCCGGTCCACGGAGCCCATCGGCGTGGACTTGGTCCGCTTGCCGAACTCCGATGTGGGCGACGTCTGGCCCTTCGTCAGGCCGTAGATCCGGTTGTTGTGCATGATCATCGTGAAGTCCACGTTCCGGCGCATCGAGTGCAGGAAGTGGTTGCCGCCGATGGACAGCGCGTCGCCGTCGCCCGTGATCACCCAGACCATGAGGTCGGGGCGCGCGGTCTTGAGGCCGGTGGCCAGGGTGGGCGCGCGGCCGTGGATCGAGTGGAAGCCGTACGTGTTCATGTAGTACGGCAGCCGGCCGGAGCACCCGATGCCGGAGATGAAGACGATGTTCTCCTTCGGCACGCCGAAGTCGGGCATCACCTTCTGCGTCTGGGCGAGGATCGAGTAGTCCCCGCAGCCGGGGCACCACCGGACTTCCTGCTCCGAGACGAAGTCCTTGCGCGTGAGCTTGACGGGCTCGGCGGGGGTCAGCATGTCGGTCATCGTTTCAGCTCCGCTCGGCGAGGATGCGGTTGGCCTCGTCGACGATCTCCGAGATCCGGAACGGCTTGCCCCGCACGCGCCCGTAGGAGAGCGCGTCCACGAGGTAGGTGCCCCGGATCACGAACCACAGCTGGCCGAGGTTGAGCTCCGGCACCAGCACGGTCTTGTAGCTGCGCAGGACGTCCCCGGTGTTCTCCGGGAACGGGAAGAGGTAGCGCAGGTGGGCCTGCGCGACAGACTTGCCCTCGGCCTGGAGGCGCTCGACGGCGCTGCGGATGGCGCCGTACGTGGAGCCCCAGCCGAGGATGAGCAGCTCGCCCTGCTCGGGCCCGAAGACCTCGAGGTCGGGGATGTCGCGGGCGATGCCGGCCACCTTGTCGCGGCGCAGCACGGTCATGCGGTGGTGGTTGTCGGCGTCGTAGGAGACCGTGCCCAGGCCGTGGAGCTTCTCGAGGCCGCCGATGCGGTGCTCGAGGCCGGGCGTGCCGGGGACAGCCCACGGGCGGGAGAGCGTCTCGGGGTCCCGGCCGTAGGGGAGGAAGGTGCCCTCGCCCTTGACCGCGTTGGGAACGGAGATGTCGGGCAGCTCGTCGACCGACGGCACGCGCCACGGCTCGGCGCCGTTGCCCACGAACGCGTCGGAGAGGTACATCACCGGTGTCATGTACTTGAGCGCCAGGCGTGAGGCCTCGACGGCGAACGTGAAGCACTCGGCCGGGGTGGCGGGCGCGACGACCGGCATCGGCGCCTCGCCGTTGCGCCCGAAGATGGCCTGGAACAGGTCCGCCTGCTCGACCTTGGTCGGGAGGCCCGTGGAGGGGCCGGCGCGCTGGACGTTGACGATGACGATCGGCAGCTCGGTCATGACCGCGAGGCCCATCGCCTCGGTCTTGAGCGCCACGCCCGGTCCGGACGTGCCGGTCAGGGCCAGCGACCCGCCGTACGCCGCCCCGATGGTGGCGCCGATGGCTGCGATCTCGTCCTCGGCCTGGAAGGTCTTGACCCCGAAGCTCTTGTACGCGGAGAGCTGGTGGAGGATGTCCGAGGCCGGCGTGATGGGGTACGAGCCGTAGAACAGCGGGCGCTTCGCGGCGTGCGCCGCGGCCAGGAAGCCCAGCGCGGTCGCCTCGTTGCCGGTGATGTTCCGGTAGGTGCCCGGGGGCAGCTTCGCCTTGGGGACCGAGTAGGTCTCGTGGAACATCTCGGTCGTGTCGCCGAACGCGTAGCCGGCATGCAGGGCACGACGGTTGGCCTCGGCCAGGATCGGGCGGGCGCCGAACTTCTGGTCGATCCACTTGAGCGTGGGCTCCATCGACCGCTCGTAGAGCCAGAACATCAGGCCCAGGGCGAAGAAGTTCTTCGTCAGGTCGACCTGCTTGCTCGTCATGTCGAGCCCCTCGAGCGCCGCGGCGTTGAGGGTGCTGATGGGGATCTGGAAGACCTTGTACTGCTTGAGCGAGCCGTCCTCGAGCGGGTTCGACGTGTAGGCGGCCTTCGACAGGTTGCCCTTGGTGAACGCGTCGCTGTTGACGATGAGGGCGCCGCCGGGCGGGAGGTCCACCACGTTGGTCTTGAGCGCCGCGGGGTTCATCGCGACCAGCACGTCCGGCGCGTCACCCGGGGTGTGGATGTCCGACGCCGAGAAGCTGATCTGGAAGCCCGACACGCCGGGCAGCGAGCCCGCGGGGGCGCGGATCTCGGCCGGGTAGTCCGGGAAGGTGCTGATGTCGTTGCCGAACACCGCCGCCGTGCGCGTGAACTGCGTGCCGGTCAGCTGCATGCCGTCGCCGGAGTCGCCGGCGAACCGGATGGTGACCCGGTCTAGCTCGAGGGAATCGCGCTCCGGGCCCTGCACAGTTGTTGTCATCCGCCTTCGGCCTGCTCCATGCGCTGATGCGGTCGGGGAGGGAGATTGAGCAGCTCCTCGGGGAAGGACTCCGCGAAGAACTTGAGGATGTCCACCTGGCGCACCACGCCCACCAGCCGATGGTCGTCGTCCACGACCGGCACGTTCCGGTAGCGGCCCGACTGCATGAGCACCAGCGCGTCCAGCACAGTCTGCGCGAGGCGGAGCGTGTGCGGGCTTGTGGTCATATAGGTCTCGACGGTGGCGTCCAGGTCCACCGCCGGTGCGACGTCCGGCCCGACCAGCCGGCCGAAGATGTCGCGCTCAGTCAGGACGCCGAGGAGGCGCCCGCCGTCATCGGTCACGAACACGGAATCGCCGGTGCCGGTCCGCTGGATCGCGCGCAGGCAGTCCGCGATGGACGTGCCCGGGGAGACCGTGACGGGAAGGCGGCGACCGACCACCATCAGGGGTTCAGACGCGAGAGAGGGAACGCGCGCCAAGACGGCGCGCTCGTTGAGGTTTGCCACGCACCAAGTCTACCGCTGCCGCGACCGGGACCGCGGGGGGCGGGGCGGCCCAGCGAATGGGGGCCGAGCGGCAGGTTTCCCGTGGTGTGGCGCGGATCGGGCGGGAGGCAGCACATTGTCTCCAGGAGTTCCAGCACCCGGTCGCGGGCCGCCCGGCAGCCCCGCCAGCCGGTACCCTCCGCCGGGTGAATCGCACTCGACTCGTCGGCATCGGCCTCGTCGTCATCAGCGCGATCTCGTTCGGCTCGGGCGGGCTCTTCGCGCGCCCCGCCTACGCCGCGGGGATCGACTGGCTGACGCTCATGGCCTGGCGGTTCCTGCTGGCCGGCGGCCTGGCGTGGCTGGTCCTGCTCGTCAGCCCGTCGCGTCGGCGTGGGCTGCGCACGATGCCCCGCCGAATGCTGCTCGCGTCGATCGGCCTGGGCATCTACTACCTCTCGAACACCGCCACCTACTTCGCGGGCATCACGACCACGCCGCTCTCGCTCGCGGCGCTGATCGTGTACATCTACCCGCCCATCGTGGCCGTGCTGGCGCTGCGCTTCGGCCGGCCGCTCGAGGGGCGGCGGGCGTGGACCGCGCTCGGCATCGCGGTGCTGGGCGTGGTCCTGGCGGTGGGCGGGATCAACGCGTCGGAGATGCCCCCCATCGGCGGGCTGGTGCTGGTGATCGTGTCGCCGCTGCTGTACTCGGTGTGGATCATCATGGCGGCCCGGCACTCTGGCGAGACCAGCGACGCGGTGGGCAGCGAGGCCGAGGGCGCCTCGAACGCCTCCGCGGTGGGCGCGGTGATGCTGAGCACGACCGGCGTCGCGTACTGGGTCATCTGCCTCGCGCTGGGCCACCCGGTGCTCCCCTCGACGATCCCCGCCGCGGCCTGGCCGGGAATGCTGGGGGTGGGCGTGGTGGCGGGCTGGATCGCCGTCCAGGCGTTCTACGCCGGGGCGCAGCGGGTGGGTGCCGCGCAGGCGTCGCTGCTGTCGACGGTCGAGCCGCTGTGGACCATCGTGGCCGCCGGGATCCTGCTCGGCGAGCGTCTCGGGCCGATCCAGCTGGTGGGCGGCGTGCTGATCCTCCTCGGCGTGGTGCTGTCGCAGACGGGCGGACGGGGCGAGCCGGCGGAGCTGCCGCAGCCGATCCTGCGCCTGGGCGAGGAGTAGGTTCGCTCCTCAGGGCGCGGAGGCCAGGGGCCCGCAGCAGATCAGGTCAGGGCGGCGCGAGCGGCGGTGGCCTGCGCCCTCGCGCCCGACGCCACCCAGCCCGAGTCCGAGCCGACGCCGAGGAACGTGAAGCCGCGGTCGCGATAGTCCGGCACGAGCGACGCGTCCGCGAGCAGGATCCCGGCCGACTTGCCGTGCGCCCGGCAAGCGGCGACCACCGCGTCGAGCGCGTCGGTGAAGGCGGGCTCGGCGAAGCGCCCCGGCATCCCCATCGCGTGCGAGAGGTCGGCCGGGCCGACGAACAGCACGTCCACGCCCTCGATCGCCGCAAGCTGGTCCGCGACCGCCACGGCCTCGGGCGACTCGACTTGGAACACCCCGAGCACCCGCTCGTTGACCGTCGCCGCGAGGTCCGCGTGGCCGATGCCGAGGTAGCCGCCGCCGCGAGTGGGCAGCGCGACACCACGGGTCCCGGCCGGCGGGTAGCGCATCCAGTGCAGCGCCTCGTCCACCTCGGCCGGCGTCTCGAGGCGCGGGATCATCAGCCCGTCCGCGCCGAGGTCGAGCGCACGCCCGATCCTCAGCCGCTCGGACGAAGCCACGCGCACCAGCGCGCACGTCGGCGTCCCCTGCACCGCGAGCAGCTGGCCGTGGACGTCTGCCTCGGAGCCCATGCCGTGCTCGAGGTCGATGACCACCCAGTCGAAGCCGGCCCGCGCCAGAAGCTCGGCCGACGCGAGCGATCCCAGCGTCACCCAGGCGCCGATCAAGGGCTCCCCGGCGAGCACGCGACGTCGCAGGTCGGGGCGCGGCGGGAGGGGCGGGATGGTGCTGCGAGCCATGTCACTCATGGGCCAATAGTGCCGCACCGCGTGCCCGCGGCGAGGCTGCCTGGCGCCACGGGGTGGTGCCGGAGCGCACCTGTGCCCATCGGATCAGTGGGTACCAGTACCTACGGGCTATTCCGCAACCGTACCGACACGGGCTACGTTCGCGGTCCAGCGCCGAAGGAGGCCCATCCCCGGCGGCAAGGAAACAAGGGGCGCAGGCGTGAAGACAGTCAAGTGGTACGCCTACCGGGCGACGATGATGCTCGGCAGCATGGCGGCATTCGCGTTCATCATCAACTCGGGGAAGCGCTGGTGAGCCGCCGCTGGTGATCAGCCCCGCGAGGGATTGCTGACCAAGACGCGGTGAGTGCCCACCGCATGCGAACGGGCCGCCGGATGGACCTCCTCCCCGGCGGCTCTTCGATTCTTCGGGGGTTTCGGCCCCGCCGGCGCTCGACCCCGGCGCGCCCTCGACCGCGGCGGCGAATGGACCCCCGCTCAGCTGATGGATCCCCCCGCTCAGCGCGCGCCGCGGTCCCGCCACATGTTCCGGAGCAGGAACGTGACGTTCGCCGGCCGCTCCGCCAAGCGCCGCATGAAGTACGGGTACCACTGCGCGCCGAACGGGACGTACACGCGGACGCGCCACCCGGCGGCGACCAGCTGCTCCTGGAGGTCGCGGCGGATCCCGTAGAGCATCTGGAACTCGAACGCGTCGCGGGCGATCCCCTCGGCCTTGGCGACCGCGATCGCACGCTTGATCAGGCGGACGTCGTGGGTTGCGATGGCCGGGTAGCGGCCAGCGCGCATCAGGCGGAGCATCAGCCGTTCGTACGCCTCGTCCACCTCGGCCTTCTCGGCGTAGGCCACCGCGTGCGGCTCCTTGTAGGCGCCCTTGCACAGCCGCACCCGACCGCCCGCCTCGATGATGGCGTCCACGTCGCGGTCGCTCCGGCGCAGCGCGGCCTGGATCACGAGGCCCACGTCGGCGCCGCTCGTCCCGTCCTCGTGCGCGCCCACCGGCCGGACGGCCTGCCACAGGGCCAGCGTCGCGTCGGTGGTGGTGTGTTCCTCCATGTCGATCCGGACGAACGCACCCACCTCGATGGCCTTGGCGACGATGCGGCCAACGTTCTCACGGGCGAGCCCGGGGTCGACTGCGAGGCCCATCTGACTGGGCTTGAGCGACACGTTGCGATCGACGCCGTCCTCGGCGAGCGCGTCGAGCAGGGCGACGTAGCGGTCGGCGGCAGCGCGGGCGTCGGCTTCTGCGGTCACCGACTCGCCCAAGACGTCCACGGTCGTGCCCATGCCAGCGTCGCGCAGGCGGCGGATGGCCGGGAGCGCCTCGTCCAGCGTCTCGCCGGAGATGAAGCGGCGGACCATCGGGCGGGTGATCGGGATACGCGTCGCCAGTCGGCCGAGCGACTTGCGGTGCGAGAGCGTGAGGAGCGTCGAGCGCATCGCGCGTTCGGCGAGGTCGTTGGCGGCGGATCGGTCGGGCATCGGGCTGAGCCGCATCTCCAGTGGTCTGGCGCGAAAACGGGCGCCAACCGGGCTCGGGTCGAACCAGTCGAGAATATCGCTCACCGATGCGCGCGCGGGCAGGCGCTATGACGGCTAGATTCGGGGCCATGCGGTCCCCCCCGGACCGTGACGTTGCAGCGCCAGCCGGCCGCCGGCGGGTCGAGGAGGACAAGATGGCCGCAATCGACTTCCAGCACGTGCCGCACCCCCGGATCGCGGCCCGCAAGGAAGCGGGACCGCCCAAGACGGTCGACGAGCACGTCGGCATCAACGGCAAGATCGCTCTCAGCCTCACGACAGCCGTCGGCACGATGTGGTGCGCCTACGTCTTCGCCGTGCTCGCGCTCATCGTCCTCCCGGATGCGATCCAGGGCGGCACGCTCACGCTCATCCAATGGGTGAGCCAGACGTTCATCCAGCTGGTCATGCTGTCCGTGATCATGGTCGGCCAGAACATCCTGGGCAAGGCGTCGGACAAACGCTCGGAAATGACCTACAAGGACGCCGAGGCGACCTTCCACGAGGCTGGGCAGATCCAGAAGCACCTCATCGCGCAGGACGAGGCGCTCAACGCGCTGCTGGACAAGGTCGGGGCGCTCGAGGCGCAGCTCATCGCGAAGGCGTAGGGCCAGCGCGAATGGGTGCGGCCGGGCGGCCCGGCACCGCAGCCCCTCTGGCGTGGTGGCCCATTGGGCGCGAGAGGTGCATGATGCCGGGGCGGCGACGATCGCCACCCGTGCCGCGACGCGCGACTAGCCTGAGGAGACACACCGTGGACAAGAAGGCCAAGACACCCAAGAAGCCGAAGGTCTCGAAGCCGAAGGCCTCAAGGGCCTCCTAGCGGGACGTTCGGCGACGCGCTTTCGCGGCCGAGCGGCGGATCCTCTCGTCGCTTGGTCACGAGCGCACCTGAAATTCGGTCACCGTGAGTCTGGTCTGGGGCAATCTTGGTGACGGGCGCTCACCAATCGAGTGGTTGGTGCGCCCGAGTCACCATCCTCGTGCCCAATCGGTGGCCGCGCCGTGGCTTGGTGACCCTGCGCCACCGCGCCCATCCCGGGGTGCCGGCGGCCGCGCCGAAGCGCCACCGCGCCCATCCCGGGGTGCCGGCGGCCGCGCCGAAGCGCCACCGCCCCCCTCGACCCGTCGCCCACGGCTTCCCCGAGCGGTGACTAGTGCCCCGGCTTGCCCCCGGGTGTCTCGACGCCCAGCTGCGCCTCCAGCTGGTCGCCCAGCTCCACCGTCCGGCGGAAGGCGGCCCACACGGCCTCGGACAGGACCGTGCGCAGGCGGCCCGACTCAAGCTCGTGGAGTGCCGCGGCCGAGGTGCCGCCGGGCGAGGTGACCATGTTGCGCAGGACGGCCGGGTGGTCGCCCGACTGCTTGGCGAAGCGGGTCGAGCCCTCGAGCGTCTCGATCACGAGGTCGTGGGCGATGTGGCGCGGGAAGCCCAGGTGGACCGCCGCGTCGATCAGCGCCTCCATGACGAGGAACACGTAGGCGGGGCCCGTGCCCGAGACGGCGGTGGCCATCGCCACCCACTTCTCGTCCTCGACCTCGAGCTCCGCGCCAAGGGCTGACAGCAGCGCCTTCGCCTGGGCGCGCTGCTCGGGAGTCGTCGAGGGCGTCGCGTACCAGACCGTCATGCCGGCGCCGATCCGGGCGGGCGTGTTGGGCATCGCACGGACGACCTGGTCGTGGCCGAGCGCCGCCACGAGCGCGGCCGAGGTGGGGCCGGCGAGAACAGAGAGCACGAGCTGCCCGGCGCGCAGGTGCGGCCCGATCTCGCGGCCAACCCTTGCGAGCATCTGCGGCTTGACCGCGAGGATGATGACGTCGGCACCCTCTGCGGCCTCGACGTTGGAGGCGACGGTGCGGATGCCGTGGGTCGAGGCCAGCGCGTCACGGCGCTCGGCGCGGGGATGGCTGGCGACGATCTGACCCGGATCCACCAGCCGGTCCGCGAGCAGCCCGACGATCATCGCCTCGGCCATCACGCCGGAGCCGACGGTCGCGATCGTGCGGTTCGCCAAGGGTGACATCGGGCCGGAGGATATCACCGCGAATCTGGGTCTCAGCCGGCCTCGGCGGCGACCGTCAGGAAGAAGCGGCCGGTGAGGGCGACCTCGACGTCGGCGAACCCGGCTCGTGCCAGCGCGGCCTCCAGGACGTCGCGGTCGTGGTACGACCAGGCGATCCCGGGTGGCGGGCCGCCGGCGGGATCGGGTCGGAGGTCGATGACGGCCAGGCGTCCGCCCGGGCGAAGGCGTGCCCGAAGCGATGCCGAGGCGGGGTCGACCCCGGCGCCGCGCACCCGGCCTAAGAGGAACGAGGCGACGAGCCCGTCGAACGGCCGCTCGTCGGGCGAGGGCCCTGCCCAAGGGTCCGCGACGTGGAGGTGGGCCCGCAGGCGATGGGCGACAAGGCGGCCGCGCGCGATGTCGAGCGCCGCGCCGTCGGGGTCCGTGGCGTGGAGCTCACCGCGCTCGGCGAGCAGCGGGGAGAAGAACCCGACGCCGGCGCCAGGCTCGAGGATCCGGCCGTAGAGCGGCTGGGTGTCGAGCCAGCGCGTGACGACGTCGAGCTCCGCGGCCCACGCCGTGTCGTGGACCGGACCGCGCTCGAACGGGCCGCGACGCAGGAACCAGTCGTCCGGCAACGCGGGCGCGGCGTGCGCCGGGCGACGGAGGATCGGGGCGGCGCGAGGTTCAGAACGCTCGACGCGGACAGCGGCTCGGGGCCCAGCTTCGACTTCGGTTCCGGCTCGGGGCTCGGCTGCGGGTCCGGCTCGGGGCCCGACTTCGGCGTCTGCTTCGGCGGCGCGCTCGGCCAGCGCGATCCGCAGGCGGCCGCGGAGGAACGCGTTCGACCCGGCGCGGCCCAGGCAGGTCGGGCACAGCTGTGCCCAGCCCTCCAGGTCGGCCGGCCCGCGGGCCGTCCAGGCGTCACCGCACCACAGGCAGTCGAAGCGGGAGCGGAACGGCATCGCCTCGGGCTCGGCTCGGGCTCGGCTCGGTCTCGGGCTTCGCTCAGTCCACTCGGACGAAGCTGTTGGGGACCGACATGCCGTCGAACGCCCTGGGGTCGATGATCTCCGCGAGCACCTCGATCCCCTCGAGCAGCCGCGGTCCCGGGCGCCAGAAGTAGGCCGACGCGTCGACCGCGAAGACGCGCCCTTCGCGGACCGCCCGCAGCTCCGCCCAGCCGGCCGGTCGCGGCAGCTTGGCCCAAGCAGCCACCGTCGAGGACAGGGCCATCCCGGCCGGCATCAGCACCAGGATCTCCGGGTCCACCTCGCGGACCGCCGCCCAGGTGATCACCTCGCCCTGCTGCCCCTCGCGCCCCATCAGCTCCCAGCCGCCGGCACGCCTGGCCTGCTCGGGGATCCAGCGCCCGACCGACACAGGCGGGTCGAGCCACTCCAGCGCCACCAGGCGCGGGGCCACGAAGCCGTGGTCGCGCCGGCTGGCGACGATGGCCTCGAGACGCTGCAGCCGCTCGCGGAGCCCTCCGACCACGTCCACCGCGTCGTCCTCCGTCTCGGTCATCGCGCCGACGGTCTGGATCGCGTTGAACGACCCCTCGAGCGAGACCGAGTCCAGGCTGAGCACCTCGATCTCCTCGTCGATCGCGGCGGCCATCTCGCGGACCTCGCGGAAGCCGGCGCGGCACACGCGATTGACCTCGGACAGGATCACGAGGTCCGGGTCCGCCGCCTCGAGCGCATCGCGGTCGATCTCGAGCAGGCCGGGGCCCGGCAGGGGTCCTGGCGCCGGCGAGAGCGGCAGGCGCGCGATGGTCGGCTGCTGGCGCACCGCGGGTGGCTCGTCGCAGTAGGCGGTGACGCCGACGAGCTCGTCCTCCAGGCCGAGGGCGTAGACGATCTCGGTGGCCGCCGGGTGGAGCGAGAGGATGCGCACGCGGCCAGTCTACGTGGCCCGGCCCTTGCGGACCCTTGGGCCGGGAATCGAAACGGCCCCGCTGCGGGAGCGAAGCCGTGACGAAACGCGGGGGCCGAGCGAACGGCCGAGCGCGGGTCAGGCGGGCTTGAGCGCCTCGAGCGCGGCGCGGGCCGCGGCCTTGTCGGTGTACCAGGTCGCGTTGATCGGCGTGTAGCCGGTCCACTCCGCCGGAACGCTCTCCTCGGGGAAGATCGCGTTGACCGGGCACTCGGGCTCGCAGGCGCCGCAGTCGATGCACTCGTTCGGGTCGATGTAGAGCATCCGATCGACGCCTTCGTCGAGGTGGATGCAGTCCACCGGGCAGACGGACACGCACGCCGTGTCCATCACGTCGACGCAGGGCTCGGCGATCACGTACGTCATCGTTGAGGGGTCTCCTGATCAAAGTCGCAGCGAGATTCCGGGCGAGCCGGCCTAGTCCGAGAGCGTACCACCGAGCGCAGGTGCGGCGGCCCTCGTCTGCGCGGGGAGCCGAGCGCACTCGTCCCGGTCAAGGCAGGGCCCGCGGCACGCCGGGCGGGAGCGGCGGTCAGCTCCCCGAGGGCGTGGGCAGGATCGAGGGGATCACCGGGGCTGGGGCGATCGGCCGGTCGGCGCCGTTGATGAAGCGCACGGGCACCACCATCCCCTTCGCCCAGTGGCCCGGGATGTGGCACCCGAGGTACCAGCCCGACCACGCCGCAGCGGCATCGGGCGGCACCGTCCAGGCGACCTCCACCAACTGGCCGGACGGCACGACGATCCGCGCGCCGTCGAAGCCGGCCGGCGGCGACACGAAGGGCGTCGGGCCTGGCGGGGCGCCCAGCGTCGCGGCCTCGCCCGACTCCCAGGCGAGCTGCGCCGGCATGTCGCCCAGCACAGCCTCGTGGGTCTCGAGACCGCCGTTGATCACCTCGAGGTTCACCGTCTCGCCCGGGACGAGGTCGACGACCGCCGGCAGGTACCGGTAGTCGTACATCTCGATGATCACGTTCCGCGGCTTCGACGCCGTGCCCGGCGTGAACGGCGTGGGCGCGGGCGTCGGGCCGGCGGGCCCGGCGCAGGCGACCAGGAGCAGGGCAGCACCGGCGAGCCCCGCAAGCGAGACCACGAGGCGGACGAGCGATGGGCCGAGGCGGACCGGCGGCGCGTGCCCGCAGATGGGAACGAGCGGGATCGCGGCAGCGACCCGGCTGATCCGGGCAGCTGACACGGCGCAGCGAAGGCGGGGACGCGGTCCGTGCACCCCGCCATGATGCGGCAGAGCGACGAAAGCGCCGGAGCCACGACGCGGCGCTCTACGCCTCGGGATCCTGCCGTCCGCGATCGCGGCCTATTTCTTTTGGCGGCTCTCGGGCGACGGCGGGCCGGCCGATCGCGTCTGGCCGGCCCGCCCGGAGCCGCTCACCAGCGACGACTCGCGCCCTCGCCCTGCCACGGTGCGCCGATGGTGGACACAGGGCTCACCAGCGCTTGCCGGATGTGACGACCAGCGCCATCGCCAGCGCCATCCACGGGGCCAACGTCGTCCCCGCCCGCCGCACGCGATCCCACACGGGACCCTCCTCGCCCGTTCGCATCGGGCCGACCCTGCCGCCGGATGTCGCTTCTCGGGTGCCCTCGACCTGACCAGCGGATCGCCAGTCTGGCGAGGCCGACTTAGCGCCGGCTTACGCGCGCCGGATCGTTGGTGGGTGTGCAGCGATCGCCGGACCCACCAACGCGTGGGTTATGGGGTGTTCTGGTGCAGCGCCGCTTTCGTGCTGCGCTTGGATTGGAACCCCAGCGCTTGCGCTCGCGTCTCGTGGCCAAGGACTTCCGCTTGGCCAACCTCTATCAAGCGAGGGATTGATGACACGCCGTGGGAGCCGACAATACTGGCAGGACGGGCGTCTGCCGACGCAACCAGGTCTGCCAAAGAGGCAGAGGAGGGGGTGAACGAAGTGATGTGGCGACGGTTGGCGGTTCTTGCCGTACTCGTGATCGTTGCGTCGGCACCTGCGGTAGTGCTACCGGTGCAAGCGGTGGCCGCGCCCTCGGGCGTCGCCGTGGTCAATGCCTCGGTCCCGGCCTCCGACCCACAGACGACTGAGGTGAGTGGCCGAACAAAGTGCCAAGGCTCAATGGCAACTGTCATGACGAACCTATACGGACGGGTCGCGGACCTGCTCGAGGGACTCCAGGGGAAGTACGAAGATGCGGACGGGTTCCGCGCGGTCGTCTACAACGGCACCGGTGCCGCGGTCGTTGTGGCACCGGAGACGATCGATCGTTGGCAGGCGGACCTCGCAGGTTCCGACGTAGCTGTCGTCGCGAGCTGCGTCCCGACGGCCCTCATTGATGCTGCTCGGAAGGTAGTGGACAACACGGACGTGGGTTCGACTGGCTTCTCGTCGATTGGGTACGACAGCTCGCTCGACGCCGTGACGATCATCACAACCGCGCCGACGGCAAGCGTGATCGAAGGGATCGAGGCAGCCGTACCGGGGGCCACAGCTAGTGCGCTCACCGATGGGACCCTTCGCATTACAGGGGCGAAGACTGGCGAGTTCGGGGCTGCCTCGCGCGGAGCCGACACGTCGCCGTTCTGGGGTGGCGCGAAGATCTCCACCGACAAGGGCGGCTGCACAACGGGGTTCTACCTGAACAGCTCCACGAACGGAACGGTGATGCTGACCGCCGGTCATTGCTACAGCGGCAATGGGGTGTCCACGCAGAACGGCGACCATTCGGCGGTCGTCGGCACGTCCGAGGGCTTTAGCTTCGACCCGGATACCGCGCTGATCGATGGACAGACCTACTTCCACCACTCTTACTCCTGGAACGACCAGACTTCGCACAAGGCCATCACAGAGGCGAGCAACCCGACAACGAACGTCGTGTACTGCCAGATGGGGGCGTGGAGCCTTCGGATCTGCGCGGCGTACTCTGCACTCCATGTCGATGCGACGTACGACGGCCACACCAGGCACCACTTGGCATACACGGACCTCAGGCGCGGACCGGGAGTCCTGCCGCTAGGACTCAACGGAGATTCCGGCGGCGGCGTGTTCAGGGAACTCTCGGGCAGCGTGCTTGGAGCTCGCGGTGACGTGGTTGCGATTGGGGCGACCGACACGATCTGGGCTCGATGGGATACCAAGCTCCAGACCATTCTGAGCAAGTACTCGGCGACGGTTGTTACATCGGGCTAACCGGATCGAGGCCATGCCTGGCTGGAGCGGTCGAGCTGCGACGTTCCTTGCTGCAGCCGTCGTTGCTAGCCTTATGCTTGCAGTCAACGCCTGCACGACCAATCCCGCGCCACCAACAGGTTCACTGACCGCATCGTCGCCGGTTGTCGAAGCGTCGTCACCCGTCCAGCAGCCGACGGCGAGTTTCCGGCGCGTCGATTGTGTCAGCCTGCCACAGGTCCAGCCCGGTGAGTGCGCGACGATCCTTGACGCGATCGGGCAAGCTGACGCATCCGTCTTCGCCAGCGCTTCGCGGGTAATCGTTGTCCCGAAGTGCCCTCCAATGGTGGCATGCGAGAGCGACTACATCTACGACTTGATCGCCCTTCTAGTTCCCCCGGGAAACGACACGAGCCACGCCGTCGCATTCCATGTGTATGGGCATCTCGGCTACTCCCTTCATGTGGACCCATGGCTTGGGCCTCTCCCCGAACACGCCAGCAGGATGCTCTCGCAAGGCTAGTTGGGACCCGCGAGCGCAGCGCCTCGGCCGGCCAGCAAGGACGACACGACGGGATCGCCTGCGATCCGACCACAGACAGGGGAACGTCGCAGCAACCGCCTTGTAGGGGATTGTCTGGACAGGACGTTGAAGGGGCACGCGACGGCAAGGCCCATCGCGTGCCCCAATACCCGATCCGAGCGCGCCCGGCTGACGCTCGGCGAGCGTATCTAGTCGGTCGAGGCCGGCAGCTCGATACCGAGTTCCCGCGCGAGGGCAGGCGCCTCACGCTGCCGCTTGTAGTCCGCCATCTGGACCGCGGTGCTGGCGCGGACGAGTTCCTGCGGCGTGCCGATGCGGTGGTTGAGGCGCGCTGCCGCGACGTCTCGGCGCGACAACTCGAACTCGTCCTGGGCGGCGACCGCGATCTCGACGGCCTGCCGACGATGCGGCACGGTCAGGTCCAGGGCGTCCTCGATCCCCTTCTCGACCGTGCCGTCGTAGACGCCGACCTTGCGGGCGGCCTCGAAGTAGACGCGCGCCTTCGAGACGTTGCCGTGAGCGAGGAACTCGCGGGCCTGCGGGATCAGGATGTTGCGGGCCTGCGCGGGCGCCGGGTACTGCTCGGCGAGGGCGAGCATGTCCATGCGCTCGGACAGGCGCCGCGACTCCTCCGCGGGCGTGCCGACGGGATCGAGGTGCCGCAGCCGAGCCGCCTCGACCTGCTGGGCGTAGTTCCACTTCTGCATCTCGGTCGCGAACGACGCCTCGGCGTAGCGGTTGACAGGGCGGACCAGCCGCGCCATACTCTGCTTGCAAATGCGACTCATTCTCAACTCGCCACGGAATCGATTATGTTGACGACCACCTCCCTCATCGCCGCCGGAACCGGCTCTGGCATCGTCGGGATCCTCGCCCTGTCATTCCTGCTGGGCGTGCTCCATGGCGTCACCCCAGACGAGCACACCTGGCCCATCACCGTGAGCTACGCCATCGGCGCGGCGTCGGGCAGAGAGGGAATGAAGGCCGGCCTGCTGTTCTCGGCCGCCTTCGCGGCGCAGCGCGCCATCGCGTCCGAGTTGGCGTTCCTGGCCCTGGCGCCAATCCTGGCGAGCGGCACCTTCAACGCGTGGATTGACCTGCTCGTCGGGATCGTGATGGCCGTGTCTGGCATGTACATCCTGCGACTGGGTCGCGAACTCCACCTCACCGAGGGCCTGGAGCAGTTCCTCCACCGCGTGGTGCGGGTGGGCCAGCACGACGGGACCGACGGGATGCCCGCCGCGGACGGCCGGCCGATCCCGGTCCGGATGACGCTGGTCCACGGCTTCATCGCCGGCTGGGGCACCGGCGCCTTCGCGGTGATCATCTACACCGTCCTGGCCCCGGCCATGCCCAACGCCGCCGTCGCCTTCCTGCCGGGCCTCCTGTTCGGCGTCGGGACGATGCTCGTGCAGGCGCTGGCGGGCGCGGCGCTCGGCGCGTGGATGCGGGCGCGGCACCTGGGTGCCAGCGCCATGAACTACGTCTCGCGCGCCGTGGCCGGCAACACCCTCCTCTACGGCGGCATGCTGTTCGCCGCGTGGGGGCTGGTGTCGCTGCTGCTGCCGGGCATCGCGACCACGCTCGACGCCGGGCTGCCGACCGGGCTCGGGATCCCCAACCTCGACAGCGTCAACGCGGGCCTCGTGCTGGTGACCGTCATCGTGGGCGTCATCGCGGCGGGCAGCTTCGTCCGAGCGATCCGGCGAGTCCGCGCGCTCGCCCAGGTCGAGGCGAACGTGCCGTGACAGGGCGATCGGCTACGCGCATTGCGGGGGCGAGCACCACGACCACGTGATCTGCACGCGGTCAGGACGGGTGGTGCCGGTGGCGTGCGCGACGTCTAGCCTGCGAGGCGGCGCCCAGGCTCCGCGTCGTGTCGGACGAGCTGAACTTCTACGGGACGTGCCAAGGCTGCAGCACAGGTCTGGCAGGGCCGCCCGCGCCGGCCTGAGGCGCCCGCCGGCCCGAGGTGGCCCCGGATCCGCGCCGCCGTCACGCGCCGGCGCGGTCAGGACCTCAGCGGGATTGGCGGGGCCGTCACATCCCCTGCGGGACGTAGTCCGGGTCGAGGTACTTGTCGGGGTCGTCCTTGAACTCGAGCAGGCAGCCCTTGCCGCAGAACCAGTAGGTGTTGCCCTCGTGCTCGAGCGAGAGCTTGGACGTCTCGGTGTCGACGTCCATGCCGCAGACCGGGTCCTTGACGATCGCCATTCCGATTGCTCCTCGATGGTGCGCCGGGGACGGGTGCCCGGCGTGCTCCTGGTGCGCCGAGCCTAGCGCAGCCCGGAGTAGGATGCGGGGATGGACGAGTCGAGTCGCCAGGCTGCACGGAGGGCCCTCCTCGAGGAGCGCGTGCGCCTCCTCGAGGAGCAGCGCGAGACGACGATCCAGGCGCCCGACCCGATGACCTACGGGTCGCAGGCGGCAGCGGCCAGCCAGGTCTTCGCCCAGCAGCGCGATCTCGCCCTGCGCGACCTCAACGAGGTCCAGCTCGCGGCCGTGGACGCCGCGCTCGCGCGGCTCGATGCCGGGACGTACGGGACCTGTGTCACCTGCGGCAAGCCGATCAGCGACGCGCGGCTCGAGGCCCTCCCCGCCGCGGCCCACTGCATCGACTGCCAGAAGAAGGTGCCCGCGGGCCGGTACCGGTGACGGCCGGAGCCGGGGCGCCTGACGCGCCCGTCCTGGTCACCATCGAGGAGATCCGGGCGGCCGCCCGGGTGCTGGCCGGGGTGGCGCTCCACACGGCGCTCGTCCCGTTCGGCGCCCCGGAGCGGCGCCAGTGGCTCAAGGCCGAGTCGCTCCAGCCCATCGGCGCCTTCAAGCTGCGCGGCGCCTACCACGCGGCCGCCGTGCTGTCCCCGGAAGAGCGGGGCCGCGGCCTCATCACCTACTCGTCTGGCAACCACGCTCAGGGCGTGGCCCGGGCAGCGCGGCTGTTCGGCGTGCCCGCGGTCATCGTCATGCCCTCCGACGCCCCGGCGCTCAAGAAGGCGCGCGTGCAGGCGGACGGGGCCGAGGTCGTGGTGGTCGGGACCGCGTCGGACGAGCGCAAGCGCGTGGCCGAGCAGCTCGCCGCCGAGCGCGGGCTCTCGATGATCCCGCCGTTCGACGACCGCCGGATCGTCGCGGGCCAGGGGACGTGCGGGCTCGAGATCGCCGAGGACCTCCCCGACGTCTCCGCCGTGCTGGTGCCGGTGGGCGGCGGCGGGCTGGCGAGCGGGGTGGCGGCGGCGATCCGCGCCCTGGCGCCCGATGCGATGGTGATCGGCGTGGAGCCCGAGCTCGCGGCCGACGCCCGCGCTTCGATCGAGGCCGGGCACGTCGTCCGCTGGGAGGCCGAGCAGGTCAGCCGGACGATTGCCGACGGCACGCGCACCCAGGCCATCGGCAGGCTCAACTTCGCGCACCTGTCCACGCAGCTGGACCGCATCATCACGGTCAGCGAGGCCGAGATCGCGGCCGCCGTCCGGCTCGCGGCCGAGGAGGCGCGGCTCGTGGTCGAGCCGTCGGGCGCGCTCCCGGTGGCAGCCATGCGCTTCCACGCCCGCGAGGCAGGCCTCGACCCGGCCAAGGGCCCCATCGTCGGGGTCGTGTCAGGCGGCAACGTGGACCCCGAGCGATACCGCGAGTACCTCGCCGCCCCGGTGCCGCCCGAGGCCTGACCCCTCGACCTATCCGGCGGGCCGGGCCGGGCCCGCCTTCGCCGCCTCGGCCGCGTCGAGGCGCCGATCCTCGCGGATCGCCCGACGGTCCTCGTCGCGCATCCAGAGCCCGATCAGCACGACGACGGCGCCGATGAACACCAGGCTGCCCCCCACCCACATGATCCCGGCGGCCATCTGCTGATCGGCCAGCGGCGTCGGTCCCCAGGTGCGGGTGGCGTCCGCATACCAGGCGTAGAGCGGCGTCGGCGCCATCAGCATGGCCACCGCGAGGAAGGCCATCTGGGGCATCTGCAGGCCGAGGTAGAGCGCGCCGGCAGCGTGGCTCAGCCGCCAGGGCGACGGGTCGCGGCCGACCACCGGCCACCACAGCAGGAGCGCGGAGATGAGGTAGGCGGTGTGCTCGGCCTCGTGGATCGTGACGTTCTCGAGCGACGCCTCGAACACCGGGGAGATGTGGGTCCCCCACATGACGAGGGCGAACAGCACGCCGGCGACGACCGGATTGGCGATGATCCCCAGGGCCCGCGCGTGCAGGACCGGCAGGATCCAGCGACGGCGAGCCCTCGGCGTCGCGGCCTGGAGCAGGAGCGTCACGGGGCCCGCGAGCAGGAGCAGTGGCGGCGCGACGAGCGTGAGCAGCAGGTGCTGGACCATGTGGACGCTGAACAGCGTCGTGTCGTAGAGGCCGATCCCCGAGTCGAGCGCGACGAGGATGGCGAAGACGCCCGCGAGCCAGGACGCGGTGCGGGCGAGGGCGATGTGGCCTCCCCGCGACCGGACGCGCCGGACGCCCAGCCACCACAGCGCCGCGGCAGCGATGGCGGGCAGCCACACGGTGGGGTCGAACTGCCAGGCGAGCGCGAACGTTGCGAGCGTGGGAGCCGGCAGGTGCTCGTCGCCGTGCGCGAGCACGATCGGGGGCAGCGCGAGGGCGAAGCCCGCCAGCGCGACCCCGAAGGCGAGGGTGAGCCCGAAGGCCGCCGTGGGGCCGGCCACGCGAGGGGCGGCGCGAGAGGCGATGGTCCGACGCACGGCGGCATTGTGGCGCAGGCCGCGGATCGCCGCCCGCTGCCAGGCCGTGGCTGCATGCCATATGTCACGTGCCAGGGGAGCCGTTCAGAGAGCAAAGCGCCTCTGCCGCCTATGATGCGGTCTCCCGGCTCGATCCAGCCGCGAACGAATGGACGGAGAGAATGCGATGAGCGCCGAGGCGACTGCCCTGTCGACCCCGCGGACCGCCGTGGCGCAGGGGGGCCGACCCGGGCTGGGGGCCCCGGTCCTGGGAATGCTGCTGTTCATCACCTCCGAGGTGATGTTCTTCGCCGGGCTGTTCGCCGCCTACTTCACGATCCGCTTCGGCCACACCGAGCTCATCAATGGGGTCCAGACGCAAGTCTGGCCGCCGACGCAATTCGCGGGGCTGCTGAACCCCTGGCGCATCACCACCGACAGCGGGGCGCCGAACGTCATCCTCCCGGCGACCTTGCTCCTCATCCTGTCGTCGGTCACCTGCCAGATCGGGGTGCGCGCGATCGCGCGCGGCGACCAGCGGGCGTTCATCCGCTGGATCTCGGTCACGCTCGCGCTGGGCGCGGTGTTCCTCGGGCTCCAGGCCTACGACTACACCGTCCTGGCGCGCGAGGGCCTGAGCATTGGCGCCAGCACCTTCGGCACCACGTACTTCACGCTCACCGGCTTCCACGGCGCCCACGTCCTCGCGGGGGCGGTCATGCTGGCGATCGTCCTCTACCGCGGCCGGTCGAAGCAGTTCAGCGCGCGCCACCACGACATGGTCGAGGCGGTGTCCCTCTACTGGCACTTCGTCGACGTCGTGTGGATCGTCCTATTCTCGATCCTGTACCTGACGTAGCGCGCGAGGGCGCCCGCGGGTGCGCCCGCACGAGGCGCCGGCCAACCGATGCTCAACGACCTCTGGACCCAGGTGATCGCCTGGTCCGGCGCCGTCGTCACGCCTGACTGGGCCGCGCTCGTGGCGCTGATCCCGCCGCTCCTGCTGCTCGTGGTCGCGGTCTTCCTCGTCATCACGGGCGCGAAGTGGGCGGCCGTCGTGCCGGTTCGCGGCGGAGACGCGCGTCGGCGGCTGCCCCTCACCCCCGATGGGCGGCCGGTTCGGAGCCCAGCCTTCGGGCCGCTGCTGCTCGCGGTCGGCGTCTTCGCGCTCGCGTACGGGCTGCTCGAGGGCGTCGCGTGGCTCGTGGGGGGTGCGATCGCGGCGGCGACCGGCCTCGTGGCGTGGAGGGTCGAGGTGCGAGGCGCTGGCCTCCCGAGGCCACGGCACATCGATCGGCGGCGCCTCGGCGTCCCCGCGGCGGGTGCGAGCCCGCCCCCGGGCGCCGCGCCCGCCACCGACACGACGCTCACCGCCCGCGGCATCGCCTTCGTGCAGCCTGCGCTCACGGCGGCGGCCGGACGGCCCTTCACCGTGGCGTTCGACAACCGCGACCGTGTTCCGCACAATCTCGAGATCCGCGACGCCCACGGCTCGGTGGTGTTCCGGGGGGACATCGTGGCCGGCCCGGCGGTCGAGGTGTACGACGTCCCGGCACTCTCGGCGGGCGCCTACCAACTCATCTGCACGGTCCACCCGGCGATGCCCGGCACGCTGACCGTCAAGTAGGTATCGAGCCATCCGCCGACTTCGCCCGCTCCCCGCCGCACTCCTCGCCGTCGCGCTGCTCGTCTCCGCCTGCGGGGGCTCGTCCACCGCCCCCTCGGTGGGCAACGCGGCGCCAGCCTTCTCCGGGACCGCCCTCGACGGATCGACTGTCAGCCTCGCCTCGTTCCAGGGGCACCCGGTGGTGGTCAACTTCTGGGCGTCGTGGTGCACCCCGTGCCGCGACGAGTTCCCGGTGTTCAAGGACAAGCTGACGGCCCACGCGGCGGACGGGCTCGTCGTCCTGGGCGTCCTGTACAAGGACACGCCGGACCTCGGCAAGTCGTTCAGCACCGACTTCGGCGCGACCTGGCCGACCGTGACCGACCCCAACGGCACCATCGCCGACAGCTATCGGATCGCCGCCCCGCCACAGACCTTCTTCATCGACAAGAGCGGCGTCATCCGGGCCGTCCAGATCGGCCAGATGAGCGCTGACGTCTTCGAGACCCAGTACGCCAAGATCAAGCCGTGAGCACCGCCGCCCCCTCGCCCACCCCTGTCGACGGCGTGGCCGTCCGCGCCCGAGACGTCCGCAAGTCCTACGGCGCGCGCTCGATCCTCGCCGGCGTCTCGTTCGAAGTCCAGCGGGGCGAGCTGCTCGCCCTCCTCGGACCCAACGGAGCCGGCAAGACCACGACCGTCGAGATCCTCGAGGGCTACCGCAGGGCCGACGGCGGGTCGGTCAGCGTGCTGGGCCTGGACCCGGCGAAGGACGGCGGGGCCCTGCGCCCGCGGATCGGCCTGATGCTCCAGGAGGGCGGCATCGACAACCGCTCCACCCCGCGCGAGGTCCTGCGGCTGTACGCGAGGTTCTACCGCGACCCCGAGGACCCGGACGGCCTGCTCGAGGCGGTGGACCTCGGGCGCGCCGCCAGCACGCGGTACCGGCGCCTGTCCGGGGGCGAGCGGCAGCGCCTGTCGCTGGCCGTGGCGCTCCTGGGCCGCCCGGAGCTGCTGGTCCTCGACGAGCCCACCGCGGGCATGGACCCGGCCGCGAAGCAGGCCACGCGCGAGCGGATCGCGGGGCTGCGCGCGGCGGGCACGACGATCCTGCTCACGACCCACGAGCTGGGCGACGTCGAGCGGCTGGCCGACCATGTGGCCGTGCTCGACCGCGGGCGGATCGTCGCCTACGGGACGCCGGCCGAGCTGACCGGGGCCGGCGCGCCGCGGGTCCGGTTCCGCCTCTCGGGCGCGCTGACGGACGGGGACGGGCTCGGCCTCGTGGCGGCCGCGACGGGCGGGGTGGTCCCGACGGCGCGGGTCACCGCGGCGGGTGCAGGCAACCAGTACGAGCTCGAGGGGCTCGAGGACGCCCCCGACCCGACGCTCGTCGCCCGCCTCGCAGCGTGGTGCGCCGAGCGCGGGCTGCTGATCACCGAGCTGCGCCTGGGCGCGGCAAGCCTCGAGGAGCGCTATCTCGAGCTGGTGGGCGCCGAGGCCGCGGCGGAAGCGGAGGGAGCGGCGTGAGCGCAGCCCAGGGCACCCGGCCGCTGGGCACGGGCGCGCCGGCCAGACCCGCGTCGTGGATCGCCAAGGCGCTGGCGCTGACCCTCAACGAGCTTCGCCTGGCGATGCGGCGGGGCGAGAGCCTGCTGATCACGTTCGTGATCCCGGCGGGCGTGCTGCTGGTGTTCTCCGGGTTCGACATGAGCGGCGGGACCACGGGCGGCAAGCCGGTGGACCGGATGCTCCCGGGCTCGATGTCGCTGGCGGTCATCGCCGCCGCGATGGTGTCGCTCGCGATCGCGACCGGGTTCGAGCGTTCGTACGGTGTCATCAAGCGGCTGGGCGGGTCGCCTGCCGGCACCTCGGCGCTCGTGGCCTCCAAGACGGCGGCCGTGGTCGTCGTCGAGGCCGTCCAGATGGTGCTGCTCGTGCTCATCGGCGGCGCGCTCGGGTGGTCCGCGGGACCGGGGGCGTCGGTGCTGCTCGTCGCCGCCGGGCTGGTGCTCGGCACCGTGGCGTTCGCGGGCTTCGGCCTGCTGATGGCGGGCACCCTCCGCGCCGAGGCGACGCTCGCCCTGGCGAACCTGCTGTTCCTGCTCGCGCTGGTGCTGGGCGGCATCGTGCTGCCGCTCGACCGCCTGCCCGCGTCGGTGGCCGCCGCGTCGTCGGTGCTGCCGCCGGCGGCGCTCACCCACGTGCTGTCGATCGGCCTGGGCGGGGCGATCGGCGACGCGACCGAGCCGATCGTCGTCCTGGCCTTCTGGGCCGTCGTGCTGGCCGGGCTCGCCGCCCGGAAGTTCCGCTGGGACTGACGGCCGCACCGCCCAACCCGGCCTTCTGCGACCTGGGCGGCCTCGCGCTACTCTCGGGCGATGAACGCTGGCGTCCTCCGCCGCCCCCTCGGCGGCATCGGCCTCCTGCTGGTCCTCCTCTCGCTCGCCGGCTGTACGGCAGCCGACCCGTCGCCCTCGATCGTGATCCTCGCCCCCAACAGCACCCAGGCGGCGATGGGCGTCCGCGACACCGTGTACAACCCGCCCCGGCCCGCACCGGCGCTCCAGCTGACCGACCAGGACGGCAAGCCGTTCGACCTCGCGTCCCTGCGGGGCACGCCGGTCTTCGTCTACTTCGGCTACACGCACTGTCCCGACGTCTGCCCGACAACGCTCGCCGACCTGCGCGCCGCGATCCAGGCGGCGAGCCTGCCGGCGAAGGTCGTCTTCGTGACCGTGGACCCGGCGCGTGACACGGCCCCGGCGATGAAGCAGTACGTGGACGCATACCAGGCGGGCTTCATGGGCCTGACGGGCACGGCGCGCCAGATCGCGACGGCTGCCGCTGCCTGGGGCGTGCAGTACCAGCAGGGGCCGGTGGACTCGCTCGGCAACTACCCGATGATCCACTCGACCGACGTCTACCTCGTGGACCCGGGCGGGACGCTGCGCAACCACATCTTCTTCGGCGCCTCGAGCGCGCTGATCGGCCAGCTGCTGCACACCGTCAGCGGCCAGGGCTGAGCCGGGGCCCGCGGATGCACTTCCGCCGTCGCCGACGCGCGCCAGCCTCGACGGCGCCTCGACTCCCAGACAAGGCGAAACCCCGGGGTGGTCGAGTCCCGGGGTTTCTGGTGGAAGCGAATTGGTTGCGGGGAGGGGATTCGAACCCCTGACCTTCGGGTTATGAGCCCGACGAGCTGCCGCTGCTCCACCCCGCGATGGGACGGCCATCCTACCGGCGATCGCCGGATCCGTCAAAAGCCGGACCCTGCGGGCGGCCGGCGTCTGGCTGTTCCCTCCCTCTGTCGCTCGCGTCTCCCCGCCCGGGGGCGGTTATCCGACGGGCGGCAGCGGCCTCGTGCTCGGTCCCCCTGCGGAGGCCCTCGGCTCAGCTGGCCGCCTCGTTCGCCGCCACGCCCGGCAGGGCATGGGGCTGGAGCGCGGTCCAGAGCACGCGCCCGCCGAGGGCGAGCCCGACGGCCAGCAGCACAAGCGTGGTCACGCCCATCGCGACGAACGGCAGGCGCAGGTCGATCGACGCGAGGAACCCGGTGGCAATCGACGCCACGATGGTCCCGGACGTGCCCGCCGCCCCGAACAGCCCCTGCGCGGTTGAGCTGCGCCCGGGCGGCGCCGCTCGGGCGACGAGGGTGTAGAGCGCAGGCGATGACAGGGCGGCCGCGGTCCCCTCGACCAGGCCCAAGCCGATCATCCAGTAGACGCTCGGGATCATCGGGTAGGCGATGCCGCAGCCCGCGACCCCGATCGAGCCGATGACGAGGGCGAAGAACCCGCCCTGGCGGTCGACGAACCGGCCGGTGAACGGCGAGAGCAGCAGCACGGGCAGGGAGAACGTGAAGAACGACACGCCGATCAGCGCGAAGCTGGCGCCGAGGCTCGTCATGTACACGCTCCAGATGACCTCGTAGGTGCCTCCGGCGAGATAGGCGCCCACGTTGGCCACCAGCGCGACGACGAGCAGCCGGTTGAGCAGGCGCGCGGGCTTCGGCGCGTGCTCGGCGTCGTCTTCGGCCGAGGCGGCGGCCATGACTTCGCCCACCGCCTCGAGCACCGCTTCGGCCTCGCCTTCGGGCGCCGCCGTCGAAACCGGGGCGCCGGCCGCGGGATGCGGACGGTCGGCGACGCGAAAGGCGACCACGAGCGCCGACACGGCGTAGGCGAGGCCGAACACCCAGAACACGACCGACGGCTCGCCCGTGATCGCGGCGGCGGCGCCACCCACCGCTGGGCCGATCATGAAGCCGCCCATCTGTGCGGCGCTGTACAGCCCGAAGGTCTCGCCCTGCCGCTCGGGCGGGTTCGCGTCCATGAGGTAGCCGCGCGCAGCCGGGTCGTACGCGGCGGCGCCGAGCCCGCCGATCGCGCGCAGCACGATGAACGGGACCGTCCCGCTGACCGCGAGCGGCAGCGTCACCGCCACGGCGGAGACCAGCAGCGCGGCGACCATCATGGCCTTGCGCGAGGCGCGGTCCGCGAGGCGGCCGAACAGCGGCTCGCCCACCAGGCGGGCGGCCGGCCACGCGGCGACCACGACGCCCAGCATCGGCAGGTCCACCCCGTGCTCGCGGTAGTAGACCGAGAGGATGGGCAGGATGGCGCCGAAGCCGAGCGCGATCACGCCCTCGGCCACGAGCAGCGGGAGCACCGGGCTCCAGCGAGCGAGCCAGGCGGACAGACGGGATGGCACGGACGGTCCCTCGGAGGTGGGAGCCATGCTATCCGGGCGAACACGACCGTCCCGCGGGTGGCGCGCGGCTCGCGACGGGTCGCCGCTGCTGGCCGGGCCGTCTGGAGCGCCTCCGCCCTCTGGGGCCCCGCGCCCTCGGGCGGACGCGCCGCGCAGCCAGGCGTCGGCCATATCATGCCCGCGACATGACACCCGCCCTGCTGCTCGCCTTCCTCGTCGCGTCGCTGCTCTCGACGCTGCCCGTCCGGCGCCTCCACGAGGCGCACTGGACCAGCGGCGCGCTGTTCACGGCATGGGTGATCTACCTGCTCGGGATCCTGAGCGGGCTCGAGGTGGGCGTCGGGTCGAGGTACCTGATCCCGGTGATGGTGGTGCTGTTCGTGCTCCCGTACGTCGCCGGCCAGTCTCGGCTCGAGAAGGTCGGAAGGCTCTTCGGCGCGCGCAGGCCCGCCGCATCGCGACCGGTGATCAACGTGACGCCGCCGAGCGGCGAGGGGGCCGTGGGCGCCGGGGCCAAGGCCGCCACGAAGCGCCGTGGACGGAAGCCCCCCGTCGAGTACCGCTAGCGGGGTGCGGGCGTCCCAGCCGCTTCGCGCACCAGCCTCGCCGCGCGCCGCAGGCCGGTGGCGTGCCGCCGGCTGGGCTATCGTCGGCTCGTGCTGCGCCCAACCTTCGACCGCGCGCCGTGGACCCTCGACCCCGAGGTGTCATTCCTCAACCACGGGTCGTTCGGCGCCTGCCCGACCCCCGTGCTCGAGGCCCAGCGCGCCTGGCGCGATCGGATGGAGGCCGAGCCCGTCCGATTCCTCGACGGCGAGCTCGAGCCGCTCCTCGACGCCGTCCGCGCCGAGGTGGCCGCGTTCCTGCACGCCGAGCCTGACGGCATCGCCTTCGTCCCCAACGCCACGACGGGCGTCTCGACCGTCCTCGCGTCGCTGCGGTTCAGCCAAGGCGACGAGTTGCTCGCCGGCGACCACGAGTACAACGCCACGCTCAACGCCCTCCGCGCGGCCGCCGAGCGCGACGGCGCACGCGTCGTGCTGGCCCACATACCGTTCCCCGTCCACGACCCGGCGCAGGCCGCCGAGGCGTACCTCGAGGCCGTGACCCCGAAGACCCGGTTCGCGCTGGTGAGCCACATCACGTCCCCCACCGCGCTGCTGCTCCCCGTTATTGCGCTCGTCCGCGAGCTCGACCGCAAGGGCGTCGACACGCTGGTCGACGGGGCGCACGCGCCGGGCATGGTTCCGGTGGACCTCGACGCGATCGGCGCCGCGTGGTGGACCGGCAACGGGCACAAGTGGCTGTGCGCGCCCAAGGGTGCCGCCGTGCTCCACGCTCGGGCGGACGTGCGCGACCGGCTGCGCCCGCTGGTGGTGTCGCACGGGTTCAACGATGAGCGGGCCGACCGCTCGCGGTACCGCAAGCTGTTCGACTGGCAGGGCACGACCGACTTCTCGCCCTACCTCGCGCTGTCGGCGGCGATCCGGTTCGTGGGCGGGCTCCACCCGGACGGCTGGCCCGGGCTGATGGCCGACAACGCGGCCCTGGCCCGTCGCGGCCGGGACGCCGTGTGCGCGGCGCTCGGCGTCGCGCCGCCGGCGCCGGATTCGATGCTCGGCGCGATGGCGGCAATCCCGCTGCCCGGTCTCGCCCCGACGCCCGAGGCTGCGCGCCGGCTCCACGACACGCTGCTCGAGGAGGAGCGGATCGAGGTGCCGGTGCTCGCGTTCCCGGTCCCCGCGGCCCTCGAGCCCGGCGCATCGCCGACGACCGCGATCGTCCGGCTGTCCGCACAGCGGTACAACCAGCCCGAGGAGTACGAGGCGCTGGCGCGAGCGCTGGCGACCCGGCTGCTGACGCCGTCGCGGCCGCGCTCGCTGCTCGGTCGGCTGCGGCACTCGGGGCCGGCCGGGAGCTGACGATCGCTAGCCGCCGACCGCGATCCGCTGCCCGGTGATGGACCCGGCGGCCGGCGAGGCCAGGTACGCGAGCGCCTCAGCCAGCTCCTCAGGCGGCGTCCCCTTCTGGTCGGCCGTCGCGATCGCCTTCACGATCAGCAGATTGGCCGTGACGCCCGTGCCCGCCGTCTCCTTCGCCAGGGACCGGAGGACCACCTCCTCCGCCGACTTGGCGATGGCGTACGAGGCCCCGCGGGCGCCCGGGTTGGCGGCCAGCGGCGACGACACCGCGAGGACCCGCCCGAAACCCCGCTCGACCATCCCGGGCACGACGGCCGCAGCCACGTGGAGCGTGGTCCAGAGGTGGTTGTCGAGCATGCGGCGGACCTCGTCGGGGTCGAGCTCGACGACCCGGGTGCCGCCGGCCCAGCCGCCGACGGCGTGGACGAGCACGTCGATCCGGCCGAAGCGGGCCGTCGTCTGATCCGCCATGGAGCGGGCCGCCTCGCGGTCGCGCAGGTCCGCAGCGACGAGGAGGAGGCGGTCTTCGGGGAGTTGTGCCTCGGCGGCGAACGCGTTGAGCCGACCCAGGTCGGTGCCCACGAGCACGAGCCGGGCGCGGTCCCGCGCGAAGCGGGCGGTGGCCGCATGGCCGAGCGGGCCCGTGGCACCGGTGATGAGGACGACCGGGGCCTCGGCGCCCCCCGCCACGATCGCGTCCTGGCTCACGCTTCAACGCTCCTCTCCCCCGGTGCCGCCTGGGTGGCTGCAACCGACCGGTCCCGGCCGCGGCGCGGGTAGATCATCAGCATCCGTCCCTGCCCGGGCCCCAGGCACTTGACGTCGTGGGGGACCAGCGGATCCCAGGCGAGGTAGTCCCCAGGACCGAGCTCGGTGACGTGGTCGCCCTGGGTCATCTGCCACCGGCCCTCCAGGATCACGTGGTGCTCGTCACCGGTGTGCGCGTGGACGCCGGTCGAGCTGCCGGGCGGCAGGACCACCTCGAGGATGCACAGGTCGCGCGAGGTCCCGGCGTCCACCTCGCTGACATGCGCCCCGCCCGGGCCCTCCGTCCGCGGACGCTCGCTCGAGAGGACGACGCGAGGGGGGACGGACCCGTCGAGCAGGAGCCAGGCGGGAGGCACGTCGAGCGCACCCGCGATCGCGGTCAGCGCCTCGAGCGAGGGGATCGCCTTGTCGTTCTCGATCTGCGAGAGGTAGCCCACGTTGAGCCCGCTCCGCTCGCCGACCTGGGAGAGCGTCAGCCCGCGGTCCCGACGCCAGCGCCGCGCCTCACGGCCCACGTTGAAACGGGCCGGGGGCGCTGCTGCCGCTCCTTCCGTCGACTTTGCGATGCGATACGTAGATTTCTTCTCAGACAACCCGCTTGACCCCTAACAGAGACGGTGCCAGAGTAGAGCCGATAGCAATCGTGATTTGCCGACACCAAAGTGTCAAGGAAGGTCGTCCCCATGAAGATCGCGGTCATCGGTGCCGGAAATGTCGGAGGCGCGCTGGGCAAGGCGTTCAGCGGCGCGGGCCACGAGGTCACGTACGCGGCGCGTGACCGGGCCAAGGCGGTGTCGAGGGCGCAGGAGGCCGGCGCGGGGGCCGCTGCCAGTTCGGCCGATGCCGTCACTGGCGCCGATGCCGTGATCCTGGCGGTGCCGTTCACGGCCATCGTCGACGTGACCGCGGAGATCGCCCACGCAATTTCAGGCAAGCTCGTCATCGACGTCACCAACCCGATCAAGCCCGACTACTCGGGCCTGTCCACAGTCGGCGGCCCCTCCGGGGCAGAGGTGGTTGCTGCGTCCCTCCCGGGCGCCCGGGTCGTCAAGGGGTTCAACACCATCTTCGCGTCCAACCAGGCGAACGGCGTCGCGCACGGCCATGTGCTCGACGCGCTGTACGCCACGGACGACGACGACGCCGCCGCGGAGTTCACGAAGCTCGCCGCCTCGATTGGGTTCCGCCCGGTCAAGGTCGGTCCCCTCAGCGCTGCCGCCGAGCTCGAGGCCATGGCCTGGCTCAACATCCGGCTCCAGATGCTCGCCAACGGCGCCTGGGACAGCGCCTTCGTGCTCCTGGCGCCGCCGGCCGCAGCCCTCGCCTGACGCCGGCCGCGAAGCCCGACCGCCAAGGCTGTCGCGCCCCGGCACGCTCGCCTGCCGTTCCGCCATCGTCCCGTCCTCTCGAGACCCCTCCCGTGACCGAACCCGACCCCCGCCCCTCGCCGACCCTTGGCGCCACCGCGCCGGACCCCCTTCCCGCGCTGTACCTGGGGCACGGCGCGCCGCCGCTGCTCGACGACGAGCTGTGGATGGGCGAGCTCGCCGCCTGGGCGAGCCGCCTGCCGCGCCCCAGGGCAATCCTCATGATCAGCGCCCACTGGCAGACCGCGCCCATGGCGATCAGCGCGACGCGCACGGTGCCGCTGGTCTACGACTTCTACGGCTTCCCGCAGCGCTACTACGAGCTCCAGTACCCGGCCCCCGGCGCGCCCGAGCTGGCTGCGTCGGTCAAGGCGCTCATGCCGTCGGGCGAGCCCGTCCTCGACCGGCCGGCTCGCGGCCTCGACCACGGCGCTTGGGTGCCGCTGATGGCGATGTACCCCGCAGCCGACGTCCCCACCCTTCAGATGTCGATGCCCGACCTGGACCCCGAGCACCTGTTCGGGATCGGCCGGCGGCTGGCTCCGCTGCGCGACGAGGGCGTGCTCATCGTCGGGTCGGGGTTCATGACCCACGGCCTGCCGTTCATCGGCGAGTACTTCGCGGGCAAGCCCGGCGCACCGCAGTGGTCGCGCGACTTCGACCAGTGGGCCGCGGAGGCCCTGGCGCGCGGGGACCTCGACACGCTGTTCGCGTTCCGCGACAAGGCACCCGGGATGCCGTTCGCGCACCCCACGGTCGAGCACTTCGCCCCGCTGTTCGTCGCCCTCGGTGCGGCATCCAAGCCCGACGACGCCCCCCGGACTGCCATCGAGGGCTTCTTCGTCGGCCTCTCGAAACGCTCGATCGAGGCGCGGTAGGGCGGCGGGCAACTCCGTCCGCAGATGGGCCGACGCGGGCTGCGAGGCGATTCGGCGCCTCCGCTGACTGGGCTGATGCGTCGGCGGTATGAACTGGAAGCAAGGCTGTGCACATGAAACCCGGACTGCTCGTTCTCGCACAGGGGCTCGACGCCGCGTCCCTGGCCGTCTTCTACCTGCTGGCGCACCCGACCGGGCTGGGCGAGCAGAACCCCCTCGTCCTCGCGCTGATGGCGACTGGCGGCATCCAGCTGGTCATCCTCGCCAAGGTGGGCGCGGCGGTACTGGCCGCGTGGCGCTCGCAGCGCATGGGGAGGCTGCGGATCGCGCGTTTCGCGATGGCGGCGGCCATTGTGAGCGGGTCGATCGGAGCGGGGTTCAACCTGGCCGCAATCCTGGTTGCGCGCGGAGGCGTATAGAGCGCCTCGGGCTTCGCGCCCGCCCCTCGGCCGCAGCCGGCCGGGCTCTCGCTCCTATGCCGATGAGGCGAGCACGCCCGCGATCAGCGACTCCACCCGGACGGGCCCGCATTCCTCGTCCTCTCGAGCTTCGAGACGCCTGAGTACACCTCGACAGCCGTCGCGCTCGGCGCGAGTGGGTTCCTGCTCAAGACCGCGCCGGTCGAGGAGGTCGTCGCCGCCGTGGCCCTGATCGCCGAAGGCGGGCTCGCGTTCACCCCGGAGCAGCTCCGGGTGAGCCGGAACGCCGCCTGGGCCCCCCTCACGGCTCGCGAGCACGAGGTCCTCGACGGCATAACGCGCGGCCGCTCGAACGACGAGATCGCGATGGACCTCGGCTTGGCCAAGAAGACCGTCGAGGCCTACATCACCCGCCTGCTCGCACGCTACGAGGTGATGACGCGGACGGAGCTGGCGGTGCACGCCGAGCGGTCGCAGCTCCTCGACCTCCCCGTCCGGCCCACCAAGCCGCGGGCCTGACCGGCTCGCCAACGTGGGTGCGCTGCCATTGCGGACTGCGGGGACGGCGGCTGTGGCGCGTCGACGGCGACCTCGACCCAATCCCGCGTGTGTGCCTATCCGGTTGTCTCAGGTCAGCGCAAGATCTGGGGCCTCCGGCAAGCGCGAGCGGTCAGGTCTGAGGTTCGCGCAGCCTCGGCATCGCGTCGCGCAACGCCTCCTCAAGCCGGGCGGCCTCTTCGGCGTCCAACTCGATGAAGTGGACCGAGAAGCCGAGGGTGGCGCGCCAGGACTCCTTCAGGAAGACGCGCCCGCCGTGCTTGTCGGAGAGGACGACGCTGAGGGTCCGGTGCCCGGACCCGATGCGCCGGTCTCCCATGACGCCGTAGTCCTTCAGCACCTCGCCGGTCCACAGCGTGCGCTGGAGGCGGCCCCAGAGCCCCATCCGTCCCCCCTCCTATTCGCCGACTGCCGATTCGACGGGCATCCCCCGACACTACCCGTGGGGCGCTCCTGAGGCAACCGGATAGGCATACCCGCGTGATCCTCGTCGGCGCCGCCCGGCCGCCATCGGGTGGCACGACCCGGGCCCCGGCATTGGACGCGATCGCGTCCGCAGGTAGATGCCCGAACTGGGGACGGGCGGGGACGGCCGGCGCTCCCGGTCGAGGACCGGGGCGTCGCTGCCGCCGAGTTCGTCGCCGCGATTGCCGAGGGCCGCGCGACTACTTCTCCTTCCTCACCCCCTTGAAGGGCTTGTCGTCGTGCTTGACGTTCAGGAACCTGCCGCTCTCCGAGTCGCGCTTCACCCAGTGCCCGGTGGGCATCTTCGTCTGGGACCGATCACGAACGGCGCCGTCGAGGTGCCCGTCGTGCTTGTCGTGGTTCTTGGCCATGACCTTCTCTCCATCGCGCTGATCTCAGCGCAGGCTCGCGCCATGCGCTGGCGAACCCGGCACAGCAGAGCGTCGGCCATCCGACGCGTCGAGTGAATGGGGTGGAACCCTGCGTGCCTCTGGGACCATCGGCGGGCGGGCGTGTTCTGCCGATCCGTCTGCTGGCGACGCGCCGAGTTCGGCTCCGGAATCCGAGGACTTGAGCGCGCGTCGGCCTCGAGACCGCGGTCGAGCGGCGCACGCATCGGACGCGGCCGCAGCCGCGGCCCCCGCGGCCTTGCGCGGGCCCTGGCCGCCGTTGTCGAGGGCTACTCGGTGATGTCCATTGAGCTCAGGCGCCAAGCAGCGGCCGCAACCGCGGCGACAAGCCACGCGAGCAGCGCGGCCGCGGCCAACTCGGGGGGCAGGCTGTGCTGGGGAGCGAGCGGCTGGTGGGCAGCGGGAACCAGCGCCCCGACGTCGTAGTCGACCACGACGTCGAGCGGGGCGGGCCGGAGGCGATCCAGGACGGCCGCGGCTGAGCCGGACAGCGTAAGGTCGCGCAGGACGCCGGCCGCGCCCCCGGGCGGAAGGCTCTGGAGTCCGAGATTGACGGCCGTGAAGGCGGCCGTCAACGCGAAGCCGCCCGACACGCTCCTGGTGGCGACGGCCAGGAACACGGCGACGGCGGCAAATGCCAGGGCCGTGACCAGCCTGACGCCGAGCACCGCGGCGAAGGTCCCGAGGGGCAGGCCCGGAGCCGGGAACCGCTCCCCCGCGAACGCGCCAAAGGCGATCTGGATGACCGGGCCTGCCGCGACGAGGACCGCCAGACATACCGAGACCACGACGGCGATCGCGACACTCCGCTGGGCGAGAAACGCCGCCCTGCTCCGACGGGCGATCAGGATGGGCCGGACCGTGCCCCAGCCGAAGTCGCCCCCGACAGTCACGACGGCCGTGTAGACCCCGACGACGGGGAGCAGCCAGGCGTAGTCCAGCACCGTCAGGAGGTTCGCTGGGAACGCGTATGGCCCTCGGAGCGAGAGCATCGCGGCGAGGAACCAGTCGTCCGGCGGCGGCGCTCCCGGGACGGGGCCCCAGCTGCCGGGGTTGCCGACGCCCATCACGTCGACCGCCGCCCGGAAGGCGCCGACATACATCGCGACGCATGCAGCGAGCACGAGCGCACAGACGAGGCCGATGTCCCATCGCCTCGAGAGCCGGGTCCACTCTGCAAGGAGTCCCCAGCGCCAGCCCCCCATCAAGACCGCTCCCCGCCTTGCGGCGTCCCCGTGAGCTCGAGGTAGGCCTCCTCGAGCGACGGCTTGACGCGCATCGCCTCTCGCGGAAGGAGCCCGAGCGGCGCGACCACATCGAGCGGCGACGAGGCGCCACCGTCTGGATCGATTAGGAGGACGGTGGCGCCCGATGTGCTCGCGACGTAGCGTGATGCCAGCGCGGCTGCGGCGCGGCTCGCGCGACCGGGGTCGTCGTACTCGAGGCGCCACGCGGACTTCTTGCGTCCCAGTGACCCGATCGTCCCGCTCGCCACCAGTCGCCCGCGGTTCAAGATCGCCACGTCGTCGCACACCTGCTCGACCTCGCCCAGCAGGTGGGTCGAGACGAGGATCGCGACGCCCTCGGCTCGGAGACCTCCGAATAGCCGCCGCATCTCTGCGGCGCCGGCGGGATCGAGGCCCGAGGACGGCTCGTCGAGCACCAAGACGTCAGGATCCCCGATGAGGGCTGCGGCAACGCCGAGCCGCTGCCGCATGCCCGCCGAGAACCCGCCGGTCTTGCGGTGGGCCACATCGGCGAGTCCGGCCCGCGCCAGCGCATCCTGTGCCTCGCGCCCGGCCTGCGGCATCGCTGTGCCTGCCGTCAGTGCGAGGGCCTCGAGATTCTGGCGTGCAGTGAGGTAGGGGTAGAAGGCGGGCCGCTCGACGAACGCCCCGATCCGCGCCGCACGACCGGATCGCTCGGAGAGGCCAACGCTCACCGTGCCGGCATCGGGGCGGATCAGATCGACGAGGATCCGCATGAGCGTGGTCTTGCCGGCCCCGTTGGGGCCGAGGAGGCCGACGATGGAGCTGCGCTCCACGGCGACGGACACGCCGTCGAGGGCGAGGAGCGACCCGAACGACTTGCGCGCGTTCGCGACTGCCAGGATTGGGTTGGTCATGGCGTCCGGAAGGACGGCGGAGTGGGCCGAGATGACACGTCGGGAATTAGCGCAGGGCTACGGCTTCGTCCAGCTGAAGTCGCAGAACCGCTGCGTCTGCCAGGTCGAGCCCACCTTGATGTTGTGCCAGCTCTTCACGCGATAGGTGGGGTGCTCCCACGTGTACGAGAAGTTCCAGCCGCTCCATGCCTCTGCGTGGCTGCGATTGGTCTCGTCGTCGTTCGGACCAGCAAGGAAACTGCCGTCCCGGTAGAACTCGCTGTGGACGTAGATGGCCGCCACCTGCTGGTTCGCGTCCGCGAGAGCGTCGGACTGGACGTACGTGCCCGCGATGGCGTTGCTCAGGTTGAAGCCGCAGCTGGCGGTCCACGTGACGGTCAGCGGGGACATCTGTCCCGTCGGCGTTGCGCTGGCTGCCCCTGCCCCGCCCACGTGTGAGATCACGGCCGTGCGCGGGTCGAAGAGCGAGAGTTCGTAGTTGATCGCGGCCTGCTTCTCGGCCGCCGAGAACGTGGCCCAGTCCGCGGCGCCAGTGGGGAGCCGCGGGATGCTCCGAGCCGAGGCGGGCGCGGCGGCCACGACGAGCAGCATGGCCAAGGACGCCAATGCTGCGAGGACCCTGTGTCTGCCGAACATCGATACACCTCCACGATGGGATAGGTCGACCCCACTCCGACTGTCCCAGCGGGACTCGATGAGTCCCCCCAAGTGGCGCCTCGACCGCGCCGCGGACAACGCCCGCGCGCCCCGGGGCAGCGCCTCCCCCGACGTCACGACCATGGGCCGACGTGCAGCGCGGGCGAGCCGCGGGGCTGCGAGTCGACTCCCGGCGAGCGTTGGCCATTCGGCGGGACGCGACAAGGGGGTGGAACCCTTTGCGTGGATCCGATGGTGAAGCCGCCGGCCGCGGGCAGTGCACGTCTCCCGGACGCGGGGGTCAGCGCTACGCGGATTGCAGACCAGACGGGGCGCCCCGCTCGGGCATCTGCCCGAACTTCAGGTTCTCTGGAGCCGGGCCGCCCGGATCAGTTCGCGAATCGGGGCGGTGGGCACAGGACGAGCGCTGGCATGCGCCGGACGTCGAAGCCGGTCGAGACCTCGGCGTCCCACCCGGTGCGCGGCGCGGGCTCTGTCGGGGACAGCGAGGCCAGGTTCACGATGGCTCGGCTCGTGACCTGGCGGTCGTGGTCCTCCGCCTCGCGCAATCGGAGGGTCACGGCTGCGAGCTCCGCGAGCTCGCTCTCGTCGCACTCGCTCAGGCGCTCCAGGGCGTAGACGACCTCGCCATGAAACGGCTGGCCGGCCTTGAGGGCTGCCCGCGCGAAGAGCAGCAAGAGGTTAGGCTCCGGATCCGGCTTGGTCACCTCGGGCTTCAGCAGGCTGACAGCCGTGCCGGGCTGCCCGGCCTCGACCCACGCCATTGTCAGGATCGCCGCCTCCTCGGGACCCTGGTCGGGGCCCGGCTTCGCCGGACCCGGCACCCCGCCCTCGATGCGCCGGGTTCCACGCCCGCACAGGTCGCGACGGTCAGCGCGTGGGGGGAACAGGCCCAGCGCGACATCGCGGCCGCGCGCGTCGGGATCGTGGGCCTCGGGTCCGTCGGCAGCCTCGTGGCGGAGGCCCTCGCCCGCACCGGCGTGCGCTCGATCACCTACATCGACTTCGACCGGGTCGAGACGCGCAACCTCGACCGGACCCTGGGAGCGACCGCAGCGGACGTCGGCGCGCGGACGCTTAAGGCGGATCTCGCAGCTCGCGCGGGGTCGGCCTCCGCCACGGCGACGAGCCCCGTCCTCATGCCGGTCCCGGAGACGCTGCTGTCCGAGGCGGGCCTTAGGGCTGCCCTCGACTGCGATGTGCTGTTCTCGTGCGTCGACCGGCCCCTCCCGCGCCACGTCCTCAACGCGCTGGCGTACGGCCACCTCGTCCCGGTGATCGACGGCGGGATCCGGGTGCTCGTTCGAGACGACGGCCGTCCGCGGATCGCGACATGGCGGGTGCACGCCGTCGGCCCAGAACGCCCGTGCCTGGTGTGCATCGACGCGCTCCGCCGCTCCGACATCGCACTCGATCGCGACGGCCTGCTCGACGATCCCGACTACATTGCCGGGCTCGGCCCCGCGGCGAGGGCCGTCGTCGGGCGCCGGAACGTCTTCGCGTTCTCGATGAGCGTTGCCGCGCACGCGGTGATCCAGTTCGCCGGGATCGTGTCAGGATCGCCGGCGATCGGCGGCAACGGAGCGCAGACCTACAACGCCTATCCTGGGACGATGACCGTCGCCAGCAGGGGAGACTGTGACGAGGGGTGCGAGTACGCGGCGCTGACCGGGACCGCGCCAGAACTCCGAGGCAATTTCCCATCGGGCATCGTGGGCCGGATGAGCGGTGCCGATCCTCGTTGATCGAGCCTCGGCCACTGTAACCGCGGCTCCGATGTGGTTCGCCGACCTCTGCCGGCTGACGACGTCGGGCCCTCGCTGGACGGGTCTTGCCGCTCGACCCGGCAGGGGGTCAGCTCTTCGTCGCGCACCAGGGTCCAGGCCGTGCGCCCGGAGTTCGGCGCCAGGCTCCGGCTCCTTCAAGTCGCATGGCGAGCAGACGGCCATGCGCCAGCGAACCGGACCCTGAGCCGGGTGGTGCTGGTGGTGGTTCAGTATCAGAGCCCGGCGTCGGCCTCAAGGGGGTGTAACCCTCGTTGTTCCTGCGGGCTCGGCGGCGTAGCGTCGGCGTGATCGCAGGATCGAGGCCATCGGTCCGCCCGCTATCCGTGCAACAGGCCGGATGCCGGGTCGGCCGGACGAAGAGAAAGGGGGGCTCGTGAGCCCGAAGCGATTCTCCGCATTCTTGGCGCTTGCCTTGTATCTGGCTGCCTTCGCGCCCGTCGCGCGGGCCGCAGGGCCATCTGCCGGACAGGTGGCTGACGTGACAGCCACTCCGACGGGCCGCTCGCTCGCGGCGCAGGCGCTCACTCGATGGCAGGGCCACAAGTGGGACACCAGCGCCATCCAGCCACGACACGTCCTGAAGGTCGGCGACGGCGACTACCTGATCGCGAGCTTCCTGCCGACGAACCTCAAGATGGACACGGGTCAGACGACCTCTGCGGGTGTCTCTCCGACAGTCACCTTCGACGTGAGCGCCGAGGCAGCGCCCTCGACTGCCGGCCCGATGGCGCCGGCCACGAGCGCCCAGTGGGTGTGGATCGGCCAGAACTGCTTCTCGCGCATGAGCAACGGGTACGGCTGGCTCGACTCCTGCTACGTCATGCACAAGCTGAACTACGAGAGCGACCCGCGCGACTTCTACCAGCTCGAGCAGTACGGGACCGTGGGGGCCGCCAACACGTACCCAATCGGGAAGATCTATGACGGTTGGCTCGCCGCGCAGAAGGCGTCGTCCAGCTCTGCGATGAGTTGGATCGACTGGAGCCCGAGGGGATCAGTCAGCGGGTCGTGCGTGGTCGAGCCGCTCAGCGTCACGGCCCTCGGGGTCAGTATCACGGGGTCGGGCATCATGTGCGAGCGCTGGAACATCTACAAGTACTCAGATGGTGGCCACTTCGAGAATCAGTGGAGCTGCGGTTGCGTCTACCCCTTCGGCCAGCCGTACCCGAACACTCGCGAGATCGACTACATGCAGGCTATCAGCGTGCCGGGGGGTGGCTCAGCCGTCTGGACCCTTTCCGCAGGGTTCACCGCCGTCCCGTGATGGGCCGCTGGGCTGGCATCGTCCTCGTCGCGGCGGTCGTCTTCGGCGGCTGCGGCCCTGCCGCTGCCGGCGCGGCGACGCCGCCAGGCGTGCCGACCGAGGCAGCGGCGCGGGCCCTTGTCGATCAACTGGTGACGCTGGCAACCAGCGGCAACCTCGATGCGATCTGCAACCTTGGCAGCGGCACCTGTCCGCACGATCTCCGCAGCGCCCCTGTGGGCTCGGCCCCGACGGCCGCGCCCACGATCGCGGGATCTTGGGTCATCGAGCCGGTCGCCCAGGCCGGAGGCACATGGTCGCTCGGCGGCAGGGCGTTCGCGCTGTGCGGCACCGACGGCCTCGACAACAGGTTCTACTCGGAGGTCCTCGTCTTCGACGCGGGAGCGGGGTCCCTCCGTGCGGTCAATGCGGTCTTCTGGACCGGTGCGCGCATCGCGACATCGGTCGACACCGGTTCCACGGCTCAGCGCTTCGCCTGCCCGTGACCCAATCCTGGATGTAGCACAAACCGCCAACGATCTTGCGCGAAACGCGGCCCCGGGAGCCCTCGATGCTCCCAGGGCCGCGTGATTGTCCGTCCCGGCCCACCGAGGTGCCGCTGTGCCCGCGAGCCGAAGGCGCCGCTCCTCATCGCGGCGCCTGCTCCAGCCGCTCAGTCCGCAGGACTCGGATGGCTGACAGACTGGCGCCACCCCTGACGCAGACGGCGCTGTGGACCACGAGTCGTGCGTAGAGAGTGGCGAGCCCGGTCGGATTCGAACCGACGACCAAGGGATTAAAAGTCCCCTGCTCTACCGCTGAGCTACGGGCCCCGCCGGGAACGTACCACGTCCCGTCGGGCCCTCGCGAAGGGCGGCCGCGTCAGTTCTCGGTGGGCAGGTGCACGTACGCGGACTGGATGGCCACCCGCCCGGGCCCCGTGAATCGGTTGAACACGAGGTTGCCGGATCCGCCCAGGATCCCGGTCCGCAGCCCGTACACCTGCTGCTGCATCGCGACCGACTCGTCGCGGTACACCCAGCCGCCGGGCTCCACGTCGATCTGCTCGTTGGGCTGCAGCGTCTTCTCGAACACGTTGCCATAGCCGTGGAGCCAGACCACGCCCTCGTACTGCGTGGCCTGGAAGCGGTCGATGAAGAAGCCCGTGCCGCCGAGGAGCATGTTCGACACGCCCTTCACGCGGGTGAACGAGTAGTCGACGTTGCCCGTCGCGGCCAGGAACTGGTGCTCGCGGACGAGGATCGACTGCCCCGGCGCCAGGTGCAGCGCCAGCACGTGGCCCGGGTCGTCTCGCGAGAACGCGACCTCGCCCGGCCCCTGCGTCTCGGTCATGAAGATGGGCATGCCGGCGACCAGGCGCTTGAAGGAGCCCTTCATCGTGTGCATGCCGATCGAGAGGGCGGGGTCCTTGTACAGGATCACATGGTGCTCGAAGAAGACCGGCACTTGGCCGGTCAGCTGCATGTGGAGCACGGGGACGAGCTCGCCCTCGGTCCGGTAGCGGAGTCCGGGCGCGACGCCCTCCTCGACCCGGGTGGGGAGCAGGACGGGCGGGTTGTTCACGAGAGTGCCCTCGACACGGGGACGATGTCAGGCCGAACGATACGGTGTCGGGCGCCATCACGCGCTGCGCAGCACGCGACCCCGGGGCCGACGGAGGCGCCGACGAGGCGCCTACGGCAGCAGCGACGAATCGGTCAGCTGCGCCACGGTCACGGGGTTCGGCACCAGACCGAGGCTGGTCATGAAGTCGAGCGACTGCTGCCAGCCCGCCGTGTCGATCGTCCCGTACGGCGCGTTGGTCCGCGTGTTCTTCCAGGTTTCGATCGTGGCCGCCAGGATCTGCGCCTGGAGCGGCTTGTCCTGGGCGAGCGTGGGCACCTCGGCGAACGTCGCGTCGAGGCCCTTCTGGGGATCCGCCGTGATGTCGTCCATCGCCTGCAGGGTCGCCCTGGTGAAGGCAGCCAGCGCGTCGTGCTTCGCCTTGAGCGTGGCCGTGGAGGTCACGAGGCCCGGGCCCTGCAGCGGCGTGATCGCGTCGACCGCCAGGACCACGGTGTCGATCCCCGCATTCTTGAGCACGATCGGCTCGTTGTTGAGGAAGCCGGTGGCGGCGTCGACCGCGCCCTGCTGGAGCGCCGCCGCCTGGCCGAAATCGGGGTAGTCGACGATCTGCACGTCGGACGTCGTGAGTCCGGCCGACTTGAGCAGCGCCTGGAGCATGATCCAGGAGCTGCCGAACTTGCCCGGGATGCCGATCCGCTTGCCCTTGAGGTCCGCCGGCTTCGTGATCCCCGACGACGCCTTGGCGATCACGACGTCCGGGAAGGTGCCGGACAGGGTCGCGGTGTACACGATCGGGATGCCCTGGCTCACGGCGGGGATGACCGAGGTGCCGTCGGCCTCGCCGATGTCGATCGCGCCCTGGCCGATCTTGGTCACCAGGTTGGGGTCGATGTCGTTGCCCAGCTTGACGCTCAGGCCGGCGGCCGCGTAGTAGCCCGCCTGCTGGGCGAGGTAGAACTGCGCGAACTGGACGCTCGGGATGTAGCCCAGGCCGACGGTGAGCGCGGTCGTGGCGCCCGAGGCGCCCGAGGCGCCGGACGCACCGGGCGCAGCCGAGGCCGAAGCCGACGACGTGGCGGCCGACGGGGCCGATGATGCCGTGGCCGAGGCGGCGGCCGACGACGTGGCGGCGGCCGACGCCGACGGGGAGGCGGTGGGCGAGCTGGCGCCGCATGCGGCGACGACGATGGCGAGCGCCGCCAGCGAGGCGGCGAGATGGCGGGAGCGGGCGTGCACGGGGCTTCGAACCTCCAGGGTGGCGGACGGGGACGTCACCGCTCGCCGACGAGTCGGCGCTCGATGAGCAGCATCACGAGGTACAGAACGACGCCGATGATCGCGAGCTGGAGCAGCGCCGCGAACATCAGCGGAATGTCGAACAGGGAGCCGCGGGCGACGTTGATCAGCACGCCGAGGCCACGGTCGGCGCCGGCCCACTCGCCCACGATGGCGCCGATGACCGAGAGGGTGACGCCGACGCGCATCCCGCCCAGGATGGCCGGCAGCGCGGCGGGCACCTCCACGCGCGTGATCGTCTGCCAGCTGCTGGCGCGGAACGAGCGGGCCATCTCGAGCAGCCTCGGGTCCACGGACCGGATGCCAACCATCGTCGCCACCGCAACCGGGAAGAACACGATCAGCGTGCAGATCACGAGCTTCGACGGAAGGTCCGTCCCGAACCACAGCGCGATCAGGGGCGCCAGCGCGAGCACGGGCGTCGCCTGCGCGGCCACGAGGTAGGGGCTGAGCAGTCGCTCCGCGAGCCGCGACCGGGCGAGGGCGATCCCCGCCACCAGCGCGACCGAGGCGCCCAGCGCGAAGCCCAGCAGCACCTCGACCAGCGTCGCCGAGACGTTCGGCCACATCGTCCCGTCGAGCCAGGCGCGGACGAAGCGCTGGCCCACCGAGAGCGGCCCCGGCAGGATGTAGGGCGGGAAGCCGCTGACGAACACGACGAGCTGCCAGACGATGACGAACACCACGAGGCTCGCGACCATGGGCCAGAGCGCGGCGAGCACGCTGCGGCGCTGGGCCCGACGGCGGGCGGTGGTGCTGCCCGACACGGCGGCCGTCACGACTCGTCCTCCGGCCGGAAGGGGTCGAACCAGGCAGGCGTGCCGGGTTCGGTCTCGGCGTGCTTGCGGGCCGGGCGGTCTTTGGGCGTCAGGCCGGCCGGGATGGCGCGCCGGGCCTCCTCCATCGCGATCGCGTCGTCCGTGGTGTCGGCGAGGTGCGCGCGCACGTCGGCGGCGAGCGATGACACCAGCGCGGAGTCGAGGTCGACCAGCCGGCGCGGCCGCGGCATCCCCACGGCGATGTCGGCGACGACGCGGGCGGGCCTCGGCGAGAGGACGACCACGCGATCGGCGATGAACACGGCTTCGGGGATGCTGTGGGTCACAAGGACGATCGTGGTGCCGGTCCGCTCCCAGAGCCGCAGCAGCTCCAAGTTGAACCGCTCCCGGGTGAGCGCGTCGAGGGCGCTGAACGGCTCGTCGAGGAGCAGCAGGCTGGGCTCGAGCGCCAGGGCGCGGGCGATCGACACGCGCTGGCGCGTCCCGCCCGAGAGCGTCCCCGGGCGGGCTCGGGCGTACTCGCGCAGGCCGACGAGACCGAGCAGGTCGGAGGCGCGCGCCTCCTGGCGCTCCCTGGACCAGCCCGCGAGCTCCATCGGGAAGCGCACGTTCGACTCCGCCGACCGCCAGCCCAGGAGCCGCGGCTCCTGGAACACGAGCCCCACGCGGGGGTCCGGTCCGGTGACGGGCTGGCCGTCGATCGCGACCGCCCCGCCGTCCGCCTTGATCAGCCCGGCGAGCACGCGCAGCAGCGTGGACTTGCCGCAGCCGTTGGGTCCGATGAGCGCGACGACCTCGCGGCGGCGGACCTCGAGGTCGATGGTGTCGAGGACGCGGGTGGTTCGCGCGCCGCGGAAGGTGAGCGAGATGCCGTTGAGGCTGATCCCGGCACCGGCGCCCGGGGCGTGCACGGACGGCGTCGCCGTCATCGTCGCGGGCTCCCGTGCCGGGTCCATTCGCTGTGCCTCCGTCGTTGCTCGGGCACGACGGGGCAGGGCGGCCGCCCCGCGCAGGGACGCGGTCGACCGCGGCCTTCTCTCATCCGGACTGTACCGTCGGCTCCGGCCGGCGAGGACTGCGCCTCGCCTCGGATCTGCCGCGCCTGGACCAGCGTCCAGGCTTGGCTCGTGGGCTCGCCCGCTCACCGCGGGCCCTACCACCGGTCGGGAGTTGCACCCTGCCCCGAAGGCTCGTGGCGGGATCCTACCACCGGTGCGCGATGGGCCCGTCGTTGTGCGCCGGCGCGCCGTCGGTGAGCACGCGCCCGGCCGTCACTCCCTGGCGCGCCCGACGCTCGCGACCGCGCCCGACGCTCGCGACCGCGCCACCGCCTACGAACATGCTTCGTGCAACGCGAGCCTCCACCATGATCGGCGGAGTTGTTCGGCCCCGCGGCCTCGCCACGCCCTCTCGGCCTCGGCCTGCTCCGCGCCAGATACGAGGCGCGATCGTGCAAGGCGCGCCCGGGTCGCTCGCGGTCGCACCGAGCACGAAGTGGGCTCGTACCTGACTCGAATCGCGCCGCTGGGGCCAGCTAGTACGAGCCTTGCTCGTATCTGGCGGTGGGCGCGAGTCTGACGGCGGTCAGCACGAGCCTCGCTCGTATCTGGCGGTGGGCGCGAGGCTGAACCCACGGTCTGGCGTTCCACACCGGGTTGGGCCCAGGAACGCCGCAGGTCTGGCGGACAGCATGGGCACGGGCGCGTGGACGCACCCCGCAAGCAGGTTCGCCGCGAGCGCGGCGCCGATCACGAGCCGCATGCCGCTATCCGCCGATCCCCGCCGAGCGCAGCGCGGGGTGCAGCGCGCGGTACCGGGCGAAGCCGGCGTCGTAGCACTCGTGCGTCGCCGGATCGGGCTCGAGACGCCGCGCGGCGCCGGCCATCGACGCGACCCCGGCCGCCAGGCTCGGCACGGCCCCAGCGCCCGCGGCGGCGAGGATCGCCGCTCCCACGACAGCCGTCTCGCCGACCACCGGCACGATTGCCGGCACGCCCAGCACATCGGCCTTGATCCGGCCCCACAGGTCGCCCGGCGTGGGCCGCCCTGCGAGCCGCAGCGACGTCATCGGCGCACCCGCGGCAGCGAGCGGCTCGGCGACGTGGCGCATCGCGTAGGCCGCCCCCTCGAGCACCGCGCGCACGAGGTGCCCGCGGCCGTGGCCCAGCGTCAGCCCCGCGAACGCCCCGCGCGCGCCCTCGTCGAACACCGGCGCCCGCTCCCCGGCCAGGTAGGGCAGGAACACCAGGCCCTCGGCGCCGGCCGGCACGGACGACGCCGCCTCGAACAGCTCCTCGAGCGTCCAGCGGTCGCCCAGGATCGAGGACCGCAGCCAGTCCACCGACGCGCCCAGCGCGGCCATCGCCCCGCCGACCGCCCAGCGACCCGGCAGCGGCGCAGGCGCGCAGTACAGCCCCGGCACCTGCACGGCACGGTCCGCGTAGATCGCAAGGCCGCCCGACGTGCCGCCCGTGTCCACCGCGTCGCCGGGATCCAGCAGCCCGGCGCCGAGCATCGACGCCGCCCCGTCATTCACCCCGCTGATCACCGGCGTCCCGGCGCGCAGGCCCAGCGCCGCGGCCGCCATCGCACGCAGCCCGCCCAGCGGCGATCCCACGGGCCGCGACGGGGGAACCTGCGAGGCCATGATCCCGGCGGCGCCGAGGGCTGCAGCCTCGGGCGCCGCCTCGTGCGCCTGGAGCGACGAGGACGCGACCCCGGTGAGCCACAGGCCCAGGGCGTCCCACGCCGGCAGCAGCCACACCGCCCGCATCACGGCGGCCGAGTCCTCGCGCGCCAGCCACGCCATCCGCGGCAGGAGCGCGAAGCCGGTGTCGCCGGGCCGGCGGTCCTGCCACGTGATCGCCGGTCGAACCGCGAGGCCCGCGTCATCGGTCGCGACCAGGGTCGGCCCCTGCGTCACGCCGCAGATTGCCAGCACCTCGACACCAGCCAGGTCCAGCTGGCGCACCGCTGCCGAGAGCGCCGACCACCAGTCGCCCGGGTCCTGCTCGGCCCGCCCGTCCGGGCCTGTGTCCAGGCCGTACCCGGCGCGGCCCAGCCCCAGCACCCGTCCGTCGAGCCCCAGGCAGACCGCCTTGGCCTCCGTGGTCCCGACGTCGAGGCCCAGCACCGCGCGGACGGAGTCAGCCACCGGACGCGACCTCCTCGGGGAGCAGGAACCAGCGGAGCGATTCGAAGTCGGGACCGAAGCTCGAGGCGGCGGCCGGCTCCACCGGGCGCGCCAGCAGCTCCCGCGCCTCGGCCAGGTACTCGGCCAGCCGCGACTCCGGCTCGTGGTGGCGGTGTTCCGGATAGGCCATCCGCCCGCCCGCGTACGAGATGTCGCGCAGCGACGCCGGCGGCTCCGGCAGCCCCGCTCGGTGGCGCCACATCCCGCTGGCCGCGTCGAACGTGTACAGCGGCAGCAGCCGCCAGCCCTCCGCTGCCACCAGGTCCACCGCGTCGAGGATGAACTCGAACACCGGCTCCGACAGGAAGTAGTTGAAGTTGACCCGCACCCAGCCGGGCTTGATCCCCTCGCACCCGCTCGAGATCGCCCGCTCGAACGCGTGCGACTGCTCGAGGTCGATCCCCAGCAGCCGGTGCCCGTACGGCCCCGCGCACGAGCAGCCGCCGCGCGACTGGATCCCGAACAGGTCGTTGAGCAGCGCCACCACGAAGTTGTGGTGCAGGTACCTCGGGCCGTGGCGGACCACGAACGACACGATCGAGAGGCGCTCCGCGGTGTGGCTGCCGAGGATCTCGATCGAGGGGTTCGCGCCCCAGCGGTGCAGGGCCCGGTGGATGAAGTCGGCCTCGCGCTCGCGGATCGCGTCGGTGCCCACGGCCGCCTTGAGCCCGAACACGATCCCGGCCCGGATCGACTCCACGATGGCCGGCGTGCCGCCCTCCTCGCGATGCTCGACGTCGTCGAGGTAGACGTGCTCCTGCGGGTTGACGTACAGCACGGTGCCGCCGCCCGGCATCGTGGGCACCCGGTTGCGGAACAAGTCCCGGCGGGCGACGAGCACGCCTGGCGTCCCCGGCCCCCCGATGAACTTGTGGGGCGAGATGAACACCGCGTCCTTGCCCGCCTCGGGGTCATCGGCCGAGTCCATCTCGATCGCCACGTACGGCGCGGCGGCCGCGAAGTCGAAGCAGGCGAGCGCGCCGTGCGCGTGCAGGAGGCGCGCGATGGCCGCCGTGTCGGACACGATCCCGGTCACGTTCGAGGCGGCCGAGAAGGAGCCGATCTTGAGCGGGCGCGCCTCGAACCGCCGCAGCTCCGCCTCGAGCTGGACGAGGTCGATCTCGCCGTCCGCATCCTCGTGGATCGTGACCACGTCCGCGATCGACTCCCGCCACGGCAGCTCGTTGCTGTGGTGCTCATACGGGCCGATGAACACGACCGGCCGCTCTGCCTCGGGAATCTGCGCCCGGAACCCGTACCGGTCCTCGAGCACGGACGGGAGCCGCAGCCCCAGCACGTCCACGAGCTTGTTGATCGCCGCGGTGGAGCCGGAGCCGCAGAAGATCACCGCGTGCCGCTCGGGATCGCCGCCCACGCCCTCGAGCACCGCTCGTCGCGCCTCCTCACGGAAGCGGCTGGTCTGGAGTCCCGTCCCCGACGACTCGGTGTGGGTGTTCGCGTACAGCGGCAGCACCGCGTCGCGGATGTAGTCCTCGATGAACGAGAGGCTCCGCCCGGACGCGGTGTAGTCGGCGTACGTCACGCGCCGCACCCCGAACGGCCCCGCCACCGCCTCGTCGTCGCCCACCACGGACGCCCGGACGAGGTCGACCAGGGCGTGCCGATCCGGCGTTCGGCTGGGGTGGTGGTGCTCGGGCGCGGGGGCCGTCGGGCCGCTCTGGTCCATGGCGGCTGAGTCTATGTGATCGGCGGTCGCGCCCACACGGCGGTTGGCCGCCGCCCCCGAGCCACCCCTACGGGATCCGGTACGGCGTCAGGTCCGCGTAGTGGAAGCGGTCCATGTCCACGCGCCCGCCAATCCCCGGCACGGTCCCCGAACTGGTCCACTGCCAGAACGTCCAGCTGTAGCCGCCCCAGTTCGAAGCCGGCATTGCCGGAGACGTAACCCACCAGTTGGCGATCCACAGGGTCCGGAACCCGTTCTGGGCGAACCAGGTGGTGTTGCCCATCCTGGTGGACCAGAATGATGGCGAGACGTAGAGGGTCGCCCTGAGCCCGGTCTTCGCATACACCTCGTAGAGCCAGTCGCGGACCCAGGTCTGCAGCTGCGTCGGCGTCAGCGCGAACCCCGTGTAGGGATCCGTGTAACTCTCGAGGTCCAGCACTGGCACCAAGTCACCCGACTTCGGTGCGGCGACGCTGATGAAGTAGTCAGCCTCGGCCTTGCCCGAGCCAGATGTAAGGCTAGGTTGCGCGAAGTCGTAAGCGCCGATGATGATCTTGTTGGCATTCGCGTTGGCTCGATTGGACGCGTAGTACGAGTCGGTGCAGTAGTTCGGACATTCCGTATTCGGGTCGGTGCCGACCTTGCCGTTGATGGCTTTCACGAATGCAAACGTGTAGCCCGCCTTCGCCACTCGTGACCAGTCGATGGTGCCTTGCCAATGGCTCACGTCCACACCGGCTACGCAGTCCCATGCCGGTGTAGGTGTGGGCGCAGGAGTGGCGGTTGGCGACGGCGTGGGAGTGGCCGACGCGCTGGGATCAGGTGTCGGCGTAGGGGTGGGCGAAGGCGGCGGGAAGCACGCATTCTGCTGCACCGGCGGCGGGGTGCCGATGGGGATCGGCGTCATCGTTGGGGTGGGCGTCGGCGTCGGCGTCGCGCTGGGCGCGGCCGTGGCGCTGGGCGCGGCCGTGGCGCTGGGCGTGGGGGTCGGCGTCGGGGTCGGCGTGGGCGTGGGCGTCGGGGCCGCGGCAGGCTGCGCGGACGTCGTCGTTCCCTGGGCGACGTAGACATAGCTGAGCCCGTACAGCGACGACACGCTCGTGCCGTTCACGCTGGTCACCCGGTACCAAGTGGTTCCGCCAGTGCTCGAGGGGCACGCGACCGACCACGATGTCCCCGCCACCGTGCCGTAGACGACCAGCTTCGTGCCAAGCGCAAGCCTGGCCTTGATGGTGGCGGAGGTTGACGGGCTGACGCGGAGCTGGGTGCTGCTGCAGGCGGTGTACAGCGTGGCGGGGATGATCACGGTGCTGAACAGGCTCGTCGCGCCGTAGAGGTACGAGACGCCGTAGAGCGACCTGACCGACTTGCCGCCGACGGCGCTGATGCGGTACCAGCTCGAGCCGGACTTCGAGGCGCCGGCGCAGTACGTGCTCCAGCGGCCGCCGCTGACGGTGGCCACGGCCGTCACGCGCGCGTTCGCCGCCAGGCGGACCTTGAGGGTCGCCGACGTCGAGGCGCTCGTGCGGAGGGACACGCCACTGCAGCGGGCGGCGAGCGTGGACGAGGTGACCACAGCGGCGTTCAGCGTTGCGGCGCTCGTGGCCGCCTTGAACAGGCTCGTCGCGCCGTAGAGGTACGAGACGCCGTAGAGCGACCTGACCGACTTGCCGCCGACGGCGCTGATGCGGTACCAGCTCGAGCCGGACTTCGAGGCGCCGGCGCAGTACGTGCTCCA
>JAJXUG010000011.1 GCA_021783095.1 Chloroflexota bacterium | reverse complement strand
GTCAAGAACGTGACGATCGACGGAACCACCAACCCGATCACGATCACAGACCTGGCCGAGGGCTACTACCTGGTCCAGGAGATCAACATCCCATACGGGTTCTCGGTCACGAGCACCAATCCGCAGGTGGCGATGGTCTTCGCGGGCAACACCTGCAGCAGCTCCGCCAATCCGGGTGTCACCTGCCCGGCGCAGCTGCCCGTCACGGTGACCTTCAACAACCAGCCCACGACCTTCGGCCAGATCACCCCGACCGGCACGACCTGCTCGCAGTTCGCGGGCGGCACCGCGTCGACTCTGGCGACGGTCAACTACAACACTTCCGGCGGCCTGATCAGCTCGGACAACCCCGGCGTGTTCTTCTACTACGACAAGCTCGTCGCCCCCGGCGGCGCGTTCACCGTCACGGTGAACCAGACGAACAAGGCCGGAAGCACATACGACTTCCACGTGCTGAACGACAGCACAAGCCAGATGACCCTCTATGACGCCAACTGCAACGTCATTGGCAGCGCCACCGAGGACGCGAGCAATCCAGCCGCGGTGACCTTCCAGGTGTCGGATTCGACAAACGGCCAGATCTTCTACATCGGCGTGAAGTACACGCCGAAGAGTGTGGTCGGTATGTCCCTGCCGATCACGGTGCCGGATCCCTGGACCTACACCTACTCGACCTCTGTCGGGGCGATCCTCGTCCCGGGCTCCACGCAGAGCCTGACCTTCGCGGGCAGCTGAGCCCCAGCTAGACGAACGGCCGGCCGGAGACCCTCCGGTCGGCCACGTGGAAGCGGCGGGCGGGAGTCATCCCGCCCGCCGCTCGCTGTTTCAGTCGGCGCGTCCTGGATGGACGGCCATGTCAGCCGCTGACGGAGAAGGTCGTCGTGGCGGTGACCTTGAACTTGCCGTTGGCCATCCATGTCCCCTCAGCGGCAGTACAGGAGGCCGAGCCCGACGGCCACAACGGCGTCGGCCCGAGGGTCAGGACTGCCTGGTTGTTGGAGTCGGTCTTGACGTACTGCTCGTAGACCCGCGCCCCATTCTGGTAGCAGGCGGCGTGCACCCATGTGGCCGGCCCGGTGTGGACCGTGGCCGTCGTCGTTCCCGCGAAGACGCCATTCGGCACCGTGATCGAGGCACCTGCCCCCGAGGCGGCGGCGACTGCGCTGAACGGGACCACGAGGGCGGCGGCCGCGACCAGGGCCACCGTCATCCTGCTCCACCGGCGTGACCGCGCCTGAACCGCCCCGCACGGCGGGGCCTGTCGCACCGGTTCCGCCACCCACTTGGTGCCGTCCCAGAAGTTCTCGTGCATGACCTGACCTCCGCGCACCCCTGCGGCCGCGCTCGCATTCGGCAACCCGGCTGGCTCGACCGCCCTGCTCGGTGAGTCCCGTGGCTTTGCGTCCCCGGGTCACCCCGGGTTTGCCTTGTCGTGCCGGTCGGACGTCGACGACGCGTGAGTCGGATGGCGTTCCTCTCCGGACGATGTGAACGATACGGAGCCCGCGCGCGAACGCCATTGGCGAATCGTCATGGCACCCGCTGGCGGTGCTCAACTGCACAAGAGCGCCCGGGACCGATCTGCACCGCCAAGGCAGGGGGTACTTCGCCCTTAAGGCCCCCCGCATGGGTGACCGGCGCGAGGCGCTCCAGCGGGAGCCGGGATCAGCTGACCGTGTCGCCGGGCTGCCAGTGGTGGACGGTGGCCGTCCCGCCGCGGGTCCGGATCGCCGCCTCGAGCTGGTCGGGCGTGCCCGCGAGCGCGGGGAAGGTGCCCCAGTGGATCGGCAGGACGTGCGAGACCCCCAGCAGCTCCGTCGCGATCGCCGCGCCAGCGGGGTCCATGGTGTAGTGGCCCCCGATCGGGAGCAGCGCCACGTCGGGGCGGAACCGCTCGCGGATCAGCGCCATGTCGCCGAACACGTCGGTGTCGCCGGCGTGGTACACCCGCAGCCCGTTCTCGAGCTCCACGACGAAGCCCGCCGGCTCGCCCAGGTACACGGTGGTGCCGGTGTCGTTGTCCCAGATGCCAGCCGAGTGGACGGCGGGGGTCATCGAGACGCGCAGTCCTGTCGCCTCGACCGTGCCGCCCTTGTTCATCCCCATCACCGCGTCGCTGCCGCCGGGCAGCCGGCGGGCCAGCCAGAGGCTCATCTCGTGGATGCACGGCCAGACCGGCCGGAACCGCGCGGCAAGCGCCACGGCGTCGCCCATGTGGTCGGCGTGCCCGTGGGTCACCAGGAGCAGGTCGCAGGCGCCCTGGGCGGCGGGCGGCCGCGGGCTCTTGGGATTGCCCAGCCAGGGGTCGAACAGGACCACCTTGCCGCCGGGCGTCCGCATCTCGACCGCCGCGTGGCCAAGCCAGGTGAAGGTGGTGTCGCGCCCGATCGCCATCGCTAACCTCCGAAGCCTGCAAATGGGGCCGTGGGTCGCTGGGGGCCGTCCCGGCACCAGGTTGACTCCGGCCATTATCCGTCCCGGGCGCACGAATCGGGGCAAACGGCCCGCCCGGCTACACTCCCGGCGTGCTTGCGTCCCAGATCGCCGCGAACCTGGCGCTCATCAACTGGACGGTCCTGGCGGGCCTCGCCGTGGGGTCGTTCGGGTTCGTGCTGCTCACCCGGCTGCGGACGTCGGCCACCCGCGGCTACCTCGCGTTCACCGCGTTCTGCGCCGCGGGCTTCGGGCTGCTGGCCTGGCTCTCCGACGACGGCCTTGCGCCCGCCGTCACGGGCTCGCCGGTCGTGGCCAACACGGTGTTCGACGGCCCGCGCCGGCCGCTCATGGGCCTGTTCGTGGTCTTCGCCCTGATCGCCGTGGTCGCCATCGCCCGCGGGCAGCGGGGCGTGCGCCCGGGATGGGCGGCCTTGGCGTTCGGCGTGGCGTCGCTGGTCTGCGGGGCGCTCGCCTGGGGCACGGGCGGTGCGCTGGCCACCCTGATGCTGGGCGTGCAGCTGCTCGTGCTGGCCGCGGCGACGGGGGGCGTCTTCGCGGCCATGATCCTGGGCCACTGGTACCTGGTGACGCCCCGGCTGCCGGAGGCGCCGCTGGTGCTGGCCAGCCGGGTGCTGCTGGGCGTCGTCGCGATCCAGACTGCCCTGTTCGCGCTGTGGGTCGGCGTCGGGATCGGTCCCGGCGCTGCGGGCGGGCCGTTCGCGGCGCTGGTGGGACCGTGGGCGCTATTCGTCTGGCTGCGGCTCATGGTCGGGCTGGTGTTCCCGCTGGTCGTCTCGTGGGCCGCCGTGCAGACGGCGCGATCCAGGTCGATGGAATCGGCGACCGGGCTGCTGTACATCAACGTGGGTACGATTGCGGCGGGGACGATCCTCGCCGCCGGGCTCTACTTCGGGGCCGGCCTGCTGGTCTAGGAGTTGGCGATGCTGGTCCGCGTCCGCCTGTTCGCGATGCAGCGAGAGGCCGCCGGCACGAAGGAGCTACCGGTCGAGGTGGGCGACGGGGCCACCGTGGCAGACGCGTGGGACGCGGCGGTCGCGGCCGTCCCCGCCCTCGCGCCGGGACGGGACACGCTCCGCTTCGCGGTCAACGGGGCCTACGCCGAGCCTCTCACGCGGCTGGCCGAGGGGGACGAGGTGGCGGCGATCCCGCCAGTGAGCGGCGGCGACGGAACCGACGACGGCGGTCCTCGGAATCGCATCCTCGAGGTCCACGTCGACCCGTTCCCGCCGACCCTCGCAGCCGACCTCGGCCTCCGCCTGGCGATCCCCGAGGACGGCGCCGTGGTCACCTTCCTCGGGCGCACGCGCGTCACCCCCGGCACCCCGGCGCCGGGGCAGGAGGCGGAGGCGGCGCGCCACGCGGGGGCTCGCGTCGAGGGGCTCGAGTACGAGGCGTTCGAGCCGATGGCGCTCGCGGTGCTGGGCCAGATCGCCGACGAGATCGAGGCGCGGTTCGGCGTCGTGCGCCTCGCGATCGTCCACCGGACGGGGGCGGTGCCGCCGGGCGAGGCGTCGATCCTGGTCGTCGCCGCGGCCCCCCACCGGGACGCCGCCTTCGCGGCGGCGCGCTTCGCCATTGACGAGACGAAGGCGCGGGCGCCGATCTGGAAGGCGGAGCGGTTCGCGGACGGACGCGTCTGGATGGGGGCGCCGGCGAGGAGCGCCGCCCCGGACGCCGGCTGAGACGCCCTCCCGGGCACTTCGCCACCCGGCCCACCTCGTCGTCTGCCAGCCCCCACGCCATCTGGACTGCCAGTCCAGACCCCCGGCGTCGCACGGCGCGATCTGGACCGGCAGTCCAGGCGGGAGCGTCACGAAGCTCGCCCACGGACGAATTCGGTCATCGGCTGGACCTCCGGTCCAGCACATCGCAAAGTCGGTTTGAAGTCTGGACTGGCAGTCTGGCAGCGGCGCGTCGACCATGTGCGCCCGAGGTGAGCCGATGCCTCCGGCCGGGCAGACCCTGCGGGACGCTTCCCCGCATACTGAGGCGATGCAGCGCGACCTAGCGGGGAGTTCGGTCGACGCGCTCGGGAAGCAGGCAGCGGCCATCGCCGCGGCATGGAGCGCCGGCGCGCGTGCCAGCACGACGGTCGGCCAGGAGCGGGCGGCCCTCCGCCTGCTCGGCGTGTCCGGCGTGGACCGCGACGGGCGTCCGCTCGCAGCCTCGGTCCTGGACCGCTACCTCGCGCCCGACGCTCGCCGCCTCTGCGGCGGGATCACGCTGCCGATGGCGGTCGCGATGGCGGAGTACGACCTGTCGATCCTCGAGGTCGCGCTCGAGGTGGCGGCGGGCAACATCGACCTCGGGCTGGAGGCCGAGCTGCTCGAGGATCCCGAGCGGCGGGCGAGGGCCCACAGGTCCGCGTCGGCGATGGCGACGGCAGCGCTGGCTCGGGCCGACGCGAACCGGACCGCGCGCCGCGAGCTCGTGGCGCTGCTGGGCGAGCCCCGGCGCCCGTTGCTGGGGGTGACGCTGGAGTCGCCGGCCGTCGTCGACGCGGCGGACGAGGCGGTCGCCGCGATCGCGGCGGGTGCGGGCGCGATCCGGGTCCTGGTGCCGCCCAGCCGGGAGCTGGCGGACCTCTCCGCCCGGAGCGGCACGCACGTCGAGCCATGGCACCCGGCGCCGGGGTCCCGCGGGGGCCTCGCCAACTTCGACCCAGCCGGGTCGCCGGTGCCCACCGGCGCGCACCGCGCGCTCTTGGTGCTGCGGGCCGTCCTCGACGACGCCGGCGCGCGAAACGGCCGCTACGTCCGGCTGGTGACGGAGTCGCCGGCGCTGGCGGCGCCGGACCAGGCGGTCATCGCCGCGTTCGAGCGGGTCGACCTTGTCATCGCCGACCCGCTGCGCGAGATCGTCAGCGGCCTCGTCGACCCTGACCGGGCCCTCGCCGACCACGCGTTCGCCCATCGGCTCCTGGCCCGCGGCGGGACGCGCGTCCTGGTGCCCGCGAGCTCGCTCGTGGTCGCGTCGGACCTCGCGAACGGGTTCCCGTCGGACCCCGCGACCCGCTCGGGCCGAGCGCTCGCCCTCCAGCTGCTCGCCGTCTCGCTGGCCCTCGCCGATGGGCTGCTGCCCGACTCGGTGGTGGTCGGCGCGCTGCCCGCCTGGCTGGGCGAGGAGCCGCGCGCACCGGCGCGTGCCGTCGCCGAGGTGGCGTTGCGCCGCGAGCTCTTCCCCTCGCACCGCATGGCGTTCCTCGAGCCGGACAGCGCATTGGTGAACGAGTGGCACGCCTTGGTCGCGGGGGTCCTGCCCGACGCGGGCGACGTGAAGCTGCTGCTCTGCTGCGGCTCGACCGGCTTCGCCGCGCGCGCGTCCGCGTTGCGGGCCGCCGTCGACGTGGCCGGCGCCATCGCGCTGTCGCGTTCCCGGCCGGTGCTCACCGGGCTCGCCGCGGAGCACCGCGAGGCGACGCTGGCGGTGGCCGCGGAGACGCTCGAGGGGCTCGCGGACCGGGGCTGGCGATGGCTGGTGGACGAGCCGTTCGGGATCCCGACTGTGCGGATCGGCGCCGAGGCCGTCGCGGACAGGACGAGCGACTTCGACGTCCTCGCACCGGGCACCGCCCGGGGCTGACGAGGAGTCCTGCGAACGTGGCGGAGCGGCCCGTCGTCGAGCCGCGGACCCGTGCCGAGTGGCGGGGCACGAGCAGCGGGCGGAGGAGCGGCGGACGAGCCCACCGGCCGGCCGCGGCCCCCGGGCCTCCACCTGAGCGATCCGCCGCGCCGGAAGGGCCATGATCGGCCCCCGCCTGACGCGGGCCCTCAGGGCCGCGGGCCCTCGACGGCGGCCACATCGGACGGCTGCCGGACGCGCGGCAGGGGCGAGAAGACGAGCAGCAGGATCGAGACCGCCATCCCGGCCCAGCCGATCGCGATCCCGCCCCGGACGCCGATCCACCCTGCCACCCCCGCCGCGAGGAGCGCCCCGAGCGGGTAGGCGATCCCGTGGGAGAACACCTCGAGCGTGGCGTTGACCCGGCCCAGGATCCGGTTCGGGACGACGCCCTGGATGAGCGACAGCTCCGCCACGCCCTCGATGGTCTGGAGGCCGTCGCCGACCAGCTGCGGCAGGAACACCATCACCGTCGCGAGCAGGAGGGGCCCGCCCGCCAGGGGCGTCAGCACCCCGACGACCGAGGCCGCCGTGGCCGTCCAGATCAGCGCGGGGCCGAGGCCGAACCGCGCGATCACCCTGGCGGCGAAGAACGAGCCGATCAGCGAGCCGACGCCCCCTGCCGACACGACGATCCCGAACAGCAACGGGCTGAGGTGGAGCTCCTCGATCAGGTAGATCGTGTAGAGGACGCCGTAGAACGAGCCTGCGACGTGGGCGATCACCGACCGGAGGGTCAGCGGCAGCAGGATCGGGTGCTGGCGGACCAACCGGAGACCCTCGGCGATCTCGGCGCGGATCGGGACGGGCGAGGTCCTCGCGGGGCGGAGCGGCTCGGGGCTGCGGATCAGGGCCAGCGAGACCGCCGAGACCACGAACGAGACCGCGTCCACCAGGATCGCGAGGGGCGCCCCGATGAGCTGCACCAGGCCGCCGCCCAGTCCTGGACCGCCAATCTCCGCGAGCGACGAGCTCGTGGCGAGCTTGCTGTTGCCCTCGACCACGCGATCGACGCCGATGAGCGAGGGGACGTACGCGGGGTACGCTGCGTCGAAGAGCGACCCGAGGCAGCCCTCGAGGAATACGACCGCGTACAGCTGCTCGATGCGCAGGATGCCCGCGAGATACGCTGCGGGGATCGAGGCCAGCAGCACTGCGCGGACCGCGTCGGCCCAGATGAGCAGGGGCCGCCGTCGGAGCCGGTCGACCCAGGCGCCCGCGAACAGCCCGACGAGGAGCACGCCGAGGCTGGCCGAGACCACCAGCAGCGCCATCTGGAACGGGCCCGCCCCGAGCACGAGCAGCGCGACGAGCGGCACGGCCGTGCGCGTCACCACCGAGCCGAGCTCGGACACGGTCTGCCCGGCCCAGAGCTTCATGAAGTCGGCGTGGCGCCAGAGTGATGCGGTCACAACCGGCGCAGGGTACCGGAGCGCAGGAGGCTGTCGTCGCGGAAGTCGCCCCGCCGCCGTGCACCGGCCCGCAGATGGAGCCCGACCACCCCCGAGCATCCGGCGGCAGTCCGCGCCCTGCGCGCCACGTACCAGCCGCACCGACGTTCCCGGGATCGCCCGTCCTTGGCAGAACGAACATCCGTGCTATGATGTCCCCCTCGCCGCACTGCGCGGCGTGCTCCGTGTGGTCGACCCCCTTCTCGAACTGACCGTGCGTCGTGCAGTCCCAGTTCGGGAAGCGTGGAGGTCATCATGACCACCGGTACCATCAAGAAGGTCGTCGCTGATCGCGGCTTCGGCTTCATCACGGCCGAGGATGCGAAGGAGTACTTCTTCCATCGCGACGCCCTCGACGCCTCGCTTGTCTTCGATCGCCTGGTCGGCGGCGAGCGCGTGCAGTTCGAGGTCGAGGCCAGCCCCAAGGGACCTCGAGCCTCACAGGTTCGCGCAGCCTGATCGCAGGGAAGCGGCCCGCCAACCGGCGGGCCGCTTCTCGATTCTCGGCCCCGCGCTACCTGGCCTCGTCGACCTGCGGCCGCGCGTTTCCGCCCGTGACGCGAGCGGGTCCAGCGGCAGCCCCGCGTCCTTGGCCAGTTCCGTGCGCGGGCAGAGGCTGAGGATCGGGCCGCCCTCCAGCTCGAACATGGCGACCGCTCTGTCGGCCCCGGACACGTCATCGTGGGGCTCGGTGGCGATGACGCCCGGCGAGACGGTTGAGCCTGGACCTATGCCTGCCGCAGCGCCACCAACGAAGCGGGAGTCCCCACCGCCATGACCGTCGTCACTGATCTCTCCGAGGCCATCGCCGCAGCCGCCGCGGCAGCCGGTCCGTCCATCGTCGCCATCGGCTCGCGTGCCCGCGGCTCCGGCGTCGTCATCGAGGACGGCCGCGTCCTCACCAACGCCCACAACCTGCGGGCCGAGCAGGTGACCGTCCGCTTCGCCGACGGCCGCACCGCCCGCGGCGATGCCAAGGGCGTCGACTGGGACGGCGACCTCGCGGTCGTCGAGGTCGACACCACGGGCGCGCCGGCGCTCGCCTGGTCCTCCCAGACGCCCACCATCGGGACGGCCGTGTTCGCAGCGGCAGCGACGAGCACGGGCGGGGCGCGCGTCTCGTTCGGGTTCGTGTCGTCGGTGGAGCGCGCCTTCCGCGGGCCCGGCGGGCGGCCGATCGGCGGGTCGCTCGAGCACACCGCGCCGCTCGCCCCCGGGTCGTCTGGCTCGGCGCTGCTCGACGCCGACGGCGCGCTGCTCGGGCTCAACACCAACCGGGTGGGCGAGGGCTTCTACCTCGCGCTGCCCGCCGACGCCGCGTTCCGCGCCCGGGTCGACGCGCTGGGTCGCGGCGAGTCGCCCAGCCGGCCCCGACTGGGGATCGCCGTTGCGCCCGGCCGCGTGGCGCGACACCTGCGCCGGGCGACCGGTCTGCCGGAGCGCGATGGCGTGCTCGTCCGCGAGGTGGAATCGGACAGCCCGGCCGAGCGGGCGGGGATCGCCCAGGGCGACCTCGTCGTGGCCGTGGCCGGCGAGCCCACGCCTGACGTCGATGAGCTGCACACCGCCCTCGGGGCCGCCAAGCTCCCGTTCGAGGTGTCGCTCGTCCGCGGGACCGAGGAGCGGACGGTGACGGTCGAGGAGGCGCCGACGGCCGAGGGCTGAGCCTCTCGGCTGAGCCGAACCTCATCCCGAGGTGACCCTGATCCGCGGACTCGGCCGACGACCGAGCCGGAGGCGAACCAGGGTCGCCCGTTTGCCGCGGCCCACCCCCGGGCGGTGGCCGAGTCTCCCGACGCCCCTCCCCACGCGGCCGTTGGCGCATCGCCACCAAATCGGCCGATCCTCGTGCGGCCGTTGGCGCATCGCCACCAAATCGCCGGCCACCGAAGCCAGCGTTGGTCCTGACCCACCGAAAGCGCGCTGAACAAGGGGCCGGGGCCCAGATCGTTGGAACCGGGCCACCATTCTCGGCCGACGATGCCTGGCGTTGAGCGCTCGGCGCGGATTTGGTGACGCTGCGCCACCGCGCGACGCGTCGAGCCGTGCCAGCCGCCTGCCGGCCGCCGGCCTCCTATCGACGCCGAAGGACGATTCGCCACGGCCATTTTCGGCCGAAGGATCTTCGGTATTGTTGTGCACATCCAGAAGAACCCAGCAGTCCGGAGCATCCGAGTGGTACACCCCGCCCGTGACGAGATCGACGACGCCATCCTCCGCGAGCTCCAGGCCGACGGCCGGCTCGCGAACGCCGACCTCGCGCGGCGGATCGGCCTCTCGCAGGCGGCCACCCACAGCCGTGTCCGGCGCCTCGAGCGCGAGGGCGTCATCGCGGGCTACGTCGCCCTCGTCGACCGCGAGCAGGCCGGCTTCGACCTCCTCTGCTTCGTCGACGTCGGCCTCCGCGCCCACGGCCACGACGACGTGGAGCGCTTCCGCGACGCCGTCACCGCGATGCCCGAGGTCCTCGAGGTCCACCACGTCACCGGCGAGCACGACTACGTCCTCCGCGTGGCGCTCCGCAACCGGCGTGACCTCGAGCGGTTCCTCGTGGAACGGCTCTCTCCCATCCCCGGCATCGCCCGGATCCAGACCAGCCTCGTCGTCCGCGAGGTGAAGCGCACGACCGCCCTGCCCGTGACCCCCGACCCCGCCAGCCCCGCCCGTGCCAGCACCTGACCCACCACCCGACCAAGCCGGAGACCACCGATGCCCCAGGACCGCCCCACCTCGCTCCACACCATGGGCCAGCAGTACGGCCGACGCAGCTGGGCCGAGCCCTGGAAGATCAAGATGGTCGAGCCGCTCAAGACCACGACCCGCGAGCAGCGCGAGGCCGCCGCGACCGAGGCCGGCTACAACACGTTCCTGCTCCGCAGCGCCGACGTGTACATCGACCTCCTGACCGACTCCGGCACCTCAGCGATGAGCGACCGCCAGTGGGCCGGGATGATGCTGGGCGACGAGGCCTACGCCGGAAGCGTGAACTTCTACCACCTCGAGTCGGCGGTCCAGCGCTTCTACGGCTACAAGCACATCGTCCCGACGCACCAGGGGCGTGGCGCGGAGCACCTCATCAGCCAGGTGATGATCGAGCCCGGCGACCACATCCCGGGCAACATGTACTTCACGACCACCCGCGAGCACCAGGAGATGGCGGGCGGCAAGTTCCACGACGTCATCATCGACGAGGCCCACGACCCGCAGTCGCTCCACCCGTTCAAGGGCAACATCGACCTCGCCAAGCTGCGGGCGCTGATCGACGAGGTGGGCGCGGACAAGATCCCCTACGTGTCGCTCGCCGGCACGGTCAACATGGCCGGCGGCCAGCCCGTGTCGATGGCGAACGTCAAGGCGATCCGCGCGCTGTGCGAGCCTCTGGGCATCAAGGTCATGCTCGACGCGACCCGCATGGTGGAGAACGCGCTGTTCATCCAGGAGCGCGAGGACGGCTACGCGGACCGCTCCATCGCCGAGATCCTGCTCGAGTTCTGCTCCTACACCGACGGCGCCTGGATGAGCGCCAAGAAGGACAACCTGGTCAACATCGGCGGCTGGCTGGCGGTCAACGACTGGGACACTTTCGAGGAGCTGCGCAACCTGGTCGTGGTGTTCGAGGGGCTCCACACGTACGGCGGGATGGCCGGGCGCGACATGGAGGCGCTCGCGATCGGGATCGAGGAGGCGGTCAAGGACGAGCACGTGCGCTCGCGCGTGGGCCAGGTGCGGTACCTCGGCGAGCTGCTGACCGAGTGGGGCGTCCCGATCGTCCAGCCCATCGGCGGGCACGCGGTGTTCCTCGACGCCAAGCGCTTCTACCCGCACCTCGCGCAGGACCTGTTCCCGGCGCAGACGCTGGCGGCGGAGCTCTACCTCGACTCGGGGATCCGCTCGATGGAGCGCGGCATCGTGTCCGCAGGCCGTGACCCCAAGACCGGCGACCACAAGCGCCCGAAGCTGGAGCTCACGCGGCTCACGATCCCGCGGCGCGTCTACACGCAGGCGCACATGGACGTCGTGGCCGAGTCGGTGAAGGCGTGCTTCGACGCGCGGGAGTCGGCTCGGGGGCTGCGGATGGTCTACGAGCCCAAGTACCTGCGGTTCTTCCAGGCGCGGTTCGAGCCGATCTGAGCGAGGCCCGGCCAGACGGGGCGCCCTCGCCGGCCGCCAGACTTCCGCAACACGCCTGAGGAGAGTGCTCGGTGACCGGGTCCTCCGATACACCCTGCCCAGGCGTGTCTGGGCATGCAGCGGTCCAGGACACGCCCCAGGTGCGTGTTCTGGCATGGCCAGCCGCATACCACTCACCCGAGGCGTGAACGGGAAAGGCGCCGCCGTGCCGTGCTCGCGAACCCCCCGCCGTCGATCAGGCGCGGAAGTCCGGGCGGTCGAGGACGCGCTTCCAGGTGCCGTCAGCCTGGCGACGCACGACCTGGGCACGGGCGCCGGCCTCGTCGCTGGCACGCGTGGCCGTGAGCGCGATGTCGCCGACGGCCAGCGTCTGGAGTGGTTCCTCGGGCTTGAGCGCTGGACGCGAGGCGATCATCTGCTCGAACAGGGCGCGGATCGCCGCGTGGCCCACCGTCAGCTGGCCCGGCGGGAACGCCATGACTGCGCCCGGCTCGTAGAGGTCGAGCATGCCGTCGATGTCGGCGGCGTTCGTCCGCTCGACGAACAGGCGGGTGATGTCCTCGGGGCGCCGGGCGCCAGGGCGGTTGGCGTTCGCGGTCATGAGCTGCTCCTTGTCGGGTCGGCTGCGGGTTGTGGCGTCGCCGGCAATCATGGCCACCACAGCCAGCTGGCGTCTCGCAGGACGTTCCGGCCCTGCTGCTCGCCATAGCCGCGGAACGCCTGGATGCGCCTCGGGCGGCACCTGCCGCTCGCGTCCGTTCCGCAGACCACGGTGGGCTGCGGTACGTTGCTTGCATGCGGGCGGGCGACGGGCTTCGGCTGGAACGCGCGGGCTCGGCGGGCGAGGTGGCGCTGCTCACGCTCGACCGCCCCGAGGCCCGCAACGCGATCGACGATGCCCTCCTCGACGCGCTCCTGGTCGCGGTCCGCGAGGTCGCCGTCGACGATGCCGTCCGCACGCTCGTGCTCACCGGTGCCGGCTCGGCGGTGTTCTCCGCAGGGATGGACCTTCGTGAGCGGGCTGGCTTCGACGATGCGCAGCTGGCGGACCAGCACGAGCGGATCGTCTCGTTGACCACCGAGCTCACGGAGCTGCCCGTCCCGTCGATCGCGGCCGTCGAGGGCTTCTGCCTCGCGGGCGGCTTCGAGCTCGCGCTCGCCTGCGACCTCATCGTGGCATCGCGCGAGGCGGTCTTCGGGCTGCCGGAGACGCGGGTCGGCATCTTCCCGGGCGGCGGCTCGGCGCGGCTGCTGACGTGGGCCGTCGGCGGGCCGCGGACCCGCGATCTCATCCTGACCGGTCGCCGGCTGACCGGCGTCGAGGCCGAGACGTGGGGGCTCGTGGCGCGACTCGCCGAACCCGCTCGATCGCTCGAGGCCGCGCTCTCGCTCGCGGGCGAGCTGGCGGAGGCCGCGCCGCTCGGACTGCGCGAGGCGAAGACGGCGATCCGGGCCGCTGCCGGGTCCCTCCGCGACGGCCAGGCCGCCGAGGACGCGATGTATGACGTGGTCGCGCGCTCCGCCGACCGCCGCGAGGGCTTCCGCGCGTTGACCGAGAAGCGGCGGCCGCGCTTCGAGGGTCGATAGGCGGCGCCCGCGTCAGCGGCCGGAACCGCGAGGGGCACCGTCGAGGATCCTCGCCCGACCGCCCGCCACCTCGGCCCACAGCAGCGCGTTGCCCGGCCACCGCTCCCGCCCGGAGGTCAGTGCGCGCCACGCCCCTTCGCCTGACACCGGATACGCCGCCCGGAACAGCTCCGACAGGCCACGGACGAGCGCGCGGGTCTCCGCCGTTGACCGCAGCACGAGCAGTCGCGACACGCGCGGCTCCCGCACGCCCCACGGCCATCCCGCCGCCGACGCCAGGCTGTCCGCCTTCTGCCCCGCCCAGCGGAGCTGCTGCTCGACGCGTCGCAGCTGGCCCTGGATCTCGGTGGCAACGATGTCGCCCGCGTTCTCTTCCGTGAGCACGAGGTCGATCACCCCTCGGTCCGGCTTCGTGACGGACACTTCCAGGTGGCGCGCCCACCGCGCGTGGGAGACGCCCAGCAGCGCGTCCGTGATCGGCGCTGAGACTCGATCATGGATGCTGGGGCCGACGGCTGGGAACAGCTTGATGCTCGCCTCCATGCCGAGAGCGGTCGCGATGGCGACCATGTCGGGCACCGTCGCGATCTGCTCCTCCCGTTCGATGCGGGACACCGTGCCGCGGTCAAGGCCGGCCGCGGCCGCGAGGGCGCGTTGCGACACGCCGCGATCGAGGCGCGCCTCCTTGAGCGCCAGCGCAAGCCGGTGGATCACCACCCGTCGGCGCTCGTGGACGGCTCGGAGGATCAAGGTGTCGGCCACGCCCGGATTCAAGCAGCCGCCTCTCACCCGTGGCTTAGTCCGTCGTTGCGGACCTCACGCGGGTCGGGCACCACAGTCTTGGCGCACTCAACACGCCAAAGTCGAGGCGTCAGGCGCCGTAGCCCGAGGAACGGCGCGGCAGACGCGCCACGGGCCGGAAATCGCGCTCATGGCACGCCAAGGCGAGCCCAATGCCGTCCCCCGCCGAGCGTTTGGCGCTGACGGAGCGCCGCGGTCTCGGCCCCGGAATGCCAGGGGACCAGTCAGGGCGCGCCCCGGGAAGGCCCCAGTTGGCGCAGCAGACGCCAGGCGCGCACGCGCCTGCCGTGTCAGCCCGCGCGCACCTCGCCGAACCCCTCCGGCACCCCCGGCAACGCCTCGCCGAGCCCGAACGGCGCGCCCGCCTCGCGCACGCACGCGACCATCGCCGCAGCCACGGAGCCATCGACCGCCGGCAGCGGATGCGTTGCAAGCAGCTCCTCGACGCGATCCCGCGCCCGCCCGAACGCATCGAGCCCGCCAGCGTCGAGCCAGGCCCGCCGCGACGACCGGTCGATGACCCGCGACGGCAGGAACTGCTCGGAGCGGAAGAGCCGCCGCGTCTCGGGCAGCTCCAGGAATCGCCCCTCGGAACCGGCCGCCTCGAAGGACGCCGTGGCCAGAGAAGCAGTCGGCGTCCCGATCCCCCGCAGCAGCCGCTGCACCATGCCGATCACCTCGGCGTCGATGACCAGCTTCTCGGCCGACTGCGCCAGCAGGAAGTCGAGCATCCCGGGCCCGGAGATGAGGTCCACGCCGGCGAGCGCGCCGACCAGCGCGGTCATCCCGGCCTCGAGCCCGGCCTGCGCATCGATGACCTTCGAATCCGTGGCGCCCATGTACGCGTGCGTCGGCAGACCCAGCGAGTGCCCCACAGCCGCGTACCCGCCGTCGATCATCGCGGTCTCGATGGCGCCCATCGGCGTGGCGCCCGTCCGCATGTCCACGATCGCCGGCGCCCCGCCCCACACGATCGGTGCGCCCGGGGCCGCCAGCTGGTGCAGGACGATCCCCGCGAGGCACTCGGCCGCGTGCTGGACGATGGAGCCGATCAGCGTGACCGGTGCAGCCACGCCCGCCAGCGGCATCGAGACCATCTCGGCGGGGACCCCGGCGCGCCCGAGGTCCATGATGTTCCGGCAGGCGAACTCGGACCAGGTGAGCGGCGGCGAGGGGCACACGTCGAAGACCGCGCGCGGCCGATCCGCCAGGGCCGCGCGCCCGCCCGCTTCGAGCGCGAGCAGGTCCAGCATCGCCCCCGATCCGCGCGGCGTGAACGCGCCCGTGACGATCGGCTTGTCCGAGTTGGCGAGGCACACGAACAGCCGGTACAGGTCGCCGATCTCGGTGGGCACGTCGTGGCAAACGATGGCGGTCGAGACGGCGTCGTACGCGGGCAGCGCGTCGGCGACGCGGGTGATCCGCGCTAGGTCGGCAGCCTGCGACGCCCGCGCCTCGAGCGTGTCGGGATCGAGGACCGATACCCCGGACGACCCCGGGTCGAAGTGGACGGCGCCCGAGCCGTACCGGACGGCGGGGTTGCCCGCCCTGTCGTAGAGGTCGAACGCGTGGGGCACGGTGTCGAGCGCCCGGTGGACCAGCGCGTCCGGGATCGACACGCGGTTGCCCTCGGCCGACGCTCCGGCGCCGACGAGGAGGCGGATGGCCTCGGGCTCCTCGACCTTGATGCCGGGGCTGGCCAGCAGGGCCAGCGCCTCGTCCACGACACGGTCGATCAGGGCAGGCTCGAGGAGCTCGAAGCGGGGTCGCATTGACGGTCTCCGGGTTGGCAGGGAGAGCGTGCCCGGCCAGCGGCGACCGGCCGGGCACGAGGAGGTGGCAGAGCGATCGGGGGCCCGGCCGTCAGCCGACGGCGGCCGTGGCCTGGTGTCGCTCGATGAGCCCCACGAGCTCGGCGTCGAGCGCCGGGTCGAGCGGTTCGGGCTGGTGGTCCTTGATGAGCGCGCGCGCCTTCTCGAGCGCGTCGCGGTGGAACTTGTCCGGGTCATCGAGCCACTGGCCGTACGTGCGCCGGTCCATGTAGGTGGCCTTCCAGAGCCCCTTCATCGCCTTGCGCGTGTGTGGGAGCGTGAGGTACTCGCCGCCCGGCCCGACCTCGGCGATAGCCTCGAGGGCGAGCGCCTCGTCGTCGAACGGGATCCCCCGCAGCATCGACTCCACGATGGACGCGATCTCGCAGTCGAGCACCATCTGCTCGAACGACCAGATGCGCGACCCGTGCAGCAGCCCCACGCCGAGCAGCATGTCCGCGCCCGAGATGGACGCCATGAACGATGACAGCCCGTTCTCGAGGCCGGCCTGCCAGCCGGATCGCTTGTCGCCGGTGGCGAACGCGCCCATCGAGAGGGGCACGTTGTAGAAGTCGGCGAGCTCGTTGGTGGCGGCGCCGAACAGGAAGTCCTCGGGGCCGCCGCCCGTGTAGGCGCCCGAGCGCAGGTCCATCGCCGTCTGCGCCGCCGCGTAGTACACGGGCGACCCCGGGTACGCCAGCTGCATCAGCGCCATGGCGGTGATGACCTCGGCGTTGCCCACCACCAGCGAGCCCGCGATCGTCGCCGGCCCGCTGAACGCGCATGACGCCATCGTCATGAAGCCCACCGGCACGCCGGCCTCGGCGGCGACGAGCGACGCCTCGATCGGGCCGCCGTCGTGGGCGAGGGGGCTGATCGTGCACTGCATGAGCGAGAGGACGGGGCGTGCACGGAGGGCCTCGCGCCCGCCGGCCACCGCGGCCGCCATGTCGATGGCCGTGCGCGCGTCCGGCCCGGTGACCACGGTCTCCGTCTGGACGTGCTTGGTGGAGTTGCGCCAGACGGCAAGCAGCTCCTCGTGCGTGCGCGTCGCCGGGTCGACGTCCTGCGCGGACACGGCGACCCAGTGGAACCCCACCTGCGGGAGCGCGTCGGCGACGCGCGCGATGTCGCCGACATCAGCGAGCGTCGACCGCCGGACCTCGAGCGTCCACGGGTCGAGGACCTCGATCCCGCAGCCGTCGGTGGCGACGTGGACGTGGTGCCCGTCGAGCGGCAGGTCCTGGGCCGGGTTGCGGGCCGCCAGGGTGTACGCGGGCGGGGCGGTTCGAAGCGCCGCCTCCATGATGTGCGCGGGCACCTTGACGATGCTGGTCGCCCGGTCCACGGTGGCCCCGTGGGCCGCCCAGACGTCGAGCGCCTGCTCGGACGGGAAGCGCACGCCGACCTTCTCGATGACCTCGAGCGTCGCCTCGTGGATGCGCCGGATCGCGGCGGGCGAGAGGACCTCGAGGCGAGGCCGCACGCCAGCAGCCGTTGCCGAAGCCGTGTTCATGTCTGCCTCCGGCCGGGTCGAGCTGGCGACCCGGCAGCCGTGTGCAGGGGCGGCGATGGCCGCCGGAGAGGGCGGTTCGACCGCCCGGGGTGGACCGCGGGCCCGGCCCCAGGCGGCGCGCCGCCCGGCAGAGCCCGCGGGCCGCGATCAGGCCCCGACCATCCCGCGGATGAGCGCGACCGCGCCGATCGCGTCCTCGCTGTACCCGTCGGCGCCGATCTCGGCCGCCCACGTGGACGACGCGGGCGCACCGCCGACGATCACCCGGCACTTCGGGCGGAGGCCGGCGGCGTCGAACTGCTCGACCACCGTGCGCTGCCCGGCCATCGTTGTCGTCAGCAGGGCGGACACGCCAACGATGTCGGCGTTGTGCTCCTGCGCGGCGCTGACGAACCGCTCGGGCGCCACGTCGACGCCCAGGTCGTGGACCTCGAAGCCGCTGGTCGCGAGCATCATCCCCACGAGGTTCTTGCCGATCTCGTGGATGTCGCCCTTGACCGTGCCCAGGACCACCCGCCCGAGCACGTGGCGCTGGGTCGCCTGCCGCTTCATCTCGGGCTCGAGGATGGCGATCGCCTTCTGCATGGCCCGGGCGGCCAGCATCATGTCGGGCAGGAAGAGGTCGCCCGCACCGAACTGCTCGCCCACGAGGGTGAGGCCCGGCACGAAGCCCTTGTCGATCGCGTCGAGGGGCGGGATGTTGTCCGCCAGCGCCTGCTCGGCCAGGGCCGCCGCCGCAGCCGTGTCGCCGTCGATGACGGCCTGGCGCATCTGGGCGAACAGTTCCTCGCTCATGGTGTGTGTCTCCTCCGGTTGCCTGCCGGCGTGCTGCCGGCTGGCGGTGCGTCGCGTGGGCTCGGATCAGGGCCGGGGAGCCGTCCGGGGGACGTGTTCGGCGCGCTCCAGGGTCGTCCCGATCCGCGGGATGGGGCCCTCGTCCCGTGGTGGCGGCTTGCCGGGCAGGTCGCCGAACCTTGGATACCACCGCGCGAGGCGTCTGCGGCCGAGCTGGCCCGCCGCGGGGAACAGCGAGTCGACGCCGCACCAGGCAGCCGGAGCCAGGGCGAGGGGCCGCGCGGGTGCTTTCGGGGTGCGTTGCAGCACAAACCCCTCGATGAGCGGGCGGAGGTGCGGGGAGCGTCCAGCCCCGACGGCATCCCGGGGTAGGGCGGAAGGTCCCGTCGCCGAGGGCCGCTCGGCTGGCGGGCGCCCCTGAAGGCCAGCGCCGCGAGCGGCCAGTCCTCGGCCGGGGCCGCTCTGCTGGCGACGGGGCGACGGAGCCAGCCGGATGCTCGCCTCACGCCCTCCGGTCACCTCGCCGTGCGGGACCCATCTGCGCGGGCATCCCGACGATCCACCAGATCAATCCACACGACAGCGCCGGCATCGTTCGGTATCGTCAGGCTAGTGACGAGGCCGGTGTGCCCTAAGGAGATTGCGTGAAGCTGCTGGTGACGGGCGGGGCTGGGTATATCGGCGGCGTGGTCACGCACGCCCTGGTCGAGGCGGGTCACCAAGTCGTGGTGCTCGACGACCTGTCGACCGGCTTCGCCGAGACCGTGCCCACCGGGGTCGAGTTGCACCGGCTCCCCGTGCACCAGGTGGGCCAGGTGCTGACCCCCGGGGCCGGCTTCGAGGGCGTGCTGCACTTCGCCGCCAAGATCGAGGTCGCCGAGTCCGTCGCCCGACCCGATAGGTACTGGGACGTGAACGTCGGCGGCACGATGGCGGTGCTCGGCGCCGTCCGCGCCGCGGGCACGCCGCGGATGATCTTCTCCTCGACCGGGTCCATGTACGACGCGGCAAGCGTCGTGCCGCTGCCCGGCGGGGGGTTCAGCAAGCTGGACGAGGACGCCGTCATCCGGCCCAAGAACCCCTATGCCGCCACGAAGCTGGCGGTCGATCTGATGCTGGCGGGGGAGTGCGGGGGGTTCGGCCTGGGCGCCGCCTCGCTGCGCTACTTCAACGCCTCGGGCGCGGTCGACCGCCTCGGTGAGCGGCACACCCCCGAGTCCCACCTGATCCCGATCGTGCTCCAGGTCGCGGCGGGCAAGCGAGACCAGCTCATGCTGTACGGCGACGACTACCCAACCCCGGACGGCACCTGCGTGCGCGACTACATCCACGTCGCGGACCTGGCCGCCGCGCACCTGCTCGCGCTGGAGGCGATCCGGCCGGGCACGCACGAGGTCTACAACCTGGGCAACGGCGACGGCTACAGCATCCGGCAGGTCGTCGAGGTCGCCCGCGAGGTCACCGGCCGCCCGATCCCGCTCAAGCTGGCGCCCCGGCGCCGCGGCGACCCGGCCGCGACGGTCGCCTCCAGCGACAAGGCCCGCCGCGAGCTGGGATGGGTCCCTGCCCGCCCCGCGCTGCGCGACATCATCGCCGACGCCTGGTCGTTCCACCGGTCCACCCAGTAGGCGCTGGGCGGCGTTCAGTGCGGTACGCGCCTGGCCTCGAACCCACCGCTTTTCGATAGGAACGAACATCTCTCGCCGATCGCCGCGGTTCAGGGCAGGGCTTGGCCGGAGACTGCGCTTCCGGCCGCTCTCACGAGGCGGTCGTTGAGCGCGGCGACCGCCATCTCGGCATCGAGAACCGCCGGTTCGCACCGCAGATCGCCGTCGGCGAGCCGTGCGTGTTCAATAGGAAGGGCAAGTCGCCAGTCGAGGTGAGCGGGGCCGCACCGTCGCCAAGTCTTGTTCGATAGGTTCGAAATGCCGCTCGCCTCGGGCGACGCGCCCGTCCATCGGACCGTCGCGCCGCATGGCAACGCCCCGGCCGGAGCCCCCGCGCCAGCCGATAGACTCTCTCGATGCCCGAGTTCATCCACGGCTCCGAGCGTCGCCCGCTCGTGCCCGGCCAGTCGCTGTTCGACGTCGCTGCCGAGCTCTCGGTCGTCGTGCCCGCCTCGTGTCGCAGGACGGGGCGCTGCCACGAGTGCGTGGTGGAGATCCGGTCGGGCGCCGACCAACTCACGCCGCGCACCGACGAGGAGGCCTTCCTCGGTCCCTCGTTCCGGCTCGCCTGCCAGGCGAGCGTCGCCACGGCCGAGGATGATGTGGAGTTCCGCGTCCTCCGCCGCCGGCTGCGCATCCTGCTCGCCCCTGACGAGCAGCGGGCCGACCCCGACCTCGACCCCGCCGTGCACGAGGTTGCCGGGCGGGTGGTGGCCGACGACGGCACCGACCTGGGCGCCGTCGGTGGCGCGATCGTCGGCGTGGCGCTCGACGTGGGCACCACGACCGTCGTGCTCGAGCTCGTGGATCTGCGCTCGGGCGCCGTCCTGGCCATCGCGTCCATCGAGAACCCCCAGCGCTTCGGCGGCAGCGACGTCATGACCCGCATCAGCTACGAGGCCGAGCGGCCCGGGGAGCTGCGCCTCGCGCTCCGCCGCGCGCTCAACCACGAGCTCAAGCGGCTGTGCTCGGAGCTGGGCCTCGAGCGGCGGCAGCTGGTCGAGATGGTGGTGGTCGGCAACCCCACCATGCGCGATCTCGCCTTCGGCCTGGACGTCGCGCCCATCGGCCGGCTCCCGTACCGCTCCGTCACCGAGACGGCGTGGCGCTCGGGCGAGGCCGCCTCGACGATGATCACGCGGCGCGCCCATGAGCTCGGCGTGCTGATGCACCCGCAGGGCCGCGTCGTGGCGGCGCCGCTCATCGCCTGCCACGTCGGCGCGGACGCAGCCGCGGACCTGGTCGCCGTGGACGCGATCGAGCGCGGCGGCTCGTTCCTGCTCGTGGACATCGGCACGAACACCGAGATCATCGCCTCCGACGGGCACCGCGTGCTGGCGGCGTCGAGCCCCGCCGGCCCGGCGTTCGAGGGCGGCGGCGTCCGCTACGGCATGCCCGGCGCCGAGGGCGCGATCGAGCGGGCGCGCCTGGTCGACGACGAGTTCGAGGTGGACGTCATCGGCGACGCCCCGCCCGAGGGGATCTGCGGCTCCGGCCTGGTGGACCTGCTGGCGATCCTGCGCCGCGCAGAATGGATGACCACCAGGGGCACGTTCCGCGGCGGCTCGGCCGAGTTCCGCATCATCGACGATCCCCGGATCACGTTCTCGCGCAGCGACGCGAGCCATCTCTCCGTCGCCAAGGCCGCGACTGCGGTCGGCCAGCGCGTCCTGCTCCGGCGGCTCGGGCTGCGGCCAAAGGACCTCGACCACGTGTACTTGGCGGGCGGTTTCGCCAATGCGCTCGACATCCGGACCGCGGTGGAGATCGGGCTCTTGGTGGATGCCCCGCCCGAGCGCATGATCCGGGCGGGCAACGCCTCCATTGCCGGCGCGCGCGCCCTGCTCCTCTCGAGGGGGAGGCAGGCGGCGCTCGACAACCTCGTGCGCCGGATCGAGCATGTGGAGCTGGAGACCGAGCCCGACTTCTTCGACCTGTTCACCGACGGCTGCCTGTTCGAACCCATTCCCGCCTGAGGTCGCCCTGTGATGAGCCCCAACCCGAAGCCCGCAGCCGACTCGGCCTCCCTCGCCGCCACCGGCCCCGGCGCCCTCCGGCGGGCGCTCGCGGACCCTGCGGGCTGGGCCACGGTCGTGGAGCTGGTGCCGTGGGCGGGCGAGCTCGCCGACGCGAAGGGCGCCAACCAGCTCAAGGCGGCGCAGGACCTCGTCGGCAACCCGCGGATCACCGCCGTGTCGATCACCGACAACGCGGGCGGGCACGCGAAGCTCTCCCCGTCGACGCTGGGCGAGAGCGCGCAGGCGCTGGGCCACGACGCGATCGTCCACGTCGCGTGTCGCGACCGCAGCCGCAACGCGCTCCAGAGCCTGGGCTGGGAGCTCCTGAGCCGCGGCCTGACGTCTGTCCTGGCGTTGACCGGCGACTACCCGGAGTCGGGCTACGAGGGGCTTTCCCGGCCGGTGTTCGACATCGACTCGGTGGCGCTGCTCCAGATGTACCGCGCGCTGGGCGACGAGGCGCTCGCCAAGGCGATCGCCGCCGGGCCGGGCGCGGACCCGAACACGCACCGGTTCCTCCTGGGCTGCGCCATCGACCCCTACAAGCGCGTCGAGCGGGACCTCGTGCCGCAGTACCTCAAGCTCGGGCTCAAGGTCCGCAGCGGTGCCGACTACGCCATCGCGCAGGTTGGCTACGACGCCCGCAAGCTGGCCGAGCTGCTGGCCGTGATCCGGCGGGACAAGCTGGGCATCCCGGCGGTCGCCAACGCGTACATCCTGGCGGCGCCCGTGGCGCGCGCCTTCAACGCCGGCAGGGTCCCGGGCTGCGTCGTCACCGATGACCTGCTCGCAGTGGCCGAGCGCGAGGCGAAGGGGGCCGACAAGGGCCGTGCGTTCTTCCTCGAGCTCGCCGCCAAGCAGGCGATCGTCGCCCGAGGGCTCGGCTTCCGGGGCGTCTACCTCTCGGGCCACCGCAACGCGGGCGAGATCGCGCGGATCCTCGAGCTCGTGGACGCGCATCCGGCCGGCGACTGGAAGGCGCTCCTCAAGGACGTCTCCTGGGGCCTGCCCGCGGCGTTCCACCTGTTCGAGCGCGACGCGGACGGGCTCCCGACCGACCAGCCGGCGAAGGCCTACGCACGATCGCTCACGCCCGTCGCCCGCAAGGCCGCCCGGGCCAAGGTCAACCCGCTCTACCGGTTCAGCCGCATCGTCCACGAGCGGGCCTTCGACCCCGACTCGCCCGGCTTCGGCGTCTGGAAGAAGGTCTACGAGAAGGTCGAGCAGTACAACCTCGACAGGCCGGTGCACATGCTCGAGCAGGCGGTCAAGGTGCCGATGTTCGACTGCCGCGACTGCGGCGACTGCTCGCTGCCGGACATCGCGTACCTGTGCCCCGAGAGCCACTGCCAGAAGAACCAGCGCAACGGCCCCTGCGGCGGCGCGCACGACGGGCTGTGCGAGGTCCCGGGCCACACGTGCATCTGGGCCGACGCCTACAAGCGCCTCAAGCCGTACGGCGAGGAGCTCACGATGCTCGACCGGGCGCCGGTCATCCAGGACAACGCCCTCCAGCGAACATCCGCCTGGGGCAACGCGTTCCTCGAGCGCGACCACATCGCGCGGCGGCCGGGGCGGGCGGCCCTGCCGATGGCGCCCCTCGTGGCGACGAAGCCGACGAAGCCCGTGGCGGCGGGGTCCGACTCAACCCTCGCGGGGCCGAAGCCGGAGGCCCCGAAGACGGACGGCGCCGAGGCCGACGCGCCCGGGCCGGAACCCCTGGCCGCGAATGACGACGCGCCCAAGCCGGATGAAGCCTCGTGAGGCTCGACCGCGTCGGCCAGCCGTTCCTCGTCATCGGCGAGAACATCCACGCGACCCGCGTCGTGCGGCGGGCGGGCCGCCACGCCGTCGAACTGCCCGACGGGGCGGTCGGGATCGGCTTCGACGACGCGGGCGAGCGGCGAGTCCTGCCCGTCCACCCCGCGCTCGCCGCCGCCAAGGACTACGCGAACGGCCGGATCAAGCACGTCGCGAGCGCCATCCGGTGGGGCCTCGACGCGGGCGACCACGCCGACACCGCCGCAGCCTACATCCGCGTCATGGCCGCGCGGCAGGAGGCGGCCGGCGCCGACTGGCTGGACCTCAACGTGGACGAGGTGTCCGCCGATTCCGGCACCCGGGCCGAGGCGATCGCCTGGCTGGTGACGACGGTCGAGGCGAGCGCCAGGGTCCCGGTGGCCATCGACTCCTCGGATGTGGCCGTGATCGCGGCAGGCGTCTCGGCGTCGACCCAGCCGCAGGGCCGGCTGCTGCTCAACTCCGCGTCGCTCGAGCGCCCGGAGGTGCTCGACGTGGCCCAGGAGGCGGGCTGCGCGGTGATCCTCGCCTGCAGCGGCCCGTCGGGGATGCCCGCCGACACCGACGACCGCGTGCGCAACGGGATCGCCATCGTCGAGCTGGCGATCGCCCGGCAGATCCCCCTCGACGCCTGCTTCGTCGACCCTCTGGTCCTGCCGGTCGCGGTCGAGCCGGACGCGCCGTCCCACGTCCTCGATGCCGCCCGCCAGCTGCGCGCGGAGTACGGTCCGGAGGTCCACCTGACCGGCGGCCTGTCGAACGTGTCGTTCGGGATGCCCGCGCGCCGGATCCTCAATGACGTGTTCATCGACCTCGCCTCGGCGGCGGGGATCGACAGCGGGATCGTCGACCCGGTGGCGTCGGACCTGGGCCGCGTCTTCGGTGCCGACCGCGACGCCACCGCCTACCGGCTCGCGTCGGACCTCCTGCTCGGACGTGATCCCTACGGTGCCGAGTACATGGCCGCGTTCCGCGCGGGGCGCCTCGCCGAGGACGGGTAGGGAGTCGGGCCCGGGCCCCGTCCCCCGCTTGCGGGACGAGACGCCGCACCATTCGCCCGCGCAAGGCATCCTTAGCGCAATGACCGAGCCGCGCACCCCTTCGCGCAATCCGCTGCGCCACCCGCGATCCGGGTACCCGTCACCCACGGAGGTGCCCCAGGCGCCGCGCCGCCGACCGTCAGAGGAGCGCGCCGCGCTGGCCGCATCGAGCCGGACCGCCACCCAGCTCGCGCTGCTCGCGATCGTCATCGCGGGGATTGCCCTCGGCCTCGCCGTCTGGCGGACGCTCGCGGGAACGGGCTCGAGCTGCCAGAGCGCGGTGTGGAGCGCTGAGCCCGACGCCAACCGCCTGCCGGCCCAGTGGCAGATGCGGGGCACCACGTTCGACACGAATCGCCGATCGACCACGTACGCGGGCCCAGACCCCGGCGATGGCAGCGGCGCCCCCAACGTCCTCGCGACGGTCACCTGCATCCCCGACGGTGCCGCCGAGGCGCTCTCGCGCGCGGCCGCGGCGGCCCGCGAGATCGGCCAGGCCGTGAGCACCAAGAACGACCTCTCGGACGGCGGGTTCGAGGCCACCGACGCCAACTCCGGGGCGATCTTCCTGGAGTTCCGCCGCGGCGACATCCTGGTCGACATTGTGGCCTCGCAGGGCGCGACCGCCACCGACATCGAGACGGTCGCCTCCGCCTACGACCGCGCGCTCGGGGGCGACGGCGGCAGCATCAGCTCGCCGGAGCCGGCGTCGTCCGCCAACGCCTCGCCGTCGAATGACGCAAGCAGCCTCCCCCACGATGCGCCCGAGCTCGAGAAGCTGTTGCCGACGAAGGTGGGCTCCCTCCAGCTCACGACGGCCAGCCAGCTCGGCAGCGCGGCCCTGTCCGAGGGCGAGCCGGCGGCCGTCGCCCTCGCGGCCGATGGCAAGCAGCCCGACGACCTCCACATGGCGCAGGCCGCGGCCAATGACGCGAGCGGGAATCCCGTGCTCGGTGTGACCGCAGTCTCGGTGACCGGCCTCGATGCGGCCAAGGTCCGCCTGCTGACGATGGACTACTTCGGGATGACCGGGTCTGCCGTCAAGCAGAGCACGATCACGCTGGCTGGCAAGCCGTGGACGAAGTTCGATCTGGGCGACGGGGGCATGCTCTACTACCTGCGGCCCCAGGGGAACGTCGTGCTCGTGATCACGACGGCGGACGCCGCGCTCGCCGAGCAGGCTGCCGCTGCGATCCCCTGACCTGACGGCCCTCCAAACGGGGGGTGCGGTGCGCCTGCAAACCACCCCGGACGGCTCTCTTCCCCACCACGACTGGCGGCGTATGCTGCGCGTGCGGCACGACGGTTCGACCCGCCGTCGCCTGCAGCTTGGAGATCGCCATGCGCGAGCAGCTGGTCGCCTGGGCGGGCGATTGTGTCGTTCGAGGGGACGTCAGCATTGGCGAGGAGCGCCTGAGCGATCAGGTCAACCAGGCGGACCTCCTCACCTTCTTCGGCGCGACGCTCGAGGCGCTCGAGGACGGGCGCACGATGATGGTGGACGAGCTTGACGTGGAGCGCTACGAACTCCACATCATCGAGGTCGACGGCCATCGGGGCGACCCCACGCGTCGCCTCCGGACCATCACCGATCGGGTGTGGATGCAGGTCGGACCGTTCGAGGTCACCGGCAATCTGCACCGGCCGCCGAGCGCTCTGCCGATGGCCTCGCTGGCCAAGTGGGTGCGCTTCGTGCCGATGACCGAGGTGGACTTCCGCCTCGCCGGGCGCGACGCCGCCCCGACGCATCGCGATGTCGTCCTCGTGAACCGGGACCGGATCACCCGCACCGAGGTCATCACCGAGGTCATGGCGTCGACGCCGCGCGACACCGGGGAGTCGGCCGGAGTCGATATCGCTGGCTGACGGTTCGTCCGGGCGAGCGCAGGCCTCGCCCCAGCGCGGGCGTGCGGTGCCCCGGCGGTCCCGCTGCCCGCGACGCGGCCGCGGGCAGCGGGGAAACAGGCGCGGCGAGCCCCCGTCCGTCCGGACATGGTTTCGGGCCGTTCGGCACATCTTGGGCCGACCTTGCGCGACGACGCTATGCGCATGGCTGCAACCGTCCAGTCGGACGTGCGCGTCCCGGCCGCCGATCCGAACCATGCCGCCCACGCCCTCTTCGTCGAGGGGGTGGTGCAGGGCGTGGGCTTCCGTCCGTTCGTCTGGCGCCTGGCGACTGAACTCGGGCTGCACGGCCGCGTCCGCAATGCCGCGGGCAGGGTGGAGATCGAGGCCGCCGGCACCCTCGCGGCGCTCGACGCCTTCGCACGGCGCCTGCGCACCGATGCGCCCCCGCGCGCCCGGGTTGAGCGCGTCACCTCGGTGCCGCTCGACCCGGCGATCGCCGCGGCGCTCCCGGCCGGGTTCCAGATCGACGAGAGCGTGTCCGCCGCCGCCCAGGAACGGCTCTTCCCGCCGGACATCGCCACCTGCGACGACTGCCTGTCCGAGCTGTTCAACCCCACCGACCGGCGGTACCGCTACGCGTTCATCAACTGCACCAACTGCGGGCCGCGCGCCACGATCATCGACGAGCTCCCCTACGACCGGGCCCAGACCACGATGCGCGCCTTCCCGCTGTGCGATGCCTGCGAGCGCGAGTACCGCGACCCCGCCAACCGCCGGTTCCACGCCGAGCCCGTGGCTTGCGCCGCCTGCGGTCCCCGCATCGCCTGGCAGGCGACTGGCACGCCCGCGCCCTCGGCCGTGGCGGAGCAGGCGCTCGTGACGGCCGTGCGAGCGCTCCGCGAGGGGCAGATCGTGGCGGTCAAGGGCCTGGGCGGGTACCACCTCGCCTGCGATGCCACCGACGAGGACGCGGTCCGACGCCTGCGCGACCGGAAGCGCCGCTGGGCGAAGCCGTTCGCGGTCATGGTCCGCGACGCGGCGGCCGCCGAGGCCCTGTGCCGCGTGGGCGTGCTGGAGCGCAAGCTGCTGACCGGCCCGGCCCGGCCCATCGTCCTGCTCGAGGCGCGCCCCGCCGCGCGCTCCGTGCTCGCCCGCTCGGTCGCCGCGGGCAACCGCCGACTCGGCGTGTTCCTGCCGTACACGCCGCTCCACCACCTGCTGCTCGCGCACCTGGATCGCCCGCTCGTCCTCACGTCGGGCAACCTGACCGACGAGCCGCTCGCGACCGACGACGAGGACGCCCTCGCGCGCCTGGCGGGCATCGCCGACGGCTTCCTGGTCCACGACCGGGAGATCCGCGCCCGGTACGACGACTCCGTGACGCGCGTCATCGCCGGCCGCGAGTCGGTGGTCCGGCGGGCGCGCGGTTACGCCCCTGAGCCGATGCCGCTGCCGATCGCGACGCCAGTCCCGCTCCTCGCCGTGGGGGCCGAGCTCAAGCACACCTTCACCCTGGCGCGCGGCGAGCGGGCGCACGTGGCGCCGCACAACGGCGACCTCGAGGACCTCGCGACCCATCGCGCCTTCACCGACGGCCTGGAGCACCTCTCGCGGCTGCTCGCCCTCGACCCCGAGGTGGTCGTCCACGACCTCCACCCCGAGTACCTGTCCACGAAGCACGCCGTGGCGCGGTTCCCCGCGAACCGGCGCATCGCCGTCCAGCACCACCACGCGCACGTGGCCTCGTGCGCCGCGGAGCACGGGATCACCGAGCCGTTCCTGGGCGTCGCCTACGACGGGCTCGGCATGGGCGACGACGGCACCCTCTGGGGCGGCGAGGTGCTGCTGGCCGACCTGCGCGGCTACCGGCGGCTCGCGCGGTTCGCCCGGGCGCCGCTGCCCGGTGGCGCGCTCGCGGTCAAGCGCCCGTACCGGATGGCGCTCGGCTACCTCTACGGGAGCGAGGACCTCGACGACGGGGCGATCCGCGGGATGCCCGCCGCGGAAGAGCTCGCGGCCGGGTTCCTCGAGCGGCTCGACCCGCGCGAGGTGGCGCTGGTGCGGACGCAGATCGCCCGGCGGCTGAACGCGCCAGTCGCGTCGTCCGCAGGCCGGCTGTTCGACGCGGCGGCGGCGCTGCTGGGGATCCGCGACGTGGCCGAGTACGAGGCGCAGGCGGCCATCGACCTCGAGCTCGCGGCAGGCGACCGCCGCGCGGACCCGCTGCCCTACCGGCTGGCGTACCGCGACGACCTGCTGGTCTACGACCCGCGCCCGACGCTCGCGTCCCTGCTGGGCTCGGGCGAATCGGGCCCCGTGCTCGCCGCCCGGTTCCAGGCGACCATCGCGCAGGTCACTCGCGAGCTCCTCTCCGACGCCCACGCCCGGACCAGCACCACGACGGTGTGCCTCTCGGGCGGCGTGTTCCAGAACCGGCGGCTCGCATCCACGCTGCTGCGGGAGCTCGCCGCCGACGGCTTCGACGTGTTCATCAATCGCCAGGTCCCCGTGAACGACGGCGGGGTCAGCTATGGTCAGGCCGCGGTCGCCGCGGCGCGTCTCGCAGCCGGTGCCTCGGGCGCACCGGGCCAGGAGGGCTAGGAACGATGTGCCTCGGGATCCCCGGGCGGGTCACGGAGATCCGCGACGAAGCCGGGCTGGCCATGGGCAAGGTGGACTTCGGCGGGGTTCGCAAGGACGCCTGCCTCGCCTACCTGCCCGACGTCCAGCTCGGCGACTACGTCATCGTCCACGTCGGCTTCGCCATCTCCAAGGTGGACGAGGCGGAGGCGAAGAAGACGCTCGAGATCCTCGACGAGATGGGGGTGATGGACCCGGAGCTGATGACCCTCGGCCCCGGCATGGACGCGCCCGCCGTGGTCTCCGACGACGCCCCCGAGGCGCTCACGTTCAACCCGGCGCTGCCGCCGAGCACCATGGCGGGCCCCTTGTCATGAAGTACCTCGACGAGTACCGCGACCCCGTGCTCGCCAAGAAGCTGCTGGCCGAGATCCATCGGATCACGACGCGGCCCTGGACCCTCATGGAGGTCTGCGGCGGCCAAACGCACACGATCGTCAAGCAGGGGATCGACGAGGCGCTGCCCGAGGGCGTCCGGATGATCCACGGGCCGGGCTGCCCGGTCTGCGTGACCCCGCTCGAGCAGGTGGACAAGGCGCTCGCCATCGCCGCCCGCCCGGACGTCATCTTCACCAGCTACGGCGACATGCTGCGCGTGCCGGGCTCCACCACGGACCTGCTCGCCCTCAAGGCCCGGGGCGCCGACGTGCGCATCGTGTACAGCCCGCTCGACGCGGTGAAGATCGCGCTCGCGAACCCCGCCAAGCAGGTGGTGTTCTTCGCGGTCGGGTTCGAGACCACCGCGCCCGCCAACGCGATGGCCGTGGCCGAGTGCGCCCGACGCGGGATCGACAACTTCAGCGTGCTCGTGTCGCACGTCCTCGTGCCGCCCGCCATGACCGCGCTGCTCGACTCGCCCACCAACCAGGTCACCGGGTTCCTCGCCGCCGGGCACGTGTGCGCGGTCATGGGCTGGACCGAGTACGAGCCGATTGCGGCCAAGTACCGGGTCCCGATCGTGGTGACCGGATTCGAGCCGCTCGACCTGCTCGAGGGCATCTACATGGCGGTCCGCCAGCTCGAGGACGGGCGGTTCGAGGTGGAGAACCAGTACACGCGCGCCGTCACCCGCGAGGGCGTGCCGCTGGCCCAGCAGCAGGTGCTCAAGGTGTTCGAGGTGGGTCCGCGCAAGTGGCGCGGCGTGGGCGAGATCCCGATGTCCGGCTACCGCCTGCGCGCCGAGTACGCGCGCTTCGACGCCGAGCAGAAGTTCGACGTGGGCGACATCAACACCAGCGAGCACCCGGCCTGCATCGCGGGCGCGATCCTGACCGGCGACAAGCTGCCGCTCGACTGCACCGCGTACGGGACGCTGTGCTCCCCGCAGAAGCCGCTGGGCGCGCCGATGGTGTCGTCCGAGGGCACCTGTGCTGCGTTCTACTCGGCCGGCCGCGGGCTCAATACCGCTGGCGGCTTCGCGCCCCTGATGCCGCTGATCCAGGTGGCGCCCGGCGCGGAGGGCGGGCGATGACCGCCGAGTCCGAGCGGCTGGTGACCATCGACGCGGAGGGCGTCGCCTGCCCGGCGCCGATCCCCGAGGACCAGCGCGTCATCCTGGGCCACGGTTCGGGCGGCCAGCTGTCAGCTGCCCTGATGCGCGACCTGCTGGCCCCTGCGCTGGCCTCCGCGTCGCCCGGCGGCGTGCTCAACGACGCGGCGGTGCTCGAGGTGGGCGGAGTGCGGCTGGCGTTCACCACCGACTCGTTCGTCGTGTCGCCCATCCGGTTCCCGGGCGGCGACATCGGTGAGCTGGCGGTCAACGGCACCCTCAACGACCTCGCGATGATGGGCGCGACGCCGGTCGCGATCAGCCTCGCCTACGTGATCGAGGAGGGGCTCCCGCTCGAGGAGCTGCGCACCATCACGATGTCGGCGGCCGCGGCGGCGCGCAAGGCTGGCGCGCAGATCGTCACGGGCGACACCAAGGTCGTGGGGCGCGGGGCGGCCGACCGGCTGTTCGTCAACACGGCGGGCATCGGGTTGGTCCGCGAGGGTGTCGCCCCGGCGGCCGATCGTGCCCGCCCGGGCGATGCCGTCATCCTGTCGGGCCCCATCGGGCTCCACGGCGTGGCGATCATGAGCGTCCGGGAGGGCCTCGAGTTCGAGGTGGAGATCGCGTCGGACACGCAGTCGCTGGCCGGGCTGGCCGCGGCCATCACGGCGGTCGAGCCCGACGTCCACGTCCTTCGCGACCCGACGCGGGGCGGCCTGTCGTCGGCGCTCAACGAGATCGCACAGGCGTCGGGCGTGGGCATGGTCCTCGACGAGCCGGCCATCCCCATCCCGGGCCCCGTCCGCGCCGCCTGCGAGTTCCTGGGCCTCGACCCGCTCCACGTCGCGAACGAGGGCAAGCTGGTCGCGATCGTCCCGTCAGGGTCGGCGGACGCCGTGCTGGCGGCCATGCGCGCGACGCCCGAGGGCGCCGAGGCCTCCCGGATCGGCACGGTGGTCGCCGACCACCCGGGGATGGTCACGATGCGCACGATCGTGGGCAGCGAGCGGATCGTGGACATGCTGGTCGGGGAGCAGCTGCCCCGGATCTGCTGAGCAGTGGCGCTCGCTCGGCGAGCGCTCGCGCGACCGCTGACCGGCCTAGAATCGCGCCCGGCCCGGGCTGGCTCCGCCCCGCCCCGCCCGTCGCACCCGCCCACCCGCTCGACACGCCTGGAGACGCGATGAGGCCCCACTCGATCACCTTGCTGGGCACCGGCCTGATCGGTGACTTCTACACGATGACGCTGCACGGCCAGCGCGGCGCTGACCGGGTACGCGTCGTCTACTCGCGCAGTGCGGGCCGCGGCAGCGCGTTCCAGGGTCGATGGGGCATCCCCGAGTCCACGACGGACATGGAGGCGGCGATCCGCCACCCGGAGACCGATGTCGTGATCGTGGCGCTGCCGAACCACCTCCACGAGGCGGCGGTCAAGGAGGCGGCGGCAGCCGGCAAGGCAGTCCTGTGCACGAAGCCGCTGGGCCGCAATGCCGACGAGGCGAGGCGCATGCTCGAGGCGGTCGAGCGGGCCGGCGTCTTCGCCGGATACCTCGAGGACCTGTGCTACACGCCCAAGACGCTCAAGGCCGTCAAGTCCGTCGAGGACGGCGCCCTGGGCGACGTCACCTGGGTCCGGTCGCGCGAGGCGCACCCCGGGCCGCACAGCGCATGGTTCTGGGATGGCCGGCTCACCGGCGGCGGCGCCATCATCGACCTCGGCTGCCACTGCATCGAGATCATCCGCAACTTCGTGGGCAAGGGGAACCGGCCGGTCTCGGTCATGTGCACGACCGACACGCTCGTCCACCCGATCGACGATGAGGACAACGCGATCGCGCTGATCAAGTTCGAATCGGGTGCCATTGGCCAGTTCGAGGTCAGCTGGACCTTCCGCGGCGGCATGGACCTGCGCGACGAGGTGGCCGGCACCCAGGGCACGATCTGGCTCGACCACTTCCTGCGGACCGGCTACGAGATGTTCTCGACGGGCGGTAGCGGCGGCTACGTGGCCGAGAAGGCGGAAACCGCCGTCGGCTGGCTGTTCCCGGTGGGGGACGAGGTGTCCGAGCTGGGCTACGTGGACATGTTCACCGACATGTTCAACGCGCTCGACGGCGCCGCGACCCCGCGTGAGACCTTCTACGACGGCTACATCGTGAACGCGGTCATGGACGCGGCCTACCGCTCCGCCAGCAGCGGCGCCTGGGAGCCGGTGGACCTTCACGAATGGCGTGGCGGCTCGACGGCCCGCATCACCGCGACCGGCGAGACCTACGAGGGAAGCACGGTCATCAAGCGCGAGGTGCTGCCCGACGGGCGCGTGAAGATGATCCTCAAGGACGCCGGGACGGGCGACTACGTGGACCGGGTGATCGCGGGCGGCTGAGCCCGGGGGCGCACGGCGGGCGGAACGGCCCCGCCCGTCGGCTTTGCCGGCGCGCCTGTCCCGGTGATGTCCGCGGCCGGCACGCCGGCCTCCACCCAGCGGGCGAGCGCGTCGCGCGCGAAGAGCTCGCCCGCCACCATCGCCGCGGCGCCGATCACGCCCGCGAGCGTCCCGAGCGTCGATCGCTGGATCAGCAGGTCGCGTGTCGCGAGCGGCAGCGAGCGCCTGTAGACGGTCTCGCGCAGGGCGGCCAGCAGCGCGTCGCCCGAGCGGGCCACGCCCCCGCCGACCACGACCAGCGAGGGGTTGAAGAAGTTGACGACGCCCGCGAGCATCGCCCCGATCTGCCGGCCAGCCGCCTGCAGGAGCTCGAGCGCCACCGGATCCCCGAACGAGGCCGTGATCGCGACATCCTCCGCGGTCACGGTCCCGCTCCGGTCCAGCGCGGCCGCGAGGCGCGGGCTCCGGCCCGACCGGGCAGCCTCCTCGCCGTCGCGGGCCAGCGCGGCGCCGCCGGCGAGCGCCTCGAGGCAGCCCGTGTTCCCGCACCGGCAGACCACGGGTCGCGCGCCCGCCACCTGGATGTGCCCGACGTCGCCCGCCGCACCCTGCGCCCCGCGGTGGAGGCGGCCGTCCGAGATGATCCCTGCGCCGATCCCCGTGCCCACCTTGACGACGACCACGTTGTCGTGGCCCACCGCGATCCCCGAGCTCCACTCGCCGAGCGCGAGCACGTTGACGTCGTTGTCGACCCAGACGGGGGCCCCGTACCGGGCGCCGAACCGCTCGCGGACCGGGTAGCCGTCCCAGCCCGGCATGATCGGCGGGGAGATGCAGCGGCCCGTCCGGAACTCGACCGGCCCCGGCACGCCGATCCCGACCGCCCAGGGGCGCCCGGGCAGGTCGCGCGTGACGACGCGGAGGCGCTCGAAGAGCTCGTCCACGCGGTCGAGGACGGCACCCGGGCCGGCGGCGATGTCGGTCGGCTCGTCGAGGTGGCCGAGGATCCGCCCGTCGAGGGTCGTCACGGCCACGTCGATCGACGTGGCCCCGAGATCCGCGACGAGCAGGTGGCCGGCATGCGCCCGGAAGGCCAGTTGGCGCGGCGGCCGGCCGCCGGTGCTCGGCCCGAGGTCGCCCTCGATGACGAGGCCGCGGTCGATCAGCTCCGACACGCGCTGCGCGACCACGCCGCGGGAGAGGCCCGTGCGCGCAACCAGCTCGGCGCGGGACCGCGACCGCCCGAGCCGGATCTCGTCCAGGACGGCGACGAGGGCGTCGAGCGCCTCGTCCGGCAGGGGGCCCGGCTGGATCGGCGGGAAGTCCACGGGGCGATGATAGCGGTTAGGATCGCCACCGTTCGACTTTTGTCGGGTCCACGACAAAAGGCTGCGCACAATGGTCACGCTCCATCGCCGGCCTGTCGACTGCGTGGCGCCCGCAACGACCCCTTTCACGCTGGTGCGCAACGCGTCGAAGGGTGCTGAATCGACGTCCATGGCGTATGTGACCCGTATAGACTGCTACGACCACATTGGCCCGGCGTCGTGCCGGGACCGCACCCGGGAGGGGACACCCGGCATGCAGCTCCGCTCGGACATCGGCACCGCCGTCATCGGCAGCGGCTTCATCGGCACCGTCCACATCGAGGCGCTCCGCCGCATCGGCGTGCGTGTCGTCGGGCTGCTGGAGGCGTCCGCCGAGCTCGGCGGACGGCGTGCCCGCGAGCTCGGCCTGCCCCGCGCCTACGCAACCCTCGACGAGCTGCTCGCCGACGATGCGGTGCAGGTCGTCCACGTGACGAGCCCCAACGAGCTGCACCACCCGCAGGTCAAGCAGATCCTCGCGGCCGGCCGCCACGTCGTCTGCGAGAAGCCCCTCGCGCTGACCTCGGCCGAGTCGCGCGAGCTGGTGGGCCTGGCGGCCCGCAGCGGGCTGGTCAACGCCGTGAACTTCAACATCCGCTGGTACCCGCTCAACCAGCACGTGGCCACGATGGTCGGGGCGGGGGAGCTGGGCGACGTCCGGCTGGTCACCGGCCACTACTTCCAGGACTGGCTGCTGCTCGACACCGACTGGAACTGGCGGCTCGAGGGCGACCAGGGCGGGGCGCTGCGCGCGGTGGGCGACATCGGCAGCCACTGGCTGGACCTGACGAGCTTCCTCACGGGCCTGCGCGTCGAGGCCGTCATGGCGGACCTCACGACGTTCATCCCGGTCCGCCGGAAGCCGGCGGGCCCCGTCGTCACCTTCTCCACGGAGCGCGCGGCCGAGACGGTCCCGGTCCAGATCCGGACCGAGGACACGGCGTCGATCCTCCTGCGCTACGAGGGCGGCGCCCGGGGGTCGGTGGACATCAGCCAGCTCTCGCCCGGCCGCAAGAACAGCCTTGCCTACCAGATCGACGGCTCCTCCTCCGCCGTCGCGTGGGATTCGGAGCAGCCTGACTCGCTGTGGATCGGCCACCGCGACCGTCCCAACGAGCAGCTGCTCCGCAACCCCGCCCTCATGAACGCTGACGGCGCGGCGGCGGCGCGACTGCCCGGCGGACACGTCGAGGGGTTCGCGGACACGTTCGGCGCGGTGTTCACCGCGGTGTACGCGGACGTGCTCGCCGGCCGCCCGTCGGAGCAACCGCGCTACGCCACATTCGAAGCGGGTCACGAGGAGATGGCCATCGGCGACGCCGTCCTCGAGAGCGCGCGAGCCGGCCGCTGGGTCGAGGTGGCCCGGTGACCCGCATGAGCCCTGGTGTCCGTTCCCACCGCGTCCCGGAGGAGCACAGTCGATGAAGCTCGGCCTCCTGACCGCCCCGTTCCCGGAGACCCCGCTGATGGAGGTGGCCGACTGGGCCGCGTCCGAGGGGTTCGAGGTCCTCGAGATCGCCTGCTGGCCGAGGGCGGAGGGGCCCACCCGCCGCTACGCCGGCACGAGCCACATCGACGTCGCCAACCTCTCGGCGTCGCAGGCGCGCGAGATCCGGGGCGAGATCGAGTCCAAGGGCCTGGCCATCTCCGGCCTCGGCTTCTACCCCAACCCGCTGCACCCCGATGCCGCCCATCGCGATCAGGTCATCGGCCACCTGCGCAAGGTCATCGACGCGGCCGAGAAGATGGGCGTCCCGCTCGTGAACACGTTCATGGGCGGCGACGGGGCCCTGAACCAGGACCAGAACTGGGAGCGGGCGCTCGAGATCTGGCCGGACATCGTGGCGTACGCGAGGGACCACGGCCGCAAGATCACGCTCGAGAACTGCCCGATGCTGTTCTCGTACGACGAGTGGCCGGGCGGCCACAACATCGCCACCACGCCGCGCATGTGGCGGCGGATCCTGGAGCAGTGGGGCGACACGATCGGACTCAACTTCGACCCGAGCCACCTCGTCCTCCAGATGATCGACACGGGGCGCTTCCTGCGCGAGTTCGGGGGGCACGTCCTCCACTACCAGGCCAAGGACCTGATGATCGACCGCGACGGGCTCTACGAGCGCGGGATCCTCTCGATGGGGATGGGCTGGCAGGTGCCGCGCATCCCGGGCCTGGGCGAGGTGGACTGGGGGATCGTCCACGGCGAGCTGTACCGCGCCGGCTACGAGGGCGACTGCATCATCGAGCACGAGGACCGCCGCTTCGAGGGGACCGACGAGAAGGTCAAGCAGGGCTTCCTGATCGCGCGGGACGTCCTCCGTCCGTACTGCCATTGAGGTGACATCCGGCCCCCCGTCCGAGGGTTGACGCTCGGTCGGGCTGCCCCTAGCATCCATCATCGATTATCGAGCACCCAGCGCGCGACCACCGCGGCTCGTGGCCGCAAGCGGCGTCTCTCCCGGAGTGCCATGACCCTCGACATCGCCAGCCTGTCTGAGCGCGACATCGCCAAGACGATCGACCACAGCCTGCTCCGCCCCGAGCTGACCGACCAGCAGATCGAGGACGGCTGCCGGCTGGCCGCGATCTACGACGTCGCCTCGGTCTGCTGCCGACCCGCCGACGTCGCGCGCGCCGCCGCGCTGCTCGCGGGCACTGACGTGCACGTGGGCTCAACCGTCGGCTTCCCGCATGGCAACCACCTGACCGCGATCAAGGTCGCCGAGACGCGCCAGGCCCTCGCCGAGGGCGCAACCGAGATCGACATGGTGCTCCAGATCGGCGCTCTCAAGTCCGGTCGGGACGCCGACGTGCAGGCGGACATCGCGGCGGTGGTCGAGGTCGCCCACGCTGCCGGGGCGATCGTCAAGGTGATCTTCGAGAACGCCTACCTCACCGACGACGAGAAGGTCCGGGCGTGCCGGCTGACCGAGGCCGCGGGCGCGGACTTCGTCAAGACGAGCACCGGCTTCGCGCCCTCTGGCGCCACCCATGACGACCTGCGCCTCATGCGCGCGAACACCAGCCCGGACATCCAGGTCAAGGCCGCGGGCGGGGTGCGGACCCTCGACGCGCTGCTCGCCGTGATGGAGCTGGGCGTGACCCGCATCGGCGCCACGGCGACGGAGGCGATCATCCTGGACTTCCGGGCCCGGAAGGCGGGTCTGGCCACAGCGCCAGCCGGGAACAGCGCGCTGGGGGGCGGCTACTGATGGCGCCCGTCCGGATCGCGATGCTCGGATGCGGCTTCATCGGCGAGTTCCACGCGCTGGGCCTGCGGTACGTCCGCGAGGCCCAACTGGTGGCCGCCTGCGACGCCGACGCTGCCCGCCGGGAGGCCTACGCCGCGCGCTTCGGCTGCCGGCCCATCGCGTCGCTGGACGAGCTGTGCGCGGACCCCGAGGTGGACCTCGTCGTCGTGTCGCTGCCGAACCACCTCCACCGCGACGCCGTGGTGGCGCTCGCCGCGGCCGGCAAGGGCGTGGCCTGCACCAAGCCGCTCGGGCGCAATGCGGTCGAGGCGGGCGAGATGCTGCGCGCGGTGACCGAGGCCGGGGTGTTCAACGCCTACCTCGAGAACGTGATCTTCAACCCCGACCTGCTCCGGATGCGCGACATGGTCAAGGCTGGCGCCATCGGCCGACTCACGACCGTCCGCGCTCGCGAGGGGCACTCGGGGCCCCACGCGGCGCACTTCTGGAACGCCGAGCTCGCGGGCGGCGGCGCCCTGCTGGACATGGCCTCGCACGGGGCCGAGTACGCCCGCTTCCTGTTCGGCAAGGACGCGGAGGTCGCGGAGGTGTTCGCCTGGGGTGCGACGCTCGTCCACGGCGAGCGGACCACGGGCGAGGACAACGCGATGATGGTGATGCGCCTGGCCGATGGGCGGGCCGCGACCATCGACGTGTCCTGGAGCTCCAAGGGCGGGCTCGAAGGCCGCTTCGAGGCGTACGGCGACGCGGGTCGCCTGATCACCGACATCAGCGTGGGCTCCCTCAAGGCGTTCGTCGAGCGCCCGGCCGGTTACGTCGTCGAGAAGGCCGATGCCGAGACGGGCTGGGTCTTCCCCGTCCCGGACGAGGTCCGCGTCCACGGCCACGACCTCATGATGGCCGACGTCGTGGGGGCCTTCGCCGATGGTCGCGCGCCGCAGGAGACGTTCGCGGACGGGTTCGCCGTCAATGCGGTCCTCGACGCCGCCTACCGGTCGATGCGCAGCGGCCACTGGGAGCCAGTCGAGCGAGTGCCGGCCTTCGAGGTCGTCGGCCGGTGACGGCCGCCGCGACCTGGCTCAGCGCCGCTGCCGAGGTGCTCGCGCGCCTCACGGCGACGCAGGCAGCAGGCATCGAGACGGCGAGCGCGTGGTGCGCGGAGGCGATCGCCTCGGACGGCCTGGTCCACCTCTTCGGCACGGGCCACTCGCGGATCCCCGTCGAGGAGATGTTCCCGCGCTACGGCTCCTACCCGGGGTTCAACCCGATCGCCGAGCTGTCGATGACGTTCCACACGCAGGTGGTGGGCGCCAACGGCCAGCGCCAGGCGATGTTCATCGAGCGGGTGCCCGGGCTGGCGGAGGTCATCCTGTCCAACTTCCGGTTCGGCGCCCGCGACGTGATGATGATCTTCTCGGCCAGTGGCCTGGCCGCCGTCCCGGTCGAGATGGCGCGCGGCGCCAGGGCCCGGGGTCTGCGCGTCATCGCCGTGACGTCGGTCGCGCAGTCGCTCTCCGGACCGCCGGAGCCGGCCGCCGGCGCTCGCCTCCTCGAGGAGGCCGACCTCGTCCTCGACCTGTGCAGCCCGCCCGATGACGCGGCGGTCTCGATCCCGGGACTCGAGAGCCCGGTCGGGCCGCTGTCCACAATCGGCGCGGTGGCCATCGTCAACGCCATCAAGTCTCGGACCGCCGAGCTGCTCGTGGAGCGGGGAGCCATGCCCCCAGTGATCACCCGCGCCAGCGCGGTTGGCACCGAGCGGTCCCGAGAGCTGTTCGAACAGGCCTATCGAGAGCATGCGCGGCGGCTCGCCCGTGCGATCGACCAGCAAGGAGGTGGGTGACGGGTCGAGTCTGTTCGATCGCTGGGGGACCCTGGCGGACCTGCGGCCCATTCGGGGCCTCTGGCCGCCACAAGGAGGAGAGACACTTTATGCGGCAGTTAGGCAAGGCCCGCGCGCTGGCCGCCCTCGTGGCGATCGCCGTGGTCGTGGGAGCGTGCGGCAGCTCTGCCACGCCCTCCGCGAGCGCGCAGTCCACTGGCCCGTTCGCGATCGGGTACTCCAACGGCGGCGGTGTCGGGAACGGCTTCCGCGAGGAGCAGGTCTGCACCGCCAAGGCTGAGGTCGCGGCGCTGGGCACGTCCAAGATCTCCGGGATCACCGTGATCCACCGCAACACGGACGCGGCCGGGCAGCTGTCCGACCTGCGCGACCTGATCGCCAAGAACGTCAAGGCGATCGTCTTCAACCCGAACGACCCCGACGCGCTCAACCCGGCGCTCGCCGAGGCCCACAAGGCCGGCATCGTGACCGTCTCGGTCGATGCCTACGTGACCGACCCGAACACCTGGAACTTGTACAACAACCAGGTCAAGTACGCGTACCTCGGCGCCTCCTGGCTGTTCAAGCAGCTTGGCGGCAAGGGGACCGTGTGGTACACGCGCGGCCTCGCCGGCCACCCGGCTGACTCGGACCGCGACATCGGCTTCAAGCAGGCCCTCAAGGAGAACCCGGGCATCACCGTCGTGCCGGACGTCAACGGCGTCTTCACCGGCTGGGATCCCAAGACGGCCACCCAGATCACCAACGACTTCATCTCCAGCGGCCAGTACGACAAGATCCAGGGCATCTGGGCCTCCGGCATGGGCGCTCAGATCGTCGATGCGATCAAGGCCGCCAACAAGAAGTTCGTGCCGATCGCCGACGCTGACATCGGCGCGTTCGTCAAGCAGCTGCTCGACCCGGCCGACTATCCCGGCCTCGTCGGCGCAGCCGTCACCAACACTGCGTCGGTCGGCGGCGCGGGCGTGAGCATGGCGTACAAGCTGCTCACCGGCCAGACGGTCACCCCGTCGACCGGCGCGGGCCGGCCGAACACCGTCCTGCTCGACCCGCAGATCCTCGACAACACGACCGACCAGGGCAAGGCCGACCTCCAGAAGTGGATCTCCGTGCCCGGCATGGATCCGCTCTGGCCGCTGAGCCTGTCGATCCCCGGCTGGACCGACTACAACCCGGCCACGGTCCCGTCGTCCTGCAAGGGCGCATGATCGCGCCAGCGAAGTGAACAGCGCGGGGGCGCCGACGCCGTCGGCGCCCCCGCCATCAGCCTCTTCCACAGCGGGGACCGATGACGCCCAATCCGCCTGACCAGCTGCTCCTGGCCACCGGCATCTCGAAGACCTACGGTGCCGTCGTGGCGCTGCGGAACGCGTCCCTGGGCGTGCGCCCGGGTGAGGTCCACGCCCTCCTGGGCGCAAACGGTGCTGGCAAGAGCACCCTCGTCAAGATCCTGACCGGCGCGGTCCACCCCGACGGGGGCACGATCGCCGTGCGCGGCCGGGAGCGGACCGTCCACTCCCCAGCCGAGGCACGCCGGGGCGGCCTGGTCTCGGTCTACCAGGAGCCGTCCCTCATCCCCGACCTCGACATCCGCGCCAACCTGCGGATCACCAACACGCCCGTCGAGTCGTTCCGGCACTGGGTCAGCGAGCTCGGCCTCCCGGACCTCGACCTCACGAGCCTGGCGAGGCGCCTGCCGCTGGCCTCGCTGCGGGTCATCGACCTCGCGCGGGCGCTCGCGAACGAGCCCGATGTCCTGATGCTCGACGAGATGACCGCCGCACTCCCGGCCAACCTCACCGAGCGGGTGCTCGAGGTCGTCGGCCGCCGGAAGGGGGGCGACAGCTCCGTCATCTTCATCTCGCACCGCATGATCGAGATCGCCGAGCTGTGCGACCGGGCGACCGTGCTCCGCGAGGGCGAGACCGTCGGCGTCGTGGACGTGACGGCCGGCTCCGACAAGCGGATCGTGGACCTGATGCTCGGCCCGATGGCAGCCGAGATCCCGGCGGCGGCAGAGCGCCCGGCGGCGGCGCCGCGACCGGCCGACGCCCAGCCGCGCCTCTCGGCCAGGGGCGTGAGCGACGGCCGCAGGCTCCACGAGGTGTCGTTCGACCTCCACCCGGGCGAGGTGCTGGGCGTGGTCGCGCTCGAGGGCCAGGGCCAGGACGAGCTGTTCGACATCCTTGCGGGCTCCAGCCGCCCGGCCACGGGCAGCCTCGTCGTCGATGGCACGCCGGTCGCCTTCCGCCACCCGGCGGACGCGATCCAGGCGGGCGTCGTGTACGTGCCTGCCGATCGCGCCGAGGCGCTCATGATGCAGCGCTCGGTCCGCGAGAACATCGCCCTGCCGTTCGTGGCGGGGGTCCGGCACTGGGCCATGCTCAACATGGGGGCCGAGCGCAAGACCGTCGACGAGGCCGTCGCGACCCTGCAGATCGACGCCCGCGCGGGCAACGAGGTGCGGCGGCTCTCGGGCGGCAACCAGCAGAAGGTGACGATCGCCCGCTGGGTCGCCACCGGTGTCCGGACGCTCCTCTGCTTCGACCCCACCCGCGGCATCGACATCCGGACGAAGCAGCAGATCTACGTGCTGCTGCGCGAGCTCGCGCAGGGTGGCGCAGCAGTGCTCCTCTACACCTCGGAGCTCAAGGAGGTCCAGCTGGTCTGCGACCGGGCCATCGTCATCTTCGGCGGCCGCATCGTGGCCCAGGTCGCCGGGGCGGACGCCGACGAGCCCTCCCTGCTTCGGGCGGCCTACAACCTCGCGCCCGACGAGGTGATCCCAGAGCTCGCGGTCGCGTTCGCCAACCCGGACGGGGCGCCGGGCAGCGCCGACACCGCCGCAGCCGGTGCTGACCCGGATGGGCCCGGCGGTGGGGCCCCACGTGCTGGCGATGCTCCGACGGGCGAGCAGTCGGAGGATCCTGCATGAGCACGACTGCCACACTCGCCTCGCGCGGGCGGTCGCTCGTTGGCCGGCGCGACGTGCTGCGCCGCAACGGCTGGACGTTCGGGCTGCTGGGCCTGCTCGCCGTGCTCCTGCTGTTCGCCAAGATCGTGGAGCCGAGCTACGGCGTGCTCGCGATCCAGGGCCTGGGCACCTCGGTGCTGCCGCTCGCGATCGCAGCCGTCGCCCAGGCCGTCGTCGTGATCTCGGGCGGGATCGACCTCTCGATCGGGTCGATGATGGCGCTCACGAGCGTCGTCGCGGCTTCGGCGATGTACAAGCAGCCCGACGAGTTCGGGATCGTCGTGGTGATCGGCGTGCTCGCTCTGGGGCTCGCCCTCGGCGCGGTCAACGGCGCGCTCGTCGTGACGACCAAGGTCCCCGACATCGTGGTGACCCTGGCGATGTCGTTCGTCTGGGCCGGCTTCGCGCTGATCGTGCGGCCGGCGCCCGGTGGCGGCGCGTCGTCGTGGCTGATGGACCTCGCGGTCGGGCCGATCCTGGTCGACTGGATCCCCAAGGCGACTGTCGTCATGCTGATCGTCGTCGCCGTCGTGTGGATCCCGATCGCGCGGTCGCGGCTCGGCCTCTCCTTCTACGCCCTGGGCAGCAACGCCTTGGCGGCGTTCCGGAGCGGCGTGCCCGTGGGCCGCACGAAGTGGGCCTCGTACGTCGTCGGCGGCCTGTTCGCCGCCCTGGGCGGCCTGGCGCTCACGGCGAGCACGGGCATCGGGACCCCGGTCCCGGGCCCCTACACCCTCGAGAGCGTCGCCGCCGTCGTGCTCGGCGGCGTGAGCCTTGCCGGCGGCCGGGGCGGCGTGCTCGGGCCCATGATCGCGGTGGTGGTGCTGCAGATGGTTCGCACCGACATGACATTCATGAGCATCGACACCAACCTCGCGATCGTCGCGCAGGGCGTGATCCTGATCGGCGTCGTGATGTTCGGCAGCCTGCTCGAGATCCGGAGGGCAAGCCGATGACCGCCGCCACCAGCCGCCGTCCCCGCCGGCAGACCGCCGCGGGCGTGCGGGGCCTGTTCCGCGACCAGCCCGTCATCCCGCTCCTCGGGCTGCTCGCCATCCTCGTCGTCGTCATCGAGGTCGTCGACCCGGGCATCGTCAGCATCGACTGGGCTGGCGTGATCATCAAGGGGTCGGTGCCGCTCGCGATCCTCGCCGGCTGCCAGACCATCGCCATGCTGACCGGCGGGATCGACCTGTCGGTCGGCGCCGTCGCCTCCATGACCGGGTTCGTGACCGCCACGATGATCCACAGCCCGGGCGGAGAGGTGCAGGGGATCGTCATCGCGCTCGTCGCGGCGTCGCTGGCCGGGTTCGTGTCCGGCGTCGGCGTGGGCGTGTTCCGCGTCCACCCGCTGATCATGACCCTCGGCATGAACTTCGTCGTCCTGGGGCTGGCCAACGTCTGGCAGCTCCAGAACGTCCAGACGGGCGCCGGCGTGCCGGCCAACCTGCGGACCCTCGGCTCGGGCGCCTTCGTCGAGGTGCTCCCGTACAGCCTCGTGGTCTTCGTGCCGGTCATGGCGCTCATCCTGGTGGGCCTGAAACGGACCGGGTACGGGCGCCTGCTGTACGCGATCGGCGACAACCCGGTCGCGGCGCGGCTGTCGGGCGCTCGGTCGTGGCAGGTCCTCATCGTGCTCTACGTGATCTCGGGCCTCCTGGCGGGCATCGCCGGGCTCATCCTGTCGGGCTACGCGAACACCGCCAGCGTCTCGCTCGCCGACAGCTCGGTGCTGCCGTCGATCGCCGCGGCCGTCATCGGCGGCACGTCCATCATGGGCGGCCGGGGCGGCTACGCGGGCTCCATCGTGGGCGCGGTGATCCTCACGGTCCTCGCCGCGCTGCTCACGATCCTCGGCCTGCCTGAGCCCACCCGCCAGATCGTCTTCGGCTCGATCATCGTGGTCATGGCCGCCGCCTACACCCGGGTCACGGCCGAGTCCTGAGCGTGAGCGGCGCCACGTCCCGACACCTGGGGCTCGACCTCGGGGGCACCAACGTCAAGTGGACGATCGTGGAGCACGAGGGCGACGCGTGGCAGGCGGTCGCGCGCGACCAAGTGCCCACGCGCTATGCCGCGGAGCCGGAGGCGGTCCCCGCCGGGATCGTGGCCCAACTGGGGGAGGTGGCCCTCACCGCCATCGCCGACCGGGGGCCGGTCTCGAGCATCGGCATTGGCGTCCCCGGCCTCTATGACCCGGTGAGCGGCCGGACGCGCTTCATCGTGAACGTCCCGGGGCCATGGGCGGGCCTCCCCGTCGCGGGCCCCGTCGCGGAGGCCACCGGCGTGCCTGCGTTCCTCATCAACGACGCCCGTGCGTTCGGCCTCGCCGAGCTCCGGCTCGGCGCGGGCCGCGGGGCGAGGTCGATGGTCGGGCTCACGCTGGGGACCGGCGTCGGGGGCGTCATCGCGGTGGACGGGCGCGTCCACCTGGGCCATGACGGCACGGCCGGCGAGATCGGCCACCAGACCATCGACCCCGACGGGCCGTGGTGCAACTGCGGCAACCGCGGCTGCGTCGAGGCGTTCGCCCGGGCGGACCAGATCTGCGCCGCGTGCGGCACCCCGAGCGTCGAGGAGGCCGTCCGCCGCGCGCGGGAGGGCGAGCCGCGGGCCCTGCGCGGGCTGCGCGACGTGGGCCGCTACCTGGGGATCGGCATCGCGAACATGATCACCGTCATCTCGCCGGACAGGATCGTGCTCGGGGGCGGCGTCGCGGCGGCGGGCGAGCTGCTGTTCGCCCCGATCCGCGAGGAGATCGCGCGGCGCGTCACCACGACGTCGATCGAGGACGTGGTGCTGGTGGCGGCGGAGCTTGGGACGTGGGCGGGCGCGACCGGCGCCGCTGTCCACGGCGCGGAGCGGGCCGCCGGCATCTGACCGCCTCGCCGTGAGGCGAGGGCCGGGGCGCGACTGCCGGGCGCGCAGCCGCGGTCGGCCCAGGGAGGCCACTGCGCACGCCCGTCGGCCGGCCACAGCCCGTCGCCGGCCAGGCGGGCCGAGCCGCGAGCAGCGCTGACCAGGGGTGGCCAGGGCGGGGAGAGGGGGGAGGCTCCGCCGCCCGGGCTTTGACGGCGGGCTACCGGCCCGCGACCACCCCTGCCAGCTCCAGCATCCGCTGCGCCGTGTAGGACGGCCCGTCCTCGCGCGTCAGCTGGGCCAGGACGTCGATCGGGAGGTGGTCCACGATCGCGCCGTTGGGGTTGAAGAGCAGGTGCTGGTCCACGGCGAGGCCGAAGGCGGAGCCCTCCCTGACCGCGTGGTACAGGTTCCGCGGGGCCACGGAATCGCCCACGTTGAGCACCTGCACGCCAGCGACGCGGAGCGCCTCGAAGAGCTCGGTGAGGGGCCGCGTGTGGCAGGTCACCACGTCGTCCACTTCGAGCTCGGTGAGCCCGAAGTCCTTGTCGCGCAGGACCACGGACCCGTCGCGGATCTCGTGGACCGTCGTCGAGGCGAGGATCGTCACGGGGAATTTGTAGGGCTTCGCGTGGAGGACCTCCGCGTCGTCCTGCGCGTAGCGCTTCCGGGCGACGTACATGTGGATGACCTCGCAGTCGGCGGCGAACTCGCGGTTCTCAGTGACGATCGTCACCTGGCGGCCGATGCCCGCAAGCCAGGCCGCCGTGTCCGCGGCGGCATACGAGTCGCCCCAGAGGAGCACCCGCTGCCCGACCTTGCGCATCTTGCGGCCACCGGGATGGCACTCGCAGGCCACCTTCGGACAGGCCATCGTCTCCTCGAACGGGATCACCCGCGAGGCGTCGCCGTGGACCGGCGGCACGAACGAGGAGGCGCCCGTGGCGTTGAGCACGACGTCGAAGCCGCGCAGCTCGTCGACGGCGGGCGCGTGGTTGAGCCGGATGTCCACCTTGAGGTCGAGCAGCTGGTCGCGCACCCAGTCGAGGTACCAGCGCATCTTCTCCTTGCCGGGCACCATGCAGACGTACTTCATGGCGCCGCCCAGCTCGCCGCTGCGCTCGAACAGCGTCACGAGGTGGCCGCGCTCGGTTGCGATGCGGGCGGCCTCCATGCCGGCCGGGCCGCCGCCGACCACCGCGACCCGCACGGGGCGCTCGGTGCGCGTCATCTCGTCGTACGCCGGCTGGCCGCAGGCCGCGTTGATGGAGCACGCGATCTCGTGCTTCGCCATCAGCGACTCCTGCCAGCACCCGCCGAGGCACGAGATGCACTTGCGGATGGACTTCGTCTTGCCGTACTTGGCCTTCACCGGCCAGTACGGGTCGGCGAGGAGCTGGCGGGCGAGGCCCACGAGGTCCGTCTTGCCCTCGGCGAGGATCTGCTCGCAGTACTCGGGCTCGCGCAGCGAGTGGCTGGTGATCACGGGGATCCTGACGACCCGCTTGGTCGCCTCGGCGGCGTAGGTCGCCCAGCCCTGGGGGTACTGCATCGGGTCGAAGCCGGCGCCCGGCGACTCCTGCATGCCCTGCGAGAGGTCGAGCGCCGCGACGCCAGCCCGCTCGAGGACGCGCGCCGTCTCGAGCCCCTCCTCCATGCCCCGGCCCCCCGGGCACCACTCCTCGAAGGAGTAGCGCACGAGGACGGGGTAGCCCTTGCCGCACTTCTTCTTGATCGAGTCGATCACCGCGAGCGGGAAGCGCATGCGGTTCTCGAAGGAGCCGCCGAAGCGGTCCGTCCGCATGTTGAGGTAGGGGCTCATGAACTCCGAGAGGAGGTACCCGTGCGCGGCGTGCAGCTCGACCGCGTCGAACCCCGCCTGCTTGACCCGCCACGCGGCCTCGGAGAACAGGTCGACCAGCTCGAGGATCTCGGCGATGGAGGCCTCGCGTATCTCCTTGCCCTTCTCGTCGGCATTCTCGTAGACGATCTCGTGGCCGGCCGACCACGGCAGCTTGAGGACGCGGTCCGTTGCCCCGAGGGTGTTGTAGCGCGGGATGGCGCACTGGCGGCCGGGATGCTGGAGCTGGACGGCACACTTGGCGCCGTACCGGTGCATCGACTCGGCAAGGCGGGCGAGCCCGGGCACGTAGTTGTCGCCATCGGCCACGAGGCACGTCACCGTCGGGCGGCCGGTGCGCATGTCGGGCGTCGTCGCGCCCACGATGACGAAGCCCGTCCCGCCCTTCGCGATGTTGGCGTGGTGGTGGATGTCGCGCTCGCTGACCTCGCCGTCCGCGTGGGACGAGCTGATGTCGGTGGGCACGTGGACGATGCGATTGGGAAGGGTCAGCGGCCCCATCTGGAGCGGGCTGAACAGGTGCGGGAAGGGCATGGACTGACTCCTGTCGAACCGGCGCGCGTCGTCTCCCGATGCTCGGCCCGACAGGCCGGGACGGCAATGCCAGCAGCGGTCGAAGCAGTGGCAGAAGCGGTCGTCGGGTGGTCCTCCTTCCTGTCTCATCGCTCCAACTGGCCCTGTCCGATCCGGCTGCGCCACCCGACCCTTTGCCAATGGCCGTCTACGTCTGGCAACAGGCCATGGACCCGGACTTCCCGCTCGCGGTGCTCGAGTACGCCGTGCTCGGCGACCGCGATCCCATGCACTGGCACGACCACTTCGAGATCGCCCTCGTCACCCAGGGGCGCGGCGTGTTCATGTTCGGCGGCCGGCCGATGGAGGCAGAGACGGGCGACGTCTTCTTCATCGACAACACCCAGCCGCATGTCGCATTGGCGGACCGCGGCGGGCCGATGCGCCTGCTGCTCGTGCTCTTCCGGCCCGAGCTCATCGCACCCTTGGGAGGCCGGGAGCTGGACCGCGGCTACCTCGCGCCGTTCATCCACGCCGACGGGCGCACGCCGCGGGTCCGCAGCGGGACGCCGCTCGCCGCGCAGCTCGCCGGCCTGCTCTCGGGCCTCCGCGCCACGGCGGACCGCCGTGACCCGGCCGAGCGCCACCTGATGGACGCGACCCTGCGGCTGGCGCTCGGGCTCGTCAACCGGGACCCCGAGGCCGGCGTGTCGCCCGACGCGGTCCGTGCGGCGGCTGGTCGTCGCGAGCAGATCCGGCCAGTGCTGGCGTACGTGGACCGCCACTGCCGGGAGAGGGTCACGCTCGGCGATGTCGCGTCGGTCGTCCACGTCAGCCCGTCGCGCGTGCGCCATGTGTTCAAGGACGTGACCGGCGTGGGGTTCAAGGCCTACGTCACCCAGGTCCGCGTGGCCGAGGCGAAGCGGCTGCTGCTCTCGACCGACATGTCGGTCGCCGACGTCGCGCGGAGCGTCGCCTACACGAACCTCAGCCAGTTCTACAAGGTGTTCTCGCGCTCCTGCGGCATGTCGCCGGGCGAGTACCGCCGGCACTACGCGCCGGCGGCGCTCGAGCCCGAGCCCGTCGCCGCGATGCCGTGAGCCATTCCACGCGCCGGTCGCCGGGTCACGCCGGCCCGGCCGAGGAGGAATCGCGATGACGATCGAGGCCCCCGAGCGGGTGAATGTCCGGATCCGCGAGGCGGTCGACGCGGACTGGGAGGAGGCCGGCCGGATCTGCTACGAGGCGTTCGCCTCGCTCGCGGACCAGCACGGCTTTCCGCATGACTTCCCCACGGTGGCGGCCGCCGCCGAGCCCATCCGCTGGCTCATCAACCACCCCCGGGTCTACTCGGTCGTGGCGGAGAGGGACGGCCGGGTGGTGGGGTCGAACTTCCTCGACGAGCGGGGGACGATCAGCGCCATCGGGCCGATCAGCGTGGACCCCGCGTCCCAGGACCGCCACGTCGGCCGGCTGCTGATGGACGCGGTCCTCGCCCGAGCCCGTGAGCGTCAGGCGCCGGGCGTCCGGCTGCTCCAGATCGCGTACCACAATCGCTCGCTCAGCCTGTACGCGAAGCTCGGGATGCAGGTTCGCGGGGCGTTCGCCGCGATGCACGGCGCACCGATCCTCGAGCGACTCCCGGGGTATGACGTCCGGCCGGCGACGATGGACGACGAGGAGGTGATGAACGCACTCTGCGTGCGCGTCCACGGGCACGCGCGCGCCGGCGAGGTGCGCGAGGCGATCGACGCGGGCTCGGCGCGCGTGGTGCAGCATCTGGGCCGGATCAGCGGCTACACGACGCGCATCAGCTACTTCGCGCACTCCGTGGCCGAGACCAACGTCGACCTCCGGGCGCTCATCAGCGAGGCGGAGGACTTCGGGACCCCGGGGTTCCTCGTACCGCTCGAGAACGCGGACCTGTTCCGCTGGTGCCTCGACCGGGGCCTGCGCGTGTTCTTCGTGACCAACATGATGACGCTCGGGCTCTACCAGGAGCCTGAGGGCGCCTACCTGCCGTCCGTGGGCTACTGACCGCGCGCGCCGGGCCTACCGCGCCGGCTGCTCCTTGGCGGGGTACGCCGTGATCGTCTCGCGCGTGTACTTGTCCCACAGGGCGCCGGCGTTGCGGGTCTGGATGTACTCCATCATGTACTCCTGCCCGATGTCGACCGGGTAGCGCTCGGCGAATGAGACGCGCTCCATCGTCTCCTCGCGCGTCCAGCCCTTCGCCACTGCAGACGCGACGGCAGCCTCCCACTCGAGCATGAACGCCACCTGCGTGTGCAGGTAGTCCTTGCCCTGGACGGGCCCGTGGCCCGGGATCACGCGGTCGATGTCGAGCGCCCGGATCCGGTCGATCGCGGCGATCCACATGTCGACGTTCGAGGTCATCAGCCAGGTCGTGCACTCGGAGAACACCGTGTCGCCGGTGAACACCGCGCGCTCCTCGGGCACGTACACGGCCACCTGGCCCGGCGTGTGGCCGGGCGTGTGGAGCAGGTTGAACGTCCGGTCGCCCACCTTGAGCGTCAGGTCGCCGCTGAACACGATGTCCGCCGTGCCCATGTTCGCGTAGTAGGTCTCGCGGTCCGGGACCAGGGCGGCGCCTTCGGGATCGTCGGTCGGCAGCGCCTCGAGGGCGTACTCGAACGGGTCCAGTTCCGGGTACACGGTCATGAACCGCTCGTGGACGCCCTGGTGGTGGACGATCGGGCCGGCACCCTTGAACCAGTAGTTGCCGAAGATGTGGTCGACGTGGTGCTCGGTGTTGATCACGTACTGGATGGGCCCGTGCTCCTCGACGGCCTTGCGCATCTCGACCGCCTTGGTGGGCAGCTGCGGCGTGTCGATGACGACGGGCCCCTTGGATGTCAGCACGAAGGACGGGTTGCAGCCCCGGACCCTCGTCTCGGTGAAGATGCGCTCGGTGACCTGTTGCATCGCGGGTGGGCTCCCTGCCTGTCGGCGAGTGTGGGTGCTACTGCGTGGCGGTCAGCCCGCCGTCGAGGCCGATGGTCTGCCCGGTGATGAAGGCAGCGGCGTTCGAGAGCAGGAACACGACCGCGCCGGTCATGTCGTCGGTGCCGCCGACGCGCCCGAGCGGGATGCGGCTCACGATGCCGGCCTTGAAGGCCGGGTCGCCGAGGAGCATCGCCACCTGTGGGGTGTCGACGAAGGTCGGCCGGATCGCGTTGACCCGGATCCCGTGCTTGGCCCACTCGGTCGCCCACTGGCGTGTCAGCGACTCCACGGCGCCCTTGGCGGCCACGTACGCGGAATAGCCCGAGCTGATGCCCAGCAGGGCCCGGACCGAGCTGATGTTGACGATCCGGCCGCCCTCGCCCTGCCTGAGCATCTGGCGGACGGCCGCCTGCGTCGGGACCAGCACCGAGCGGACGTTGAGCTCGTAGATCCAGTCCCAGGCGTCTCGCGGGTACTCCTGCGCGTCGAACAGCACCTTGCCGGCGCCGCCGCCGACGCAGTTGACGACCATGTCCAGCTTGCCGAACCGCTCGACGGCAGCCGCGACCGCCCGTTCGGCGTCGGCCTCGACCGTGGCGTCGGCTTCCGCCGCGATGGCCTCGCCACCGGCTGCGCGCACCGCCTCGGCCGTCGCCTCGGCCTTGTCGAGGGTGTGGCTCGCGACCACCACCTTCGCGCCCGCGCCGGCCAGCGCCTTGCAGATCGCCGCGCCGATGGAACCGCCGCCACCGGGCACGAGGGCGACGTGACCCTCCAGGCTGAACACGTCCAGATAGCTCATGCGGCTCCTTCTCCCAGGCGCTCCAGTACCTTGCTGCGCGCCGTATCATCGATGATCGAGAATACGGGACCCGTGGAGGCCGGTCAACGACCCGGCCCTGCGGCGCGAGTGGAGGAGCGATGACCGACGACTCGATCACGCGCAACGTCCTGGCTGACCAAGTCCGCGACTACCTGCTCCAGGGGATCTTCAGCGGCCGCTTCCCGCCCGATTCGAGGATCGTGGAGACCCGCGTGGCGCGCGACCTCGGCACGAGCCAGGCGCCAGTCCGCGAGGCCCTCCGCTCGCTCGACGCCCTTGGCGTCGTCGACATCCTGCCGTTCAAGGGCGCCCGCGTGCGCCGGCCCTCGTCAGACGAGCTGATGGAGGCCTACGAGGTCCGGGCCACCCTCGAGTCGCTCGGCGTTCGCCTCGGCGTGCCGCGCATGACCGAGGCCGACCTCGCCGAGATCACGGAGCTCCACGACGCCCTGCAGGCGGCAGCCGTGGCGGGCGATCGACATGTCGTCGCGGAGCGGGACGCGGCATTCCACGCTCGTGTGCTCCAGCTCTCGGGCAACGCCATGCTGGGCAGGGTGTGGCGGTCGCTCGAGCCCGTGTCGCGCACGTACATGACGCTCGTCGCGCCCAACGCTGACCTGGCGTGGACCGTGGGCCTCCACCCGCCGATCCTGGCGGCCCTGCGCGGCCGTGATCCCGCGGCGGTCCAGGCGGCGTTGATCCGCCACTTCGAGGACGCGTCGCACCACATGATCAGCAGCCTCCAGGGCTTGGCACCTCACCCCTAGTCACGCCGCATGACCTCGCCGATGCCCGTTGGCGCGCCCGCCTTCGACCTGCCCAACCTCCGCGACCTCGGCGGTCTCCCCGCCGCCGATGGCCTCCGCGTCCGGTCGGGGCTGCTGTTCCGGTCGCCGGCCCTGGCTCGGGCATCCGCCCGCGACCTCGCGACCCTCGAGCGGATCGGCGTTCGCACGGTCGTCGACCTTCGGTCGGCATGGGAGCGCGAGCGCGCGCCGGAAGCGCACCTGCTCCCGGCTGGCACCGCGTACGTCGTCGCCGACGTCAACCGCGACGACGTGGTGCGCAGCCCGATGTGGCAGCTCCACGCGCTCGAGACGCCCGCGCAGCGGCAGGCTGCCTTCGGTGACGGCCGCGCCGAGGCCGGCTTCGAGGCCAAGTTCCGCGACTTCGTGACGGGCGACAGCCCTCGCCGAGCCTTCGGGCTGCTGCTGGCGTCGCTGGCGTCCGAGGGCGCACTGCCCGCGGTCTTCCACTGCTCGACGGGGAAGGACCGCACCGGATGGGCCGCAGCCGTCCTCCTTACCTACCTCGGCGTGGGCGAGGCCGAGGTCCTTGCCGACTACATGGCGGGCAACGAGGCCATCCGTGAACTGATGCGGCCGGCCATCGAGCGCCACGTGGCGGACGGAGGGGACGAGGCGGACCTCGACGCCCTGGTTGGCGTGCGGGCGTCGTACCTGCGCGCGGGGCTCGAGGAGGTCGCCCTGGTCCACGGCTCCATGGATGCCTACGTCGGGCAGTGGCTGGGGCTTGGCGCGGCGGGAGCACGCCTCCGGGCCGCGCTGCTCGAGCCCGACGCGGCTGACCCGCGGACGTCCCTGCCCGGCGTTGGGGCCACGACGTCCTCCTGACGCGCCGCGGCCCGCCCCCGAGGTGTGGGGGCGGGCCGCGGGGAGAGCTGGATCGTCAGGCCTTCGCGGGCGAGGCAGCGGGCTGGGGCTCCTTCGCCCAGGGCGTCATGATCACCACGTTGAACCACCCGAGGAACGCGCCGAGGATGCCCGCGAGGATCGCGGGGATCGTGGTGATGATCGGCACGAGGTACTCGAGCCCGTCGGGCATCTTCATGCCGCCGTAGCCCCCGTACAGCCCGACGAAGAACGTCGCCAGGCCCATCGAGATGCCGTTGAAGAAGCACAGGCCACCTGGGCCCGATGTGAACGGCAGGTACTTCATCACGTAGATGACGGGGATGAAGGCGAGGAGCATCCCGATGAACCAGGGGATGTCGCCCGTGCTGACGGCCGTTGGGTTGTTCAGGACCTTGCCGATGACAAGCGAGACCGCACAGACGAAGCCGGCGCCGATCGCACCCGCGATGAAGCCCGGCACCATCAGCTTGAGCGCGGCGGGCTTGGCGCCGAGCTGGAAGTACTCGGCCCAGACGATGAACGAAGCCCAGAGGGGAAGTGACCAGACCCCGAGCCAGAGCCCGAAGGGCAGGCTGACCACGACGGTGATGGGGACGGCGATCCAGAGCGGTAACGCCTTCATGTCGGCGATCGAACCTCCCAACCCGAGGGCTCGGCCCGGAACCACCGCGACCGTCCCCGCGTGCGATGGACGGCGGCCGGGGGCTTGCCGCCAGCGCCTTGTCCCTCCCTGGGACGTGAGGCGATGATCGATCATAGATTACTGATGATCAGGTGCGCAATACCGGCGTACGCTTTGCCCGCCAATCGAGCCATCGGGCCCCGCTCGGAGCCTCGGAGTCGGGCTGGTCCAGCGGGCGGGTTGGCGCCAATGGGCCGGAACCGGCGGATGCGCCCCGCTAGACTCACAGGGGCGACAGCCCAGGCCAGCTTGAGCGGACATGCCAGACCACATCTCGATCCAGCGCAGCGTTCTCGCAGAGCAGGTGGGGGACCGCCTGCTCCAGGGCATCCTCGATGGCCGCTACCCTCCCGACAGCCGGATCGTGGAGACCCGCGTCGCCCGCGAGCTGGGCGTCAGCCAGGCGCCCGTCCGCGAAGCGCTCCGAGCGCTCGAGGCGCTCGGGCTCGTCGAGATCCTGCCGTTCCAGGGCGCCCGTGTCCGACGACCCTCGCTCGACGAGCTGATCGAGGCATTCGTCGTGCGGTGCGAGCTTGAATGTCTTGCCGCCCGTCTGGCGGTCCCGCTCCTCGCCGACTCCGACCTCGCGGACTTCGCGAGGCTCCAGGGGGCGATGGAGGCGGCGGCCGCGACCGGTGACCGCCATGAGGCGGCACGCGCCGATTCGGCGTTCCACGCGCGCTTGGTGCGGCAGTCGGGCAGCCTGACGCTCCAGCGCACCTGGGGCACGGTGGAGCCCTTCTCGCGGACGTACATCACGATCGCGTCGGCCCGAGAGGGGCCCAGTTGGACGACCGATCTGCATCGAGCCGTGCTCGACGCGCTTCAGGCGCGGGATGCCGAGGCGGTGCAGGAGGCACTGCGCCACCACTTCGACGAGGCGGCCGGGATGCTTCGCGCGGGCTGGGACGTGCCCGAAGCCGCCGCCGCCCGCTGACGAGCGCCGCCGCCGGCTGACCGCTCGGCCCGGGGACGGCGCCCTGCGTCAGCCCTGGGCGAGGATGCGCCGAACCTGCTCGGCAACGCGCGCGCCGGACAGCCCGTAGATGTCGAGCAGCGCGTCGTTGGGCCCCGACTGCACGTCGACGTCCTGGAGGCCGATCCGATGCACGCGCGTCGGCCGGTGCTCGCCCAGCGCCTCCGCGACGGCACCACCCAGCCCGCCGATCACCGTGCCCTCCTCGACCGTGATCACCCGTCCGGTCCGCCCGGCCGCGGCCACGATCGCATCGATGTCGAGCGGCTTGACGGTGGCGACGTGGAGGACGTGTGCCGAGATCCCTTGTGCGGCGAGCAGCTCCGCCGCCTCGAGGGTTCTGGCCGTCTGCCCGCCGGTCGAGATGAGCGTCACGTCCGAGCCCTCGCGGACCACCTCGGCTCGGCCGAGCCGGAAGGCGTGGTCCGGGCCGAAGACGCGCGGCGTGGCGTCGCGGCCGAGCCGCACGTAGACCGGTCCCACGTGGGCCGCAGCCCAGCGGAGGACCTCGTCGGCCTCCGTGTCGTCCGCGGGGAGGACGACCGCCATGTTGGGCAGCGACCGCATGATCGCGATGTCGTCGACGATGATGTGGCTCATCCCGGTCTGGCCGGTGGACAGGCCGCCATAGCTCGGCGTGATCTTCACGTTGGCCGAGGGCTGGGCGATGAGGACGCGCACCTGGTCGAGCGGCCGCACGACCGCGAACGCGACGAAGGTGCTGATGAACGGCACGAGGCCCATCGTCGCGAGCCCGGCGGCGACGCCGAGCATGTTCTGCTCCGCGATGCCCATCTGGAGGTAGCGGTCCGGGTGCGCCTTCTCGAAGATGTCCGCCCGCGTGGACGAGCCCACGTCGCCGTCGACCACCACCACCCGGGGGTCGTCGTTCGCCAGGGCGGCAACCGTCTCGCCGAAGACCTCTCGCTGCGGTCGGCCCATCGTCATCGTCGTCATCGGACAGCCTCCGGCGCGACGGCCGCCTGGGGATCGGCCGCGGGGTCGGGCTCGCCCAGGTCGCGCATCGCCTGCGCGTACTCCTCGGGCTTGATCGCCCGCGTGTGCCAGAAGTAGCGGCCCTCCATGAACGAGACGCCCTTGCCCTTCACGGTGTCGGCAATGATGACGGCCGGCCTGCCGTCGCCCGCAGCCGCCTGCTCGAATGCGTCGAGGATCGAGGCCATGTCGTGACCGTCGATGTGGAGCACGCGCCAGCCGAAGGCGTGCCACTTCGCGACGAGCTCGCCCGGGGCCTGCGGAGCCATGCGGCCGTCGGGGCCATCGCCGGGCCAGCCGTACTGCTGGAGACGGTTGTGGTCGACGATGACGACGAGGTTGTCGAGCCGGTAGCGGGGCGCGGCCATCGCGGCCTCCCAGACCTCGCCCTCCTGGCACTCGCCGTCGCCGAGCATCACGAAGACGCGGACGTCGCGGCCGGTGAGTCGGGCGCCGAGCGCCATGCCCATCCCGGCCGAGATGCCCATGCCCAGGGAGCCCGTCGACATGTCGAGGCCGGGCAGGCGCGTCATGTCGGGGTGGCCCTGGAGGCGGGAGTTGGCGCCGTCGAAGGTGAGCAGCTCCTCGAGCGTGAAGAAGCCGCGCAGCGCCATCGCGGCGTAGAGCCCGATCGACGAGTGGCCCTTGGACAGGATGAACCGGTCGCGGTCCTCCCAGCGCGGCTCCTCGGGGCGGACCCGCAGCTCATGGAAGTACAGCGCGGCGAGGAGGTCGGCCGCCGAGAGGGGACCGCCCAGGTGGCCGGCCTTCGCGTGGTACACGGAGCGGATGACCTCCACCCGGATCCGGCGCGCCATCTCGCGCAGGTGGTCGAGATGGGGATCCGCCGCAACCGAGGCGCTCATGCCGGCTCCTTGTTCTCGTACGAGCCCGAGACCACCGGCGGCGTGAAGATGCACAGCAGCTCGAGCGGCTCGGGCCCGTCAGCCTCTGTCGCATGGAATGTGCCGGGCGCGACGTGGACGACCACGCCGGGCGAGACGTCGGCGACGCCGTCGGGCGTCACGATCCGGCCGCGGCCAGCGGCGCAGTAGATGGTCTCCTCCTCGCCCGGGTGCACATGGCCTTCAGGCTTCGACCCCGGCGGGTAGACGGATGCCCCCAGCGAGACGCGCTCGGACACGCCGCTGCCGGGCCCGAAGTACGAATGCCAGACGCGACCGGGGAGGGGATGCTGCTCGGCATCCTCGCGGGCGATACGGGTGAACATCGGCGGACCTCCGGGCCGGACGGGGCGTGAGCGCTCGTCCGCTGTCAGTCGTTGGCATCGGGCGGGGCGCGAGTTCGGCGGCCCTTGACGGGCTGACGTGGGCGTCCCTACCATCAGTAATCGATTATCGAAGAATACCGCGACGCCACCGGACGGCAACCGTCGCAGCGTCCCCCGCGGCGTCACCAGGCGCTTCCACTCGCGTGCGCGGCGAGGGGCGGCGGCCGGACCCGCCGGCCGGGACCCGACACCAGGAGGCTGAGACCGGACCAAGGGAGACCGACACCCGAGCTCGCTCACCGGCGGGGAGGGTCCGCCGATGCAGCACACCACTCTCCGGACAAGGAGGCACACGTGCCGCTCAAGGAAGAGGTCCTGGGCCAGTTCCTCGGGGACGAGACGTTCCCGATCGAGTGGGCGTCCGAGACCGAGAAGCTCCTGTTCTGGGTCTTCGACGATCTCCACTGCCCCAAGCCGCTGAGCCCGATGTACGAGGACATCGGCGGCTGGTGGCTCTCCTGCGACCACATGTTCCGCCGATTCGGGACGCCGTTCGCGACGGACTGGATCTACAAGAACATCAACGGGTACCTGTACACGACCGCCATCCCCGCCGAGGCGGGCATCGTGGTGGACACGCAGGAGTACAACTACCGGACGAACCCCATCGTCCCCGAGGACAACGAGTACGTCGCCAAGATCGGGGCGTACCTGGGCCTCGTGCTGCCGGTCTATGGCAACAACTTCACCTTCTGGTGGAAGACCCGCTTCGTCCCCGAGATGCAGCGCAACTTCGACTACATCGAGGCGATGCTCGACCGGAAGGCGGAGCTGTCCCTTGCCGACCTGGCTGTCCTCCTCGAGGACGCCGTCGACATGCACGACCGCCACTGGAAGATCCACTGGATGCTGAACTTCGCGCAGCTCAGCGCGACGCTCAACCTCAGGGCGGTCATGGAGAAGACCCACGGCAAGGTGGACCAGGTCCTCCTCGGCCGGCTCCAGAACTCCGCCGATGACCGGAACTGGGACAAGATCCACGCGCTGTGGGAGATGAAGGAGGAGCTCAAGGGCGACGACGCGCTCAAGGCGGCCTTCGAGCAGCCCACGGCCCACGAGATCATCCCGGCCCTCCATGCCACCGAGCGCGGGCGCCGCTTCATCGACGAGCGCGTCGTCCCGTACCAGAAGGAGTTCGGCTGGCACGCGGTCTGGAGCCACGAGTTCATCTATCCCTCGTTCCGCGAGGACATGAACCCGGTGATCCAGCTGGTCCGCGACCAGTACACCTCCGACTACGACTACCCGACCAAGGTCGCGGCCCTCAAGGCCGACATCGAGGCGGCGAGCCGGGAGATCCTCGAGGGGCTCGAGGGCGAGGCGCTCGAGGAGATGCGCACCGCCAACGACATCAACCTCAAGATGGCCCCGCTCACGCCGGACCACCACTTCTACATCGACCAGGGCGCCAACGCGCATGTCCGACTCGTGCTCATCGCCATCGGCGAGAAGCTCGTCGAGATGGGCATGCTGGACCGCCCGGACGACGTGATCCTGTTCCGCTACAACGCGCTCCGCGAGTTCATGGGCGCCCCGGAGCCGGAGGCCGGCCGGGCGATGGTGGCCGCGGCGCGCGCCAAGCGCGAGGCCGCCGAGAAGGTCCGGCCCGTGGACTGGGTGGGGACCGCGACGGCGACGCAGCTCGCCTTCCCGTACCTCAACCTGTGGGGCTTCCCCGACAAGTTCAACCGGCCGCGCGAGATGCACGGCAAGACGATCGTCGGCATCGGCGGGTCGCCGGGCGTCGTCGAGGGCACGGCGCGCGTCGTCATATCCACCGACGAGTTCGACAGCCTCGTCCCGGGCGAGATCCTCGTCTGCGAGATGACCAACCCGGCATGGCAGGTGCTGTACGGCAAGATCATCGCGGTCGTGACCAACGCCGGCGACATGGTTGCCCACCCGGCCGTGCTCGCCCGCGAGTACGAGATCCCGGCCGTCGTCGGAACCTCGGTCGGCACCTATCGCATCAAGACCGGGGACCGGATCCGCGTCGACGGCAACGTCGGCGAGGTGACGATCCTCTAGCCGAGACGCACGGCAGCGGCGCCCGGGCCCCCGGGCTCGAGCGCCGCCCGTCCCCCAGCGTCCCGTCCCCCAGCGTCCCAGCCCCTTCCCCGATCGAGAAAGGACACGATGAACGACACGCTCAGGCTGACCGAGGAGTTCTCGGCGGGCGCCGCCCGCCTCCGGGTCGACGTCCATGGTGGCGAGCCGCGCGAGCACGTGCTCGACGACCTCACGTTCCTCAACTACCGCCTCGCCGATGTCCGGATCTCCCCGACGGTCACGCTGGACGCGCCCGACATCGTGTGGCAGCAGGACGGCGACAAGGCCGTCCGCTACGACGGCCGCACCGTGACGTTCACCGGAAACTGGCCGGCTGGGCCGCTCCAGAAGGTGATCGTGGCCGTCCTCGCCCTGCGCATGGAGGACGTTGGCCTGCACCCGTCGCACAGCGCGGCGGTCCAGTACCGCGGCAGGACCCTCCTGTTCCTGGGCGGCGAGTCCAACCACGGCAAGAGCATGGGCCTCATCGAGGCGGGCATCCGTGGCGCGCTCCAAGTGGCGTCGGAGACGACGGTCATCAGCCAGGACGGCAGGGCCGCCATGGGGTCCGAGGCACCGTTCCTCGTGAAGCGCACGGAAGGCACGGAGCGCTCGGACAAGGCCGCGCCCAACAAGGGCGTCGAGAAGTTCTGGGGCCGCATGCCCACGTGGGCCATGTACGAGGGCGAGCCGCCGAACATCGACCTCGTCATCGTCCCGGCGATCGACGGCAACTTCGACCCGGCCACGAACCGCCTCATCCCGTTCGAGGCGCAGTTCCAGTTCCTGCACTCGCTCCAGAACTACTTCCTGACCAACGAGCTGCTCGCGCCGGGGCACGTCATCCCGATGCTCGACAATGACCAGCTGCGCCAGCGGCGCGCCGACTTCGTCGCGAGCTTCTGCGATCGCCCGTTCTACTTCATCCGCGCGGCGACCCCCCAGGTCCTCCTGGACGAGGTCGACAAGATCCTGTAGGAGGCGCCGGGCCGGAGCATGCGACCCTTCACTTACGCCCGGCCCGACACGCTGGCCGACGCCGTCGCCCTGCTCGCGGAGCGGGGTGCTGAGGCACGAGTCCTCGCGGGCGGCACCGACCTGATCATCCGCCTGCGGGACGGCTCTGCCCGGCCCGCCGTCGTGGTGGACGTCAAGCGCGTGCCCGAGCTCGCGCCGGGCATCCGGGTGGGGGACCGCGGGACGCTCGTCATCGGCGCGACCACGACGATGACGGAGATCGCGGCGCATCCACTCGTCCGGCGCGATCTGGCCGGGCTCGCCGAGGCAGCAGCGGTCGTGGGCTCGGTGCAGATCCGGAACCGTGCGACGCTCGCGGGGAACCTGTGCAACGCGTCGCCGGCCGCCGACACGGCTCCCTCGCTGCTCGTGCACGGTGCAGTCGTGGTCGCCCACGGCCCGTCCGGCGAGCGGCGCATCGCGCTCGACGACTTCTTCGTCCGCTCTGGCGTGACGACCCTAGCGCCAGGCGAGCTCGTTGTGGCCATCGAGATCCCGGCCCCCGAGGCCGGTCGGATCGCCAGCGCCCACCAGCGGCGGACCCGCCGCCGCGGCCACGACCTCGCCTCGGTGACGCTGGCCTGTGGCCTCGACGCGAGCGGCCTCGCCCGCATCGCCTACGGCAGCGTCGGGCCCCGCCCGGTCCTGCGCCTCGACACCACCGGCGTCCTCGCCGATGCCGCCTCGTCCGACGAGGCCCGCGCTCCCGTCTTCGAGACCATCTTCGCGGACGCCAGCCCGTCCGCCCGCTCGATGCGCGCCGGTCCCGAGTACCGGCTCGCGATGCTGCGGGTGCTCGGCCGGCGGGCCCTCGCCACGGCGCAGGCGCGCCTGGCGGCCGGGGAGTGACGCCCATGCCCCAGACCACCCTGCCGATCCAGTTGACCGTGAACGGCACGCGGCGGCGGATAGCAGTGGCCCCGCACCACACGCTGCTCGAGGTGCTGCGCGAGGACCTCCGGCTCACCGGCAGCAAGGAGTGCTGCCTCGTGGGCGAGTGCGGCGCCTGCACCGTCCTCGTGGACGGGTGGAGCGTCGACGCCTGCCTTGTGCTGGCGGTCGAGGCGGACGGCGCAGACGTGCTGACGGTGGAGGGCCTCGCCTCGCCTGACGGCCGGCTCGCGCCCATCCAGGCCGCGTTCCTGGACCAGGGCGGCGTGCAGTGCGGGTTCTGCATCCCGGGGCAGCTGATGTCGGCTCACGCGCTGCTCGCGGAGCACCCGCACCCGACGCGTGCGGAGATCGAGGAGGGTATGGCGGGCAACCTGTGCCGGTGCGCCTGCTACGAGCAGATCTTCGCGGCGATCGGCCAGGCCGCGGCCGGCGACGCGCCGGACCTGGGTGGGCTCGGCGCCGGAGCCCATGCCGGCGGCGCCAGGGCCGGGGCGAAGACCTCGGCCGAGGGCCTCGACCAGTGAGCGCGCGCGACGGCACGATCGGCTCCTCGCCCAACCGCGTCGGCGGGATCGACCGGGTGACGGGCGCGCAGCGCTACCTCGCTGACCTGAGCGTCGCGGACGCGCTCCACGCGAAGCTCGTTACGGTGCCCGTTGCACACGCCCGGATCGACCGCATCGACGGCTCCGCGGCGCTCGCCCTGCCCGGCGTGCGCCTCGTGCTGACCGCCGACGACCTCCCGCAGCCCATGCCGCGGTTCGGCCCGCAGAACGTGGACCGGCCGGTGCTGGCCACGGGCGAGACGAAGTACCAGGGCGACCCCGTGGCGCTCGTGGTGGCGGACACCAAGGAGGAGGCCGAGGCCGGCGCGGCTGCCGTGCGCGTGGACTACGAGGCCCTCCCGGCGGTGTTCACGGTTGCCGGGGCGCTGGCGGCGGACGCGCCGCTGGTTCAGGACCCCTCGCTGCGGCCGAAGGACCCACGGCGTGAGACGAACGTCCTCAACGAGCACGTCGTGGCGTGGGGCGACGTCGAGGCCGCGGCCGCCGAGCACGGCCTGACGATCGTCGAGCGCCGCTACACCTTCCCGATGGTCACGCACTTCGCCATCGAGCCGCACGCGTTCATGGCCGCGCCAGACGGCGATGGCGTGGCCGTGTGGTCCACGATCCAGCACCCCAACTGGCTCCAGAAGACCATCGCCGGGCTCACCCGCCTCCCGCTCTCGAGGGTGCGGGTGTACGCGCCCGACCCGGGCGGCGCCTTCGGGGGCAAGCAGCACGCGAAGTACGAGCCCGCCGTCGTCTTCGCCGCCCTCCGGCTCGGCCGGCCCGTGCGCCTGGTGCTCACGCTCGAGGAGACCTTCCAGGCAGTTCGGCGTGCTTCCTGCGAGGCGCGCGTCAGGACCGGCTTCACCTCGGACGGCCGGATCGCCTTCCACGACATCGAGGCCGACTACCTGATCGGCGCCTATACCGACATCGCGGACCGCGTGGTGGGGAAAGGCTCGTACCCGGCGGCGGGCCCCTACAACGTGCCGGCCGTCCGCATCGTCGCCCGGGCGATCCTCTCGCACACCGTGCCGTCCACTGCGTTCCGCGGCTTCGGCAACCCGCAGATCAACTGGGCCGTGGAGTCCACGATCGACGAGGGCGCCCGGGAGCTGGGCATCGACGCCGTGGCGGTGCGGCTGCGCAACCTGGCCCGCAAGGGCGACCGGTTCATCCCGTTCGACACGCCCTGCGACGGCGAGTGGGAGCAGGCCGTCCGCAAGGCGGCCGAGCTGATCGGATGGGACCAGCCCTGCCCGCCCGGCCATGGCCGCGGCATCGCGCTGGGCATCAAGTCTGGGCCGACGACCGGCCTCAGCTACTCGATCGTGCGGCTCCTGGCCGACGGCTCGGCCGTGGTCTACGCCGGCACATCGGACATGGGCCAGGGCGCTCGGACCGTCTTCGCGCAGATCGCGGCCCACGAGCTCGGCGCGCCCCTCGACTGGGTCACGGTCGCCATGGGCGACACCGCCCTCGTCCCGTACGACCAGCAGACCTCGGCCTCCCGCTCCACGGTGCTCATGGGGAACGCGGTCCTCGCCGCCTGCCGGGACATCCAGGCGAAGCTGCGGACGATGGCCGCCGCCCAGCAGGGCCTGGACGAGGCGGACGTCACGGTTGCCGACGGGCTCGTGCGCCTGGCATCCGGCCGGGAGCTGCCCATCCGCGAGGTGCTCACGGCCGGCCTCGGCAAGCTGGGCGGCGAGATCACGGGCCTCGGCGAGATGCGCAAGGAGGCGGAGGCAGGGCACCCGCTGTCGGGTGCCCCCGCGTTCTTCGAGTTCAACTGCACGGCCATCGAGGCCGAGGTGGACGCCGACACCGGCGACGTGACGATCCACCGGCACGTCACGGTCAGCGACGTCGGCAAGGCGCTCAACCCGCTCCAGGTCCGGATGCAGGACGAGGGCGCGGCGATCATGGGCCTTGGCCACACGCTCATGGAGCACTACATCTTCGACGAGGAGGGGCGCATCCGGAATCTGGGGGCCATCGACTACCGGATCCCGACCTCGATGGACCTGCCCCGCGAACTGCGGAGCGAGGCCGTGGAGAACGCCGACGGGCCGGGTCCGTACGGGTCCAAGGGCATGAGCGAGGGCGCGCTGCTGTGCGTGGCACCGGCGGCGGCAGCCGCGATCCGGGACGCGACCGGCGTGGCGATCCGAGATCTGCCGCTCACGCCCGAGCGCGTCTGGCGGGCGCTTCAGGCCGGGCCGGTGCCCGGCGACGCGGAGGGACGACGATGAGCGCGAACGCCGAGGTCGGGCCGGTGGGCGAGATGCCCGCGGAGCAGGTGGTGGCGGCTGCGAGGCTGGTCCGCGAGGGGCGGATGATCTCGCTCGCGGCGCCGCGGTTCCCGGGCATGCCGCTGTTCCCCGGCCACCCGCCCTTCCAGGTGCTCAACTTCCGCACGCCTCGCGGCATCCGCGTCGCGGGCGCCCAGCCCTGGGGACCCGTCAACGACGCGGGCCTCGGGTACATGGCCGAGTACGTGATGGCGACGACCCACTCCGGCGCGCACATGGACGCGCTCGCCCACATGACGGTGGACGACGACATGCACTGGTACGGCGGGGGCCGCGCCGATGAGCATCTGACCGACTTCGGCCCAGTGCACGGCGACGCGTCCAAGATGCCGCCGTTCTTCACGCGCGGCGTGCTGGTCGACGCCCCGGCCTACCGAGGCATCGACTGCCTGCCGAGGGGCTCGGCGATCGACGCGGCCGAGATGGACGCGATCTGCGCGGCCGAGGGCGTCGAGGTCCGCCCGTGGGACGTCGTCGTCATCCGGACGGGGTACATGGGCCTGTGGCCCGATGCCGAGCGGATGGCCGCGCACAAGACGGCCGGCCCCGACGCGAGCGCGGCCCGCTGGCTGCTCGAGCGGGGCGTCATCGCCGCCGGTTCCGACACCGAGACGTTCGAGGTCCAGCCCGCGCCGGACCCCGGCCCCACCGGCAACCCGCAGCCGGTCCACACGGCGCTCCTCATCGAGCGGGGCGTCTACATCATGGAGAGCCTCGACCTCGAGGAGCTCGCGCGCCAGAAGGTCCACGAGTTCCTGTTCGTCGCGCTCCCCGTCAAGATCCGCGGCGCCACGGGGTCCATGGTGGATCCCGTCGCTGTGGTCTGAGTCCGTCCGACCCGCCGCCGGCGTGCCCGGCGGCCCGAGCCAACAGAGGACCGGCCCGTGCCCTTCGTGTACACGTACGACCACTTGCACGACCTCCCGTTCGACCAGCTCAAGCTGCTCGTCGGGGGCAAGGCCGCCGGGCTCAACGCCATGGCGCGGACGCTGCGCCTGCCCGTGCCCCCGGCCTTCGTCATCACGACCGAGGCCTGCAACCGCTTTCTCGCCGAGGGCTGGCCCGAGGGCCTTGACGCCGAGATCCGCGAGCACATGGCGCGGCTCGAGGCGATCGTGGGACGGCGGTTCGGCGACGCGGCGGAGCCGCTCCTCGTGTCGGTGCGGTCGGGGGCGCCCGTGTCGATGCCCGGGATGATGGAGACGATCCTCAACCTGGGGCTGAACCGCGAGACGGAGCACGGGCTTGCGGCGGCATCGGCCGACCCGGCCTTCGCGCGCAACTGCCACGACCGGTTCCACGCGCTCTACCGGTCGGTCGTCGGCGTGGAGACGGTGCCGACCAACCCGTGGGAGCAGCTCCGCGGCGCCATCGAGGCGGTGTTCCGCTCCTGGAACGGCGAGAAGGCGAAGGCCTACCGCGCCCACGAGGGGATCAGCGAGACGCTGGGCACCGGCGTGGTGGTGCAGGCGATGGTCTTCGGCAACCTGGGCGACGAATCCGGCACCGGGGTGCTGTTCACGCGCAACCCCGCGACGGGCGAGGCGCAGCTGTACGGCGATGTGGTGTTCCGGGGCCAGGGCGAGGACGTCGTGGCGGGCACGCACGACACCCTGCCGGTCTCGTGTCTCGAGGAGCGGATGCCGGAGGTGGCGGCGGAGCTTCATGCGTATGCCGAGCGCCTCGAGCACCACTACGCGGACGCGCGGGACATCGAGTTCACGATCGAGCGGCGCCGGCTCTGGATGCTCCAGGACCGGACGGCGAAGCGGACGGAGCCGGCTGCGCTGCGGATGGCCGTCGAGATGGCCGAGGACCCCGCGTTCCCGCTCACCCGCGACGCCGCCGTCCGCCGGGTCGCCGCGATCCTCGCGAGCCCGCCGAAGCGCGTGGCGCAGGGCGGGCAGGCCGGTTCCGCGCTGACGCGGGGGCTGGGTGTCTCGCCGGGCCTGGTCTGCGGTGAGGTGGCGCTGACCGCCGAGGCGGCGATTGCGGCCGCGGAGTCCGGTCGCGACCCACTGCTTGTCCGCGCGGAGACCTCGCCCGACGACGTGCACGGCATGGCGCGCGCGTGCGGGATCCTGACAGCGACCGGAGGCTTCGCCTCGCATGCCGCGGTCGTCGCCCGCGACTGGAACACGCCGGCGGTGGTCGGGGCGTCCGAGGTGGTGCCCGACCCGGCTCGCGGCGTGGTGACCATCGCCAGCCGGACGTTCCCGGCCGGCACGCTGCTCTCCATCGACGGGTCCACGGGCGAGGTGTTCGAGGGTCGTGCCGCGGGCGTCGAGGAGGTCGTGCCAGAGGCCAAGGTGCTGCTCGGGTGGGCGCGCGAGCTCGGCATCGCCATCGGGGAGGTGGAAGGTGACGCGCCCAAGGCCGAATCGGCCAGCGCCGCGACCGGCTCCGCGACCTCCGACGACGCGCTTCGGATGCTCGTCGTGCGCGACTTCCGCGACGCGGGCAGCGTGGCGGTCTCCCTCGGCTGCAGCGCCGACGAGGCGAAGGCCATCCTGGACGACCTTGTCGGGAGCGGTCTCGTCGAGCCGTCCGCGGGCGCGTTCAGGCTCACAGCGTCCGGGAAGGCGATCGGCGACGCGCTGGTGGCCTCGGACGGCGAGTCGTGGGGCACGGCGGCCGCAAGCGCTGCGCTCGACGCCTTCATCGTGCTCGACCGGCGCGTCAAGGAGTTCGCAACGGCCTGGCAGCTCAAGGAAGGAGCGCCCAACCCGCACACGGACGCCGCGTACGACGCGGCGGTGCTGGGATCGCTGGCGGCCCTGCACGCCGAGGTCGTCCGTTGGCTGGACGCCGCTGCGCAAGGCCTGCCGAGGCTGGCCCAGTACGGCGTCCGCCTTGCCGCCGCAGCCGAGGCCGTCGCCTCGGGCAACGGGAAGTACGTGGCGTCACCGCGCGTGGACTCGTACCACGGCGTGTGGTTCGAGCTCCACGAGGACCTGATCCTGCTGGCAGGCCGGAATCGTGCCGACGAGGTGGCCGCCGGGCGCGCCTAGACCCGGTTGTCCGCGGCGCCGCGACGGCGGAGATCCTGCCGTTCCGCCAGTCAGTAGAAGGACGACTACGGATCCTGTGGGGCGGCCCCGCACACGCGGGTATCGGGCCAGATCGGGCCGAATCGCCGCCAGGCAGTCGCCACACGCCGAAGGGACGATTTCAGCCGGTGCGCGCAGTCGTCCTTGTACTGCCTGGCAGAAACGCGCGGGCGCCCGCCCGCGAATGGCTGAGTTCGTCAGGCAGCGCCGGCCGTGGCGAGGGCCTTGAACTCGGCGACCTGCCCGCGGATCGCCCGCTCGGTGGGGAGCCGCTCGATCGACGACGCGCCGAAGAACCCGTGCACGCCGGGCATGCGCTGCAGCGCCTCGCCCACCTGCCCGGGCTCGTCGAACGGGCCGCCGTGGCACAGCACGATGATGTCGGGCCGCACCGAGCGCCCCGCCTCGGCGATCGCGAGCACCCGCTCGATCGCCTGGTCGAGCGTGAACGCAACGCCCGCGCCGATCGTGCCCGCGGTCGTCAGGCCGACGTGCGCCACCAGTTGATCGGCGCCCGCCTCGGCCATGGCCCGTGCCTGCGACGGGTCGAACACGTACGGGGAGGTGAACAGGTCGAGAGCATGCGCCTCGCGCACCATCGCCACCTCGAGCTCGTAGGACATCCCCGTCGCCTCGAGGTTGCGCCGGAAGTCGCCGTCGATCAGGCCGACGGTCGGGAAGTTCTGGACGCCGTCGAAGCCGATGTCGCGCAGCTGGCGCAGGAACACCGGCATCATCCGGAACGGATCCGTGCCGTTGACCCCGGCCAGCACCGGCATCGACCGCACCACCGGCAGGACCTCGGCCGCCATCTCGACGACGATCGCGTTGGCGTCGCCGTACGCCAGCAGGCCGGCCAATGACCCGCGGCCCGCCATCCGGTACCGCCCCGAGTTGTAGATGATCGCCATGTCGGCGCCGCCCGCCTCGGCCATCTTGGCCGAGATCCCGGTTCCGGCCCCGCAGCCGACGATCGGCCGACCGGCGGCGATCTGTTCCCGAAGGCGGCGCTCCACCTCTGCGCGCGGGATGAACGGCATCGCGGTGCTCCTTTCGACGGGACGCGCGAGGACTGGCTGAACGCTGGGGTGGGCGCCGGGCTAGGTTCGCGGGGTGTCCAGGGCCGGTGCAGCGCCCAGCTCGGCGAGCAGACGATCGGCCATCGCGTCCGCGAAGGCCGGGTCGTTGATGTTGGCGTCGATCTCGACCAGATCGACCTTGGAGCGGTCGAGGTGCGCCCGCAGGGCGTCGAACAGGGCGGCGTCGGCGACCGGGTCGTGGAACGGCATGCCCTCGGCGTCGATCATGCTCACGCCCCGAAGCGGGATGAACAGCGCGGCAGGGCCGGTCGCTGCGTTCAGCTTGCCGGCGATGATCTCGCCGAGCTGACGGCACTCGTCTGGCGTGGTGCGCATCAGGGTGACCTGCGGGTTGTGCACATAGAGGTTCCGGCCGCGGAACTGCTCGGGAACAGTTTCCTTCGGGCCGAAGTTGACCATGTCGAGGGCACCCAGCGACACGATCTGGGGAACGCCCGCCCTCGCCGCAGCATCAAGCCGTGCCGGGCCGGCGGACAGCACCCCGCCCACGAGCTCGTCGCACCACTCGGTGGTCGTCACGTCGGCGACGCCAGCCACGAACCCGTCGGCGATGAGCGACTCCATCGCGCGGCCGCCGCTGCCGGTGGCGTGGAAGACCAGGACCTCGAAACCGGCCGACTCGATCCGCTCGCGGAGCCGGTCGACGCACGGCGTCGTGACGCCGAACATCGTGGCGGCGACCAGGGGCTTCTGCTCGGCGGCCCCGACCTCCTGCTCCGCCATGCCGCTGATGGCGTTGGCCGCGTTGGCCATGACGCGGCGCGAGACACTGTTGAGGCCGGCGACGTCGACGACGGAGTACATCATCGTGATGTCCTTCACGTCGACGTACGGAGCCACGTTGCCCGACGCCATCGTCGAGAGGATCAGCTTGGGCATGCCAACCGGCAGCGCCTGCATCGCCGTTGCGCTGATGGAGGTCCCGCCTGACCCGCCCATGGCCATGACGGCGTCGAACTTGCCCTCCGACAGCAGCTCGAGCGCGACGGCGCGGGCGCCCCGCCCCATGATCTCCAGCGCGTGCCCCCGGTCTCGCCGCTCTCGCAGCTCCGCGAGGCTGCCGTTCCCGGCGAGCGCGGTCTTGTCCGCAGGGCTGTCAGGCTCGAACGCGGGCTCGCCGAGGACCCCAGCATCGAGCACGATCGTCCGGTGACCGCGCGCCCGGATCAGGTCGCGCACGTAGGCGTACTCCCGACCCTTGGTGTCGAGCGTGCCGATCAACAGGATGGTCTTCGCCGCCATACGGCCTCCTTCTGCCCGACGCTCGCCGGGCTGGACTCCATGAGGACGCTGCGCTTGACCGTGGCCCGTCTCGGGTCAGGGATTGACGATGATCTTGATGGCGCCGCTCGCGCGGTCGTTGAACGTGTCGATCGCCTGCTGGTACTGCGTGAGCGGGAAGCGGTGGGTGATCAGCTCGGAGACCCGCACGCGCCCCTGCTCGACGAGCGGCAGCACCCGGCGCATCTCGCCCGCTGAGGCCCGCGAGCCCACCAGCTCAACCTCGTCGAGGACGACGCGCTGCAGGTTGATGGTCACGCCTTCCGTCGGGATCCCCACGACTGCCACGCGCCCGCCCCGCCGGGCCATCGCGATCGCCGCGTTGACCATCTCGGGCACGCCCGCGCACTCGAGCACGACGTCGGCCCCGAGGCCGCCGTTGCGCGACCGCACCGCCGCCACCGGGTCAGCGCCCGTGCTGTCGACGGTGTCGAAGCCCAGGGCCGCGGCCTTGGCGAGTCGGTGCCCGCGGCCGACCACCACGGCGCGCGCCGCGCCCATCGCGAGCGCGACGTCGGCTGCCAGCAGCCCGATCGCCCCGGCCCCGGTGATCGCGACGGTGTCGCCGGGCCGCACCCCGCCGCGGACGGCGACGTGGAGCGCGATCGACGCCGGGTCGACGAGCGCGCCCTCGTCCCACGAGAGCGCGTCCGGCAGCCGGAAGATCGTCTTGACGCCTTGCACGACATAGGTGGCGTCGGCGCCCTGGTGGTTGTGGCCGTACTGGCGGTGCAGGCCGGGCTTGCCGTAGTTCTCGCAGAGGTTGTAGCGCCCCTCGACGCACTTCTGGCAGACGCCGCAGGCGTCGTGCGAGGTGCCGGCGACGCGGTCGCCGACCTTCCAGCCGTACCCCTCGGCGTTGGGCCCGAGCATCACGACCTCGCCCGCCCACTCGTGGCCCGGGATGAAGGGGAACGAGGGCGGCCAGAAGCCAGGGTAGTCGCCGTGGATGAGGTGGGCGTCCGTGCCGCAGATGGACACGGCGCGGACCCGCGCGAGGACCTCGTTCCGCCCGGGCTGGGGAACCGGCACGTCCTGGATCTCCAGGGCGCCCGGCGCCCGGACCACGAGGGCTTGCATCGTCGCGGGCAGGTCGGTCACGGCCACGAACCTCCGGGTTTGGGCGGGCGGTCACCGTTAGGGATCGCGCGCGATGATCGATTATCGACCATATCGCCCCCGTCGTGCCAATCCGCCCGACAGCAGGCGCGTGCCGGTCAGCTGCATCGCAGCGGCCCACGCGCCCGCAGCCACCACGCATCGACCACGGGCGGCAGCGCCGCGTCGATCCTGGCGATCTCCTCGGGCGCGATCGGCGCGTCGGCGATCGCCCGCGGCTGCACCGGCTCCTCGTCCAGCACGGCGTCGTCGAGGCGATCACCCGCCAGCCGCGCCAATGACACCGTCTGCCCGCGCCAGGTGTCCAGGTTCAGCGCTCGGTTGCCGTGGAACAGCGTCGGCGCCTCGACCGGCGTGTGGCCGAAGACGACCCGCTCGAGGCGCGCCCGGCGGTAGACCGACCAGGCGGTCGCGGTGGGGAATGGATCGTCGGCGGCGAAGAACCCCTGCCGGATCCAGAGCCGCTGCGCGCTGCCCTCGAATGCGGTGAGGTCCTGGCCGGGGACCGGGCCGCCGTGGACGAACAGCACGTCGCGCCAGCGGGCATACGGCGCGAAGGACCAGGCCGTGGGCCTGACATCGGGTGCCGCGGCGTCGAAGCGGGCGGCGATGTCGCGGGTGCCGGCATCGTGCCAGTCGGCGCCCGTCATCCCCGCCGACAGGAGCGTCGCCGCACCGCCGAACGCCATGAAGGCCCGGAAGATGTCCGGCACCGCGTCGAGGCCGCCGAGCAGCTGGACCTCGTGGTTGCCCTCAAGCAGGACGACCATCCCGCCCGTCCGGGGCGCCTGTTCGCGGAGCGAGGCGAGCCGTCGCACGAGGCCCACGCTGTCGGGCCCGCGGTCCACGAGGTCGCCAGTCACCACCAGCGCGGTCCGAGGCGGAGCCGTCCAGGTCCCGCCCCCGTCGCTGAGCCCGGCTCTCGCGAGCAGACGATCCACGGACGCCAGCTGGCCGTGAAGGTCCGACGCGGCGAAGACGGTGAAGTCGTCGGGGATGGCGATCGGCGCGATGCGACTCGGCATCCTCCATGGATACGGCATCCGGAACGCGGCGTCCAGTCGCTGGCTCCCGTTTGGGCGGTCCGACCCGTCTATACTGGTTGCCGAAGCCTGTGGCCCGTCCCGCCACGCCAGCCGCCGCCTTGCCGCGCCGCCGCGGCCGGTGCGCGGGCAGTCTCGAGCCAGAGGGAGCGGCATGACGCGTTCACCGGAGGCCGTCGTGACTGCCCCGGCGGACTCCGCCCGACGCTCGGCGGAGGGCCACGTCGTCCCCTACTGGCGCCGCATCGAGCTCGCGCTCCGGGCCCGCATCGAGGGCCTCACGCCCGGCGACCGGCTCCCCTCCGACGCGGACCTCTGCAGCGAGTTCGGCGTGAGCCGGATGACTGCCCGCAATGCCGTGACCCGGCTTGTCGAGGAGGGGCTGATCGTCCGCGTGTCCGGGCGCGGCACATTCGTCGCCGAGCCGCCGGCCCACCGCCGGGCGGACCGCCTGCTCACGTTCAGCCACGAGATGCGCCGGCGCGGCCGGGTGCCCTCGTCGCGCCTGCTCGCCCGCGAGATCCGGCCGTCAAGCGCCACCGAGGCCGCGGCGCTCGGCCTGCGGGCGTCAGAGCCGATCGTGGTGGTCCGCCGGCTGCGCTGCGCCGACGACGAGCCCATTGCGCTTGAGACGGCGGTGATCATCCAGAGCGTGGCCGCCGCCGTGCTGGCGGCTGACGTCGAGCACGGTTCGCTCCACGAGGCGCTCGCGCGGGCCGGCTGGCACCTCCGCCGCGGCACCGCCACGATCGGCGCTGCCGCTGCGAGCCCCGAGGACGCCCGCCTCCTCGGCCTGCGCCGCGGCGACCCGCTGCTGGTGGAGCGGCGGGTGATCGCCGACACGCACGGGCGGCGCGTCGAGGCCACCGAGAGCCGCTACCCCGCGGACCGCTACGCCCTGGACGTGCAGTTCGACGTCGAGCCCGACACCGACCGGGAGACCCGATGACCCGGTGCCGATCTCGCGATGCCGAGCCCGGCCCGGCCGCTGACGCGGTCGCGGAGCCCGCCGATGCGTGAGGTGGTCGCCGGCCGCCTGGTCCTGGTCGATGCCGTGGTGCCCGGCCGTGTCGTCGTCGCCGACGGTCGGATCGCCGCCATCGAGCCGGACGACGCCGTGGACGGCCCGTTCGTCGCCCCCGGGTTCATCGACGTCCACGTGCACGGCTGGGGCGGCCACGACGCGACCGGCGATGCCGACGCGCTGAGCGGCATGGCGCGCGCCCTGCTCCGCCATGGCGTCACCTCGTTCCTGCCGACCGCGCCGACGCTGGCCGCCGACGAGCTGCCCCGTTTCGCTGACCGCGTCCGATCCTGGATGCCGGTCGCGCCTGCCGACGGTGCCGAGCCGCTGGGGTTCAACCTCGAGGGGCCATTCATCGCGCCTGCCCGCAAGGGCGCCCACGACCCGGCGCTGCTGCGCACGCCAGCGGACCTCGACCCCGCGATCATCGACCGGGTTCTCGACGGGCTGCGCATCATGACGATCGCGCCGGAGCTGCCCGGGTCGCTCGCGCTGATCGCGCGTCTGGCCGGCCTTGGGATCGCGCCGTCGATCGGGCACTCGCAGGCGACGCTCGAGGAGGCGCGGGCAGGGTTTGCCGCAGGCGGCCGAACCACGACCCACCTGTTCAACGCGATGAGTGGCGCGGACCACCGCGCGCCGGGGCTCGCCGTGGCTGCGCTGGCCGACGACAACGCGTACGCCGAGCTGATCGCCGACGGCTTCCACGTGCACCCCGCGCTCTGGCCGATCATCACGCGCACCAAGCCTCCCGATCGGCTCGTGCTGGTCAGCGACGCGCTGCCGCTGGCGGGCAAGGGCGACGGCTTCACCCGCGTCGGCGGGCTCGATGTGGAGGTCCGGGGTGGGCGGGCGACGCTCCGCGGGACGGAGACGCTCGCCGGCTCGACGATCGCCCTCGATTCGGCCGTCCGCAACCTGGTCCGCGAGGGGATCGCGCTCCCACGGGCCGTCGCCGCTGCCGCGTCGAACCCGGCGGAGCTCCTTGGCGCGCAGGACCGTGGGCGCATCGAGGTTGGGCGGGTGGCCCACCTGGTGCTCCTCGACGAGGACCTCCGCGTGCGGCGCGTGCTGCGCGGCGACGTCTGGGTCAAGCCGGCCTGACGCCGGGCGGCTCAGCCCGCCGAACCGCCCGGGCGATCGCCACCGCCTCTGCTGCGGCGCGTGCGATCTCGTCCCAGCGATGCGCCCGGATGGCATCGGCGGGGGCGATCCACGTGCCGCCACACGCGGCGACGGCGGGGACCGCCAGGTACTCCGCGAGGTTCGCGGGCGTCACGCCGCCGGTCGGGACGAAGCGCACGCCGCGGTATGGCGCTGCGACTGCCTTGATGTACCGCACGCCGCCCGAGGCCTCGGCGGGGAAGAACTTGACCAGCCGGAACCCTGCCGCGAGGGCCATCTCGATCTCGGTCGGCGTGACCGCGCCCGGCAGCATCGCGACGCCGTGGTCTGCCGCCTTCGCAACGACCGCCGGCGAGAACCCGGGTGCGACGAGGAACGCGGCGCCGGCCGCGATCGCCCGGTCCACCGTCGCCGGGTCGAGCACCGTCCCGGCGCCCACCAGCACGTCGGGGCGCGCGGCGCGGATCGCCGCGATGGCGTCGCTGGCCGCATCGGTGCGGAAGGTGACCTCGATCATCGGCAGCCCGCCGGCAGCCAGGGCGTCGGCCAGCCCGACCGCGTCGGCGGCATCATCGATCGAGACCACCGGCACGACCCGCAGTTCCCCGAGCCGCGTGGCGAACGCGCTGCCGTCCACGATCAGGCTCCGACCACTCGGTCGAGGAAGTCGTCGTCCACGCGACCGCGCTGCATCGCCCAGCGATACGTCTCGATCGTCCGGCGAACGCCGTCCGCGAGCGGCGTGACCGGCTGCGGCCCGAGCGCAGCCTCGAGTGGCGCGCCATCGAAGGCCTCGGGAAACGGGAGGATTCGGTCGCCGAAGGTGATCCGCCCGCGCGACTCGGGCGCGACCTCGCCGATCACCTCGACGATCTCGCCAACCCCGATCCGGGGGCCGCCGATGCTGAACACCTCCGCACCCGACCGGCCGGCCCGCGCCGCGGCGACGAACGCGGCCGCCACGTCCTCGACGAACTGGAACTGGCAGCCGCCGCCGAAGTCGATGTGGTACCGCCTCCCGGCCGCTGCCGCGATCATCGCGACTGTGGGCTTCGAGGTGACGCCCTGGTCCCGCCCCGGTCCGTAGGCCGAGTGGGGCCGCAGGCCGGTCGACGCGACGCCCCATGCCTCCCAGTAGACGCGGGCTGCCTGCTCGTTCGCCATCTTGAACACGCCGTAGTGCGACGTGGGGTGCAGATCGGCGTCCATGCCGACGACTGCGTCCGCATAGAACGCCTTGGGCCCGAAGACGGCGGCGCTGCTGGCGTAGACGAGGCGCCCGACCTCGAGCCGTCGCGCCAGCTCGAACAGGACGGCGGTGCCCTCGACGTTGACGCGGGCGCCAGCGATCGGGTCAGCCGCGCAGAAGGGCAGCTGCAGCGCCGCGAGGTGGACGATGCGGTTCACGCCGGCCCGTCGAGCGATGCCCTCGAGCGCGGCAAGGTCGCAGACGTCAGCGCCGACGAGCTCGACCCGGCTGAGCTCCGCCTCGCTCAGGATCAGCCTCAGCCGCGCGTCCGAGCCGCGCGCGGACACCGCGGTGACGGGCACGCCCTCGCGGGCCAGCTGCCGGACGACCCACGCCCCGATGCAGCCGGTCCCGCCGGTGACGAGGAACCGCTCATCGGGCATGGCCGCCTCCTTGCTCTGTGGCGCTGCGTGGGCGCTGCGTGGGTAGGGGATCGCGGTCGCGCCCGCTCAGGCGACCTTCGCGTAGGCGACGATCTCCATGCCGGCGTGGAGCTCGCTGAGGGCCGGCTGGAGCGCCTGGTGGACGGGGCTCATGCGCCACGCGACGGCGTGCTCTGGGGTCTCCCAGCGGAACACCATCTGGTAGCGGTCCGCGCGCTCCGACTCGCGCAGCAGGCTGCACTCGATCAGCCCGGGCAGCTCGAGGACTGGCGGGCGGTACTGCTCGACGAAGAACCGCTCGAAATCGGCGGTCCGCTCGGGCAGGACGGCGAAGCTGACGTGGCGCTCGATCATCGGTCTCGGCTCCATGGCTGACTGGTCTTACCAGTTGACGACTTTATCAGGCCGACCTAGCATCGCTCAAGGATCGTCCACAGGGAGGCGGAACGCGCGTGGTGACAGACGGACGGGGACCGGCGGGCGCCGCCGCCGACACGGTCGCGCCGGCGTGGCCCAGGTTCGCCGTCGTCGACCGCAGCACCCTGTCCGAGGAGATCGCCGCCCGCCTGCTCGACCTCATCCGCGCTGAGCAGCTGCGCCCCGGGGACAAGCTCCCCGCGGAGCGCGAGCTGGCCGCCGAGATGCGCGTCAGCCGGCCTGTCCTCCGGGAGGCGCTCCGGGCGCTCGCGATCATGAACGTCGTCGAGATCCGACAGGGCGCCGGCACGTTCATCACTGCGCTCGAGCCGCAGGCGCTCGTCTCGCACCTCGACTTCGTGTTCTCGAAGGACCCGGTCGCGCTGTCGCAGGTCATCGAGACTCGCCGCGTGGTCGAGGTGGGCAACGTCCGACTCGCGGCCGCCCGGATCACGCCCGACGAGATGGCCGACCTCGAGAGCCTGCTCCGGCGGCTGCGTGGGGCCGTGGACGACGCCCCCCGGTTCGCGGAGCTCGACATCGCCTTCCACGACGCCGTCTGCGATGCCGCGGGGAACTTCCTGCTCGCCCAGTTCCTGCGGATCATCAACACGCTCGCGCGGGTGAGCCGCGAGCAGACGGGCGCTGCCGCGACCACCCGGCGCCGGGCTCTGCGCGATCACGAGGCGATTCTCGACGCCCTGCGCGCGCATGACCCCAGCGCGGCCGCCGTCGCGATGGAGGCGCACCTGACGCACGTCGAGGCCGCCCTCGCCGGGGCGGTCGCCCGGTCGTCAGCGCGATGAACGTGCGGGGCAGCCTCCGTCTCACCGCTCCCCGCGAGTCCGTGTTCGAGGCCATCCGCGACCCGCGGACGCTCCTCGAGGTGATTCCGGGCTGCGAGGCCGTCGAGGAGGTCGCGCCCGACGAGTACGAGGGCCGCATCGTGCTCCGCCTCCCCGGCGCCGTCGGCACCTTCCGGACGCACGTGCGGCTGGCCGACGTCGCCCCGCCCGAGCGGTGCTCGCTGGAGGGACGGATCGAGGGGTCCATGGGCACGATCACGGGCAACGCCCAGTTCACGCTCGCCGACACCGATCCCGGAACCTCGCTGCGCTACACCGGAACGGGCACCATCGGCGGCCCGCTCGCGCGCCTCGACGGCGCCCTCGTCGAGCGCCTCGCCCAATCGCTCATCTCCCAGGGCCTCGCCGCCCTGGATCGTCGTCTTGCCACGGAGGGCCCCGCGTGACGGTCTCCACCTACTTCCAGCCAGATTCCCTCCCCGAGGCGCTGGCACTGCTCGGGGAGCACGGCCCCGACCTTCTCGTCATCGCGGGGGGCACAGTCGCGATGCCGCTGATCAACGAGGGGATCTCGCTCCCGGCGAAGGTGATGGGCCTGAGACGGGTTGGCCTCGGCGGGATCGAGCAGCGGGGCGACCGGCTGGCGATCGGCGCGATGGCCACCCTCACGGCCCTCACCACGCTGCAGGAGGTCCCGCTCCTGGCCGAGGCTGCGCGCCACACGGCCAGCTGGGCTGTCCGCAACATGGGGACGGTGGGCGGCAACCTGTTCACGCCCCCGCCTGGCGGCGACGTGGCGACCGCGCTCCTCGCGCTCGACGCGCAGGTCGAGCTGGTGGGGCCGGCCGGCGCGCGGCTCCTGCCGCTCAGTGGGTTCTGGACCGGCTTCATGACGACCGCGGCAGGCCCCGACGAGCTGGTTGCGCGGATCGTCGTCCCGGTCGCGCCGGGCCGCCACGCATTCGTGAAGCTCGGCCGCAAGGCCGCCAACACCCCGGCGGTCGTGACCGTGGCCGTGCGGGCAGCGATGGACGGCGAGGCGGTCCGCGACGTGCGCATCGCGCTTGGCGCGGCCGGGCCGCACCCGCTTCGCTCGGCAGGCGCGGAGGCAGCGGTCGAGGGCCGAGCGCTGACGCCCGAGGTGATCGCGTCTGCCGCCGGGGCAGCCGCGGAGGACGCCCAGCCGTTCTCGGACCAGGTCGCGTCCACGTGGTATCGGCGCCGGATGGTGGGCGTGATGGTCGGCCGGGCCCTCGCGCAGCTCGCCTCGGCCGAACAGAGGGGTGCGTAGCATGGCCTCCGTCGTCGTCGCCTTCGAGCTGGGCGGTCGCCCGGTGGAGGTGCTGGTCAGCCCGCTCGCGACCCTCCAGCAGGTGCTCCGAACCCAGCTCGGCCACACATCGGTCAAGGACGGCTGCCGTCAGGGCGGCTGCGGCTCGTGCACGGTCCTGCTCGACGGCGAGCCCGTGCTCTCGTGCCTGCTGCCGGTCGAGGACGTCGCCGGCCGGCGCGTCACGACACTCGAGGACCTGACGCCGGTCGACGGCCTCACGACCGTCCAGCGCGCCTTCCTCGATGCCAACGGCTTCCAGTGCGGCTACTGCACGCCGGGCATGGAGCTGGTCACCAAGGCGCTCCTGGAGCGGAACCCAGCGCCAACGAGGGCCGACATCGCGGAGGCGCTCTCGGGCAACGTCTGCCGCTGCACCGGCTACGTGCCGATCATCGCCGCCGTCGAGGCTGCTGCGGCGGCTGGCTCGGCGGCCGCGGTGGTGGCGAGCGAAGGAGCGACTCGATGACCGCGCAGTACCACGTCGTCGGCGAGTCGCTCGAGCGCACGGACGGCGTCGCCCACGTCACCGGCCGCACGTTGTACACCGCTGATCTCGCCTTCCCCGGCATGCTCCACCTCAAGGTGGTGCGAAGCCCGCTCCACCACGCGCTGATCCGCGGGGTGGACCTGTCGGCGGCCGAACGCGTCCCGGGCTTCGTACGGGCGCTCACCCACGCCGACGTCCCCCACAACGTCTACACGATCCTGGGGCTCATCGGCGTGGAGCCCGAGGAGGAGTTCGTCCTCCCCGTCGACCGCGTCCGCTACAAGGGCGAGCCGATCGTCGCGATCCTGGCCGAGACCGAGGCTGCGGCATACGAGGCGGTCGGCAAGGTCCAGCTCGACCTCGAGGAGCTGCCCGCCGTGTTCGACATGGACGAGGCGCTCGCCCCCGGCGCGCCGATCGTGACGCACTGGGGCAACAACACGTTCATGTACGAGGGACACCCGTGCCGCCGCGTCCGGTACGGCGATGTCGAGGCCGGCTTCGCGCAGGCTGACCACATCCTCGAGGGCGAGTACCGAACCTCGCCGATCGAGCACGCGCCGCTCGAGACCACCGGCTGCATCGCCGTCCCCGAGGCGGGCCGGTTCACCGTCTACACCAACACACAGGCCGTCTACTTCAGCCTCGACAACACCTCGATCATCCTCGGGCTCCAGCCGAACCGGCTGCGGTTCATCGGCGGGACGGTCGGCGGCGGCTTCGGCGGCAAGGTCGATGTGATCGTCGAGCCGCTGGCGACGCTGGGCGCGATGCGGACGGGTCGGCCGGTCCGCTACGTCTACAACCGCCAGGAGGAGATGCAGGTCTCCTCCACGCGGAGCGCCGAGACCATCCGGATCAAGGACGGCGTGATGGCGGACGGCACGATCGTCGCCCGCAAGGTCACGGGCTTGGCCGACTGCGGCGCGTACAGCCGCCAGACCCCGTACGCGATCACCAAGTTCGCGGCCAACGCCACTGGGCCGTACCGGATCCCGAACGTCTGGGTGGACGCGTACTGCGTCTACACGAACCGGACGCCGACGTCCGCGATGCGCGGGTTCGGCGTGACGATGGGCCACTTCGCGATCGAGGTCCAGATGGACAAGATCGCCGAGCGCTGCGGGATCGACCCCTGGACGGTCCGCTTCCGGAACGCCCACCGGAACGGGGACGTCAAGCCCCACCGCAAGGTGACCTCGGACGCGACGCTGATCGAGACGATGCAGGCGGCCGCACGGCTCGTGGGCCACGGGCTGCCGCCTGAGCTCGCGGCGATGACGTCGGCGCCGCGCACCGAGTGGGAAGGGGAGCGCTAGCGATGGCCAGGCTTCGCGGCACCGGCATCGCGGCCGTCAACTACCCCACGGGCATGAACCTGGGCGGCGACCCGTCGCAGGCGCTGATCCACGCGACGACGAGCGGCTCGTTCAACGTGGTGCTCGCGGCCGCGGACCTCGGCCAGGGGCTGCGGACCGTCATGGCGCAGATCGCCGCCGAGACCCTCGGCGTGCCGTATGGCCAGATCGTGATCCAGACCGCGGACACCGACACGGGCCCGCATGACATGGGCACCTTCGCCAGCCGCGCCACCCACCGCGTGGGGAACGCCGTCAAGGCGGCGGCCATCGAGGCGCGGGAAGCTGTCCTCCAGCTGGCATCCGAGGAGCTCGAGGTGTCGATCGCCGACCTCGTGCTCGACGGGCGCGGCGGCATCCAGGTCGCTGGCTCCCCCCAGAAGCGGCGCGACATCGCGGACCTCGCCTCCCGGGCGCAGTTCCAGTACGGGCGCACGATCGCGGGGCGAGGCGTCTACATGAAGCCCAAGAGCGACGTGGACCCCGAGACCGGGGCCATGGACCCGGACTCCACCCAGGCCTACGCCTGCACGGTCGCCGAGGTCGAGGTGGACACCGAGACCGGCGCCGTGGCCGTGCTCAGCATCCGCAGCGCCTACGAGGTGGGCCAGCAGGTGAACCCGGCGCTTGTGCAGGGCCAGATCACCGGCGGTGCCTGGATGGGCATGAGCCATGCGCTCTACGAGACCACGGAGCCCTGCTACCCGAGCCGTGACCACAGCCCCAAGGACTTCGCCGGCTACCTCATGCCCGGCATGGCCGAGCTGCCGATCATCGAGGCCGTGGTGCTGGAGGTCCCGTCGTCCAACGGCCCGTACGGGGTCAAGGGCGTGGGCGAGATGACGGCCAACTCGCCGATCCCCGCCATCGTCAACGCCATCTACCACGCCTGCGGCGTGCGGGTGGACAGCCTGCCGGTCACGCCGGAGGCGATCCTGCGGGGCCTCGACGCCCTCGCCCAAGGGAAGGGAGCCGCATGAGCCAGATCACCACCTGGGACGAGTTCCCGACGGTCGAGTACGTCAAGGGCGTCTACCGCCAGACGGTCTCGGGCGAGAAGGTGATGATGACCCGCATCGTCTACCGCGACGGCGTCGTCATCCCCGAGCACAGCCACGAGGCCGAGCAGATCATGCTCGTCGTCTCCGGGCGTCTGTGGGCGAAGGTAGCGGGCGAGGAGCAGGAGGTCGGGCCGGGCTCGCTGCTCGTCATCCCGTCGAACTGGGTCCACGCCTTCCGCCAGCTGGGCGATGAGGACGTCGTGTTCTACGAGGCGTTCGCGCCCATCCGGCTCGAGTACCTCGTCGGCTTCAAGGGCCCTGACCCGTCGCTCGGGATGATGCACAAGGCGTTCGACGACTCGGGCGAGTCGGACCGCAAGGTCTAGGCGGGCCGCCGGATGCCGCTCGCCCTTCGCCCCGCCGATGGCGCCCGCTGGGATCTCGTCGCGCTCGGCGAGGTCATGCTCCGGCTCGACCCGGGCGAGGGCCGGATCGCCACCACCCGCGAGTTCCGCGCGTGGGAGGGCGGCGGGGAGTACAACGTGGCCCGTGGGCTCGCCCGCTGCTTCGGCCTCCGGACGTCGGTGGTGACCGCCTTCACCGACAATGCGGTCGGGCGGCTGCTCGAGGACCTCATCCGTCAGGGCGGCGTCGACGCGTCGCACGTGCGGTGGCTCCCATTCGACGGCATCGGGCGAACCGCGCGCAACGGGCTCAACTTCACCGAGCGCGGGTTCGGCATCCGCGCGCCGCTCGGCGTCTCGGACCGGGGCAACAGCGCCGCCTCGCAGCTGCGCCCGGGCGATGTCGACTGGGACGCGGTGTTCGGCGGCGAGGGGGCCCGCTGGTTCCACGCGGGTGGGATCTTCGCGGGACTGTCGGAGACGACCGCCGACGTGGCCGGCGAGGCCATGGAAGCGGCGCGGCGTCATGGCGTCGCCGTGTCGTACGACCTCAACTACCGCCCCTCGCTCTGGGCGGGTGTCGGCGGCGCGAGCCGGGCACGGGAGGTCAACCGAGGGCTGGCGGGGCTCGCCGACGTGCTGATCGGGAACGAGGAGGACTTCATCGAGGCCCTGGGCTTCGAGGTCGAGGGCGCCGAGCCGTTGTCGGGCGCGCTGGACCCGGCGAGCTACGGCCGGATGATCGGACGCGTGGTTGCCGCCTTCCCGAACCTCGCGATCGTCGCCACGACGCTCCGCGTCGCGACATCCGCCACGCGCAATGACTGGGGCGCGGTCTGCTGGGCCGACGGCGTGCTCCACGAGGCGAGGCGGCGGCCCGGGCTCGAGGTGCTCGACCGGGTCGGCGGCGGCGACTCCTTCGCGTCGGGGCTGATCTTCGGCCTCCTCGAGGGGCTGGGGCCCCAAGCGGCCGTCGAATACGGCGCGGCCCACGGCGCGCTGGCGATGACGACGCCCGGCGACACCTCGATGGCCACACGTGCCGAGGTGGAGCAGGTGATGCGCGGAGTGGGGGCGCGGATCGCCCGCTGAGGGATGCGCGCGCGTGGCGGGTCTCGGGCTGGCGCCCCGGCCAGCGAGGCGTCAGTCCCGCGTCCGCGGGCGGCGTCCGCCTTCGCGTCCGCCGAGGCGGCCTCAGCCGGGGCGTGCCGGCACGGCGTCGCTCGCGGCGGCGCTCGCGGCGGCGCTGGCGCCACGGCCCGACACGAGGGCTGGCACCAGCGAGGCGGCGGCGATGCCCCCCATCACGAGCGCGAACCCGACAAGGTCCGCAGGGCCGAGCGTCTCGTGGAGCAGGACGGCACCCGCCACCAGCCCCACGACCGGCGTGGCGAGGAAGCCCATCGCGGACGAGATCGGGCCGAGCGAGCGCGTGACCGACTGGCTTGCCCAGTAGGCGAAGGCCGTCGCCAGCGGTCCGCTGTATGCGAGGGCGAAGATCGCGGCGGGCTGCCAGTCGATGACCCGGCCGTGTTCCAGCAGCAGTGCGGCGAGGACCACGGGGACGGTCGCGAAGAGGAGCATCCAGGGCTGGAGATCGAGCGGCGACGCGTGCCAGCGGTGCCGCCGGATGTGGATCGTGACACCCGCCCACAGCATCCCGTAGACGACGAGCGCCAGCGTCCCCGCGACCTCGGCTGGGACCCCCCAGTCGATCACCGAGGGGTTCACGAGGATCGCGACCCCCGCGACGCCGAGCACGATCCCGAGCAGCTCGTTGCGTCGGGGCGCGACGCGGAACAGCAGCCACAGCAGCAGCGCCACCCAGAGCGGCATCGCGTACGCCAGGACAGATGACCGCCCGGCGGGCACGGCCTGGAGCGCGAAGTTCATGATCAGGATGCTGACGGCCATCTGGATCAGCGAGACCGAGAGGATCACGGGCAGGTCGGCGCGTGGCGGCCGCCGCAGGCGACCCGTCGCCCCGACGATCGCGACCATCGTCACCAGGCCGGTCACCAGCCGCAGCGCGCCGTAGGTGAGCGGCGGGAAGTAGTGGAGCGCCTGCTTCACGACCACCCAGTGGACGCCCCAGACAAGCGACAGGAGGGCGAGCAGGACCAGCGCGGCGGCGCGGCTGTGGACGGGGGCGGCCTTCTCCGAGGCTGCCTGGTCGGCGGGCGGGAGCGGAGGTGGCGTCACGCTGGAAAGGGTACCCGGGTCGCGATCACCGACCCTCCCCAGTCAGCCCGACCGCGGCTCGCTGACGCTCCAGCCGCCGTCCACGGCCACGACCTGACCCGTCACCATGCGGGCGTCGGGGGAGAGCAGGTGCAGCGCGACTGGCGTCACGTCATCGGCGTCGATCGGGCCTCCGGCCAGCGGCTGCTTGTCCGCGAGGTAGGCGAGGATCGCCCCGTCGGTCTGGGCGCGGCGGCTCATCGGCGTCGCGATGAGCGACGGGGCGATGGCGTTGACGCGGATCCCCTCGGGCGCGTACGTGGCAGCAGCGGCCCGGACGAGCGACTCGATCGCGCCCTTGCTCGCAGCGTACGCGTGGGTGGCGAAGAAGCGCGCCGCGGGATGACTGGCGAGCTGGGTCGACATCAACAGGATCGTGCCACGGCCCCATGCCCCGTCGCGCTGCTGCCCGAGCATCCGCTGGACCGCTGCGCGCGCCACGAGGAACTGCGAGGTCGCGTTGGTCGCCATCACCGTGTCCCAGCCCTCGAGCGTCGCGTGGTGGAGGGGCCCGTCGCCGAACCGCCGCCCGCTGATCCCCGCGACGCCGTAGACGGCGTCCAGACGCCCGAACCGCGCGTCGAAGGCCGCGAACGCCGCCTCGACCGACGCCTCGTCGCGCAGGTCCGCCGCATGCGTGGCGATGCCGGTCCCCTGCGCGTCGGCGGCCGCGGCCAGCGAATCAAGGTGTCCCTGATCCCGCCCCACCACGAGCACGCGCGCCCCCTCCGCAGCCAGGGCGAGGGCGGTGGCCGCCCCCATCCCGGTCGAGCCGGTGACGAGGATCCCGCGCGAGGCGAACCGACCGCCGCTCACGGCGCCGCTCCGCCATGGGTCGGAACCGACGCCGCCGGGGTCGGCGCGGGGCTGTCGGCGCGCGGAGGAGCGGGAGGAAGCGGCTCGAGCAGCGCTCCGTCCGCCAGGAGCCGCACACGAAGCCGCTCGGGCGCGACGCCTCGCGGGACGGTGGCCGTGGCGACGGCCATCGCAGCCGCGGTTCCCGCCGCCTGCCCCATCGCCATGCACGTGGCCATGGAGCGCGCCGACGCGTGGGCGCCATGGGTCGCCGAGAAGCACCGGCCAGCCACAAGCAGGCCGTCAACGCCAGCGGGCAGCAGCGTGCGGTAGGGGATCCCGTAGACCCCGCCCTCCGCCACGTAGCTCCACGCCGTGTCGCCGCCAGCGTGGTGGTCCTCGATCGGCGCCCCGCACAGGGCGATCTCGTCGGCGAAGCGCCGTCCCTCCAGCACGTCCTCTCCCGTCAGCCGGTAGTCGCCGAACACGCGCCGGCTCTCCCGCACGCCGATCGCGGGCGACGTCGCGACGATCACCGACTGGCCGAAGCCGGGCACCCGGTCGCGAAGGAACCGGGCGTACTCCTGGACCTGCCGACGGCCCTCCACCTCGGCGCGGGTCAGCGATTCCGGGTCCACCGGATCCACGCCCGCGACCCGCGTCATGTGGATGAGCGCCACGCCGTCGTACGGCGTCCGGTGCCAGGACCCCTCGATCCGCGGCAGCCGGTACCGGCCACTGGCCGCCGCCTCACGCATGAGCTCCCAGAGCTCGCGCTTGGGAACAGCGCTCGCTCGCGGGATGTCCACGTTGGCCAGCTTGAACAGCGTGGACAGCGACTGGACGCCCCCGGCGCTCCGGGCGTCGTCGTACCCAGCGCCCGCGAGATGGCAGACGTCGGCATCGCCGGACGCATCCACGACCGACCTGGCCTCGACCCAGCGCTCGCCGCCCTTGGTCCACAGCCGGACGGCCGCCACGCGCCGCGCCTCGTCGAGCCGCACCCCCGTGGCCCAGGCGTGCAGCAGGAGCTCGACGCCGGCGTCCTCCGCCAGCCGCTCCCAGAGCACCTTCAGCGCCTCGGCGTCGTACGTCACACCCGTCCCGGCGCCGTACGTGTTGGGCCGCTCGAAGGCGACGCCCGACTCCACCAGTCGCGTCACCACCTCCCAGCCCAGACCGCCGACCACGCGGCGCTGCGCCGTCCCCGGCGTGTAGAACGCGTAGAAGGTGTCGAGCACGGCGGTCGACGTGCCGCCCATGAAGGCGAGCCGGTCGACGAGCAGCGTCGCGGCGCCGGCGCGAGCGGCGCTGATCGCGGCGGACGCACCCGCCGCACCGGCGCCCACAACGACGACGTCGTAACGGCGGTTCACCCCGCGCTCCCCGCGGGGAGCGCATAGAAGCGGGCCGGGTTCGCGATGAGGATCGCGTCCACGGCCGCATCGCCGAGGCGCCGCCGGAGCCGAGGCGCGAAGGCCGTCATGAGGTACCGGAGCCCGGGACCGCCACCGTAGGCGCGGAGGTAGTCGCGCTGGCCGAGGTCGAGCCCGAGCATCAGGCGCGAGCCGTGGCCCGCGGACACCATCCGCTCGATGAGGTCCAGCACTACGCTGTCGGGGTGGTACTTGGTCCGCCCCACGGTGTCGTACTCCAGGATGACGCCACGGGCGCACACCTCAGCATGGAGCTCGGCGTCGGGGTTGCGGTCCATGTGGGCGAGCGCGATGCGGTCCGCGCTCGTGCCGGCCGCCTCCAGCCGGTCGACGATCTCGTGCGCCATCGTGCCGATCTCGGCGTGGACGAGCACGGCCGCGCCCGTCGCTGCAGCGGCGCCGCCGATCGCGTCAAGACGCCTCGCCTCGGATGGGGAGATCCGGTGGTACGACGTGCCGCCCTTGATGGCTCCTGCTCGGGCCGGGTCGAGGGGCACGTCGGCGCCCAGCCAGTCGGTGGGGTGCATTCCCGCGCGGAGGTCCGTGAGGATCCGGTCCGCAAGCAGCTCGACCGGCGCGGCGTGGACCCAGTGGCCCTCGGGGTAGTGGGCGTCGCGGTGGTAGCCCGACGCCGCCACGATCGCCACGCCCGTCGCCCAGCTCAGCTCGCGCATCCGGTCGGGTCGCCGCCCCAGGCCGATCGGGGTCATCTCGACAATCGTCGCGATCCCGCTCGCGCGTGCCTCCTCGACCTCGGCGACCATGGGCTCGAGGTCACCGAACGACTGGCCCTTGAGCGCCGGCGAGTCGAGGAACAGGTGGTCGTGCGCGTCGACCACGCCCAGGCGGCTCGGGTCAACCGGCCCGAGCACGGTCTGCACCCGCGGGGTGCCTGGGGCGAGGGGCTCGGGCTGCATCACCTCATCGTAGCGGCGGTCCCGTGACCCGGCAGCGCGCCACAGCCCAGGGCCTGATGCGCGCTGGTGGACCCGGGACGCGTGTCCGCGCCGGCGACGTCGGTCAGTCGCTGCGCTTCTCGACCAGACGGGCGATCACCCGCCCGATGGCGTACCCGATGATCACCGGGCCCATGAACCACACCGTCGCCACGACCCCCGTGAAGATGTCGGGAGGGACGGAGTGGCCGGCCAGGTTGGAGATGGCCAGGATGGAGAACATCCCGCCGACCACACCGACGAGGGTGGCGAACAGCCCGGTCCAGCCGCGCGTCGACAGGCCCGCGATCGTGCCCGCCGCCAGGAGGATCAGCGGCGACGTGAACACCATGGTGGTGGCGCATTCGCCCTCGAAGGTCGGCCGACCGACGCAGCCCAGGTTGGCGCCGCCGAACACCGATACCGGGCAGGCCACAAAGGCGACGATGAGCGCGATGAGGTCGCGGACGAACGACGGGATCGAGCTCTTCACTTGGCCACCACCTCCAATTGCAGCATAGACGCATGCCCGTGCCGCGTTTGGGTCTGCGCGACGTGCGGTCCGCCGGCCCGCGGCTGCACCGCCAGTCGGTCGGCGTGGCGGCGATCGCGGAACGGGCCCGTCAGGACGCCGGGCCTCGCCCCGCGCCGGCCTCGTCCTCGACCAGGCGCGGGAGGTCCACGGTGCTCGTGAGCCGCGAGCTGTGGAGCCGGCGAGCGACGTCGGGCAGCTCGAAGCTGGCGTCGTCGGCGACGCGGTAGATGATGGTGGTGCCGTGACGGTCGGCAGCGACGATGCCCTGGCCGCGGAGCACGGCGAGCTGCTGCGAGACCGACCCCGAGGCGCCGCTGCCCGTGGCCTCCTGGAGTTCCGACACGCAGCGCTGTCCGCCACGTGGTCGCCGCTCCAGACCGTCTCGGGGGCCCGCCGTCGCGTCGTCCGTCGCGGCCGCGCCTCGGCCCCGTTCCCGCCACCTGGTCAAAGCACGACTACGCATTCGGCCCGAGCCCGCACGAAGACGCCAGAAGGGCCCGCACGGGCCGAAATCGCCGCCAGGCAGTCGTCCCTCGACTATCTGATGGTTCTCGCCCGAGGCGTAGTCGTCCTTTGACTGGCTGACGGTTCTCGCCCCGCGTTTCCCTGTCCCGCTCGGCTGGCGCGGCGGAAGGGCGTGAGCCGTGTTGATCGAGGAGTGCGGGCCGAGGCGGCCCGGTTTCCCGGGTGGGGCTCCGGCGCCGCCGCCCCGGTCGCCCCACCCATGCGAAACTGACGGCCCGCCCCCGAACCCCCGACCCCCGTAAGGAACCGTGTCCCGCAGCAGCGTCCGACTCCGACCCTGGCAGCACGCGGCCCTCGCCCGCTTTGCCGCCTCCTCGCACCCCGACTTCCTCGCTGTTGCCACGCCCGGTGCCGGCAAGACGACGTTCGCGCTCGCCGCGCTGCGCACCGCGCTCGCCAAGCGGCCGGGACGCGTCGTCGTCGTGGCGCCCACCGCCCACCTCAAGGTCCAGTGGGCCGCCGCGGCAGCAGGGCTCGGGCTCCACCTCGACCCCGCCTGGACGCCGTCCGACGGGCCGATGCCGCCGGACATGCACGGCGTCGTGACCAGCTACCAGCAGGTGGCGATGTCGGCCGACGCCATCCGCGTTCAGGCGGCCGGCGCCCATGTCGTCCTCGACGAGGTCCACCACGCGGGCGAGGAGCAGGCGTGGGGCGACGCGCTCCGCCACGCCTTCGCGCTCACGCACCACCGGCTGTCGCTCTCCGGCACGCCGTTCCGAAGCGACACTCGGGCGATCCCGTTCGTGCGCTACGAGGCCGACGAGGCTGTCCCGGACTTCGAGTACGGCTACGGCGAGGCACTGCGCGACGGCCGAGTCGTCCGCCCGGTCTACTTCCCGAGGACCGGCGGCGAGATGGAGTGGAGCGCCCCTGACGGCGCCGTCCACAGCGCCACGTTCGACGACTCGCTCGCGAGCCAGCTCGCCAACCAGCGGCTGCGGACTGCGCTGTCGCTCGACGGCGAGTGGCTGCCGTCGGTCCTGCGCGATGCTGTGGCCCGACTCGAGGCGGTCCGAAAGCACCAGCCTGACGCCGGTGGGCTCGTCATCGCGATGGACCAGGACCACGCGCGCGGGATCGTCACGTTGCTGCGGCGCGAGGTTGGCGTCGGCGCGACGGTGGTGACGTCGGACGATCCCGACGCGTCGGAGAAGATCGCCGCATTCGCCGCGGGCCACGAGCCGTGGCTGGTCGCCGTCCGAATGGTCAGCGAGGGCGTGGACATCCCGCGCCTGCGCGTCGGCGTGTACGCCACCACCGTCACCACGGACCTGTACTTCCGGCAGGCGGTCGGGCGGTTCGTGCGCTGGGTGCCCGGGATCCGCGACCAGCGCGCCTGGCTGTTCATCCCCGACGACCTCCGGCTGCGGATCCGCGCCTCGGAGATCGCCGAGCAGCGCCGCCACTCGTTGCGGCGCGTCGCGCGGCCGGGCGAGGAGGACGACCCCGAGGCGCAGCGCCGCGCCGAGGCGGCCGAGCTGGCGGCGGGGGAGCAGCTCTCGCTGTTCGCGGCGCTGTCCGCGGTCGCCGTTGGCGACGCGTCCACGGGCGAGGCGTGGAGCGAGCCGCTGCCGGGGGAGTGGGAGGACGGCGCCGACCCGTCGATCGAGCTCGAGCTCGGGCCGCCTCCGCCGCTCGTGGCGCCGGCGACGGGCCTGATGGTCGACGGTGCCACGCGCCGCGCCGTGAAGGACCGGCTCCGCCTGGCCAACGCCGAGGCGGCGAAGGACATCGCGCGCTGGTCCGGGATGAGCTACGCCGCGGTGAACCTCGAGCTCAACCGCTCAGCTGGGATCCGGCGCGTCACCGAGGCCACCGAGGACCAGCTCCAGACGCGCCTCCAGGCGGCGCGCCGCTGGCAGTGGCGCCTCGGGAAGTAGCGGCCCCTCGGGAAGGACACGGGTCGGGCCGGGCATGACGAGGCCCCCACCGTTGCCGGCAGGGGCCTCGCTTCGCTTCAGCGCGAAGAGGACTGAGGGTCAGTCCTCCCTGGAGGCGGTCTTGTCGCCGACGACCATCGTCAGGCCGCCGTAGACGAAGAACGCGACGAGCAGGCCGACGACCCAGCTGTAGTCGGCGAACGCCTTGAGGGGCGGGATGATGCCGTCCACGGGGAACGGCGCGCCGCTCGCGCTGTAGGACCCGCCGATCGCGATCACGATGCCGACGAGCAGCGCCACGATCGCTATCCAGTTGAAGCCGGAGGCGTAGCGGTACTTGCCGTCCGCGCGGTACAGGTCCGCCAGGTGCAGCCGCCGGCGGCGGATCCACCAGTAGTCGGCGATGAGCACGCCCGCGATGGCGCCGGTGGCGCCGCCGTAGGTGCCCAGCCACGTGAAGATGTACGCGTGGGGATCGCTGTACAGGTTCCACGGCTGGATGAGGATGCCGATCACGCCCGTGATCAGGCCGCCGGTGCGGAAGCTGATGAACTTGGGCGCGACGTTGGAGAAGTCGTACGACGGGCTCACGATGTTCGCGGCCACGTTGGCCGACAGCGTCGCGACCGCGAGCGTGAACAGCGCGAGGACGACGACGATCGGGTTGTTGAAGTGCCCGGTCAGCTCGACCGGGTCCCAGATGGCCTTGCCGTAGACGACCTGGCTGGCCGAGGTCGTGAGGACCGCGATCAGCGGGAAGACCGTCATGGTCGTCGGCAGGCCGAGCGTCTGGCCCAGGGCCTGGTCACGCTGGCTTCGGCCGAACCTCGTGAAGTCCGGCATGTTCAGCGACAGGGTGGACCAGAACGCGATCATGCCCATCAGCGAGGGCCAGAAGACCGGCCAGAACTTGTCGCCCCAGCCGAGCGTGCCGGCGTCGTTGACGATGGGCCCGAACCCGCCAGCCTGGATGGTCATCCAGATGAGCAGGAACAGCGCCACCACGATGACGAACGGGGCTGCCCAGTTCTCGAAGTGGCGGATGAAGTTCATGCCCCGCAGGACGATGAAGATGTTGATCACCCAGAAGATCAGGAACGACAGCCACATGGTGATGGGCTGTGACGCGTACTCGCCGAAGCCGATCGAGAGTGGCGACGCTTTCGTCCAGCTGTCGCCCAGGATCGAGCCCATCAGCACGAAGATCGCGCCGCCGCCGATCCAGGTCTGGATGCCGAACCACCCGCAGGCAACGCCGGCGCGGATGAGCGCCGGGATGTTCGCGCCGAAGACGCCGAACGACGCTCGGGCGAACACCGGGAACGGGATGCCGTACTTGGTGCCCGCGTGGCTGTTGGCCAGCATCGGGACCAGCACGATGATGTTCGCGAGCATGATCGTGATGATCGCCTGGTACCAGGCCATGCCCAGCGCGACCAGGCCAGCGGCGAGTGTCCACGTCGCCACGTTGTGGGCCATGCCCACCCAGAGCGCCAGGTAGTTGTAGGTCGTCCAGACGCGTTTCGCGACCGGCACCGGTGCCAGGTCATCGTTGTGGAGCGATGAGATGCCCAGTGAGGCGTCCACCTCCGGGCTGAGCTCGACTCGACCATCCCCCAGGACGGTCTGCTCCATCGACGCTGCTGTCATTGAGCCTCCTCCCGCGTGGGTTGACCGGTGCCTCGCACCTTCAACGGGCGGCGATCCAGCTCCCCATGGTCCCGGAACCCTCCAGCCCGTGCACTCACGGGCTCATCCGGGAGCGGGCGCGCGAGGCGCGTCCTGGGGTCAGGCACCGAGGCCCCCGGGGATCGGCAGGGAGGGGACGGCAGCGATGCAACAGGCAGGAGCCGGGCGGGCGCCGCCGTTCGACTGGGCGTCGAGACGGCTCGGAGTCGTGGCGGCCGGTGCCTGGTGCACGTTCACCCTTGCACGATCGCGGACCTCGACGACTGGTCGTCGCGAGTAGGCCCGGCCTTTTGGCCCCACGGCCGCTGGTGGACCTTGGGCCGGATTGTGCGCCGCCGGGCGTCGGCTGTCTCGCCCGTCCCGCAGGCCCCCTCGACGGCGGCAACTCCGTCGCGGCGCGCGCCCGCGTGGTGACCACAGGCCACCACTGTGGGGCTTGTCCGGACGGCGATGCCTCATCCGGTGCACCAGCGTGAGCATCCGGTCCTGCTGGTGGCGCTGCGCCACCAATCCCGCGCCGATCCCCGGTCAATCCAACGAATTGGTGGCGCCGAGCCGCCGGACCGGCGGGTTGTTGGCGCCGCGCCACCAGCCCGGCCCCGAGCGCCGCCGGACCGGCGGGTTTGTTGGCGCCGCGCCACCAGCCCGGCCCCGAGCGCCGCCGGACCGGCGGGTTTGTTGGCGCCGCG
>JAJXUG010000051.1 GCA_021783095.1 Chloroflexota bacterium | reverse complement strand
ATGCCGTGGGCAGCGATCAATCGCTAGTGTCCCGATTCGCTGATCGCTGGCCGCTTGCGGACGGGGCCCCCGCCGCGCGCCGGCGGCTGAGTCGTGCAGGGGTCGCCGCGCGCGGTGGCGTGCGCGGGCGCCGGCCCGGGCCGGGCGTTCGCGGCGTGAGCCGTGCGCGCGGGGGGCGCTCCTGACCCTGACGCGACTCAACCGGCGAGGGATCGGCGGATCGGGACACTAGCGCCCGCTGCGGCGCGCCGGGGTGTGTGCGCCCGCGCGATGCCGCGCGTCAGGCGGGCCCGAGCATCGGTGGGCAGGGCGCCCGCTCGTCAGTGCCGAGCAAGGCCGAACCGACGTGACACGCGGCTGTGCTCGACGTCGCTGGCGGTACCCTGCCAGACGACATGAGCACGCCTGCCGTCGCGACAACCAGCTCCCGATGGGTGCGCCGTTCGCTGGCCATCTGGGTGCTCGCCATCGTCGTCCTCTACACGCTCGGTGTGGCGGCCGTCGCATCGCAGGTCGCTCGCCGTCCGGGCTCCGCGACAGCGGCGGCGAGTGGGCCTGCCCCGGTCGTCAACGAACCGGCGTCGACTACTCCGCCGACGGTCCCGCTGCAGATCGCCCAGAACATGCTGCACGGCGACGTCGGGCTCGACGGGCCGCCGGGCGGCACGGACACGGTCACGAGGGATGGACGCAGTTACGACGCCCTCAGCATCGGCCCGATCCTGCCATCTCTGGCGTTCGCTCCGTTCCCGGTGCTGTGGCCGGGCGCCCGGTGGGTCATCGCGCTCGCATTCGGGATCGCTGCCGCCCTGGTCTGCTGGCCTCTCGCGGCAAGGTACGGCCCCGGAGGGAGCGCTACGCCGTGGTTGGCCACCCTTGGTGCCGCCGGGACGCTCCTGTTGCCTCTCTCCGTCATGGGCAACTACTACTACCTGGCCCACCAGGAGGCGATGCTGTTCACCATCGTCGCCCTGCTCGAGCTGAGGGGCCGTGGCCGACCTTGGGCCATCGGGCTCGCGCTCGGTCTGGCTGTCCTCGCCAGGCCGACAGTCGCGCTGGCCATCGTGCCCATCGGGCTGTACGTCGTCCTTGGCGCGAGGCAACGGCTGCGGTCCGCGATCGGCATGGCCATTCCAGTCGCTGCGGCCGCCATCGTCATCGGCTGGTACAACCTGGCGCGCTTCGGGTCGCCGCTCGACACTGGGTACGCGACGTCGATCCTCCACAACCCCACACTCGTCCGTGCTCGGAACATCGGGCTGTTCTCTGTACGGCACGTCGCGCCCAACCTGCGCGTGCTGCTCGCCGGTGGTTTCGGCCTCCAGTCGTCCTTCCCCTTCGTCATCCCGAGTTCGTACGGACACTCGATACTGCTGACCACGCCAGCGCTCGTTCTGGCCGTGCGAGCCGGGTTCCGGGACCGGCTGGTGATCGTGCTCTGGCTGTCGGCTGCCGTCGTCACCGTACCGCTCCTGCTGTATTACGGCGGAGCGGGCTACCAGACGTACGGGTTCCGCTACTTCCTCGACGTGACGCCGTTCCTGCTCGCCCTCGTCGCCCTTGGAGCGAGACAAGGGTTCGGGCCACTCGCCAAGGCTCTCGTCGTGCTCAGCGTCGTGTTGTGTGCGTACGGCGTCTTCTGGGGAGCCTTCAACGGGCACTTCTAGCGCCCCGATCCACCCGGGCGGCGGGTCGTCGCCGCGACACTGCCGATGCATCCCCGACCCAATCAACAGCATGCGCGCCGGTAGCCATCACAACCGGCACCGCGACGCACACCGGTGGACGCGAGCGTCATTCGCGGAGCGGGGACATTCGCCCGACGCGCTGCCCGTCGTCGGCTAGACTGCATCAATCCTATGCAGGCTGAATAGCGGTCGCGAGGCCGCGCGTCCCCGAACGGAGGGTGGGGTGCCCCAGCGCTACGACGCGGTCATCATCGGCGGCGGGCACAACGGACTCGTCTCCGCGGCCTACCTGGCCAGGGCCGGCCTCAAGGCGCTCGTCCTGGAGCGCCGGCACGTGCTCGGCGGGGCCGCCGTCACCGAGGAGATCGTCCCGGGCTTCCGCTTCTCGGTCGCGAGCTACGTGGTCAGCCTCCTGCGGCCAGAGATCATCCGCGACCTCAACCTGCCCCGCTACGGCCTCGACATCCTGCCCCTCGACGGCACGTTCACCCCGCTGCGCAAGGGCGTGGACAGGACGCCGCCGGGCGGCGACTACCTGTGGCGCGTCAACGACCACGGCCGGACGGTCCGCGAGCTGCGCCGCTGGTCGAAGAGCGACGCCGAGGCCTACGAGGAGTACGGCCAGCTCATGGTGGAGATGGCCCGGTTCATCAAGCCGATCCTGGGCATCGTCCCGGGCGACCCCACCGAGAACGACCCGCGCCCGCTGCTCCCGATCGCGAGTCTCGCCCGCCGCTTCGCGCAGCTCCCCGAGCGCCAGCAGGCGATCTTCGTCCAGCTGATGACGATGTCCGCGAAGGACTTCCTCGACCAGTGGTTCGAGACCGAGCCGCTCAAGGCGACGATGTCGGCGTCCGGGATCATCGGCACCTACCAGGGCATCCGCTCGCCGGGCACGGCCTACGTGCTGCTCCACCACTACATGGGCGAGATCGACGGCGCCTTCCGAGCCTGGGGCATCCCCAAGGGCGGCACCGGCGGCGTGTCGCACTCGATCGCCCGCGCCGCGCAGGCGCTGGGCGCCGAGATCCGCACCGGGGCGCCCGTCGCGAGGATCGTCGTCAAGCACGGCCGCGCCACGGGCGTCGCGCTCGAGACCGGCGAGGAGATCGAGGCGAACGTCGTGCTGTCCTCCGCCGACGCGAAGGTCACGTTCCTCGACCTGCTGGAGCCCGGCTCTCTGGACCCGGTGTTCGAGCAGGAGGTCCGCAGGTTCAAGTTCCGCGGCAGCTCGGGCAAGGTCAACCTGGCCGTCGACCGACTGCCCGACTTCACGTGCCTGCCCGGTGAGGGCGAGCACCTCAGAGGCGCCATCTCGTTCAGCCCCAACACGGTCGAGATGGAGCAGGCGTACGACGACGCGAAGTACGGCCGGTTCAGCCAGCGCCCGTACATCGACATGATCATCCCGACCCTTGTCGACCCGCAGATGGCGCCTCCGGGCAAGCACGTCATCTCGTGCTTCGTCCAGTACGCGCCGTACAAGCTGGCGCCCGAGCTGGGCACCTGGGACGACCAGCGCGAGGCGTTCGGCGACGCGGTGATCAACCGGATCGCCGAGTTCGCGCCCAACATCCGCGACATCATCATCGGCCGCCAGGTCCTGACGCCGCTCGACATCGAGCGCACGATGGGCCTGACGGAGGGGAACATCTTCCAGGGCGAGCTGTCGCTCGAGCAGCTGTTCTTCAACCGGCCGGTCCCCGGCTACGCGCGGTTCAAGACGCCTGTGCAGAACCTGTACCTGTCGGGCTCGTCCACGCACCCCGGCGGCGGCCTGATGGGCGCCAACGGGCGGCTGGCGGCCCTCGAGGTGCTCAAGTCCCGCGGCCGGAAGGCGGCCTGACATGACCACGACCACGACTTCCACAACGATCTCGCCGGCTTCGACCCCGGACTCGACGTGGGCCACGGCCGCGTCGGCATCCGCCTCGACCTCCGCCTCGTCATCGGCGGCCTCGGCCTCGGCCTATGACGTCATCGTCGTCGGGGGCGGCCACAATGGGCTGACCGCTGCGGCGTACCTCGCGCGGGCCGGCCAGCGCGTGCTCGTGCTCGAGGCACGCGACCGGGTTGGCGGCGCGGCGGTGACCGAGGAGATCGCCCCCGGCGTCCGCGTGCCGACCCTCGCCCACACCGTCGGCCGACTGCGCCCGGCAGTCGCCCGCGACCTCGACCTCGGCGCGTTCGGGATGGCGCTCATCTCGCCCGAGGTCCGCGTGTTCGCCCCCCAGCCCGACGGCCGAGCCGTCACGCTGTGGGCCGACCTGGGCAAGAGCGTCGAGTCGCTCCGGGCCTGGTCCGACGACGACGCCACCGCATTCGTCGAGTTCGACCGGCGGGTGCGCGCCCTCTCGAAGTTCCTCGGGGACATCGGCGACGAGACGCCGCCCGACATCGGGGGCCCGGGCGCCGGCGACGCGCTGCTGGGGCTGCGCCTCGCGCGCGCCTTCCGCGGCATGGGCCGCGAGGACGGGCGCACCCTCCTGCGGGTCCTGGCGATGGCGGTCGCCGACTTCGTGGCCGAGTCGTTCACGACCGAGGCCGTGCGGGCCACGACTGCCTGGCGGGGCGTCCGCCACACGGCGATGGGCCCATGGTCCGCGGGTTCGACCTCGGTCCTGCTCGCTGACGCGGCCGGCAACGACAGCGGCGGCTTCGGCGAGACCGTGTTCGCGAAGGGCGGGCCGTCGGCCGTGTCCGAGGCGCTTGCGTCGGCGGCGAAGCTGGCTGGCGCCGAGATCCGGACGGGTGCCCGCGTGGCGTCGCTGGCTACCTCAGAAGGTGGGGTCACGGGCGTCGTGCTCGAGTCCGGCGAGGAGATCGCGGCCCCGGCGGTGGTGTCGGGCATCAACCCCAAGCGCCTGCTGACCTCGCTGGTCGATCCCGTCACCGTGGGGCCGAGCATGCGCTGGCGGGCCGGGAACATCCGAACGCCCGCGGTGTCGGCGAAGGTCAACCTCGTTCTCGACGGGCTGCCCGAGTTCCCCGCGGCTGCCGGCGACGCGCGGCTCCTGCGCGGCCGGATCCAAATCGGGACGACCTCGATCGACGCGATGGAGCGCGCCTTCGACGCGTCCAAGTACGGGCGGTTCGCCGATCAGCCGGTGCTCGAGGCGACGATCCCGTCGCTGGTGGACCCGTCGCTCGTGGCGGGCGCGGCCGAGGGGACGCACGTGATGAGCGTCATCGCGCAGTGGATGCCGTCCGGGCTGACCGCCACCGACTGGGACGGGCAGCGCGACGTGGTGGGCGACGCCGTGCTCCGCTCGCTCGAGAGCGTGGCGCCCGGGATCTCCGCCCGCGTCACCGCGCGCCAGGTGCTCACACCGGCGAATCTCGAGCGCGAGTTCGGGCTCACCGGTGGCCACCCGATGCACGTGGAGCCGGCGCTCGACTCCTTCTGGCTGTGGCGGCCGCTCCTCGGCTGGGCGCGCTACCGGATGCCGGTGAGCGGTCTGTACCTCGCCTGCTCCGGCGCGCACCCGGGTGGCGGCATCACGGGCGCCCCTGGCCGGAACGCGGCGCGCGAGGTGCTGGCGGACCGTCGGAGGCGGCGCCGGTAGGCGATCGGTCGCCGGGCCTCGCTGCGGCGCCGGTAGGCGATCGGTCGCCGGGCCTCGCTGCGGCGCCGGTAGGCGATCGGTCGCCGGGCCTCGCTGCGGCGCCGGTAGGCGATCGGTCGCCGGGCCTCGCTGCGACGTCCGTCGCCGGTCGTTGGCGCCGGTCGTTGGCGCCCCCCCCAGGGGCCCAATGGCGTGGCGCCACCAAACAGCGCCCGCAGCCGGCGCTCCGTCCGAACCGTTGGCGCCTGGCCACCAAATCGCCCCCAGGCCGATGCTCTCGGGCGAGATTGGTGGGTCTGCGCCACCAAACCGCACCGAGTGGTGGCGATGGACCACCATTTCCGATCGTCGGCGACTGCCGGCGGCGGATTTGTTGGCGTTCCGCCAACGGGGACCCCGTCGTTCCCCACTTGGCGGTGGCCACGGCGGTCCGCTCGCTGCGTTTGCGCGCGACTTGGTGACCGGGAGGACGAGCCCTAGCGTCGCTCGAGCTTCGTCTCCTCGGCGAACCGCTCGCGCTCGATCGCCGTTGGCCGGAGCGCCTCCGCGTCTTCGGCCACAGGCTGCTTCGGCGATGCCGCGAGCGCCCAGTCCCACTTCGGCAGCTCGCGCAGCAGGCGCCGCCCCGTCAGGTCGAGATGGACGGGCGTGACCGAGACCCGCCGGTTGACGATGGCGTCGAAGTCGGTCCCCGGCAGCGCGATCCCCGACGGCGGCGGCCCGCCGATCCAGTAGTAGGGGAGCCCGCGCGGGTCCACACGGCCGATCAGCTGGTCCTGGTAGACGCGGCGGCCGAGCCGCGTGACCTCGATGCCCCCGCACTCCTCGACGCTCACCGCGGGCACGTTCACGTTGAGCAGCTCGCCGCGCCGCAGGCCGTGCTCGAGGATGTTGCGTCCCACGATCGCCGCCGCGATCCCCGCCAGCGTGAAGTCGACCTCCTCGGAGTACTCCTGCGAGATCGCGAAGGCGGGCGTCGAGTTGATGATCGCCTCCATCGCGGCGGAGACCGTGCCAGAGTAGGTGAGGTCGTCGCCGAGGTTGGCGCCGTAGTTGATCCCCGAGGCGACGAGGTCGAACTTCTCGTCGAAGAATCCCAGCAGCCCCAGGCTCACCGCGTCGGTGGGCGAGCCGTCGATCGCGTAGCCCGTGGACCCGTCGGGGAGCGTGCGCTCCCGGACGCGGAGCGGGCGCGACAGGGTCTTCTGGTGGCCCACGGCCGACTGGTTGGAGTCAGGCGCCACCACGATGACCTCGCCGAGCAGCTCGAGCGCCCGCTTGAGCGCGAGGATCCCGTGCGACTCGATCCCGTCGTCGTTGGTCACGAGGATCCGCGGCCGGGTCGTCCAGGCGTCGAGCGGCTTGCCCATGCGCTTGAGCGCGGGCTTGCCGCCCCGGGCCCCCGCGAGCGGCTCGCCGCGCTCCTTGTCGAGGTCGCGCCGCTCAGTCCGGGCTCGCTCCCGGGCCATCTCAGGCCGGCCGGGGTCGTCGCTGCTCATCGCTCGGGGAGCGTTCGCGTGGGGCTCATCGAACCGTTCTCAATCGTCCGACTTCGGCGGCGAGCTCATCGGGGCGGCCAGACCGGCGGCAGCCGCGATGACGGGGTCCGCCTCCGGCGCGACCGGCTCCTTCTCCTGTCCCTGGCGCCGTCGATGCACCTCGTCCACGTCTTCGTCCAGTCCCGGGACAGGCTCCTGCGGACGTCGCACCGCGTGACCCTCACGGGCCTGGAGCCGCCTCGTCGCGCGGTCTGCCACGGAGCCGCCCTCCCGCGCCCGCTCAAACCAGTGGAAGAAGAACGCCGAGAGCACCGCGGCGATCGGGATGCCGAAGATGGCGCCCGGGATGCCGGCCAGCTTCGACCCGACCACCACCGAGCCCAGGACCACGATCGGGTGGATCCCGACCGCCCCGGCCATGAGCCGCGGCTGCAGGATGTTCATCGTGGCGAACCAGCCGACGCCCATCACCGCCAGGACGATCACCGGCGTGGGGAACTGCGTCGACAGGAGCGCCACGGCCACCGGCGGCAGCCACGAGAGGAACGGCCCGAAGAACGGGATGGCGTGCAGGACGCCGGCCGCCACCGAGGTCACGCTGCTGTAGGGCAGGCCGAACACGGCGCTCACGATCGCGGCCAAGACGCCGAAGACCAGGCCCATCACCAGCTGCGTGCGCAGGAACCCGCCGAAGGAGCGGGCCACGCTGGTCTGCACTAGACGCGCGGTCTGGGTCCTGCCGGGCGGCACGAGCCGGTAGACGAACGCGAGCGCCACCTCGCGGTCGATGACGAGGTACACCGAGAGGATCGTGATGATCAGCACGTTGCCCAGCACGCCGATGCTGGCCACGGCCACCTGCTGGAGCGGCCCGACGAGCTGGACGGCCCATTGGTTGAGGGTGTCCCAGATGGCGGGCGCCTGGCCCACGAGGTCCACCTTGAAGCCGACTCCGACCAGGCGCCCCTGCACGCCGGTCAGCAGCTTCACGAACTGGTCGTAGAGGGGCTGGTCCTTGGGCAGCGCGCCGATCGACGAGGCCAGGACGCTCGAGACCTGGATCAGGAGGCCGAGCAGCAGCCCGACGACCACGAGGTAGACCAGGAGCACCGCCGCGATGTCCGGCAGGCCGGGCACCAGCCGCTTGACCAGGTTGATGAGCGGCAGGACCGCGAAGGCGAGAAGCCAGGCGAGGAAGAAGACGAGCAGGACGTCGCTGAACAGGGTCAGCACGCCCGCGACGTCGGCCACCACAACGAAGGCCAGCGCGACGACCGCGAGGACGAGGGCGGCGTCGAGGAGGCGGCGCTGCCGCTCGGAGAGCTCAACTGGCATGACCACAGCCTACGACGGCTGGCTCACGCTGTGCTTACCGCTTCGGCTCGGGGTCGGTCGTTTCCCGAGCGAACGGGGCTGGACGCGCGCCGCCCGCCGGGCGGGGCCGCAGACGGCGCCTAGCGCAGGCCCATCTTGGTGCGGACTTCGTCCATCGTCGCCTGGGCGAGGGGCTTGAGGCGGTCGGCGCCCGCCTCGAGGATCCCGTCGATCTCCGCCGGGTGCGCCATCAGCTCCGCGTAGCGCTCGCGGGCCGGGGCGTAGTGCTCGATGATCCGGGCGGCGAGCAGCTTCTTGGTGTCGACGCAGCCGGTCCGCGCCGTGCGCTCGCCGTCCTGGATCTCCTCCCAGTCGTCGCCGAAGAAGCGGTGCATCTGGCACACGTTGCAGACCTCCGGCCGGCCGGGATCGGTGCGCAGGATCCGCTTCGTGTCGGTCACCATCGACATGACCTGCTTGCAAATCTCGTCGGGCGAGCCCAGGATCTCGATGGTGTTGCCGACCGACTTGCTCATCTTCCGGACGCCGTCGGTGCCCAGCACCACGGGCGCCTCGGTGTAGACCGCCTCTGCCTCCGGGAACGTCACGCCGTACCGGTTGTTGAACGCGCGCACGATCTCGCGCGAGATCTCCAGGTGCGCCGCCTGGTCCTTGCCCACCGGCACGAGCCCGGCCTTGTAGATGGCGATGTCGGCCGCCTGGAGCACCGGGTACGTGAGCAGCCCGTGGTTGATGTCGTCGGGCTGGTTCTGCTTCTTCTCCTTGTACGTCGGCGTCCGCTCGAGCCAGCTGACCGGCGTGACGGTGGTCAGGAGCCACATCAGCTCCGCGTGCTCGGGGCGGTGGCTCTGGACGAACAGCGTGCAGCGCTCGGGGTCCAGGCCCAGCGCGAGCAGGCTGGCGGCCATCTCGCGGGTCCGCTGGCGCATCACGGCCGGGTCGTGCGTGCTCGTGAGGGCGTGGTAGTCGACGATGCAGTAGATCGCCTCGTACTCCCACTGGAGCATCACGTAGTTCCGGATCGCGCCCAGGTCGTTGCCCAGGTGCACGATGCCGGACGGCTGGATGCCCGAGAAGATCCGCGGGCGTGGCTGGGGCGCCTCCACCGGCGCCGGGGAGGGGAGCAGTTCGGTGGTCATTGGCGCGGAGTGTAACGGAGCGCAGCGGGCTCGCGGTGGCGATGCCTCGGCCGGTTTCACGCTCCGGGATGCGCGACCGGGACCAACGCAAGCCCATCGATCCCTTCGAAGTCGCCGGGGTTGCACGTGTAGAGCGGGAGGCCGTTGGCGATGGCGGTCGCCGCGATCAGCGCGTCGAAGGCTCGCGCCGCTCGCTTCCGGCCCGCCCGCCGCAGATCGCCAGACACCAGACCGAAGGCGCGCGCCGCCGCGGCGTCGAACGGCACGGGATCGAAGTCCGCTTCGGCCTGCTGGACCTCGGCTGAACGAGCCGATCGCTCCGCGATGTCCTCCGTCGACAGTGGGCCCGCCGCCAGTTCCGCGAGCGTGATGGTTGAGATCCGAGGTCGAGCCGGGAGGGCGTCGGCTTGGAGACGGGGCAGCAGGAGGACCGTGCTCGTGTCCAGCAGCGCGACGTCGTGCCGGCTCACAGCGTCTGGTCCAGGACGCCGTCGACGTCCTTCCGGAACTGCACAGGGTCCACCGGTCGCAGCCGCCTCCAGCGCGCGAGCAGCGTTTCCGCGGAGAGCGTGGGTCGCGTCATCGGGACGAGCAGCGCAATGGGACGCCCGTCGCGGGTCACCGTCAGCTCCTCGCCAGCCGCCACGCGATCGAGCACGTCGCCGCCATGATTCCGCAGGTCCCGAACCGTGACTTCACCCATGGCACGATTGTATCACCGGTGAGACTCCAAGCCGGCATCGCGCTCAACCATCGGCCGACCATGATGTGCGGTTGGATCGAGGTGAGTCCTGACTCCAGCGAGGGGGTCGTCGTCGTGCTAGACGAGTCCCAGGATCTGGTCGGTCCGGCTGTCGGCGACCCCGCTGTAGAAGCGGTCCAGGACCCGCTGCCAACGGGGGTCGTCGGGCGCTGCGCGCAGGAACAGCGTCATGGACGAGCGCAGCTTCATGGCGTCGATGCCGCCGAGGATCGACTCGGCCGTGGCGACGCGGGGAGCCGCCAGGACGGCGTCCGCGCACTCGCGCAGGCGGGGTCCGAGGACGGGGTGGGCGAGGTAGGCGCGCGCCTCGTCGAGCGAACGGATGGCGTAGTGCTGCGACGTCCAGGTCTGACCGAGGCCGGCGACCTGCGGGAACACGAACCACATCCAGTGGCCGGTCTTGCGGGCCGCCCGGAGCTCGCGGAGGATTCCGTCGTAGCCGCCCTGCTGGGCTTCAACGAAGCGGTTGAGGTCGAACGGGTCCATGACGCGATTGTGCGCCTGCCGTGGACGGCGGCCCTGGGTGCGCCTCGCCCGCCCGCCGGCGACGACCGCTCGTCTGACAACCGCCGCACGGCCGCGGTGCGAGCGAAGCGCGCGGCGGCTTCGGGCCCCGACACGACCGAGGCGTCGGGTGCAGGGGCCGGGACGCACGCCCGAGGATCACGCTTCCGAGACGGGCTGGTGGACGACTGGCGTTTCCTGACGACAATGAAGCTTATGTCGGTGAACGTCGCGCAGGCCATGGGTCGAACAGGAGACATCCCGCACGACCGCGGTTCGCGGGCACGAGGCGCGGGCTGATGGCCAGGATGCCCGTCGACGAGCCGATCTTCGGCCGCGACGCACCCGGCGCCGCCTGGCGCCCGACGCCTGAGCACCTGGCGACCAGCCGCCTGGCGAGGTTCCTGCGCGAAGCGAGGGAGCCCTCGCTCGACGCCCTCCAGCGCCACGCCGCGGCGGACCCCGCGTGGTTCTGGGGCGCGGCGGCGGACGACCTTGGGCTCGCCTGGGCTCGGCGCCCGACGTCGGTGCTCGACACGAGCAGGGGACCCGAGTTCGCCCGCTGGTGGAGCGGCGGCTCGTTCAACTACGCGTCGGCGGCGCTCGAGCCTCGGGCAGCGTCGGACCCTGACGGCGTGGCGCTGCTCTGGGAGGGCGAGGACGGGGAGGTGCGGCAGCTGACGAATGCAGCGCTGCTGCGCGCGGTCGACGACGCCGCGAGGATGCTCGCCCGCCAGGGCGTGCGCGAGGGTGACCGGGTGGGCATCCTGCTGCCGATGCTGGTCGAGACGGTCGTCGCCGTCCTCGCGGTCGGTCGGCTTCGGGCGATCTACACGCCGATCTTCTCGGGCTACGGCGCGCCCGCCATCGCGAGCCGCCTGGCCGACTGCGACGCGGGCGTCCTCATCACGGCCGACGGCTTCCTTCGGCGCGGCAAGGCGGTCCGGCTCAAGGAGGTCGCCGACGCGGCCCTCGCCGACGCCCCGAGCGTCCGACGCGTCATGGTCGTCCGGCGGCTGGGCGAGCGGGCGGGAGACGTCCCCTGGGACCGTGACCGGGACCGCTGGTGGGACGAGGAGCTCGGCCTCGTCGCGGACGCTGAGCCCGTGCCCGGCGGCGAGACCGACCCCGAGACGCCGTACATGCTCATCTACACCTCGGGCACCACCGGGCGGCCGAAGGCGGCGGTCCACGTCCACGGCGGCTTCCCGGTCAAGGGCGCGCAGGACCTCGCCCACAACTTCGACCTCGGGCCCGGCGACACCCTGTTCTGGTACACGGACCTGGGCTGGATGATGGGACCGTGGGCAATCTCCGGGGCGCTGCTCCTCGGCGCGCGCCTGGTGCTCTACGAGGGTGCGCCCGACTATCCGGGCCCCGACCGGATGTGGGCGATCGTCGAGCGCCATCGCGTCAGCCATCTCGGAATCTCGCCCACGCTGGTGCGGGCGCTCATGGCCCATGGCGAGGAGCCCGTCAGGGGCCACGGCCTCTCCTCGCTCAGGGTCCTGGGCTCCACCGGCGAGCCGTGGAACGACGAGCCGTGGTGGTGGTACTTCCGCGAGATCGGCGGCGGCCGGTGCCCGGTCATCAACTACAGCGGCGGGACCGAGGTCAGCGGCGGGATCGTCGCCTGCAACCTGCTGACCCCCATCAAGCCCAGCTCGTTCAGCGGGCCCAGCGTGGGGATGGCCGCCGACGTCGTGGGGCCCGACGGCACGCCGGTCCGCGGCGCCTACGGCGAGCTGGCGATTCGAGCGCCCTGGCCCGGCATGACCCGCGGGTTCTGGCACGACCGCGACCGCTACCTCGCCAGCTACTGGGCTCGGCTGCCCGGCGTGTGGCTGCACGGGGACTGGGCCGAGATCGACGCCGACGGCTTCTGGTACATCCACGGCCGCTCCGACGACACGCTCAAGGTCGCCGGCAAGCGCGTCGGGCCGGCCGAGGTGGAGGGCGCCGCGTCGGTCCACCAGGCCGTGATCGAGGCGGCGGCGATCGGCGTGCCAGACCCGGTCAAGGGCGAGGTGATCGTGGTCCTGTGCGTGCTGCGGCCAGGCGTCACCCCCGATCCCGACCTGCTGCGCGAGATCTCCGACGGCGTCACCTTCAGCTTGGGCAAGACGCTCCGGCCGGAGCGGGTCGAGGTCGTGACGGCGCTGCCCAAGACCCGCTCGGGCAAGGTCATGCGGCGGGTCGCGCGTTCCGCCTGGCTCGGGCTGGACGCCGGTGACCTCTCCTCGCTCGAGAACCCGGCGGTGGTCGAGGAGATCGGCCGGCTCGGCGCCGGGGGAGCGCGGTCCTAGCTCGCGCGGCGGCAAGGCTCCGGAGTCAGTCCAGCGGCTTGTTGAGCGAGCCCAGGAACTGGACGTTGTTCTCCGTCTTCGCGATCCGGTTGAGGAGCAGTTCGATGCCCTCATTGGAGCCCACCGCGGACAGCATCCGGCGCATGGTCCAGACCATCTTGAGCGTGCCCTCCTCGAGGAGCAGCTCCTCGCGACGGGTGCCCGACCGCTGGACGTCGATGGCCGGGAAGATGCGCTTCTCGGCGAGCTTGCGGTCGAGGATGAGCTCCGAGTTGCCGGTGCCCTTGAACTCCTCGTAGATGACGTCATCCATGCGCGAGCCGGTGTCGACGAGGCAGGTGCCGATGATCGTCAGCGAGCCGCCCTCCTCGATCTTGCGGGCGGCGCCGAAGAAGCGCTTGGGCGGGTACAGCGCGATCGGGTCGATGCCGCCGGAGAGCGTGCGGCCGGAGGGGGGCAGGGCGAGGTTGTACGCGCGTGCGAGGCGGGTGATGGAGTCGAGCAGGATCACGACGTCGCGCCCGGTCTCCACCTGGCGCTTCGCGATCTCGAGCGCCATCTCCGCGACGTGCGTGTGGTTCTCGGTGGGCTCGTCGAAGGTGGAGCTGATGACCTCGCCGTGGACCGAGCGGCGCATGTCCGTGACCTCCTCCGGTCGCTCGCCGATGAGGGCGACCATCAGGAGGATGTCGGGGTAGTTGGCCGTGATCCCGTTCGCGATGGCCTTGAGCAGCATCGTCTTGCCGGCCTTGGGCGGCGACACGATCAGCGCGCGCTGGCCCTTGCCGAGCGGGTTGACGAGGTTGACGAGACGCTGGGAGAGGTTCTTCGGGTCGGACTCGAGGTTGATCAGCTCGATCGGGTGGATCGGCGTCAGGTCGTTGAAGAACGGCCGGCGGCGGGCTGCCTCGGTGTCGACGCCGTTCACGGTGTCGACGCGGATGAGGCCCCAGTACTTCTCGCCCTCGCGCGGCGCGCGAACGGCGCCGACGACGCGGTCGCCCACCCGCAGGCCGAAGCGGCGGACCTGGCTCGAGCTGACGTAGACGTCCTCGTTGCTGGGCAGCAGGCCGTGGCGGCGCATGAAGCCGTAGCCCTCGTCGACGACATCGAGGATGCCGAAGGCGAAGTCCAGGCCGGCCCGCTCGGTCTGCGCCTGGAGGATCGCGTCGACGAGGTCCTCCCGGCGGTCAGCGCGGGTGTCGATCTCCAGGCTCTTGCCGACGTCGCGCAGCTCCTTGACCGACATCTCGCTCAGGTCGCGGATGTCGAGGTCATTCCGCTCGCGCGCGGCTTCTAGCTCTGCGACCTCGTCCTGCTCGGTGACCGGCAGGCGGTTTGTCTGGGAGCGGCGGCGCGAGCGGCGGTTGCGGCTCGGGCGCTGGTCGGGGCCGTTCGGCATGGAGGGGGATGTCCTCGGGGTGGGTGCGACTCGGGTCAGAACCGGTCGGGATTCGGGCGCGCCACGGGCCGTGCCTCGCGCGGAATCACTTCGTACGTCGTCGTACGTCGCGCGCGACCGGTGGGGTGGCCTGAATCATATGGGACCATGCCGCGCCCCGTCAACGTTCGGTTTCGGCAGCCGCCCTGCCGCAGCACGATCCGCCCGTATCGCCGCAGCCGGCGGTTGTCCAACGGGCCGGCCGGGGTCCGTGCGCGTGAAGCTCCATGCGCGGCACTGTGGCGCGAACGCCTCATTGGCATCGGCGCGGGCTGACGCCGCACCTGCGGGCCGTCCCCTGGCCCTCTATCAGCGCGGATCAGGCCCCGGTCGCGGAGGGCGCCCCGCGTTCGATACCATCCCGGCGTCGCCCAAACCGCCCGGAGGTCCCCGTTGAGCATGCAGCCCCTGCGCGTCGGCGTCATCGGCGCCGGCACCGTCGGCCGAGAGGTCGTCCGCGCGTTCCTCGAGCGGTCGCCCCGCCTCGCCCCGGCGGACGGCAGGCCGCTGGTCCTCACTGGCGTCGCCGAGAAGTTCACGGAGCGCGCCATCGCCCACGGCATCCCGGCCGAGCTGCTGACCGACGCCCCCGCGCACCTCATCGCGAGCGGCGAGTGCGACGTCATCGTGGAGACCATGGGCGGCGACGAGCCCGCCCACACGCTCGTCGCGGCGGCGCTCGGCGCGGGGCTGGCCGTGGTCACCGCGAACAAGCACATCGTGGCGCACCACGGGCCGGAGCTCGAGGCGCTCGCACGGGGGACGGACTCGACCCTGCGCTTCGAGGCGGCCGTCGGCGGCGGCATCCCGCTCCTGGGGCCGATCGCCCAGGACCTCGCCGGCGACCGCATCGCCCGGGTCCGCGGCATCCTGAACGGCACGACCAACTACATGCTCACCGCGATGGCGCGCGACGGGCGCGACTACGCGGACGTCCTCCGCGAGGCCCAGGCGAAGGGCTACGCCGAGGCCGACCCGACTGCCGACGTCGAGGGGCTCGACGCGGTCAACAAGCTCGTCATCCTCGCGCGCCTCGCGTTCGGCGTGTGGATCCCGCCCGACGCGGTGTCGAACTGCCCGGGCTCCACCAGCGGCAGGCCCGGCGCCCCGGGAATCACTGGTGTCACCGCCGCGGACGTGGCTGCACTCGCCGCCGAGGGCCGGGCGGTGCGCCTGATCGCCACGACGCGCCTAGCCGAGGACGGCGCCATCGAGGCGTCCGTCGTCCCCACTGCGGTGCCGGCCGGGTCGGCGTTCGGCCGCTGCGACGGTGTGCTCAACCGGGTCGAGGTGGATGCCGAGCCGGTTGGGCGGGTTGCGTTCGAGGGGCCCGGCGCAGGCGGCGCGGCCGCGGGTGCCGCGGTGCTCTCGGACCTCGTGTCGATCGCCCGCGGGCTCGGCTCCACGTGGGCCGGGGCTGTGCGCGCGGAGGCGTCGTCGGCCGGTGTCGTCGTCCGCCCCGTCGCCGGCGAGTGCGTCGCGGCGCCGTCGGGCGCCTGCTACCCGGTCGGGGACTGACCGAGATGGCCCGCACCCCGGTCGCCGGCCACTGGCAGACCCATGGGGACTGGTCGTCGGTGCTCGGCCGCCGGCTGGTGGTCGACGTGCCCGCCTCCACGGCCAACCTGGGCGCTGGGTACGACTGCCTCGGCCTGGCGCTGGAGCTGTGCAACCGGGTCGAGGTCGAAGCGGTCGCAGCCGATGGGCTGGTCGAGCTGACAACCACCGGCGAGGGGGCCGGCGAGCTGCGCGGCGAGCGGTCCGACCGTTTCGTCATGGGCCTTGAGGCGGCCATCGAGGCGCAGCTCGGGCCGCGGCCGCCGGAGATCGGCTGGCGGATCAGCGCGCACAACCGGATCCCGCTGTCGCGCGGCCTGGGGTCGTCGTCGGCGGCCGCGGTGGGCGGCGTCTGGGTGGGCAATGCGCTCGGCGGCGGCGCGCTCTCGATGCCGGCGATGCTGCGGCTGGCCACGGACATCGAGGGCCACCCGGACAACGCGTCGGCCGCGCTCATGGGCGGCTTCGTCGTGTCGGCCCACCTGGGCCAGCGCGTGGAGGCGGTGCGGTTCGATGCGCCCGACGGTCTCCGCGCCGTGCTGTTCATCCCCGATCGCCGGCTGTCCACCGCCGACATGCGCCGGGTCCTCCCGGCCGAGGTGCCGCTGCGGGACGCCGTGTCCAACATGAGCCGTATCGCGATCGGCGTGGCGGGGATCGCGTCCGGCCGGTGGGACCTGCTGGCGGACCTCACGGTCGACCGGATCCACGAGCCGTACCGCTCGGTTGCCTATCCGCAGCTGCCGCGACTGACTGGCGCCGCACGGGCGGCCGGCGCGCTGGGCGCGTTCCTCTCGGGCGCAGGCTCGACGGTGCTGGCGTTCGTGGCGCCCGATGCCGATGCGGCGCCGGTCGAGGAGGCGCTGCGCGATGCCGCCGAGGGCGCAGGACTGTCCGGGCGGACCGAGATCGTGGCGCCGCGCAACCGGGGCCCGGAGCTGATCCAGGGAGCCTAGCCCGGGTCGTCGTCGGGCAACGCGACGCTCCTCGGACCGTGATTCGCCAGGTCGTCGGCGCCGCAGGTGCCACATCGTCAGCACCGCGAGTCGCCACAGACTCGATTCGCGGTTCGGCGAGCGCGCCATGTCCCGCGCACCCGACCTTGGGCGTGCCGCCCACGCTCGAGGCGCCCCGAATCGAGTCGGACGCGACTCGATTCGGACCTCCGTGGCGGGCACCACGAGGGACGCGACTCGACGGCCTGGCGAGCCGCCGAACGACGCTAAAGGACGCGCACCACCGGGGGCGGCATGCCCGGCTGGACGAACTCGTCGGGCTCAGGCTCGCCGCGGACGGTCCGGACCGGAATCAGCCCGGCCCACACGGGCCAGGACTCGTCGCCCTCGTTGTCGTGGGCGCCCTCGTCACGCACCTTCGCCGAGGCCTCCGCGAGGTCGACGTACATGACGCCGGTCTCCTTGCGCTCCTTCTCGGTCATCGGCCGCAGCTGCGACCAGCGGCCCGGGTAGAGCGACTCGACCAGGCCCTCGAGCGCGTGCCCGACGTGGTCAACCCCCGTCACGAGGTGCGCCGTGCCGAGGACCATCACCGAGCGGAAGTTGACCGAGTGGTTTGTCGCGGAGCGCGCCAGCACCAGCCCGTCGAGGTGGTACAGCGTCACGCACACCGGGCTCGCGTCCGCCACCCGGACAAGGCGACTGCCCGCCGAGCCGTGCCAGTACAGCCGGTCGCCATCGCGCCAGACGTTGGTCGGCACGGCGTACGGCTGGCCGTCCTGGACGAACGCGACAACGCCGATGACCGCCTCGTCGATGATCGCGTCGATCGAGGCGCGGTCATGCCGGCCGCGCAGCGGCTTCCGCCGAAGGCGGACGCGGTCGCTGGCGGGTGGCGTGGTGTCGGCCGGCTGGCCCGAGGAGGCGGGCGAGACGTCGCTCACCGCCGGTACAGGATCCAGAGCGAGAGGGCGACCGCATAGGAGGGGGCGCCATAGCCCATCTGCGGCTGCTGCATCCCCATCTGGGTGCCGATGCCGCCGATGTTGGCGATCCGCCAGCCGTCGGCCGCGCGCCGCGAGGCGTCGGCTGCCACCCAGTCCCAGAGCGCGTCACCGAGCGAGGTGTCGGCCGTGACCAGCAACTGGTCGTCGCCGATGAGCCGTTCCTTCATGGCCCCTCCTTGATGGTGTGGACCCCCAGCCTAGCGCGACGGCGGTTCGCGGACGCCACGCTTCACGCACAACCTTCCCTAGGCGACCAGCAGCTCTTCGTCCGGCTCGGCCGTCACGCTGAAACCGCCGAAGAGTGTCCGGTACCCGATGGTGAGGATGGGGCCCGCCTCGCCCTCCTCGGGCTGCGGCGCCATCGACCCCGCCCCGCCGAAGACGGCCACGCCGCGCATCCGCACCCGCCAGTCCTCGGGCACGCGCAGCAGCATCCCGCCGAAGACGGTCCAGACCTCGAGGTGCGCCCCGGCCGGGTCGAGCGACGCTCCTCGGAGGTCGATGTCGGCGCCGCCCTGCCACACGATGAGCCGCCCGCCGCGGAAGGCCTTCGCCTCCGACCGGAACTTGCGGGCGCGCAGGATCGTGGCCAGGTCGAGCTCGTCGTCCTCGGGCTCCGCGTCGTCGGGGAACTGGTCGCGCTTGGCCATGGCGAGGGCCGTGGACACCAGCGATGCCGCGGTGACCGCGATCGTGAACGCGACCAGCAGCCGGACGAGGGACCGGACCAGGCGCACCATCGGCCTCCTACGCGTTGTTCTCGGCGTCGTCGGCGCGACGCTCCCCGCCCTGCGCGGGCGGCGTCCACGACCGGTCGGCGTACCGCATCTGGCGCGCCAGCAGCTCGTCGGAGAGGCGGACGGCCTCCTCGCGCAGCAGCGCGCGCTCGTGCTCGGCATCCTCGGCGGCGGCTGCGGCCGGGTCCCGAGGCGCTCGGCCCGTCCCGTGGCCCTCCCCGTCGCCCCCGAACATCCGCCGCAGGAAGCTCAACGCGCGACCCTCATTTCGCGATCCCCATGAAGCCCAGCGTCTCCGCCCACGCGCGATCGCTCGCCTCGGCGAACTCGGCGGCCTTGCGGTCGAAGAAGGAGTGCGGAGCCCCATCGTACGTGGTGAGCCGGTGCTCGATCCCAGCTTCGGCCAGCGCGCGCTCGAAGGCAGCCACGGCGTCGGCCGAGATGCCCTGGTCGGCGCCGCCGAAGATCCCCAGGACCGGGCAGGTGAACGTCGAGGCGACGTCGGCCGGGGCGGGCGTGTCGTTGCGCGATGCGCCTGTCGGCCAGCCGTAGAAGCCGATGACGCCGGCGAGGTCGAGGTCCGCCATGCCGGCGGTGAGGAAGGCCAGTCGGCCACCGAAGCAGAAGCCCGTGCTGTGGAGGCGCTCGACGCTGGCTTCCTGGCGGAGGCGCGCGGCGGCCGCGCGGATGTCGGCCGTCAGGCCCGCGTAGGTGGTGGCGGCGACATGCGGCATGTACTCGAAGTCCGGCCCCCGGTCGCCGATGCCGGCGGTGCGCCCGAAGAAGTCGATCGCGATCGCGTCAACGCCGTGCTCGGCGAACCGCTCGGCCAGCTCCTTGTAGTACGCGTGGAGGCCGCGGACGTCGGGCAGGATGACGATCCCGGCGCCCGTGGGATGCGCGGCGCGAGCGACGTAGGCGGCGAAGCGGTTGCCGTCGGCGGCGTCGAGTTCCACCTCCTGCGCGTCGCGCATGCCCGACGGGTCCGGGACGATGGGGGGTCGCGAGTCGTGGTCGAAGCACATGGCAGGTCTCCGGGGTGGGGGCGCTGGTCTCGGATCCGCCGATTGTGGCGCAGGCCGGCGAATCGGGCACTCCGACAAGCGGCTGCACGCACGCGAATGCTCACCGCAGACTTGGCCGAAGGCAATGCGCGGCTCGCCCGGCTCGCCCGGCTGCTGCGCCTGCGCCCGCGCGTCCTCCGTTCTTGGCGTCGGCCGCTGATCGCGCGCGAGTAAGCCAGAGTTGAGGCTGGCTCTCGATCCTGTTCGTATGGACCTCAGGCTGGTGGGCCGCGCTGTTCGCGCCCTGCGACGGCGTCGCCGGTGGCGGCAGGATGATCTCGCGCGCGAGGCGGACGTCTCGCGGCCAGTCATCGGGCGGATCGAGCGGGGCGAGAGCGCGTCGATCGCGATCGGCGTGATCGAGCGGGTCGTGCTGGCCGTGGGCGGTTCGCTCGACGTGCACGCTCGCTGGCAGGGCGAGGGCCTCGATCGCCTGCTCGACGAAGCGCACGCAGGGATCGTCGAGTGGCTGGTCGCCCGCCTCCGCGCGCTGGGCTGGGAGGTGAGGGTGGAGGCGTCGTTCTCGCGCTACGGGGAGCGCGGCTCGATCGACGTCTTGGCCTGGCACCCCAAGCGCCACGCCCTGGCTGTGTTCGAGGTGAAGTCGATCACGCCGGATATGCAGGCGATGCTCGGCGGGATCGACCGAAAGGGACGGCTTGCCCCGACGATCGCGCGAGACGGCGGCTGGGCGCCGGTGTCGTCGGTGGCGAGGATCCTGGTCATGGCCGACTCAAGCACGAACCGGCGACGGCTGGCCAGGTTCGGCGCCACGGTTCAGGCCGCGCTGCCGGCACGGGGAGTCGAGATCCGACGCTGGCTCGAAGATCCCGTTGGGCCGGCTCCCGCGGGCGTCTGGTTTGTGGCACATGACCGCGGTGCGGTCGCTAACCGCCCGAACTTGAGGCGCATCCGCGTCCCGGCAGGGTCGGCGAGCAAGCCGGGCATCCCGGGCTCCTCCAAATGACCGTGGTGCGGCCGTTGTCCGAGGAACCATTGGACTGCGGCCGCGGGGCGAACATCTGGGGGAGGACTTGCCAGATCCGGGCGCAAGCGGCCGCAGGGCGAACATCTGGTGATTCAGGCGCCCATAACGGCCGCACGGCGAGCAATTGCAGGAACGAGCCGCGGAAGCGCAGCCCGCACGGAGGCCGTCCGCCGCAACCGAACCGAAACGGCGGGATCACCGCGTCGGACCGCTAGAATTGCCCGGCTATGTCCACCCCCCTCGTCGTCATGAAGTTCGGCGGCTCGTCCGTCGCGGGCGCCGAGCGCATCAAGCGCGTCGCACGGCGGATCGCGCGCGAGCGCACGGCGGGCTCCAACCTCGTCGTCATCGTGTCCGCCATGGGCGACACCACCGACGAGCTCCTCGCCCTCGCCGCCGCCATCACCGACGATCCCGACCCGCGTGAGCTCGACGTGCTCCTCGCCACCGGCGAGCACCAGAGCGCCACGCTGGTCTCGATGGCCCTCCACTCGCTCGGCGTCGCGGCCATCAGCCTCACCGGCCCGCAGGCGGGCATCACCACGGACGGCACCTACGGCAAGGCGCGCATCGCCGGCATCGACCCGAGGCGCGTCAACGCGGAGCTCGCCGCGGGGAAGGTCGTGATCGTCGCCGGCTTCCAGGGCATGAGCACCAAGGGCGTCGCGGAGCTCGAGGCCACAGCCACCGCGAGCGACGTCCATGCGGCCGAGATCACCACCCTCGGCCGGGGCGGCTCGGACACGACCGCCGTCGCGCTCGCGGCTCAGCTGCGCGCCGACCGCTGCCAGATCTTCACGGACGTCAAGGGGATCTACACCGCGGACCCCCGCATCGCCCCGGACGCACGCCAGCTGTCCGTCATCGGCTACGAGGAGATGATGGAGCTCGCCCACCAGGGCGCCCAGGTGATGCAGGTTCGCGCCGTGGAGCTGGGCTGGGTCAACGGCGTCACCATCGAGGTCCTCAGCTCGTTCGAGGACGCCCCCGGCACGCTCATCAAGGAGGACGCGCTCGTGGAGCAGCGGAACAAGGTCCGGGGCCTCGCCCACGACCGGAACGTCGCCAAGATCACGCTCGTCGGCGTGCCCGACAGGCCCGGCGTCGCGAACCACGTCTTCGGGCCGCTGGCCGACGCCGGTGTCATCGTGGACATGATCGTCCAGAACGTGGGCCACGGCGGCTCGACGGACATCTCGTTCACGATCCCGCGCGTCGAGCTCGCCAAGGCCAAGCGCCTCCTGGACCCGCTCGTCCGGGAGCTCGGCTTCGTCGACATGACCACCGACAGCTCAGTCGCCAAGGTGTCGATCGTGGGCGCCGGCATCCAGAACGCGCCGGGCTACGCCGCCCGGATGTTCGGCACGCTGGCGGAGGCGGGCATCAACATCGAGATGATCTCCACCTCCGAGATCCGGATCACGACGATCATCGCCGAGGACCGTGTCGAGGAGGCCGTCCGGGCGCTCCACGCCGCGTTCTCGCTCGAGCAGCCTGAGGCGGTCGAGGCGGCCGCGGCCGGCTGAGCCGGTGACCGAGTCGGAGCCGACCACCTCCGTGTTCAGCCGGCTCGAGCGCTTCGATGCGGTCGAGTCGACGAACGACGTCGTCCGCGGCTGGCTGGCTGACGGCACCCCCGAGGTGGCCGTCGCGGTCGCCCGCGAGCAGACCGCGGGTCGCGGCCGGGCGGGTCGAGCCTGGGTGGCGCCGCCGGGTGCGGCCCTGCTGCTGTCCTGCGGCTTCCGGCCGTCCTGGCTGCCGCCTGACAGGGTCTGGCGGCTGGGCGCCGTCGTCTCGCTCGCGATGTGCGATGCCGCCGAGGAGGTCGCGGGGCTGCCCGAGGGCGCGATCCGGCTCAAGTGGCCGAACGACCTCGTGGTGGAGCTGGCGGGTCCCCACGCGCTGCTGGCCGGGGTCGTCTCCGCCGACGCAGCCGCCGCCCGCCTGGCCGCGCCGCTGGACCTGCGCAAGGTGGCCGGCGTCCTGGGCGAGACCGACGGCCTGGGCACGGCCGACCCGCGAGCGGTCGTCGGCATCGGGATCAACGCGGACTGGGCGGCGGCCGACTTCCCACCGGCGCTGGCCCCCGCCATGACCAGCCTTCGCGAAGCCTCGGCCGGCCGGCCGATCGAGATCGAGGCGCTGCTCGCGGCGTTCCTGGGCTACCTCGAGGCGAGGATCGAGGCCCTGCGGGCCGGCTTCTTCGACGTCGCGACGTGGACCTCGCGGCAGGCGCTGACCGGGCGGGTCGTCCGGCTGGATGGCCACGGCGGGCGTGCCCGCGAGCACGTGACGGTTGACGGCGTCGACGCGAGCAGCGGGGCGCTGGTCGTGACGCCGCTCGGCAGCAGCGAGTCCTGGCCGGTCCATGCCGGCGAGGTCGTCCACGTGCGCCTCGCGTCGGGGGTGTAACAACATGGCGCGACTGGGGTTTGGAACAACAGAGCCGGCGTCGGAGCGCGTCGTCGTCGCGCTCGACCGTGACCGGCCGCTCGTCGAGGCGGCGCGCCGGGACCCCGCCAAGTTCGACGCGCTCTACCGGAAGTATCTCGCCCAGGTGTACAGCTACGCCCTCTACGAGCTCGCCGACCACCACGCGGCGGAGGACGCCACGGAGCGGACCTTCCTGCGCGCGCTGGCCGCGCTGCCCCGGTTCCGCGAGCTGGCGCGGCCCGAGGACGGCCCCGAAGCGAGCACATTCCGCGTGTGGTTGTTCCGCATCGCGCGCAACGTCGTCGCCAACGAGCGGCGCTCTCGCCGGCGCCGGCCCGCCTCCTCGCTCGACGCCGTGCTGGATACCGGGCTGGCCATCGCGGACGGCGTGGACCTCGAGGGCGACGCCGTGACGCGCGACGAGGCTGCCGCGGCGATGCGCGCCGTCCGCGACCTGCCCGACGACCGTCGCCGGGCGCTCCTGCTCCGGTTCGTCGACGAGATGAGCACAGCCGAGATCGCGGGCGTCCTGGGCCGCTCCGAGGGGGCCGTCCGGGTGCTGATCCACCGGGCCCTGGGGAGCGTCGCGCACGAACTGGGCCACAACCGGGCGTCGCACCGGTGAGGCCGAAGCGAGCGTCGGGCGAGGGCGGCGAACCGGTCGATGCGCTGGTGACCGACCAGTACCTCGACACGCTGCTCGCGCAGGTCGAGCGGCGGGCGGCGGGGACGCTGGCGGGGACGCTGGCGAGGATGACCACGAGGACGGCCGACGGCGCGCTGGCCCCCGAGGACGCTGCGCTGCAGTCAAGCGAGGGCGCCGACCCGGACCCGGCCCTCCGCCACGCTGGCCTGGTCCTCCGGGCCACGCTGCTCCGCGCCCACCCGTCGTTCCGGTTCGAGGAGCGGCTGGCCGCTCAGCTCGCCGATCTCGCCGCCCCAGGCGCGCCGCGCGCCTTCACCGTCGTCGCGGGCCGATCCGGGGACGTCATCCCGTTCCCCGCGGCAGACCTCCCCGCCGAGGACCCGCTGCTCGCGGCGGTCCTGGCGGGCGAGCTCGATCCCTCCGACGAAATCGCGGTCCATCGCGCCGACGGCGTCCGCTCGCCGTCGCGGCCGCTCCTGGTGGGCGGGGCGATCACATCCGCGGCCATCTCGCTCGTGGGTGTCGCCTGGGTGGCCTGGCGCGCCTCCCACCCCGCTGGCGCGCCGATGGGCCGCGCCGCGCGGGCGGCCCACGCCCGCCGCATCGCCGACCTAGCGGACCTCGCCGCGGGCATTCCCGGGGGGCCTGCCTGATGCCCGTCAAGTTCCCGGGGTTCCGCTCCCGTCGCGAGGCCGTCCCCGACAAGCTGTGGACACGCTGCCCGTCGTGCTCGGAGCAGCTGTTCAACAAGGCGCTCGAGAAGACGCTCCACGTCTGCCCCTCGTGCGGCCACCACTTCCGGCTCACCTCGGCGCTTCGCCTGGGCCAGCTGCTGGACCCCGGCACCTTCGAGGAGCGCGATCCCGGCCTCACGTCCAAGGACCCGCTCGGGTTCGTCGACCAGAAGGCGTACCCCGACCGCATCGCCGCGGCCCAGCTGGCCACCGGCCTCCGTGACGCCGCCGTCTGGGGCTACGGGCGGATCGAGGACCAGCGTGTTGCGATCTTGGTGATGGACTTTGGGTTCATGGGCGGCTCGATGGGCGCCGTGGTGGGCGAGAAGGTCGCCCGGGCTGCCGAGGGCGCGCTTGCCTCCCGCGTGCCGCTGATCATCGTCTCGGCGTCGGGCGGGGCGCGGATGCAGGAGGGGACGCTCGCGCTGATGCAGCTCGCCAAGACCATGGCCGCGCTTGAGCGCCTGCGCGCGGCCCACGTCCCGTACGTGTCGGTGATGAGCGACCCGACCACGGGCGGCGTGTTCGCGAGCTACGCCGCGATGGGCGACGTGAACCTCGCCGAGCCCAACGCGCTGATCGGGTTCGCAGGCGCAAGGGTCGGCGCGGGCACGATCGGCCAGGAGCTGCCGCCCGGGTTCCAGCGCGCCGAGTTCCTGTACCGCCACGGCTTCGTCGACCGCATCGTGGCCCGGGCGGACCTCCGCCGCGAGCTCGCCGCGCTGCTCCGCTACCTCGCCCCGAGCCCGACGGAGGCCGCGCGTGGTTGACCGCATCCTGGGCCGGCGCGAGGAGCGCCCGGCGCCCGAGCCCACGCCCGCGCCGGTGGCGGCCGTGCCCACGCCCGCCGAGCGCAAGGCCGAGGTCTGGGCCCGCGTCCAGCTGGCGCGCAACCTGCGCCGCCCGCGAATCCTCGAGCTGCTCGCGGTCATGGCCGACGAGGTCATCGAGCTGCACGGCGACCGCGCGTTCGGTGATGACGAGGCGGTCGTGGCCGGCTTCGCGCGGATCGGCGGCCACCGGGTGGCGGTCGTGGGCCAGCAGAAGGGCGCCGACACGGAGGAGAACCTGCGCCGGAACTTCGGCATGCCGCACCCCGAGGGCTACCGCAAGGCGATGCGCGTCATGGAGCTCGCCGAGCGCAGCGGGCTGCCCATCGTGACGTTCGTCGACGTGCCCGGCGCCTATCCCGGCCCGGAGTCGGAGGAGCGCGGGATCGCTCAGGCGATTGCAAGCTCCGTCGGGCTGATGACCCGCCTCCGCACGCCCATCGTCACGGTGATCACCGGCGAGGGCGGCTCAGGCGGGGCGCTCGCGATCGCCGTGGGCGACGTGGTCCTCGCGCTCGAGAACGCCGTCTACGCGGTCATCTCGCCCGAGGGCTGCGCCAGCATCCTGTGGCGCACCAGCGACGAGGCGGCGACCGCAGCAACGGCGATGCGGATGAGCGCCGCCGACCAGCAGGCGCTGGGCGTGATCGACCACGTGATCCCGGAGCCCGAGGGCGGCGCCCACACCGACCACGAGGAGACGGGCAGGCGGATCAGGGCCGCCGTCCTGCGGGAGCTGGACCGCCTGACGGCCATCCCGCTCGAGCTGCTGGTCGAGCAGCGCTATCGCCGCTACCGTTCGCTCGGCGCCTACGCCGAAGTCCTGACCGAGACCCCCACCCCCGTCGCCCCGCCGCGGAGCGGCCTCGCCGACCGCCTTCGCGGTCTCCTCGAGGCCGGTTCGCGGGCCATGCCCGCGCCGCTCCAGGTGGGCCGGCGCGACGAGCCACCAGCCCGCGAGGACGTCTAGACGATGCCCGACCAGCCCCCCTCGGGGGACCGCAACGCCGCCCAGCGCGCCGCCGACCACGCCGGCATCGCTCGCCTCGCCGACGCGCTCGTGCCCGCGCTGGTCGCGAAGCTGGGCGCGGCGAACCTCGGCGAGGTGGAGATCCGCGAGGGCGACTGGCACGTGCGCGTGCGCCGCCCGGCCGGCGCCGGGCCCCGCCGCGAGCGGCCGCACCGCGCCT
>JAJXUG010000050.1 GCA_021783095.1 Chloroflexota bacterium | reverse complement strand
CGGTCTCGGGGCGCGCGGGAGCCGGTCTCGGGGCGCGCGGGAGCCGGTCTCGGGGCGCGCGGGAGCCGGTCTCGGGGCGCGCGGGAGCCGGTCTCGGGGCGCGCGGGAGCCGGTCTCGGGGCGCGCGGGAGCCGGTCTTGTGTCCCGATTCGCTGATCGCTGGCCGTTTGCGGACGGGACCCCCGCCGCGCGCCGGCGGCTGAGTCGTGCTGGGGTCGCCCCGCGCAGTTGCGTGCGCGGACGCCGTCCCGAAGCGGGGGTTCGCGGCGTGGCCCGTGCGCGCGGGGGGCGCTCCTGACCCTGACGCGACTCAACCGGCGAGGAATCGGCGGATCGGGCGCGGAGGAGCGGATTTCAGCCGCGGTCAGCCAGCCGTCGCAGGACCTCGTCGTGGAGCAGGCCGTTCGTGGCCACGAAGCTGGGCGTGTCGATGCGCCGCTCTCCGTGGACGTCGGTGACGCGCCCCCCAGCCTCCTCGATCACGATCAGCGGCGCGGCGAGGTCCCAGCTCTTCATCCCGACCTCGATCATCGCCTCCGCCGCGCCCTCCGCCAGGAGCGTGTAGCCCCAGAAGTCGCCGAAGCCGCGGTCGCGCCAGGCCGAGGCGATGAGCGCATCGAACCCGGGCATCAGCCCCGACGCGACGTTGTCGGTCCGCGAGCCGTACAGCAGCTGCGCGTCGTCGAGCGAGGCGACCCGCGAGACGTGCACGCCCCGCTCGCCGTCGAGCCCGCGCGCCCAGGCGCCCAGCCCGCGCGCCGCCCACCAGCGCTCGCGCAGGACGGGTGCCGAGATGACGCCGGCCTGGATCTCGCCCTCGTGCTCCACCGCGAGCAGCGTCCCGAACAGCGGCACGCCGCGGATGAAGTTGTGCGTCCCGTCGATGGGGTCGATGTACCAGCGCGTCGAGGCGTCGCCGTCCTGGGTGCCGTACTCCTCGCCCACCAGGCCGTGCCCGGGGAAGCGGGACGCGATCCCGGCTCGGATCTCGCGCTCGACGGTCTGGTCGGCGATCGTCACGAACGATCGGTCGGGTTTGCGCTCGAGGTCCAGGTCGCGCCGGAAGTGCGCCCGGGCGATCTCGTCGGCGGCGTCGCACGCCTCGTGGGCGAAGGCGAGCCAGTCGCGGAGGGTGGCCTCGGGGACCCGGGCGCGGGCGGCGGACCAGGCAGGTCCGAACGGCTGATCGGTCATGGCGCAATGATGCCGGAGCAGTGGCCGACGCGACCTGTGACAGCGCCGGTAGCTGGGCCCCGGGAGGCTGCCAGCCGTCGTCGCGCTTGCCCCGGCCGGGGAATCGACCGACCATGGCTGAGGCGGAGTCCATCACCCGGTCAGGCGAGGGGCTCGAACGCCTCCGGATAGCGGACCCTGCCCCGCAGCTCGTCGCGCCTGGCGGGCAGCAGACGGGCCATCCAGGCCGCATCGGGCCACGCGTCCGCGGGCGGCTGGAGCCCGCACGAGCGCGCCGAGATGAACCCGAACCTCGGGTAGTACGCAGGCTGGCCGAGCAGGACGATCGCCGGCACGCCGCGCGCGATGGCCAGGCTCAGCGCCGACGTCACCAGCGCCGAGCCCACGCCCCGGAACTGGACCGCCGGCAGGACGCCGATCGGCCCCAGCGCCAGAACCTCGCCCACCCGCTCGCCGTGGCCGTCCTCGACTGGGCACGGCGACAGCAGCACGTGGCCCACGATGTCGCCCATGCGGTCGACGGCGACGATCGATTGCCAGCCGGCGGGCGCGAGCTGGCGGATCGCGTCCACGATCGCCGCCTCCTCGGGACCGGGGAACGCGGCCACGTGAACGCGACGGACCCCCGGCTCGTCACCGGGGGTCTCGAGGCGGATCGTGATGGGGAGCGGCTCCGGCCCCTCGGACGCGAAGACGCCCCGGGGGCCGGACACTGGTCAGCCGACGACGGCGGTCTTGAGGGCCTCGGGGATCGGCCGGGCGACCGGCACGGGCTGGACGTACTTCGCCACCAGGTCGGCGGTGCCGGGCACCTTGAGCTGGTCGAACAGGAACGCCATCTTGGCGCCCTGCGAGGCGAGGATCTCGTCCTTGGTCTCGAGGTCCCAGATCTGCCGCTTGAACGGCCCGATGGCCTTCTTGCGGGTGGTGTAGTGGAACTGCTCCTCGGTCTGGCCTTCCTTGCGCTCGTCCGCGGCGTTCACGCGGCACCACGCGTAGATCTCGTCGATCAGCGCCTTGGGGAAGGCCGGGTGGTCGTAGAGCGCGTTCTGGAAGCCCGTCGCGAGGTGGATCTCGGCGGTCTCGACGGTCGGGAACCGGTGGAACAGCTCGTCGGGGAGCGTGGACGCGCCGTGCTGGACCGCGCCGGCCAGGCCGTAGGAGCGGGCGACCTCGCCCAGCGCGCGGAGCACCTCGAAGTCGAGCTTCACCTCGGCCACGCCGCCGCCGGGCAGCGGGATGCCGCCGTGGCTGGTGCCCGTCTGCACGCTGACCTTGCTCACGCCCTTGGCGCCGGGGGCGAGCCGCCCGAGCACCGCGTTGTACCCGTCGAGGTACGCCTTGAGCTCGTCCACCGTCGAGTTGGCCTTGCCCACCTCGCCGATCTCGCCGCCGACGCTGACGGTCACGCCGTCGGCCTCGAGGCTGCGGATCAGCGCGGTCAGCTCGGCGGCGCGGGTGTAGTTCTCCTTCTGCTCCTCGTCGAGCGAGCCCTTGGACAGGTCCACCAGCGTCGAGCTGTCGATGTCGATGTTGCGGTAGCCCGCGTCGAGCGCGAGCCTGCACGCCTTGCGGATCTCCTCGGTCATCGCCTCGGGGTCCGCGGCGTACTTCTTGGCGTTGAACTGGTAGTGGTCGCCCTGGATGAACACCGGGCCGACGTGCCCAGCCGCGATGGCCCCGGCGAGCACGGAGGTCGCGAAGTCCTGCGGCCGCTGGAAGGTGTAGGTCTGCTCGCTGCGGGCGATCTCGAAGATGATCGCGCCGACCTCCTTCTCCTTGGCGACGCCGAGGAAGGTGCGCGCCATGTCGAACGTCTGGGCGCGCAGGTTGACGGCCGGGACGGTGAAGCCCGAGACCTCGCCGCGGCTGCGGGCCATGTACAGGCCCTGGATGCTGGCGGAGCGGGCGCCCAGCGCCTGGCTGGCCTCCCAGACGATCCAGCGGGTGGCCTCGGCGGTGGGGTCGTCGGTGGTGAACGCCGCCGTCCAGGCCAGGTCCTTGATCGCCTCGGCGCGGAACTTCGCCTCGTCGTCGATGACGAGCCGGTCGTCCTCGACGTGGGCGGCGCCGGCCAGCGTGGCCAGCAGGTCGGCGATGGATGTGGCGACATGGGGCATCGGGGTCAGGTCTCCTGTTGCGGACACACCGGATGGTACCGGCCGATGGCGTGGCGGGCGCACATGCACACCCGGGCCCTCCGGGGGCATGAGGAGGATGCCGGGTCGCGCTGCCCGGCGAATGGGCGGAACGGCGTTCAGGGCGCGCGCGATGCGCGGCGGTGCGGGGGCCGGGTGGACCCTGATCGGGGGCCGGGTGGCCATGCGACACCCCGCCGACGAACTGAGCCGTGCCAGCTGGCGCGCCAAGAGCGCCAAACCTCGACCGGCCCGGACCTCAACCCTCGGATTGGCGCGCCAGCAACGCCTTTGCCCGCTCGTTGGCGCGCCCCATGCGCCGGAGCGGCCGCGGGCGACAGCATCAGGTACTTTTGGCGCTCCGAGCGCGCCAGGTAGTCCTTGACTCGGGCGGTCATCCCCAGCCTCTCGAGTGGTGATCGCGATCAGGGACATGCCGCCCGCGCGCGACCCGCTGGCCCGTGGGCAGCCTCAGCCGATCGCCGCGACCGAGATCGCCGCCGCGCGCCGGGCCTGCTCGCGCTCGAAGGCGATCGGGCGGCGGCCCGTCCGCGCGGCCAGCTCGGCGGTCACACCCCAGGCGAAGTGGTCGAACTGCCCGGAGGCGCGGTTCCGGGTCGCGAGCACAGCCGGCGGCATGCGCTGCACGTGTCCCCCCGGGTCGCGGGCGACGGGTCGCAGGTAGTGTGCCGCTTCGACCCGCGGCGCGGACGCGGCGTTCGCGTCCGCATCGGCCAGCACGAGGACGACGCCCAGCCGCGCCAGCTCGTCGTCGCTGGCGGCCACGGGTGGGGCGCCCAGCCGGGCCAGCACGTCCTCGAGCCGCGTGCCGCCCGTCGCGGCGATCAGCGAGCACCCGGCGGTCAGCGCGCGGATCGCGAGGTGCGCGGCCCCGCCCCAGGTTCCGGCCTCCGCCTCCTCGAGGTCGGCGACCATCACCGCCCCGGGCATGCCCGGGCTCACCGTTCCGTTCGAGCGCCAGCCCAGCTCGCCGGCCTCTGGCAGCCAGGCGAAGTCCTCGTCGGCGCCCGCGAGCCGGACGATCCCGTGGTTGGCGGGGACGAGGGACAGCAGCGCGTCGCGGACACGCCTGCGGCCCGCCGCCTGCCCGCCCGCGACCACCAGCGGGATCGCACCCTCGATGGTGAGCGACAGCAGCGCCGCCAGCTCGGCGTCCAGCGCCCCGTCGTGGACGAGTGCGGCGAGGGCGTCGGGCGGCACATAGGGCGCGGTGGCGGTCGGCTCGGTCACGGCGCCAGCCTACCCTCGGGCCGGGTACGCTGCCCGTGTTCGCGACCCGCAGCGCTTCGGAGGTGCCCCGTGTCCATCGTCCGCATCGACCCCGGTCAGCGGTTCGCCTCGGCGGTCGTCCACGGCGGTCTGGTCTTCCTCGCGGGCCATGTCGCGCACAACCCCGACGCCGGCGTCCGCGAGCAGACGCGCGAGATCCTCGAGGGAATCGACCGCCACCTCGCCGAGGCCGGCACCGACAAGTCGAAGCTGATCTCGATGCAGGTCTGGCTGGCCGACATCACCCACTTCGACGAGATGAACGCGGCCTGGGACGCCTGGATGGACACGGCGAACCTGCCGACGCGGGCGACCGTCGAGGCGAAGCTCGCCTCCCACGCCTACAAGGTGGAGATCGCGGGCATCGCGGCGCTCTGAGGCCCGGGCGCAGCAGGGACCTCGAGCGAGGGCCGACCGCCGCCACGAGGCTCTCGTGCACCTGGAGATCGACCTTGACCGAGGTCGAGCTGCCGGACATCCCGAGGATCTTCACATTCGAGTGCTCGACGATGCCCGGGTGCATCTCGCCCGACGCCGCGTTTGCGCGCCCGCGGTCACGGCGTCGTTCTGGTGGCTCAGCGCGCCCAGGGCAGCGTTCGTGACTGCCGATGCGTTGCAGGGCGTCGCCGAGGCAGCAAACACGCCGACGCTGACCACGGCAACGATCGCCAGCGCCGCGGCGAAGCCCGCTCGGGCTCGGCTGACGACCTTCATTCGCGCGCGCCCCTCCGAGTTGGCGGCACCGAGCAAGCGGAGGGGGGATCGCCCGGCAAAGGCTGTGGTGTGCCGGCCCCTCTCGGTCTACTGGAAGAAGCCCGCCGCGGCGTACACGTAGGTCACCCCGTAGAGCGACTTCGCGGTCTTGCCGCCGACCTTGTCGATCTTGAGCCACTCGCTGCCCGACGTGCCGCAGGCGCCGGCCGTGTAGGCCGTGCCGCTGACCGTGGCGGCGACGTGGACCGAGGTGCCCGAGTTGATCGCCCTGACCTTGGCGCCCGAACTCGACGGCGACTTGCGGAGGCTGATCCCGTCGCAGACCGCGGTGCTCGTGCCATCAGCGGGAGGCGCGGCGGACGGCGAGGCGACTTCGCTCGCGGCGGGTGAGGCCGGGAGGGTCGACGGGGAACCCGACGCCGCGGCCGGCGAGCCGGCGTCCGATGCGCTCGGCGAAGGGGAGCCGGACGACCCGCCGCACGCCGAGAGGGCCATGGCGAGAACCCCGACGAGGACCATCCTGCGACGCATCCGCCACCTCCCTGCGATCGACTTCGCCAGCTCGTGCCTGTGGGGAAGCATACCCCCAAGCGCACTGGCGAAAGGACGAACTGGCGGTCCAGATGTGGTGTCCGGTGGGCGGAGGCGAAGCCGTGCGTCGCGGCGTCGCCGCACGGCCGTCGGGCAGCGACGGCATGGGCGCTGGGGGTTGACGCCGGAAAGCCGCGGCGCGTATATTCCGGGCCGGTCGAGCAGGTCGCTCGGCACGTCCTACTGCCGGAGGCGTGAGCCAAATGGTGCAGAACGCAACGCTCTACCCGCACTCGTCGGCGCCTCGCTGCGTCGCCGATCGCGGCAGGAGTGTGCCCACCGCAGAGTAGGACGCGGGGCGAGAGCCCCAGGAGCGACCGACGAGCCGTGGGCACAAGCCCGCGGCTCTAGTGTTTTCGGGGCAGAACCCGCCCCCTCGACCACGAGCCGCAGGCACCCGGAACTCCCGGGCCCGCGGCTCGTTCCGTGTCCAGCACACGGGACCCCGCGGCCCGGCTCGCAGCCACTGAGCCACCCATCACCGCCAGGAGGGTCCCATGACCACCGCCCTCGCGCCGGAACTGAACATCGCCCGCCCGGCAGCGGACGCCGCGGCGACCGCGAGCGCGACCGTGGTCTCGGCCCCGGCCCTGCTCGTCGAGCACGTCACCAAGCGTTTCAGGCCCGACCGCCGCAAGCCACCGGTCCTCGCGATCGACAACGTCTCGCTCCGCCTGGAGCGCGGCACGATCCACGGGTTCCTGGGCGCCAACGGCTCGGGGAAGTCCACGCTGATCCGCCTCGTCTCGGGGCTGCTCACGCTGGACGAGGGCCGCGTCGAGGTCTTCGGCCTCGACATCGAGCGCGACGAGCTCGCGGTCAAGCGGCTCATCAACCGGGTCAGCGTGGACGCGGCGTTCTTCAAGAAGCTGAGCCCGATGGAGAACCTGCTCTTCGCCGCCCGCCTCTACGGCATGGATGCCGCGGTGGCGCGACGGGAGGCCACGGCGATCCTCGGCCGGCTGGGCATCGCGAAGAACCGCCTGGGACGCCCGATCGAGCAGATGAGCCGGGGCATGCAGCAGAAGGTCGCCATCGCGCGAGCGCTGCTGACCAGCCCGACCCTCCTGCTGCTCGACGAGCCGACCACCGGCCTCGACCCGCGCAGCAAGCTCGACGTCCAGGCGTTCATCGAGGAGGTCAACCAGTCGCACGACGCGACGATCGTCCTCACGACGCACGACCTGGCCGAGGCCGAGCGGCTGTGCGAGCGCATCACGCTCCTCAACGGAGGGCGCGTGGTGGCCGAGGGCACCACGCCTGAGCTCAAGCGCATGGTCGCCGAGCGCCACGGACAGCCCGAGACGCTCGAGGCCGTGTTCATGACCCTCACCGGACGCTCCCTCGACGACGACGTCGAGGAGGACGGCGACAACAACGACTGACCACGAAAGGAGGAACCCGATGACGACCAGCCGACCCGCGCTCCAGTGCCGCCAGGCCCGGGCCCGCCGGCATGCCCCGTCCCGTCGCCATCCCCTCCCCCCTCCGAAAGGAACCCCCTGACATGCTGTACCTGTTCGACTTCCGCATAGCCGAGATCAGGGAGCGCGAGCGGCGCCTCCGGATCGAGGCGGAGCATCACCGTCTGATCGGCCACCTCGGTCGCGGCCTCCGACTCCGCCTGGGCGAGCTGCTGATGCGGCTCGGCCGGGTGATCGGCGGCGACGCCGTCGGCCCTGCGTCGATCGGCACCCACGCGACGAACGCGCCGCTGGGATGAAGACGCACTGCCCGCGCGCCGGATCGGCCCCCACCGGTCCGGCGCCCAGACCCCCGAAAGGAACCCTCCGTTGACCGTGCTCGCATCCGAGCTGAAGGCGTCGTACGCCTTCGTCGAGCGCAATTTCTTCCTGACCCGCCGGTACTGGGGGTGGGAGCTGGCGTTCCTCGTCTATTCCGTCGCCGGTGCGCTGTCGATCTCGCTGATCGGCGCGGCGGCGGGTGACAACCGCCTGCTGCTCACCCTCATCATCGGCGCGGTGTTCTGGAACTACCTGTCCGTGGTGTTCAGCTGGATCGCCGACACGATCGCGGTTGAGCGCTGGGAGGGCACGCTCGAGTACACCTTCATGGCCCCGGTCCGGCGCTGGACCCAGCTGCTGGGATCGTGCCTGTACGCGATGGCGTACGGCCTCGTGCACACGGCGGCCATGCTGCTCGTGCTCGTGCTGTTCTTCCCGCAGCTCCGCCCCGAGTCGATGAACCTGCTCACCGCCGCGTCGTTCGTGCTGCTGGGCTCGTTCAGCTTCGTCGGCATCGGCATGATGGCGGCGATCCTGCCGCTGCTGTACGTGGAGCGGGGCGCCCAGATGACGTTCGTGATCCAGTCCTGCCTGCTGCTGGTGTCCGGGGTCTACTACCCGGTGAGCGTCTTGCCCGGGTGGATGCAGGTGATCGCCAACGTCTCGCCCGCGACGTACGTCCTGCGGGGCGTCCGGGCCGGGCTCCTCGACGGGACGCCGGTGACGGCCCTCGTCGGGGACATGCTGCCGCTGGTTGGCATGGGCATCGTGCTCATCCCGGCCGGGCTCTGGGCATTCGGGCGCGCCGAGAAGTACGCCAAGCGCACCGGCAAGCTCAAGCGGGTGGGCTGATGGACAGCCCGACCCTCGCGGCCCTCGGCTGGGACTCCGGCTGGGACCGCGCCTTCGCACCCCACCTCGCGGCCGGGCTCGCCCCCGGCCGCGTCATCGCCGCCCACCGCGGCGCCTGGGTCGTGGCCTCGGATGGCGGCGACCGCGACGCGGTCATCTCCGGCCGGCTGCGCCACGACGCCGCCGGCCCCGAGGACCTGCCGGCCGTCGGCGACTGGGTGGCCCACTCCCCCACTGAGCCTGCCGTGATCGCGGCCGTGCTCCCCCGCCGGTCGGCCTTCCGGCGCAACACCGAGGACGACGCCTCGTCCCTCTCGGGCCAGCAGGTGCTCGCCGCCAACGTCGACGCCGCGCTGGTGGTGGCCGGGCTCGACGGCGACCTCAACCTCCGGCGCATCGAGCGCTACCTGGCCGTGGCCTGGTCGGGCGGCGCGACGCCCGTCGTGGTGCTCAACAAGTCCGACATCGCCGGCGACCTCGACCGCGCCCTGGTGGCTGTCGGCGCCGTCGCGCCCGGCGTCGAGGTGCGGCCCGTCTCGGGCCTCGACGGCGACGGCATCGCCTCGCTCTCGGCCGACCACCTCGGCCCCGGGCGGACCGCCGTTTTGATCGGCAGCTCCGGCGTCGGGAAGTCGACCATCGTGAACGCCCTCCTCGGCGCCGAGCTCATCAGGACGGGCGAGGTGCGGGCGGACGACTCCCGCGGCCGCCACACCACCACGCACCGCGAGCTGCACCGCCTGCCCTCGGGCGGCCTGCTCATCGACACGCCTGGCATCCGCTCCCTCGGGGTGGCGGGCGCCGACGCCGGCCTGTCCGGCGCCTTCGCCGACATCGAGGCCCTGGCCGCCGACTGCCGGTTCGCCGACTGCCGCCACGAGTCCGAGCCCGGCTGCGCGGTGCGCTCCGCGCTGGCTGACGGCCGCCTGTCGCCTGAGCGGTTCGCCAGCCACCGCAAGCTCGAGCGCGAGGCGGCCCACGTCGCGCGCCAGGGCGACCGGCTCCTCGCCGAGGCGGAGCGCCGCAGGTGGCGGCTGATCTCGAGCGCCGGTCGCGAGCACATGGCGCGCAAGTACGGGAGCGAACGATGACGAACGACGAACTGGCGGCGGGCGACCGCGCATCGACGCTGCCGGAGGGTGTCACCCTCAGGCCCGCGACAACCGAGGACTGGGCGGCCATCGCCGACGTTGTCAACGCGGCGCGACGCGCTGACGGCGCCGACGAGGTCACGACCGGCGAGCAGTTCGCGGCTGACCACCCGAACGTGATCCTGGAGCGCGACGGGGTCATCGCCCAGGCGTCCGGCGTCATGGTCGGGTACGGCATCGGGAGGGTGGTGGAGCGCGATCGCGTGCTGGTGGGAGAGCTCTCCGGCGCGGTCCACCCGGCGCACCGGCGGCGCGGGATCGGGAGTGCGCTCCTGCAGCGGACGCGCGATGACGTGGCTGGCCGTCTGGCGGCCGACCCGCGGCCGATGCCCCACGAGCTGCGCGGTGGCGCGCTGGACTCGGAGACCGGGCTGATCGCGATGCTCCACGCAGAGGGCTTCGTCCCGATCCGGTTCTTCTACGAGATGCGACGGCCGATCACCGGCAGGCTGCCGACCCACCCGCTGCCGGCGGGCATCGAGCTGCGGCCGGTCGTCGAGGCGGACCACCGCGCGATCTTCGACGCGAACGAGGAGGCGTTCCGGGACCACTGGGGCCATCGCCCCGCCACCGAACAGGACTTCCACGACCTGTTCGCGGGGCCGGACATGACGCCCGGGCTGTGGTGCGTTGCCTGGGACGGCGGCCAGGTGGCGGGCGTCGTCGTGAACACGATCCGCGCGGCGGAGAACGAGGCGCTCGGCATCCGGCGCGGCTGGCTCGACCGCGTGTCCGTGCGTCGGCCGTGGCGGCGGCGGGGCGTGGCGAAGGCGCTGTGCTGCGAGAGCTTCCGGGTCCTGCGCGAGCAGGGCATGGACGAGGCATGGCTGGGCGTCGACGGCTCGAACCCCACGGGCGCCGTCCACCTGTACGAAGGCCTCGGGTTCCACGTGGCCAAGGGCTTCCGGGCGTTCGGGCGGCCGGTCGACGAGCCTGCACGCTCGGGCTGGCGCAGTGCGGGTGATCGCGAGACGATAGGCGGGTGACCCGCAGGCTGCTCAGCACCCTGATCCTCGCCGGGCTGGTCGGGGCGTGCGGCCCTGCGCCGATTGCCTCGCCCTCGGGCTCGGCCGCAGTTCCCGCGGCTACGGCCGCCTCGGCGGCTCCGGACGCCTCGTCGGCCTTCGCCACGCCCAGTCCGGTCCAGTCCGCGACAGGAGGACCCGTGCCCACTCCGACGCCCGCCCCGACCCCCGTCCCCGCGTTCGCCCTGACGTCGACCGACATCAGGGCGGGGCGCGCCATCTCGCGTCGCTTCACCTGCGACGGCGCCGACGTCTCGCCGGCCCTCGCCTGGAATGGCGTGCCGGAGGGGACGAAGTCGCTCGCCCTGGTGATGGACGATCCCGACGCGCACGGCTTCGCCCACTGGCTCGCCTATGCGATCCCCGGCAGCGTGACGCAGCTCCCCGAGGGCGCGGGCTCACCCACCACCCAGTTCATGCCGCAGGGCACCAACGACTTCGGCAAGATCGGCTACGGCGGTCCGTGCCCGCCGTCGGGCACGCACCACTACCAGTTCACGCTCTACGCGCTCGCCGCCCCGCTCGGGGTGCCGGGCGGGGCGCGCGCCTCGACCGTGCGGGCCGCGCTCGACAGGGCGACGGTCCTGGGCAAGGTGACCCTCACCGCGACCTACGCGCGGTAGGCGGCGGCGCCCGCTAGAAGGGCAGCCGGCCCTCGCGGCGGACGAGGTCCAGCCAGGGCCGCTCATCGCCGATCGTCGTCGCCGCGCCGTGGCCCGGCAGGACCCGGAGCGCGTCGTCGAGGCCGGCGAGGCGCGCGATCGACTCAGCCATGAGCTCGGGCGACCCGTTCGGGAGGTCGACGCGGCCCCAGCCGCCGGGGAACAGCGTGTCGCCGCTGAACAGCAGCCCTTCGTCCTCGTGGAGCAGGCACACCGACCCCGTCGTGTGGCCGGGGGTGTGGAGCACGCGCAGGCGCACCCCGCCGAAGCGCACCTCCCCGCCCTCGGCCAGCTCCACCGCGGGCACCGACGGGATGATGTCGAACGGCGCGAACAGCGGGTGCGGGTCGAGCAGGTAGTGGTTGTCGGCGGGGTGGATCGCGATCGGGGCGCCCGTGTGCGCGGCCACCGCCGCGTTCTCGCCCACGTGGTCCCAGTGGCCGTGGGTGCTCACGATGAGCTTGAGCGTCCAGCCGCGTTCCTCGAGCGCGTCCGAGATCCAGGGCAGGCACGGCGTCGCCGTGTCGATCGCGATCGCCTCGCGCGAGCGCTCGTCGGCGAGGACGTAGACGTTGGTGCTGAGGGGCCCGATGACGGCGTGGAGGCGCTTCATGGCTGCCATGGTAACGGCGGCCGTTCGTCCGGCGACTGTGCCGGCATCTTCGCCCGGCGGCCGCGCCCCCATTTCGCCTGGTGGCGGCGCCTATACAGCGGTTCCGGCTCGCAATGGCGGATACCGCAACCTTCGGGCCCCAATGCGCCTCCCCGAGGTGTTCTGGGCCACGAACGAGACCTACGCGCCTCCCGGAGGCGAAATGGCTGGCGTGCGCCGAGCACTCTCGCATGTGGCGCGAGTTGGTGTGATCGCGTGGCTTCCGGCTCTCGCGACCGTTCGGCCGTGCGTGGAGAATCCCGCGTGGAGGTGGTCGAGATGACGACCATGACGCACATCAGGGCGAAGATCACCCCCTGGGACGACCCCGCATTCGTCCGGGCGTTCGAGCAGGCGCGCGACCAGACGGCGAGTGAGGGGTACGCCGACGGGCCCCAGGCGGGCTCACGCGTCGAGCACCTGCTCCGTGAAGCGGGCTTCCCGAAGGCCACCGTGGACGTGATCCGGACCGTCCCCGAGGCCCTCGAGCAGACCTCGCACTGGGTCGTGACCCGCGACGGGTAGCGGTTCGACGCCCCGCCCCGAGGTCGGCCGGGCTTGACGGCGATCCGCTCGGCAACCTCGCGCCGGACCGTGAGAACGGGACTCCTGGCGCGGGTGCGGGCGGCGCGTTTCCTCCATTTGACCGCAGTGCGGCCCGTAAGCGGCGGTCGCACGGCGCTGTTGGCGCATCGCCCGTCCTCCCACGCACGGGCGCCCCGCGGAAACCGCCGAATGGTCGCCCGGCGGCCCGCATCAAGAACTCCTCGGGACAAGGGCCGCAGTGCGGTCATCTGGGAACGAATCGGGCCCCGCCTCTCCCGAATGCTCGCCCGACGGCCATCTGCAGGAAGGCCGGCGGACAGCGGCCGCTCGGGGACCATCTGCAGGAAATGCGGCCGTCTCGGCGGGCGCCGCGGGATCGGACGACGAAGCCGACGACACGTCCTCGGCCCGGCGGTCTGGGGCGGAGCTCAGCCCGCCTCGAGCTTGGAGCGGATGCAGTCGAAGGTCTGGCCGATCATCTTGTTGGCCGTCCCGTCGATCATCCGGCCCCCCACCGACGCAAGTTTGCCAGCGATCGAGACGTCGGCCGACCAGGTCATGGTGGTCGGCCCCTCGGCGGGTCCGTCGAGCGTCATGTCCGCCGTGGCGTCCACCGCGGACCCGGGCGCCTGCCCGTGCGCCTTGATCTGGGCGTGGACGGGTTCGGTCCGCTCCGCGATCGTCATGTCCACGGTGAACCGCGCAGCGATGAAGCCGATGCCGACCTTCGCCTTCGCCTTGAAGCGGTCGGCGTCGATGACCTCGATCGTTTCGACCCCCGGCCCGCACGAGCCCACCCCGTTGGGATCCATCAGGAAGGCCCAGACCCTCTCGCGCGGAGCGGCGATCTGGACGGTGCCGGAGAACTGCATCGGGGACTCCTGCGCTCTCGCGTCGGCGTGGGGCGTACGGTCGCTGCGCGAAGGGTAGGCGACCCGCGGCCGTGTGGACCAGCCGCTGCGGACAAGCCGCTGCGGACCAGGCGCTGCGGATCGACCGCGCTCAGCGGTGCAGTGGCTCCCAGGTCACGACGCCCACCGAGCCCGTGGGGCCCTCGGCGAGTGTCCAGGCGCCGTCGCGGCGGACGATGCGGTCGGGCAGGATCGCCCGGAAGTGGACGTCCTTGTCGCCGCCCTCGGCGATGAACAGCTGGCGGCGCAGGAACGCGGTCAGCGCGTCGACCGAGTCGAAGCTGCGCGTCGAGCGCTCCACGCGGACCACCTCGGTCTGGCGGCCGCGCGCCGCGAGGAGCGCGATGAGGTCCGGCAGCGCGGGCAGCGGGACGCGCGGCTCGCCGTGGACCACGGGCCAGAACGGGTCCGCCACCGCGCCCGGGCTCCGGTCGGTCAGGACCGCCACGCAGCGCTCGCCCGCAGCGGCCTCCATGGCGTCGAGGAAGGGCCCGATCGCCTCGATGTCGTAGCCGACGTGGGCGATGAGCGCGACGTCGGCCGCGGGCAGCGGCCCCAGCTCGCCCAGCGCCTCGGGCCACGTGCCGGGCACCACCCGGACGTTCGCGAGGCCGTGCTCGTCGATGCCCGAGCGCAGCGCGCGGCGCATCCCCGCCGACGGCTCCACGGCGATGACCTGCTTGACGCGCAGCGCCAGCGGCAGGGCGTAGCGCCCGGCGCCCGCGCCGATGTCGAGCCAGGCGGTCTCGGGGCGCGCGAGCGCCTGGAGGACGTCGAGGACGGGCTCGTCCGTCCGGCGGGGGTCGGCGACGAAGAGCGAGCTGACCGGGGCGTAGAAGTCGCCGGCGCTGCTCTCGCGGAGGCGCTCCGCCTGGTCGCGGTTGGCGCGGACGCGGTCCGACCAGGTGGCCTCGAGGCTGGCGGCAAGAGCGGGCGCGTCAGGGGTCATCAGCAGTCCTCTGCGGTCGGGACGGTGAGCGGCGGCATGGTCGCAGGCATCGGCGCTGGCATCAGCGATGGTCCTCCTCCGCGGCGGGCGACACGGCTGCCAGGTCCGCCGGCGTGTCGATGTCCGGATTGGCCCCCTCGACGGGCACTTCGACCACGTGGTCGGGGCGGTTTGCCATGAGCGGGCCCAGGCCCCAGTCGCCGTCGAGCCCGGCGGCGAGCGCCCAGGCGGAACGCCGGACGAACACCGGGTTGGGGGCCGGGTCGGCGGCGTAGCGCGCGCGGACGAACTGGGCGTGGGCGGCGGCGGGGGAAGACGCCACGGTCAGGATGGCCCGGACCACGCCCGGCCGGAGCTGGGGCTGGTCGCCCAGCACCACGAGCGCGGCCTCCGCATCCGGCACCTCCACGGCGGCGTCGAGCCCGACGCGCAGGGAGCTCGACAGGCCGTCCTGCGGGCGCCCGTTGACCACGCGCCGCTCGCCGCGCCAGGCGATCGCCGCCTCGACCGCGTCGGCTTCGGCGCCCAGCACCACCACCACGTCGTCGACGCCCGCCGCCGCCACGGCGTCGAGCGCGTGCTGGAGGAGGGGACGGCCGTCCATCGGGGCGAGGAGCTTGTTCGAGCCGAAGCGCGAGGCGGCGCCGGCGGCCAGCACGACGGCGACGACTCTCACCGGACCGCCGCCCTCTCGCGGGCGAGGTCGCGCATCGGGCGGCCCGTGCCCAGGCGGCGCTCCGCCACCACCTCCGCGAGGATCGCGAGCGCGGTCTCGGGCGGCAGCCGCCCGCCGAGGTCGAGGCCGATCGGCCCGCGCAGGCGGTCGAGCTGCTCAGTTGTGACGCCCGCCTCGAGCAGGCGCGCCCGCCGGTCCGCCTGCGTCTTGCGCGAGCCCACGGCGCCGACGTACCGGCACCCGCGGCGCAGGGCCTCGACGATCGCGGGCTCGTCGAACTTCACGTCGTGGGTCAGCACGGCCACGGCATCGGCCGGCCCCAGCCCGATCTCGTCGGCAACCTCGTCGGGCCAGCCCACGACCAGCCGGTCGACGTCCGGGAACCGCGCCCCGGTCGCGAACGCGGACCGCCCGTCGATCACGACCGTCTCATACCCCAGCTCCTTCGCCAGGCGCACGAGCGTCCGCGACACCTCCACCGCACCCACGACCACGAGGCGGGGCCGAACCGGGTACGCCTCGATGAACGCCTGGCGGCCGCCCACCTCGACGGTCTTGCTGACACCGTGGGCGAGCAGGTCGAGCGCCGCCTTGACGAGCGCCTTGTCCGCCTCGGCATCGCCCAGGGTGCCGTCAAGCCGCCCGTCGTCGTGGACGACCAGGGGTTGCGTCGGGGACTCGCCGGTGCCGGGCTGGTGCGCGCCGAACGCGGGGGGCGGGGCGTCGGGCGGGAGCAGCGTGACGACGGCGCGTCCTCCCGAGCGCCCGTCGGCCGTCTCGCGCGCGGCCTCCGCGGCTGCGGCGGGGACCGCAGGCTGGACCAGCACGTCGATCGTGCCCCCGCAGGCGAGCCCGACGTCCCAGGCCTGCTCGTCGCTGATGCCGTAGCGGATGACGCGCTGGCGGCCCGTCCTGCGGGCGGTCGCGATCTCCTCGGCCGCCGCGCCCTCGACGCAGCCGCCCGACACGGAGCCGGCGATCCTGCCGTCGTCGGTGACCAGCAGCACGCCGCCCTCGGGCCGGGGCGCGCTGCCGAACGTCCGGACCACCACCGCGCGGCCCACGCCCGCGCCCTCCGCGGTCCAGGCGTCCAGCTGGTCGAGCAGCTCGCGCATCGGCAGTCCTCCCCTACCCCAGCGGCCGCGCCTGGCCGGGCGGGGTGAGCGCGTGGTCGAGTGGTCTTGGCGCCGCGGCCTCGGGCGCCGCGAGCCCGAGCGACGGCGTCACGGTGGTGGCGTGGGTGACGGCGGCGCCGCGACGACCCCCGCCCTGCGAGGCGCCCGCGAGCACGTGGCCCAGGCGCTCGAGCGAGGCCAGGGTGCCCGCCGGCAGGAAGTCGTCGATGAACGGGAAGGCGGCCTTCATGCCCGCCGCGAGGGGCTGGTAGCCGGGGGCCGACGCGAGCGGGTTGAGCCACACGAGGCGGTGGCAGTTGCGGCGCAGCCTCGCGGTCTCGGCGGCGACCAGCGAGGGGTCGCCGCGGTCCCAGCCGTCGGAGACGACGATGACGACGCCGCTGGTGCGCAGCGTCCGGCGCGCCCACTGGTGGTTGAACTGGCGGAAGCTCTCGCCGATGCGGGTGCCGCCGGCCCAGTCGGTGACGGTGTCGGCGACGCGTGCGAGGGCGCGGTCCCGGTCGCGGTCCTTCATGACGCGGGTGACGCGGGTCAGGCGCGTCCCGAACACGAAGGACTCCGTGCGGACCTCCTTGTCCCGGGCGAGCGCCTGGACGAAGCGCAGGAGCAGGCGCGAGTGGCGCTCCATGGAGCCCGAGATGTCGCACAGGACCACGACCTGGCGCGGCTCCTTGACCGGGCGGCTCCAGACCCAGTCGGTCAGCTCGCCCGTGGCGAGGTTGCGCCGGTACATGGCGCGCGGGGCGAGCCTCCGTCCGTGCGGGTGGAGCTCGTGGCGGCGGGTGCGCCGGCGCTCCAGCCTGGGCGTGAGCAGGTCGACGAAGCGCTCGGCGTCGCGGAGCTCCGCGGCGGTCATGCGGTCGAAGTCGCGGTGGCGCAGGACCTCGCCTCGGGACCACGCGTCGGGCGAGATGGTCTCGCCGTCGGTCTGCGCGCCGTCCTCGACGTCGACCGAGAGCTGCACGCCGATGCTCGCGATCTCGGCCATCGTGGACTCGCGGCCGTCCTGGGGCTCGTCCGAGGCGCCGGGCTCGCCGTCCTCGTCGCGCTCGGCGTTGGGGGCGATGGGCAGGTCCTGGCGATTGGGCACGAGCTTGCGGCCGCGGCGCCGCCAGAACAGGGCGAACACGCGGTCGTAGACCTCGCGGTCGTCGCGGCGGCGGACGAACAGCGCCTCGCCGGCGTCGTGGACCTGCTCGCGGCGCCCGAGGTCCACCAGGCTCAGGGCGCGCGCGAAGTCCATCGCGGCGCCCAGGTCCACCGCCAGACCGGCGGCCCGGAGCGCCCGACCGAAGCCCACGGCCTCGGCCAGCAGACGGCGCCCGTCGATGATCTCCCCGGTGGGCGACGCGACCAGTGGCGACTCGTGCACGCCCACAGACTAGCGCGGGTCCCGATTCAGGCCTCCGGTGGTCCACGGTCCCGACGGTGAACCCTCCCGCGCCGCTGGCCGTCGAACGAGGAAGGGGGGCCCGGCGGCCGCCGGGCCCCCCCTTCCCTGCCAACAGGTGCGATGCGGCCGAAGGCTACTTGCGCCCCCCGCCGCCGCCGCCCTTCACGAGCAGGTCGATCCAGGTGAGGTTGTTCGTCCCGTCGAGCTGTGCCGTGGCGACGGCCTCGGTCGGCGCGCTGAACCCGGTCGCCTCGTTGGCGATCGTGGCAGCCGCCAGGTTCACGCCCGAGCCGGTCGGGACGTAGAAGGTGAGGCGGTAGTACCCGAGCTGGGTGGGCTTCCACCCGCCTGACGAGGCGCCGAAGATGTACCGGCCGCCGACGTTGAGCTCCGGCGCGAACCCGACGGTGACCTGGGTCGGCGTCGAGCCGTCTGACGTGACCCAGTGGTCTTCGCTCCAGGACAGATCAGCCGGCACAGACGCCCCCAGATACTGGATCCCGAGCCTGGGCTTGCCCGAGATCACCGTCGCGTAGTCGTTCTCGTACGTCGCGGTGTTCGTGCCCTGAAGCTCCGTGGAGCTGCTCGGGTACTCGAGCACGCCCATCCGATAGCCGGTCATCGGCACCTCGAGCGCCTTGAACAGCACGATCTCGACGCGGAACGGGGATCGCAGCTTGGGAAACACGGACTCCATGTTGTCGCTCCAGTCGATGTAGGTCACATCGACCTGGCCCGTGTTCTCGAAGTCGGCCTGCCACCGGTTCTCGGCCAGTTTCTGGGGGTACCAGGGGCCGTTCGCCTCCATAGAGGTGATCTCGTCCGCGGTCAAGCCAGGGTACGTCCCGGTATAGGTCGTGACGAAAGCGGGCTCTGCGAGCTGCGTGATGGCGAACCCATCCACCGCGAGCGCGGGGTACGAGAGGTTGTTGACGGCGGTCGTCTCACCTCCTCCCTTGCCGATCGCGGTAGCCGGGATCGCCAGCGAGATGGCCACGGTGATTACCACGAGGCGGATGAGCCTCGACCTGCCGAACATCGACGCCCTCCTCGGCTCGGCATCCCGCCCTGACGCGGGGCCGCGCCACTCTGGGACTCGGGCACCGGCGTAGCGCGTCGGTGGGCGGTCGCGCCACGTGGTCAGGTGATGGCACAGAACGCGACCTACGGATCGTCGTCGCTCGGCCGCGCGAATTCGTCACCGGAACCGGTGATTGTGCGCATCCTGTGCGGGCAGATGTCATCGGGCGTGAGCCAGCCCGCATGGAGCGCCGCCCGCACAGCGTCGGTCCGGCCGCGGACGGCGAGTTTCGCGTACACGTGTGTCAGATGGGTCTTGACCGTGTTCTCGGAGATGTACAGCAGGCGTGAGAGTTCGGTGACCGATATGCCCGTCGCCGCGAGCCGGAGGATCTCCAGTTCTCGCGATGTCAGCCGTTCCGGTCCAACGGGAACCACCCCCGATGGAGGGGGCACGGGTTGGCGCGGTCGGCCGCGCCGGCCTCGCGCCTCCATCGCGGCCCGCGGACCCAGGGCAAGCGACACCACAAGGATCGCCATGCTGCCCGCGAGCAGATAGGCCGCCATCTGGACATAGGCCTCACCGACGCGCACGCCCTCGCGCTCGCCGACAGCCGACCCCAAGGACGCGACGGCGGCGGCAAGGACGAGTCCCGCGGCTGCCGCCTTCGGCCCGAGGACCAGGACGATCGCGAGCACCGCGGCCAAGGCGACCAGCAGGTGGGTGCCGTGGTCCAGCCGCGGCGTCACGGTCTCGAGATGGATCGCGATCGCGACAACCCCCAGCACCGCGATCGGCCCCCAGCCGGAGCGTCGGCCCCATCCCACGGAAAGTCGGTCGACCGATGCCTCACCCAACGCCGTCATCGCGCGAACCCAATGCCTTCCTGGGCGTCTACTCTCCGTTGAGCGGGACCGGCGCGGAAGTCCCGAATGTCACGAGTCGGGACACGGGAGGCACCGGGTCCCGCCGAGCAACCCGTGGAACGCGGCGTGGCCCGTGAGGGTGAGCAGCCCGAACAGGCCGGTCAGCACGCCGAAGCCGAGCGGGCCACCGTAGACGTCGCCGCGATCACGAGCGCAGTCGGCGGGGCGGGCTGGCGGCCGTCGCCATACCGCGAGCACGGCCGTGGCCGCGATCCCCACCGCCAAGTCCGCGCGCTCCGTTCGCATCTCGGGCCTCCCGCAGGAGGACGCATGGATGCGCGGAGCGTTTCGGGTGACAGCCGAACGCAGCGACGAGAGAGGAGGGCGAACGGCTCCGTCAGGCGCCGGCGGCGGATTCGGCCAGGTAGCGTCGTGCGTTCGCGCCGCGGACTGCCCGGATGTCCTCTTCGTACTTGAGGACGACGCCGAGCGTCTGGTCCACGACGTCGCCGTCGAGCTCGGTCGCGCCCAGGCTCAGCAGCGCCGCCGCCCAGTCGAGTGTCTCGGCCACGCCCGGGACCTTGGTCAGGTCGGCAGTGCGCAGGCGGTGGACGAACGCGACGAGGTCGCGCGCGAGGGCGGCCGGGGCCTCGGGCACGCGGGTTGAGACGATCTCGAACTCCTTGGCCGCCGTCGGGTAGTCGATCCAGTGGTACAGGCACCGGCGCTTGAGCGCGTCGTGGACCTCGCGCGTGCGGTTCGAGGTGAGGACGACCCGGGGCGCCTCGGCCGCCCGGATCGTGCCGATCTCGGGGACGGTGACCTGGAAGTCGGACAGGATCTCGAGCAGGTAGGCCTCGAACTCCTCGTCGGCGCGGTCGATCTCGTCGATCAGCAGGACCGGCGGCACGCCGTCGCTGGCCTCGAGTGCCTGGAGGAGCGGGCGCTTGAGCAGGAAGTCGGCGCTGAAGATGTCGTGCGCGGTGGCCTTGTCGATCTCGCCGCGCGCCTCGAGCAGGCGGATCTCGAGCATCTGGCGCGGGTAGTTCCACTCGTAGACCGCGGTGTTGACGTCCAGGCCCTCATAGCACTGGAGGCGGATCAGGCGTGTGCCGAGGCTCGCCGCCAGCACCTTCGCGAGCTCCGTCTTGCCCACGCCAGCCTCGCCCTCGAGCAGCAGCGGGCGGCCGAGCTCGAGCGCGAGGAACACGGTCGTCGCCAGCGAGCGCTCGGCGATGTAGCCGTGCTCGCGGAAGGCCTGTGTGAGGCCCTCGATGGAGCGCATCGACTCGGGGCGGGCGGCGCGGGCGGCGGTTCGGTCGGCGGCGGCCGCTTGCGCGGCGGTCTGGTCGGTCATGGTCCCGCGATGCTACACCGGGCAGCGGTGCGGGCCGCCCCGCCCCGGCGGGTCATGCGCCGGGCGGTTTCATGGTGCGCTCCCCGCCAAGACGATCCCCCGGGTGCATCGTCCGTGCGCCCGGGGGGGCCGATTCGGGCCGGAGAGCGTCCGAATGATGCGGCACGCGGTTGCTTCGTGCGAGGGGCGCACCATGGATCCGCTGGCCGCATGGCTGCTGGTTGGGCGCCGTCACCGGCGGCCGATACGGGTCGACGGCCGCGGTGCCGGCACTACCCCTCGGGGGCGTCGAGCTCGCGGGCGTAGGCCGGGAAGCGGAAGCGCTGCGTGCGGTCGAGGATCCCGCCCTGGGCCAGGCGCGCGACGGTGGCGGGCGTGGCCGAGAAGCCGGCGACGAGGAGCGGGAGCAGGAGGTCGGCGGCCGTGGCGCGCGAGTAGGCGCCGCACGACGGGAGTCCGACGATCGCGCTGCGGCCCACCCGTGCGAGCCAGAGCATCGAGCCCGGGTGCGCCGGGACGCCATGGCGGACCACGCGCCCGCCGAGCGCCTCGATGGCGGCGAAGAACGGGTCGCCAGGGTCCGTGGAGGCGCCGCCCGCCGTCAGCACGATGGGCGCCGCGCCCGGGCCACGCGTCGCCGCGGCCAGCGCCCGGCGCACGGGCTCCATCGAATCGGCCACGTGCGTGATGCCCGTGAGCGTCGCCCCCAGCCCGGCGACGCGCGCGAGCATGGACGCCTCGAAGCGGGCACGGTCGGCGGCCGACACCGATTCCTTGACGACGACGGCGATCCGCGTCGGGCGGAACGGCCGAACCCGCACGACGGGCCCGCCGCGGCCCGCGACGGCCGCGGCCGCGAGGACCGCCGAGCGCACCAGGTGCGGCGCCACCTTGGCCGACGCGACGAGCTCGCCCTGCGCGACGACGCGTCCGTCGGCGACGGTGAACAGCTCGACGGGATCGATGCGGTTCAGCCGGGCGAGCGCGGCGAGCCGGACCACGACGACGCCCGCCACGGCCGCGACGAGGTCGACCCGCGACTGGATCGGCCTGCGCACCACCAGGCCGGCCAGCTCGGAATCGCCGGCCACGGCGACGGCCGCCAGCCGCAGCGCCGCCTCGTCCTCGTGCATGTCGTCGAGCCCCGGGACGAGGACCGTGAGCGCGGACCCCGTGGGCGAGGACGCCAGCAGCGCGAGGTCGTCCTCCGACAGCCGCCGCCCCTTCGACCACCGCACGCCCGCCACGACGATGTCGCGGGCGAGCACGGCGCCAACGAGCCCGGCCGGGGCTGTCCGACCGGGCTCAAGGTGCTCGACGCGCATGTCGAGCTCAGGGTAGCGCTGCGGACGTGCTCAGCGGGCGCGCGCCAGCGCCGACTCGATCGCCCGCCTCGCGTGGACCACCGCCATCGCCGCGCGGTACTCCCGCCCGGCGTGGATGTCGGCGCTGACCTCGCGGTCGCCCACGACCAGTGCGGCGGCTGCGGCCACGGCATCGGCCGTGCCCGTGGTGCCCACCAGGGCGTCCTCGGCCTCGTGCGCGCGGTACGGGTGGTCCGACACGCCCGTGACGCCGATGCCGGCGCCCTCGACCAGGCCGCCCGCGCCGACGACGACCGAAGCGGCGACACCCGCGATCGGGTAGCCCGACGCCCGCTGCTGGATCGACGCGTACGCCGACCCGGCATCGCCCCGCGGGGCGGGCAGGATCACCGCGGCGAGGATCTCGTCACGGGCGAGGCCGGTGGTGAAGGGCCCGTGGAAGAAGCCGTCGGCCTTCACGTTGCGCGTGCCGGACGGCGACTGGATCACCAGCTCCGCGTCGAGCCCGAGCAGCGCCGCCGGCAGGTCTGCTGCCGGGTCCGCGTGCGCGACCGCGCCGCCGATCGTGCCGCGGTTGCGGACCTGGACGTCGGCGATGGTCGGGAGGACGTCGCGCAGGACCGCGAGGTGGACCGCCGGCGAGTCCATGAGCTCGGCGTAGGTCGTCAGCGCGCCGACGGACAGGCGACCGTCGTCGAGCTTGGACACGCCGCGCAGCTCGGGCAGCCGCCCGATGTCCACCAGCCGCGCCGGCTGGGCCAGCCGCAGCTTCATCAGCGGCAGCAGGCTCTGGCCGCCCGCGATCAGCTTGGCGCCCTCGTCGGACGCGAGGATCCCCAGCGCCTCCTCGACGGAGGACGCCCGGGTGTAGTCGAACGCTGCCGGGATCATGCCTCGCCTCCCTTCGCGGAGCTACCGCTGGACGCCGTCTGGATGGCGCCCCAGACCTTCTGGGCCGTGAACGGCATGTCGAGGTGGCGGATGCCGAGCGGGCTCAGCGCGTCGTTGACCGCGTTGGCCACCGCGGCGGTGGACGCGATGCAGCCGGCCTCGCCGACGCCCTTGACGCCCAGCGGGTTGACCGGCGACGGCGTCACGGTCTCGTCGAGCTCGAAGCTCGGCAGCCACTCGGCGCGCGGCAGCGCGTAGTCGAGCAGCGAGCCCGAGAGCAGCTGCCCGTCATCGCCGTAGACCGCCTCCTCCCAGAGCGCCTGGCCGATGCCCTGGGCGATCCCGCCGTGGAGCTGCCCGTCCACGATCATCGGGTTGATCTTCCTGCCCACGTCGTCCACCGCGACGTAGCGGACCAGCTCGACGTTGCCCGTCTCCTCGTCGATCTCGACGGTCGCGATGTGCGTGCCGAACGGGAACGTGCAGTTGGGCGTGTCGTGGTAGGCCGTCTCGTCGAGGTACGGCTCCATGCCCTCGGGCGTGTCGAACGCGAGGTCGAGGGCGAAGGCGATCTCCTGGATGGTCTTCTTCTTGTCGGGCGAGCCCTTCACGCGGTACTCGGCCCCCTCGACCTCGATGTCCTCGACGTTCGCCTCGAGCATGTGGGCGGCGTACCGGCGCGCCTTCTCGCGGATCTTGGCAGCCGCCTTGAGCGCGGCGCCGGTGCCCACGTTGGACGTGCGCGAGCCGTAGGACCCATAGCCGAACGGGGTGCCCTGGGTGTCGGAGTGCTGGACGACGATGTCGTCCATCGGGATGCCCAGCTCGTGGCTGATGATCTGGGCGTACGTGGTCTCGTGGCCCTGGCCCTGCGGCTGGGTGCCCATCGTGACCACGACCTTGCCGGTGAGGTGGACCTTGATGTTGGACGACTCCCACATCGCGGCGCCCCAGCCCTCGCCGACCGCGCCGATCCACTTGGACGGCGCGACGCCGCAGACCTCGATGTAGGTCGAGAGGCCGACGCCGAGCAGCTTGCCCCGCGCCTTCGCCTCGGCCTTCTTCGCGGCGATGTCGGCGTAGCCCGCCATGGCCAGCGCCTTGTCCATCGCGGGCTCGTAGTTGCCCGAGTCGATGTACAGCTTGCTGCCGTTGACCGCGGTCAGGAGCCCTGACGGATTGTCGTACGGGAAGCTGTCGGGCGGCAGGAAGTTGCGGCGCCGGACCTCGGCCGGGTCGATGCCCAGCTCGTCGGCGACGAGGTCCATCGCCCGTTCCACCACGTAGGTCGCCTCCGGGCGGCCAGCGCCGCGGTACGCGTCCACGAAGGTCGTGTTCGTGTAGACGCCGGTGACCTCGCAGTGGACCGCCGGGATCTTGTACGGGCCCGACAGGATGCGGCCGTAGAGGGTCGTTGGGATGCCCGGGCCGATGGTCGACAGGCGACCGCCCAGGTTGGCGAGCGTCTTGACGCGCAGGCCCTTCACCTCGCCGTCCCTGGTCGCCGCGACGTCCACGTACGTGATGTGGTCCCGGCCGTGGATGGTGGAGCCGTAGCTCTCGCGGCGCTCCTCGACCCACTTGACGGGCCGCCCGCCGAGGGCCTTGCTCGCGTGGAGCACGAGCGCCATGTCCGCGTAGCAGAAGATCTTCGAGCCGAAGGCGCCGCCCACGTCGGGGCTGATGCACCGGATCTTCTGCTCGGGCACGCCCATGACGAAGGCGGCGAGCAGCAGGCGCTGGATGTGCGGGGTCTGGCTCGACATCCAGATCGTGTACTCGTCGGTGCCGGGGTTGTACCAGCCGATGTCGCCCCGGACCTCCATGGGGTTGGGGATCAGGCGGTGGTTGACGAGCCGCTGGCTGACCTTCACCTCCGCGTTCTCGAAGGCGGCATCGGTGGCCGCCTTGTCGCCCACCTGCCAGTCGAACACGCGGTTGTTGGGCGCGTTCTCGTGGAGCTGCGGGGCGCCGTCGGCGATGGCCTTCTCGGCGTCGGTGACGGCGGGCAGCGGCTCCCAGTCCACCTCGATCAGCTCGAGCGCGTCCTGCGCCTGGGCGGCCGTCTCGGCGACGACCGCCGCCACGCCCTCGCCGGTCCACTTGACGTCGTCGGTCGCGAGCGCCCGCGGCGTGTTGACGTTGTTCTGGATGCCCGATGCGCCGCCGGCGGGCCAGGCCATCGGCAGCGGGTTGTAGGCGATGTCGGCGCCCGTGAACACCGCGACGACGCCGGGCGCGGCCTTCGCCGCGGAGGTGTCGATCGCGCGGATCCTCGCGTGGGCGTACGGGCTGCGCAGGATGGCCATGTGGGTCATCGCGGGCAGCTTGATGTCGTCGAGGTAGCGGCCCCGGCCGGTGATGAAGCGCGGGTCCTCGACCCGCCTGACCGGTGCGCCGAGGACGTCGGGGATCTGGGTGGTCATCGTCGTCGGCCTCCCGTCACGCGCTCGCGGCGGGGGCTGTGGCGCCCTCGCGCATGACGCTGGCCGCCTCGCGGACCGCGGCCACGATGTTGTGGTAGCCCGTGCAGCGGCAGATGTTGCCCGCGATCGCGTGGCGGATCTCCGTGTCGCTGGGCTCCGGGTTGTGGGCCATCAGGTCCGCCGCGGCCATGATCATGCCCGGGGTGCAGAACCCGCACTGCAGGCCGTGCTTGTCCCAGAACGCCTGCTGGAGCGGGTGGAGCGAGCCCGGCTGGCCGAGCCCCTCGATGGTCGTGACGGCGGTGTCCTCCGCCTGGACCGCGAGCATCGTGCAGCTCTTCACGGCATGGCCGTCCACCAGGACGGTGCAGGCGCCGCACTGGCTGGTGTCGCAGCCGACGTGGGTGCCGGTGAGTTCGAGGTCCTCGCGCAGCATCGAGACGAGAAGCGTGCGCGGCTCCACGTCCACCTCGCGCTGTTCGCCGTTCACCTCGAGCGCAATGTGCAGCTCGGCCACCAGGACGACCTCCTTCCGCCGATGTCGGCGTGGCCGCGACCCCTGGCCGCGGCAGTTGAGGGTGGCGCTGATCGTCCGTCGGGGTGCCTCGAGCGACGCCCGCGGCTCGACGGGTAATGTGGGTCCGACGCGGCCAGGAGGCAGTGGCCCCCGGGATGTTGGGGGGAACACCGGGCGCAGGCGCGGTCCCCGGATGGTGGCAGGGTGTCGCGATTGGCGCAAGCGGGTGCCATCCCGGGTAGCGCCGTGCGGGCCGGAAGGCTCGGGGTTCCGCCGGGCGGGGCTCCGCCGGGCGGGGCTCCTCGGGCGGGGCTCCGCCGGGCGGGGCTCCTCGGGCGGGGCTCCGCCGGGCGGGGCTCCTCGGGCGGGGCTCCGCCGGGCGGGGCCGCCATCGCGAGTCGCGTCAGACTCGCCGTGGTGGCGTCCACGCACGCGCCACCCCGAGTCCGGGTCGATTGCGCCGTGTGTCGTGCGCGTCAGGCACGCCGGCGAGTCTGACGCGACTCAGCCACAGGCCGTGCGCCCGGATG
>JAJXUG010000092.1 GCA_021783095.1 Chloroflexota bacterium | reverse complement strand
CGCCCCAGGCGAGTCTGCGGCGACTCAGGGGGCAACGCAGCCGCCCGGCGTGCGCGGCGAGTCGGCACAGACTCAGATCGGGCCCCGCCGAGCGCGCGCCCCCGCCGGAACGCCGGGTTCGCGACGCGGCCCGTGCGCGCCGCCGCCCCAGACGAGTCTGTGGCGACTCAGGGGACTCAGGCGGCGACGGAGGCCCCAGGCGACTCAGGGGACTCAGGGGGCAACGCAGCCGCCCGGCGTCCGCGGCGAGTCGGCGCGCGCCTCAGCTCGGCGTCGGCCCCGGCCGCGCCACCCCGCGCGACGCCAGGTGCCCCTCGAGCAGCCCGACGAGACGCTCGAACGCCGCGTACTTCTGCGGCGTCCGGCTCCGCTCCCGCTCGCCGATGACGATCGGCCGGCAGCGATCCCAGGCCTCGAAGATCGACTCGCTCAGCAGCTCGTCGAGCAGCGACAGGCTCGCCACGCCGCGGTGGTGCAGCACGCCCATCGTCTCGTAGAAGGTCGCCACCTGGTCGAACGCCACCCAGTCCTCGACGTCGGCTCCCGCCCTGAATGAGGCATGGTCCGGGTACGGCCACGTCTGCACCCGCCAGTAGGCGCGCGCGAGCGGCTCGGACAGCAGCGGCTGGTACAGCCGCAGGACGATCTCCTCGCGCCGCTGGACGTACTGCAGCCGCAGCTGGATGACGGCGATGACGATCCAGCCGAGGAGCGCGAGGCTCCCCAGCGACGACAGGACGGCGACGATGTCCACGGGCAGGTGTCCTCCCGGCGCCGGCGCTCAGTCCAGCCGGACGCCCTGCCGGGCGAGCTCGGCGCGCACCTCGCCGACGCTGACCGCCTCCACGCCTGTGTCGTCGCGCAGGGAGACCGCGGCAGCCACGCCCGCGCCCTGCCCGCTGACCGTGCAGCACATCATCGAGCGCACCGCGGCGTGGCTGATCTTGTCGCCGCCGATCGACCGGCCGGCCACCAGCAGGTTCGCCACGCCCTTGGGCACCAGCGAGCGGTACGGCACGTGGAAGTAGCGCCCGGTCGTCGGCAGCACCAGCACGCCATACCCGTCGATGAACTCCGGGAAGATGCCGATCGAGTCCTCGAAGCGCGCCTCGCCGCGGACGTCATCGGCTGTCAGGTTGTAGAGCGCGTCGATCTTGCGCGTGTCGCGCAGCCCGACGGTCATCCCGAAGTTGCGCAGCGTCGCGTGCTCGCACCCGGGCATGAACGCGCGCAGGGCCGCGATCGCGTGCATCGCCTGGCGCCGCCCCTCGATCTCGGCGCGGCACAGCTCGTCAGCCGAGGTCCCGTCCACCTCGCCCATGTGGACCAGGTTGAGGTACGTCAGGTCGCCGCTGTCGTGCACCGAGCCGTAGGTCCCGGCCATCGTGATCAGGCCCGGCGGGATGAGGCCCGCCTCGACCGCCTTCCGAAACGGCTTGCGCAGGAAGGGCGAGAACAGCTCGTCCTCCTTGCCGTCGGTCTCGATGTCCCACTCGAAGTTGCCGGCCCAGTCGCGGTACTTGGGCGGGTCGGCCTTGATGGCGTCGATGAAGGCGCGCTTGTTGACGCCCGTCATCGAGAACATGACCGAGGCCGAGAGCATCTCCTCGCGGGGCGTCTTGCGCGTCGGCGCGCCGGCGCGGTACGCGACGTCGGCGTCGCCCGTGGCGTCGACGACGCGCCGGGCGAGGATCGCCTCGCGGCCCGACTTGCTCTCGGTGATCACCCCCCGAAGCACGCCGTCCTCGAGGATGGGCGCCACGAAGGTGCGGTGGAGCATCGGGTGGATCCCGTTCTCCTCGACCAGCCTGTCGGCGACCACCTTGAACCGCTCGGCGTCGAACGCCTGGCTGACGGACTGGGACTCGTCGGTGCTGGCGCCCTCAACCCGGGCCCGCGCCTCGATCTCGGAGCCGATGCCCACGCTGTCCTGCGTCTGCTCGTGGCGGTACCACGCGAAGCTCTCGACGCCGACCGCGGTGATGTTCCCGCCGAAGCAGCCGAACCGCTCGAGCAGCGTCGTCTGCGCCCCGGCGCGCACGGCGCCCAGCGCGGCGCCCAGACCGCCAGGGCCCGACCCCACGACGAGGACGTCGGTCTCGTGGACGACGTCGATGGTCCGGGCTGGCTCGGTGATCTGGCGGAGGCCGGGGAGGTGCGCGGTCATTGGCGAGGGAGACCTCAGGCTGGGACGCGGGCGACGCGAGTTGGGAGCGGCGAAGAGCGGCGAACACGACGAGGGCAGGCCCGCCCGAGCCTACCCCGCGACGGCGAACACCGGCGCCGGCACGACGCTCAAGTTGACCGTCACGCCCGGGTAGAGCCCGGCGGACTCGGCGGCCGACATCTGCGCGACCACGATGGTCTCGTCGGGCAGGGCCACCTGGGCTCGGCACAGCGAGCCGAGGAAGCTGACGGCGAGCACGCGGCCGGTGCCCCCGTCGGCGGCGGCAAGGCGCACGTTCTCCGGCCGCACCAGCACCTGGACGGCCCCGCGGTCGGTGGCGCCGGGCAGGAGCGGCACGCGGGCGCCGAGCACCTCGACGTCGCCGCCGTCGGTCCGTCCGGGGATCCGGTTGGTGAGGCCCACGAACTCGGCGACGAACCTGGTCGCCGGCCGGTCGTACAGCTCGGCCGGGGCCGCGATCTGCTCGAGTCGCCCCGCCGACATGACGCCGACGCGGTCGCCCATCGCCAGCGCCTCCTCCTGGTCGTGGGTCACGAACAGGGTGGTGATGCCGACCATGATCTGGATGCGCCGGATCTCCTCGCGCAGCTGGCGGCGGACCTTGGCGTCGAGCGCGGACAGCGGCTCGTCGAGGAGCAGCACCGAGGGCTCGATGGCGAGCGCCCGGGCCAGGGCCACGCGCTGCTGCTGGCCGCCCGACATCTGGTGCGGGTACCGGCTGGCCTGCGCGCCGAGCCCCACGAGCTCGAGCGTCTCCTCGGCCTTCTTCTTGCGCTTGGCGCCGTCCACCCCGCGGAGGCGCAGCCCGTACCCCACGTTGTCGCGGGCGGTCATGTTGGGGAACAGGCTGTACGCCTGGAACACGATCCCCATGTTCCGCTTGTTCGCGGGCACTCGGGTCATGTCCTTGCCGCCCACGAGGATCCGACCCTGGTCCACCTCGTCGAGGCCGCCCAGGGCGCGCAGCGCCGTGGTCTTGCCGCAGCCCGACGGCCCGAGCAGGGCGATGAGCTCGCCCGGCGCGATGTCGATGGACAGGCCCTGGAGCGCGTGCACGGAGCCGTACCAGCGGTGCATGTCCTCGAACACCACGGCGACGCCGTGGCCGGTCGCGGCAGGGCTGGGGCTTGCGACGGACATCAGGCAGGCTCCTCCTCGGCTCGCTGGGCGCGGTTGTCGGCGCCGGGTGCAAAGCGAGAGATGACGAACAGCAGGACGAAGGCGAACACGAGGGCGGCCAGCGACACGGCGACCGAGACGTAGGGGTTCCGCTTGCCGAGCAGGTAGATCACCACCTGCACCGTGTTGAACGAGAGCAGCGACGAGATGGTGTACTCGCCGAGCACGAGGGCGATCGCGAGCACCGACGCCGACAGGATGCCGCCGCGGATGTTGGGCACGATCACCGAGAAGATCGTGCGCGGCCAGCCGGCGCCGAGGCTGCGGGCGGCATCGGACAGCGTGGCGGTGTCGATGGACCGCAGGCTCGAATCGATGGCGCGGTACGAGTACGGGAGCACCAGGATCACGTCGATGAACGCCAGGGTGAGCGCCGAGGCCCCGAACCCCCCCAGGTTCTGGCCCATCCACCGGTAGATCGGCGCGATGCCCACGACGATGACGATCGCGGGGATGGCCAGCGGCAGCAGGCACAGGAATTCGACCACGCGGCGCATGCGCGGCACGCGCACGACCGTCCAGACCATCGTGGGGACGAGCAGGACCAGCATGCCGAACACGGTCAGGACCGCGATCTCGAGCGAGGTGACGATGCTCGTCATGAGGTCGTCGTTGCTGAAGATGGCAGCGAACGAGTCGAGCGTCCGGCCGAAGGTCTTGGTGGTCCGGTCGAAGTCGCCGCGCGTCGAGAACTCGAGCATCGCGAACAGCGGCAGGATCAGGTAGCCCAGCACGAGGAGCAGGACGAGGATCCGGGCCACCCGCTGGCCGAGCGGCGTGCGGCGACCCTTGCCGGCGCCCTTCGGGCTTTTCGAGATCAGCGCGCCGCCCTCGGGGGCGGCCGCGCCGTACGTGAACCCGGGCGCCTGGCTCATTGAGCCCACCTCGATGCGCGGCGCTGGATCAGCGCATAGACCGCCATGACGGCCGAGACGATGACGATCATGCCCAGGGCCAGCGCCTTGCCCACGTTCTCCTGGCCCAGCACGATCTCGCTCTGCATCTGGCAGCCGATCTCGAGGGTGATGATCGGGCAGCCCTGGCTGATCAAGGCGGCCGCCGTCGCGTACGCGGAGAAGGCGTTCGTGAACAGCAGCAGCAGCGCGCCCAGGAAGCTCGGCGCGAGGATCGGCCCGCCCACGTACCGCCAGAAGGCCCAGGAGCCGCCGCCGAGGCTCGCCGATGCGTCGTACCACTCCTGCCGCATGCCGTCGAGCGAGGGCAGGAACACGATCAGCATGAGCGGGATCTGGAAGTAGGTGTAGACGACCGCCAGGCCGGTCAGCGTGTACAGCCACGACATGTCCAGCACGACGCCGAGCTGGTTCTTGATGAACACGGTGACCAGGCCGCTGAACCCGAAGGTGGCGAGGAAGGCGAACGCCAGCATGACCCCGCCGAACTGGGCGAGGACGCCAGACGCGGCGATCACGAACTGGCGCAGGAGCCCGTTCGGGTTGCCGCGAGCGACTGCCCAGGCGAGCAGGCCCCCGAAGACGGCGCCCGCGATCGCGGTGATCACCGCCAGTTGGATGGACTTGACGAACGCGTCGACGAACACGCTGGAGGTGAACACCGACGAGACGTTGTCGAGGGTGAGGGAGCCTCCGGCCGTGGTGAAGGCACCGACGGCGACGATGAGCGTCGGGAGGATGAGGAACAGCCCGACGTAGCCGTGGAAGGGGAGGAGGGCGAGGTAGTTCCCCGCCCTCGCCATCCTGCGTGCGCCGGTCCCGCTTGGGGCGGGACCGGCCACAGGTGACGAGGAGGGCGTGGTGACCGAGCCGGTCATCAGGGCGCCTCCAGCCGTCAGCGCTTGGGTGCTACTTGATGGTGATGAACTTCCACTGCGCGGTGAGCAGCGCCGTGGCGGCCTTGACCTGGTCCTGCGTGAGCTGGACCGGCGGGGTCGTCGGCGGGTTGATCGCGGCGTATGCCGCCTGGTCGACGGTGCCGGCTGCCTGCATGGCCGCCAGGCGGACCGGCAGGGCGAAGCCCTTGAGCCACGTGTTCTGGCCCGCGTCGCTGAAGATGTACTCCATCCAGCAGCGCGCGGCGGCCGGGTGGGCGGCGTCCTTGTTGATGGCGGAGTTGTAGTAGGCGGCGACCGGCGCGGCGTCGGTCGGGATGACGACCTTCCAGTCGATGCCCTTGGGCTGGAGGACCGCGGTCTGGGCGTTGTTGTTGTACGTCCAGTCGATCACGATCGGGGTCTGCCCCGAGGCGATCGTGGCCGGGTTCGGGTCGACCGGCAGCAGGTTGCCGCTGGTGGCCAGGTTCTTGAAGAAGTCGATGCCGGGCTGGATGTTGTCCGCGGAGCCGCCGTTGGCTAGCGCGGCCAGGACGACGCCGTTGAAGCCGGCGGACGCCTTGAGCGGGTCGCCGTTGAGGGCGACCTTGCCCTTGTACTTGGGATCGGCCAGGTCGCTCACCTTGGTGATGGTGCCGAGCGAGCTGTCGTAGCCGATGGTCTCGAAGCCGGTGTAGTTGTTGACCCAGAGGCCGGTGGCCTCCTTGTTGGCGTCAGGGATGTCCTTCCACGTCGCGACCTGATAGGGCGCGTACATGTCGGTGTGCGCGAGGGCGACGCCGGTGCCGAGGTCGAACAGGTCCGGCTGGCGGCCGGTGCCGGCCAGCTGCTGGGCGGTGTTGATCTCGGTCTGGCTGTCGGCGTCGGGCTGGTCGGACTGGACCTTGATCCCGTACTTCGCGGTGAAGTCGGTGATCATCTGGCCGTAGTTCGCCCAGTCGGGCGGGGTCGCGATCAGGTTGACCTGGCCCTCGGCCTTGCCGGCCGCGCAGACGGCGTCGACGCCGCCGCCGGCCGCCGCCGAGGTGGCCGTCTTCCAGTCAACGGCCGCGGCGCTGGCCGGGGCCGACGAGGCCGGGGCGACGGACGCCGGCGCCGACGAGGCCGGGGCGACCGACGCCGGGGCCGACGTGGCCGGGGCCGGGCTCGGGCTGGCGCTGCCGCCGCACGCGGCCACGACCACGGTCGCCGCCGCGAGGACGGTGAGCACCCGTGACTTG
>JAJXUG010000091.1 GCA_021783095.1 Chloroflexota bacterium | reverse complement strand
CGGGCTCGGTCGCCTTCGACACGGAGGCCACGCTGGCGCGCGTCGAGCGGCTGGTGGCCGAGGCGGCAGAACGGGGCGCCAAGCTCGCCGTCCTGCCAGAGGCGCTGGTGGGCGGGTACCCCAAGGGCGCGGACTTCGGCGCCACCGTCGGACGCCGCACGCCCGCTGGCCGCGCGTGGTTCGCCCGCTACCGCGACGCCGCGATCGACGTGCCGGGGCCGGCGACCGACCGGCTGGGCGAGTTGGCGCGCGCGCACGGCATGCACCTCGTCATCGGCGTCATCGAGCGCGACGGAGGGACGCTGTACTGCACCGCGCTGCTGCTGGGCGCCGACGGCTCGCTGCTCGGCAAGCACCGCAAGACGATGCCCACGGCCATGGAGCGCCTGATCTGGGGCCAGGGCGACGGTTCCACGCTCCCCGTTGTGGACACGCCGCTGGGCCGACTCGGCGCGGTGATCTGCTGGGAGAACTACATGCCCCAGCTGCGCCTGGCGATGTACGCGCAGGGGATCCAGCTGTACGCCGCGCCCACCGTGGACGACCGCGAGACGTGGCTCGGCACCATGCGCCACATCGCGCTCGAGGGGCGCTGCTTCGTGCTCAGCGCGTCGCAGTTCGCCCGCCGGTCCGACTACCCGGACGACTACCCGGTGGCGGCCGACGCCCCCGACGCGGTGCTCATCGGCGGCGGCAGCGTCATCGTGGACCCGCTCGGCCAGGTGCTGGCCGGCCCCGCCCGCGACGGCGAGGAGGTTCTGGTGGCGGACCTGGACCTCGGGGCCATCGACCGGGCCGTGCTCGACCTCGACGTCGTCGGCCACTACGCGCGGCCGGACATCTTCCGGCTGGAGGTGGACACGAGGCCCAAGCCGGCGGTGCGCTTCGTCGGGGAGGCGAGGTAGCCCGCTCCAGAACCGCCGGCCCGATTCGGGCGTATGGGGACAGGAGGCACTCCCACCCATGCTCCCACCCAGCCCGCCGATCGTCGCGGTGACGACCCTGCTCGTCGCGGACGCGCTTGACAGGACGCCGGTCAGGCGCGCCACGATTCGCGGATGGGAAGAGCGAGCCTTCCTCCGCGCAGTCGCCGTCCCGCGCCGCCCGACGGCCCGTGCCTCGCTGCGCTTGACGGTGGGCGCCAAGCGCGGTCGCGTCGCCGGTCCAGGTGAGGCCCCGGCCGGTGGCCCGCCCGCAGCGGCCGTGAGCGACGAGCTTCGGCTTGCCGCGGCGCAGGCCGGCGATCTCCCTCGCTCCCCGACCGACGCGGAGCTCATGGCCCGCGTGGCCAGCGGCGACCGCGATGCGTTCGCCGCCGTCTACGACCGCCACGCGGGCGCGGTCTACGGCGCGGTCCTGCGGTACACACGCGACCCCAGGACGGCCGAGGACGTGGTGCAGGAGACCTACCTCGCGCTCTGGCGGCGACCGGACACCTACGCCGCCAGCGCGGGTTCGCTGGCCGGCTGGCTGCTCGCCATCGCCCGCCACCGCGCCATCGACCGCCTGCGCGCGGCGTCACGACGGCCGCAGCTCATCGAGCCGGGTGCCGCGTCCGGCGACGGGTCGGACGACCAGCTCGACCGGCTGCTGGCACAGGGTCGGCCGGTCGCCGTCGCCATGGTGGACGACGAGCCGCCGGACCTGGCCGAGCGAGGCTGGGTCCGGTCGGTGGTGCGGACGGCGCTCGAGAGCATGGCCGAGCCGGAGCGGCAGGTCATCGAGCTCGCCTACGACGACGGTCTCTCCCAGACGGAGATCGCCGAGCGCCTCGGCTGGCCGCTGGGGACGGTCAAGACCAGGACCCGGCGCGGGCTGCTGCGCCTGCGGGCGATGCTCGAGCAGGTGCCCGACGTCGGTCCGCCGCCGGCGCGGTCCGCCCCGGTGTCGGCCGTGGGCCCGACGCCCGCGATTGGCGGGGACGATTCGGACGGGGTGCGACATGGACCACGCTGAGGCTCGCGAGCAGCTGCTCGACCTCGCCGCCGAGCCGGCCCGGCTCCGGGAGCTCCCGGCGGGGGCGGGCGCCGGGTCGCACGAGCTGCGGGCCCATCTGGCCGCCTGCGCGTCCTGTCGCGCCGACCTCGACGGGTGGCGGGCCATGTTCGCCGCGCTGGACCTCGCCCTCGGCACGGATCCCGCCGGCGGCGTCCCGGCGACGTCGCTGCGCGGGCTGGCCGATGCCGGCAGCGGCGCCCTCCCCGCGGACCTGCGGGCGCGAACGCTCGCGGCGGCTGAGGCACAGCGCCGCGCCGCGATCCCCGTCGCGCCCGACGCACAGCCCCGCGCCGTGACGCCTCGCGCGGTCCCGCAGCGTCGGGCGACCCGCTGGCCGGCCTGGCTGGCCGCCGCCGCCGCAGTCGTGGTGCTCGCGGGCGGCGTCGCGCTCCTCGCCGACCGCAGCCAGCAACTCCGCCAGGCGCAGGCCGAGACGGCCGCCTTGGCCGGGGTGACGGCAACGCTCGACCGCATCCTCCAGGACCCCGGGCACCGGGTCGCCGTGCTCACCACGCCCTCCGGGGCGTCCGGCGGCAGCGTGTCGTGGAGCGCGACCGATGGCCTCGTGGCGGTCCTGTCCACGGTGCTCCCGAGCCCGGCACCCGGTTACGTCTACCGCTGCTGGATCACGCAGGGCGGAACCAGCACGGCCGTCGGCGAGATGCTGTTCAGCGGGTCCACCGCGTACTGGGCGGGCCGCCTCGACACCTGGGGCACGCTGGCCCCGGGCAGCCGCTTCCTGGTCACGCTCCAGGCGAGCGGCGGCGGCGCGAGCGGCGGCGGCGCGGGCGGCGGTGCCCCGGGCACGCCTGCCCTGGCCGGGTCGCTCTGACCGCCGGGTCGCTCTGACCGCGGGTCGCTCTGGCCGCCGGGTCGCTCTGACCGCCGGGTCGCCCTGGCCGCTTGCAGCGGCCGCCCGGGCGTCGGCCCGCAGGAGGCCGGCAACGGCCCGATCGCGTCCGCCCGAACATCGGGGCCCCGGCGGGTCAGTCGGGCGCGGCCCGAACAGCGGGGCCGTGGCGGGACCAGGCGGGCGCGGCCCGGGGCCAGGCCCGCCTGAGGATCCCAGGGGCCTCGCTCAGCGCCGACGGGCCTGGCGGGCCATGAGGGTGAGCGCCGCGGCCAGCGCCAGGACGACCACCAGGAGCAGCACGAGCGGAGCCGTGGCCGGGCTGTTGCCGGTCACCGGAGCCACGTCGGTCGGCGCCATGGACGCCGCGCCCGGAGACGCGGACGAAGCGGCCGCCGCCGCCGCCGCGGTGATCGCCGCGACGTGCCAGACCCCGCCCAGGGCCGGGATGCCCTCGCCGTTCGTCTGCCCGGCCGCGGTGTCGCCCTGGTAGTAGTAGAGGGCTCGGCCGCCGACGGTCACCTGCGTGGCCCCGGTGTCCGAGCGGACGAACGAGCCGAACACGGCACTGGTGCCGGTCGCGCTCGCGCTGCCGCCCGCGGCCACCGTGAGCGGCGGCCAGATCGTGAGGCACTTGGCGGTGCAGACGCTGCCGCCCGCGGGATCCGACGAGAGCGTGTACAGGGTCATCCCGTCCGGCCCTGTCAGGAAGGTGCCGAGCGAGGCCGCCGAGCGCAACGAGAGCGTGACCTGCATCGGCGCGGAGGAAGCGGTGGGCGCAGGCGTTGTGCCACCGCTCCCATAGTCTTGGGCGGCGACCGGGCCGGCGCCATACAGCACGACGACGCTGAGCAGCAGCGCGGAAGCGAGGGTCGCCGCCAGGGTGCGGCTCCCGGGGACGCGAGTGCGCACTTGATTACCTCTGTGAGCGTGGTTACAACCTGCCCTACCTACGCTCGGGGCCGGTCGGCGGTTCTCCGGCGGCGATTCCCCGCCCATCAGCCGGCGGTCAGACGCCCGTCGGCACGTCGGCATTCGGCGTCCCGAAGCCCGGTGCGTCATCGCCTGCTGCGCGTGGTCGACTCCCGCCGCCCTGCGACACGACACCGCTCCGAGCTCGACCGGCGTCTTTGGGGGCTCGATCTTCGCGACCAGCCTCAGCCCGTGCGCGCCTTGCCGGTGATCTCTGGGAGGCGGCAGCCGCCGACCCATCCGTCGAGCCGCTTGCCCAGCCTCGCCTCGCGGGTCTCAGCGTTGTTGGCCACGTGATGGTCGGGCGGGTCTCCTTGGTGGTGCCGCGCTGGCCAACCCAGCGCTCCTTCCCGGTTTCCCCGTTGGCCTCGAGCCAGGCACGGAGCTCCTCGATGGAGCCGAAGAAGTGGACGCCGATCGTTCGGTGGGAGGCATGGGGAGAGGGTAACGGGCACAGGGATACGTCAAGGTCTGTCGCGATTATCCTGGTGCGACCAGTAGGGGGGTGCGCTCACATGGATCAGTCGCTCGCTCAAGCCGAACACGGGTGGTCATCGACCTTTCCGACGTTCCGTGCCGCCCCGGCCCGAGCCATCCGTGAGGCGCTGAACTCTTTTGTGTCGGATGCGTCGCCAGAGCAGGTCAGGGCCTGGGACGAGTCCATCCCGCCGCTTCAACACGAAGTTGGCGAGGCGATTGCCGAGCGAACCGAGGCAGCTCGGTTCGCAGCCGTGCTCGAGTACGAGTTGCCACTGGAGTTTCGGCGGACCGACGTCATTTTCCTCGTCAACGGCGCCGTGATGGTTCTTGAACTGAAGGGCAAGCAGTCGCCGATCCAGGCGGATCTTGATCAGGCGTCGGCCTACGCCCGGGATTTGAGGGCATACCACCGGGAGTGCGAGCACCGGCAAGTCAAGCCTGTTCTCGTGCTGATGAGAGCTTCTGGCCGCGTTGGCACGTTCAGCGGCGTCGAGGTCATAGGGCCCGATCAGATCAACGCGCTCGCAACGCTAGAGGCACCCGACGGCGAGGTAGACGTCGTCTCGACCGAAGCGTTTCTCGACGCTGGCGCGTACCGACCACTTCCGAGTCTCGTAGAGGCGGCCCGCGAACTCCTCGAGAATGGCGACCTTCGACGCATCAAGAGGGCTGCCGCTGCGACAGAGCCGACGCTGGATGCGCTCAAGCGGATCACTACGACTGCGGCTGGAACGAAGACTCGCCACCTCGTGCTGGTGACGGGGCTCCCAGGCAGCGGCAAGACCCTCGTCGGTCTGCAACTCGCGCACGCTCGACTTCTGGATGGCCTAGCAGTTCCCAGGTCGAGCGGTGTCCCAACGGCTCCGGCCGTCTACCTTTCGGGGAACGGCCCCTTGGTCGAGGTACTTCAATACGAGCTTCAGGGAGCCGGAGGCTCGGGCAAAGCGTTCGTTCGCGGCGTCAAGGAGTACGTGCGCCGCTACAGCAGTCGTCCGGACCTTGTTCCCCCCGAGCACGTTCTGATCTTCGATGAAGCGCAGCGGGCGTTCGACGCGGCACAGGTCGCCCTGAAGCACCCCGAGTTTGGCGATGGAAAGTCAGAACCCGAGCACTTCGTCGAGTTCGCAGAACGCGTTCCCCAGTGGTGCGTGGTCGTCGGCCTCATTGGCACGGGGCAGGAGATTCACACGGGCGAAGAGGCCGGGCTAGGCCAATGGCTGACAGCGGTCGCCGGTGCGCCAGGAAACTGGGAGGTCCACGTTCCACCGGCTGTGGCCGAGGTATTTCGTGGGTTTCCAAGAGTTAGCGTGGACCCAGCCTTGGAGCTAACAACCGAGGTCCGCTACCACCTCGCATCCGATGTTCATGTCTATGTGGCCGGTCTCCTTGACGAGTCGGGCGGCGTCGACTTGCCGCGGCTGGCTCGGACACTGGATGAAAGCGGATACCACCTCCGCATCACTCGTGATCTCGACCGCGCCAAAGCCTACCTGCGCTCCAGATACCGGGACGATCCTGAGGCTCGATTCGGGATCATTGCATCGTCGAAGGATCGCGACCTTCCGCGGTTCGGCGTCCCAAACGACTTCCAGTCGACGAAGCGCGTCAAGAACGGACCGTGGTTCGCTGAGGGCGAGTCGGATCGATACGGCCGATCCTGTCGCGAACTTCGCGAATGCGTGACGGAATTCGGATGCCAGGGGCTCGAGCTCGATGCAGCTCTGCTTGCGTGGGGCACGGATCTTGTTCGCGATGGTGGTCGGTGGTCGAACAGCAACGCCCGCGGGTACCAACGCGCCGCCCTGATTCGCGACGCGATGCGGCTCCGGCGCAACGCGTATCGAGTCCTGTTGACGCGGGGACGCGACGCCACCGTGGTGTTCGTGCCGCCGATCGGCGCCTTGGACGAGACCTACGAGCACCTGGCCAACTCCGGGTTCGTGGATTTGCAGTGACTCAACGACCAGTCAGGCGGACGGGCAGCGCTGGCGGCCTAGATTCCGCATCCTGATCCGCCTCGCCGCGCGCCCGTCTCGGCCCGGCCCCCATACTCGCCCCATGACCGACCCCCTCCAGGACCACCTCGAGGCCATGCTCGGCGCGGGCGCGCGGT
>JAJXUG010000010.1 GCA_021783095.1 Chloroflexota bacterium | reverse complement strand
GGGAGGCTCGGGGTTCCTCGGGCGGGGCTCCGCCGGGCGGGGCTCCTCGGGCGGGGTTCCTCGGGCGGGGCTCCGCCGGGCGGGGCTCCGCCGGGCGGGGCTCCTCGGGCGGGGCTCCGCCGGGCGGGGCCGCCATCGCGAGTCGCGTCAGACTCGCCGTGGTGGCGTCCACGCACGCGCCACCCCGAGTCCGGGTCGATTGCGCCGTGTGTCGTGCGCGTCAGGCACGCCGGCGAGTCTGACGCGACTCAGCCACAGGCCGTGCGCAGGGGGCCGGCTCCGGCGGGCCCCCTGAGTCGCGCAAGGCTGAGCGGCGCGGACCTGAGTCGCGTCAGACTCGCTCCACGGCGATCGCCGCACGAACCACCACTCGGCGGGGCCATCGATGCCGGCGAGCGTGCGTGGGCGGCCGGCTGGCGAGTCTGACGCGACTCAACGGGAGGACGACCGGCCGAACCTCGCAACTGCCGCAGTGACCTCAACGCTGACCCGATGCGGACCGGGGCCGGGCTGGCCACGGAAGGGGCATTGATCGGCACATAAGTGGCGGACAGTACAACGATCGCATGTACGTCAGAATCGATGTCCGGCATCCGGGGTTTGGTCCCCAGGTCGCGGCCCTGATCCGCGAGGCGCGCGCGCTTGCCCGCTGGTCGCAGCGGGAACTCGCGACGCGATCGAAGACCTCGCAATCGATGGTCTCGCGGATCGAGCGGGAGGAGGCACCCGAACCCGACCTGCTTGTCATCGAGCGAATCCTCGCTGCGCTTGGAATGCGTGCCGCGCTGGACATCAATGGCCGGCACCTCGAGGACCGTCGACGGCAGTCCGACTTCGTCCATGCAGTGACCGCTGGCTTCGTGGGCCGTCACTTCCGTCGTGACGCATGGCTGATCGCCAATGAGGTGCAGATCGGCGAGACGGTGCCGCGCGGGTGGATCGACCTCCTCGCCTTTCGCGAGTCGGATGCCTCGCTCGTCGTAGAGGAGACGAAGACCGACATTCTCGATGCTGGCGGCCTGCTCCGACAGGTCGGGTTCTATCAGCGCGAGGCGGCCAATGCCGCCCGCAGACTCGGCTGGCGTGCCGAGCGGACGACGGTTCTCGTCGTCGCCCTCGACACTGAACTGGTCGCCAGGAGGATTCAGGCCAATCGGGATCTCCTCGCTGCGGCATTCCCGACGTCGCCACGGGAGCTCTCCGCGTGGATCCATGACCCGGCGAGGGCGAGGCCCAGCGGCTGGACGCTGGCCGCCGCCGACCCCAGCGATCGCGGCGCCATCTGGCTGCGGTCGACCGCACTGGGTGAGAGGCGACGGCCAGCGGCCTTCCTCGACTACGCCGACGCCGCCAAGGTCCTGACCGCTCGCGCACTCGTCCAGCCCGACGGGAGGCCACTCCGCCAAGTGCGTTGACCGCAGTCGGAGGAGGGCTCACCCCAGGCGGCCGAGTCGGGCGGGCGTCCTCCGCCTCGCGGCCGAGTCGCGCGGGCGTCACCCCGCCAGGCGGCCGAGTCGCGCGGGCGTCACCCCGCCTCGCGGCTGAGTCGCGTGGGCATCAGATGCGGGCAGACCGTGCAGGGGCGCCGGCGCTGAGGGGCACCCCGCGCGGTGGCGCGTGCGGCGGGCGCCCCTCCGTGAGTCTGACGCGACTCAGCCGCGGGAGCGCCTGGGCCCGCGGGCCCATGCGAGGCGACGCCGAAGGGACGCCGGTCGGCCGAGTCGCGCGGGCGTCCTCCGCCTCGCGGCCGAGTCGCGTGGGCATCAGATGCGGGCAGACCGTGCAGGGGCGCCGGCGCTGAGGGGCACCCCGCGCGGTGGCGCGTGCGGCGGGCGCCCCTCCGTGAGTCTGACGCGACTCAGCCGCGGGAGCGCCTGGGCCCGCGGGCACATGCGAGGCGACGCCGAAGGGACGCCGGTCGGTCTTCGGCGAGGGCGGCGACGCCGAAGGGACGCCGGTCGGCCGAGTCGCGCGGGCGGCGACGCGGAGGGAAAGGCCGTCGGTCTTCGGCGAGGGCCGGCGACTCTGGCTCAGCCCGCCGCCACGTCGCGCAGCGCCGCGTCGAAGCCCTCGGCGATCAGGGCGATGTCGGCCTCGGAGATCACGAACGCCGGCGAGAACTGCAGGCCGACGCCCCGGATGTTCCGGGTCAGGACACCGTGGCGCCTCGAGGCGCCGACGACGGCGTCCACGGCACCCGGGTTCGCCGCCCGTGCCTCGGCGGAGAGCTCGACGCAGGCCGTGAGCCCGACCGTCCGGACCTCGCCCACGAGCGGCGACGACGCCAGCCGCCCGATCTCGCGCTCCACCACGGGCTCGAGCGCCCGCACGCGCCCGACGAGGTCCTCGCGCTCGAGGATGTCGAGGTTCGCCAGAGCCGCCGCGCAGGCCGTGGCGTGGCCGGAGTAGGTGTAGCCGTGGCGGAAGATCGCGCCCGGCACCGGCTCGTCCCAGAACGGGGCCCGGACGCGGGGCCCCACCACCACGCCGCCGAGCGGCACGTAGCCCGAGGTGATCGCCTTGGCGAAGGTGATCATGTCGGGCTCGAAGCCGTAGCGCTGGCTCCCCCACCACCACCCCGTCCGGCCGAACCCGGTGACGACCTCGTCGGCGATGAGCAGCACGTCGAACTGGCGGCACAGCTGGGCGAGACCTGCGAAATACCCGTCCTGCGGCGGGATGACGCCACCCGCGCCCACCACCGGTTCGGCGATGAAGGCCGCGATCTCCCCCGCCCGCGCCGCGAACATCGACTCGACCGCGTCGAGGTCGTGGACGCCCACCTGGAGCGTGTCCGCCACGAGCGTCCCGTAGCCCGCCTTGTTCGACGGGATGCCGGCAAGCGACGTGCCGAGGGCCGCCATGCCGTGGTAGCCGTGCTCGCGGTTGACGATGATCCGCTTCTCGGGCCTGCCCAGCACGTCCCAGTAGCGGCGCGCGAGCTTGCCCGCGGTCTCGACCGATTCCGAGCCGCCGCTGGTGAAGAACACGGCCGCGTTGGGCATCGGGGCCATGGCGGCGACCCGCGCGGCCAGCTCGACCGTGGGCTCGGTGGTATACGCCCCGAACGACGAGTAGGCCGACATCCGCTTCATCTGCGCTGCGGCCGCGTCCGCGATCTCGGCGCGCCCGTAGCCCGCGACCGTGTACCACAGCGCCGCGGTGGCGTCGAGGTACCGACTGCCGGCGACGTCGGTGACCCAGGCGCCGTCGCCCTCGCGGATGACGAGCTCGGCGTCCTTGACCGTGTGCATGTCCGCGAAGCCGTGCCAGAAGCTCGAGCTCATTGGATCTCCTTGGTCGGCCGGGCGGCCGTCGGTGCTTGCGTGCAGGTCGTGGGCGGCCGGGCGGCCGCGCGGTGGTGGGCGCCGGCGACGGCGCCGGCGACCAAGGGGATGGGGCGGGCGGGCATGGCCCTCGCCTCAGCGGCCCTCGCGCTTCGCCTCGCGGCTCTGCCGGCGGCGCGAGGCCCGGTTGTCGGTGGCCGGGACGGGGCGCGCGTCGCGGATCGTGCGGGCGTCGAGGCCGGCCTCGACCGCGTCGGCGAGGGGCATGACGGCGAACCTGGCGGCCTGCGCCAGCTGCCGGACGGCCATCCGCGCCGCCTCGGGTGTGCGATCGGCGAGCCGTGTCGCGTTGGCCAGGCCGACCCGAGCCAGCCCGCGACCGTTGGCGGAGGCAGCGTACTGCGAGGCCCACACCAGCTCGGGCGCATGGTCGAACTCGGACCCGTCCTCGGGGACGGCCAGCGCGGCGCAGACGATGCCCCGGTCGCCGGGCGTCTCGCGGACCAGCTGCCAGTTGTCCGGGCCGGCGATGAGGTCCACCAGCAGCGACTGCCAGGGCGCCTCGAAGATCAGGGCGCCGCCGACCTCGTGGGCCGAGCCGCCGGTGATGGCCAGCATCGCGTGGACGCCCCCCGACCGCTCGAGGAGCACCTTGCTCGCGTTGGACAGCAGCACGCGCTCCGATCCGTTGCTCCCGATCAAGGCCGCGTCGGGCTCCTCGACGACGATGACGCCGCAGCCGGCCGCCGCGAGCTGCTCCACCTCGTCGGCCAGCGAGTGCGCGATCGAGAGCGTGACGTCGAACCGGGCGGCGTTGAGCTCGGCGGCGTGCGGAGGCTCCTCGCCCGCCTCGCGCGCCCTGCTGAGGGCATCTTCGATGGCGCGGCGGCCAAGGGTGTAGGGGCCGGGGACGGCCTGGGCGACAGCGGCGCCCCCCGGCGCGACGGCGGACGCGGCCTTCCAGGCGGCGAGGAGCGGGCGCTCGGCCTCGAACCTGCGCTCGAACAGCGCCAGGCGGACGGCCTCGAAGAGGCTGGGCCAGCGGACCTGGCCGTCGGTCAGGAGGTCCATCCCGGCGTCGGCCTGGACCGTGAGCACCTCGGCCACCAGCTGGTCCGTGGCACGCGCGAGCGCCTCGGCGCCGGCCCGCCCTGCGGCCACGTCGGCCTCGAGCGCAGCCAGGTCGATCCCGTCGGAGGTCAGGCGGGGCCAGGTCCCTTGCAGCATGGCGAACATGGCCGTAGATCGTACCGTCTGACCGCGGGTCAGCGGGGATGGCCAAGCCGCGACAACGATCCCATCCCGCCGTCGGCGACCGCGACGTGCCGCTCAGGCCGCTCCCCACGCCTGCACGCCGACGCCCCACAGGACCCAGAACGCCAGCGCCAGGGCGACCATCCCCGCGATCTGGACGCCAACCATCCCAGCTCGCCCGACGATGGGCACCGCGTCGCCCGGCGCCTGCCCGGGTCGCATCCACCTCGAGCGCAGCGCCGGCACGCCGGTGGGGAGGAAGAGCACGCCGAACCAGAACCCGGTCACCAGGCCGCCGACGTGGGCCCAGTTGTCGATGCCGGTCGTGGTCGCCCCGAGGAGCAGGTTGATCGCGATGAGCGCGATCAGCTGGCCGAGCAGGCCGCGCATCGCGCCCCCCATGGCGGGCCGGTGCACGATGAGCGCGCCCACGAGCAGACCGAACAGGCCGAAGATCGCGCCCGACGCGCCCGCGGCATAGCGATCGTCGAGGACCTGGCCGCTGTCGAGGACCACGCCGTTGGCGGTGGCCAGCGCGAACGAGAGCAGCGAGGCGCCGAGGGTGCAGACGACGTAGAAGGCCAGCAGGCGCCAGCGCCCGTAGAGCCGCTCGACGAACGGGCCCACCAGCCACAGGGCGTACATGTTGAAGGGCAGGTGGAACGGGTCCTGCACGAGCGGAACGTGGACCAGCGCCACCGACAGCAGCCGGTACAGCTGTCCCTGTGCGACCAGGACCTTGTCGAGGTCCAGCGTTGCCAGGAGGGTGCCGCCGTCTGACCCGCCGATGTCGGCCACCAGCGAGACGACGGTGGTGATCGCGATGATCGTCAGGGTCATCGCCATCGCCGAGCCGCCCCGGGCCCGCGAGAAGTAGCGGCCGGCTCCACGCGTGTCGCCGAGCTCCTTGCTCAGCCAGCCCAGTCGCGAGGCGATCTCCGGCTTGTCCTCTCGCGGCGCCAGCCGTTCGGCCGCCCGGTAGGCGTCCGCGGCACCGGCCAGGTCCCCACTCCGCACCAGGGCAGCCGCGAGCTCGCGCCATGCCGGATAGGTCGCCGGCGTGGCGGGCAGCCTCGTCACCTCCCGCCAGGCGCCGATGGCGGCATTCTCGTCGTCGAGACGGTGCATCGCCTGCCCGAACCCGAGCAGCGCGGCCGCCGTCACGCCACGGTCGTCGAAGCCGATGACCCGCTGGTAGAGGCGCGCCGCGTCGACGAACCGCGACTGCTCCATCAACTCGGCGGCGTGGTCCAGCGCCGCGAGAGCGCCGGCCCGCGTCAGGGGGCCGTCGTGCGAGAGGGTGCCGTGGAGGTCGAAGGAGGGCGGCTGGGTCACGCGCGGACTGTACACGGCAGGGCCGCAGGTGGTGCCGACCGGCGCGCGTAGACTGCAGCGCATGTGCGGACGGTTCCAGCAGCAGCGCCCCACATCGGAGCTGGCGAAGATCTTCGACGCCGAGGACCTGACCGATCAGCCGGAGCCCAAGTTCAACGTGGCGCCGACGACCGAGGCGTCCGTGGTCGTGGCCCGCGATGGCCGGAGGGCGATCGTGCGGTATCGCTGGGGCCTCATCCCGCCCTGGGCCGACGATCCCAGGATCGCCGCCCGGACGTTCAACGCGCGCGCCGAGACCCTGACCACGAGCCCGATGTTCCGCGACGCGTTCCGCAAGCGTCGTTGCCTGGTCCCGGTGGACGGCTTCTACGAATGGCGGCGGGAGGGCGGACGGCGCACGCCGATGACCATCTTCGACCCCGACGGACGGCCCATGGCGCTGGCCGGCCTGTGGACCGGCCGCCAGGACCCGGAGACCGGCGAGTGGAAGCGGACCTTCACGATCGTCACCACCCGCCCCAACGGGTTCATGGCGCGCATCCACGACCGGATGCCCGTGATCGTCCCGCCCGACATGTGGGGGCTCTGGCTGGACGGCCCGAGCACGGACCCGGGCGAGCTGATGGCGCTGCTGGAGCCGAACGACAGCCTGGAGCTCGACGCCTATGCCGTCGCGCCGCTGGTCAACAACGTCCGCAACGAGGGGCCCGACCTGCTGCTCCCCGCCGCGGCCGCCGCGGAGGGCGTGCTGCTCGGCTCGGCCCCCGACGGCGGCGGCCTGCCGCTGCCCTGACCCGCTGCGGCTCGCGCGCCCGAGACGGCCAGCCACGGCCAGCTGACGGCACGTGATGGCCTGTCGCCGGGATGGGCTTCTGCTCCCCAGCCGGACGGCCCCCGTGTTCGCGAGCCAGCCCCCGGTCAGTCGGGCGTCGCGGGCTCCCAGCCAGTGGCGCCCTGGGCAACGGCGAAGGCGGCGGCCGGGTCGGCCCCCCCGTCGAGCGCCGCGGCGTAGGCGCCCACCAGCGCGTCGAAGGCCCCCGCGTCGTCCTGGTCCGGCGCCGCGAGCACGGTGGCGTCATCGGGCAGCCCCGCGGGCAGGGCGCGCGAAGCGAGGCCGCCGGGCGCGACCAGCGCCACGAGGCGCATTCCCGCGAACTGACCGGCCTCAACGGCTGCCGCCAGCACGTCCGACGGCACGTCTTCGGTCACGACCAGCACGCCCGAGGGGGCGAGGTAGCGGATGCCGAGGTCGACGTCCGCGCCCTCGAGCCGCGGGCCCGCCGCCCCGGCGAGCGAGGTGGCGGTGCGGGCGGGTGCCGGCGACGGATCCTCGAAGGGCGACGCCTCGTCGTCCTGGTCAGGGGCAGCCGCCGCAGGCGCCACGAGGAGCGTGGGGCGAGCCGCATCGCGGAGGACGGCTGCGTGGCCGACGCCCGCCTGGGCGAGCGCGAGGAGGAGCGCCTCGCCCGTGGCGTCCTCGCCGACTCGCCCGACCAGTTCCGCCTGCGCCCCGCGGGCAACGGCCGCCAGCGCGATGCCGCACGCCCTGCCGGCGGGGGCAGCCGGAGGCGCCGAGCGCCAACCGAGGCTGCCGACGACGACGATCACGCTCTCAGGCTACACCGCCGCCCGTGGTCGGTGGGCCGCCTGCGGCCGACCCGACGCCGCCCTGTCAGCGGGGCTCTGGGCTGTTCGAGGGCTGGGGCGTCTGGGAGGGTTGCGGCGTGGAGGAGTGCTCCCCGCCCACGTCCTCGTTGCCGGGCGTCGAGGTCGGGTGGGGCGACTCGCTGGGGCGAGGAGTGGCCGTGCTCCCCGCGGAACCGGGGCCCCCGGAGACGGCGGAGCCCGAGTCGCCGCCGCTGTGCGTCTCGCTCGGCTCGGGGCTGTCGCTCGCCTGCGGCGTGCCGGTGGCGTCGGGGCCCGTGGAGCTCTCGACGGGCCCCGTCGAGTCCGAGGGCTCGGGGGACGAACTGGGCTCGGGCGACTCCGTGACCGACGGCGCCACCAGCTGCGTCGGGGTCGTCGTGGGCGCCGGGCTGGTGTGCTGGGCGTCGAACAGCCCGAGCGCGCCTGCCGCGCCGACCGCTGCCGCTCCCACCATGAGGGTGGTCGCCAGCACCAGGCTCATGGCGTGGATCCGCGCGACGACCGGGAAGCCGTGGCCGAACGTGACGCGGGCCGCATCGCGGACGGAAGCGATGAACCCGACGAGCGACAGGCGCCGGACCGCCGACCCGGCAGCCACGACGGGCGCTGGCCCGGGCTCGTTCGAGATGGCCGCCATCACGCGATCCGCGAAGTCCGGGCTCGGGCGGACCGTGCCGCGGTCGGCGAGCGCTTCCAGGCGACGGGCGGTTTCGGCATCGGCCGCGATCTCGTCGGCGGGCAGGTCCATCCCGCCCAGCTCGGCGCCGGAGAACGGGTTCGGGTTGTGGCCCGGATAGCGGGCGCTCATCGTTCGTGGTCCTCGAGCGCCAGGCGCAGGCGGGCGAGCCCTCGGTGGAGGTGCGTCTTGACGGTCCCGAGCGGGCGATCGGTGGCCTCGGCGATCTCGAGCAGCGAGCGCTCCGCGAAGAACCGCAGTGCCACCACCTCGCGGTAGGGCTCGTCGAGGGCGGCGACGGCCAGGCGGATCCGCGAGTCCTGCTCGGCTCGCAGCACGGCGTGGGCGGGGTCGATCGCGTCGCCGGCGCCGCTGGTCCGGAAGCGGTCCTGGCCAGGCTCGTCCGCATCGGCTGCGAGCGGGTCGAGCCACGTGACCTGCTTGCGGCGACCCGCACTCCGGATCGCGAGTCGCACGGCGATTCGCGACAGCCAGGCACCGAAGGGGCCGTCGGCGCGCCACGTGCCGAGCGACCGGTAGGCGATCACGAACGCCTCCTGGGCCACGTCCTCGGCCTCGGAGCGGTCGCCGAGAATGCGCGCGCAGGCTGCGACGATCGACGCGCTCTCCCGCTCGACGAGTCGGCGGAAGGCGTCTCGATCCCCGGCAAGCACGGCCTCGACGATCGTGCGGTCATCGTTCGCTGCTCCGGTCTCGAGGGCGACGTCACGGGTTCCGTCCGCGGGCCTGTCCTCCGTGCTGCGAGTGGCACCGACCCGGGCGGGGCCGGTCTGGGCCCGCTCCGTGTCGGCCGCCATTGTCGCGGACCGGGAGGGTTCCCATCGCAGAACCGAGGTCATGAGCCCAGTGATCGGATCGGCCTAGTTGTCGCCACCTCCGCCTTGGCCGCCGGTCTGGCCGCCACTCCCGCCGTTCTGGTCACCGCCATGGTCGTCGCTGCCGCCGTTCTGGCCGCCGTCCCAGAGGCCGCTCGCCGTGGGCGCCGGGCTGGCGGCATGGTGATCGCCATCGCCGTCCTCTCCCTGGCTGTCGCCGTTCTGGTCGTCGTCGCCCGGCTGGTGGGTGGCGCCGGCGACGTGCTCGGGCTTCGCGGTCTCGCTGGCCTCGGGCGTCTCGGTGGGCTCAGCGGTCTCGGTCGCCTCGGGGGCGTGGCTCGGCTCGGCCGTGTCGCTGGGCTCGGGGCTCTCCGACGGCTCGGCCGTCTCGGCCGCGGCCGGCTGGCCGGAGGCAGACGCGTCATCCACGGCCGACGGGTTGACCGAATACTCGGCCGACGTCCGCAGCGCGTCCGTGCCGCGGTGTCCGCCGGTGACGAGGCCATTGGTCGCGAGGGCGGCGCCGGCCACCAGCAGGACCGCGACGGCGGCCGTGATCGAGGAGCGGAGGAGGGTTGGCTGGGTGCGCATGTGGGGTGGTGACTCCTGGGCATCGCTGCCCCATGCGGGGCCGCTTCAACCTGCCTGAGCACGGAGGTGGCCGAATAGTTTCAGGTGTTCGAAAGAAATCCCAGCCAGCCGCCGCCGCGCAGGCAGCGCCCGCTCAGCGCGCGTCCGCGACCGCCGTCTCAGGCGACCCCGACGGGCGCCTCGGGCTCGTCCGCCACCACGTCCACCGGCGCGATGCTCGCCGCCTCGAGGTCGGCGCCGAACTTCTCGTGGTCGCCCACGAGCACGATGGCGCAGCGCTCGGGGTGCACGTGCTCGCGCGCGACGCGCAGGACGTCGTCCGCCGTGACGGCCTCGATCGCCGAGCGGTAGTGCAGCGGCTCGTCGTCCGGGAGGTCGTGGATGAACAGCCCGCCCAGCCACCCGGCGACGGGTCCCGGCGTCTCGAACCGCAGCGGGAACACCCCGACGAGGTAGTTGCGCGCGGCCTGCAGCTCGGCCTCGGTCGGCGGCGCCTCGCGGATCCGCTCGAGCTCGATGAGGAACTCGCCGATCGAGGGGACGGTGACCTCGGTGTTCACCGCGGCCCGGGCGGAGAACGGTCCGGCGGAGCGCCGCAGGTCGAAGCCGGCGTAGGCGCCGTATGTGTAGCCCTTCGCCTCGCGCAGGTTGCTCATCAGGCGGGAGTTGAACAGCCCGCCGAGGATCATGCTCATGACCGACACGGCGTGGTAGTCGGGGTGGCGGCGAGCCAGCCCCGGGTGCCCGATCCGGATCTCGGACTGGACGGCGCCCGGCCGGTCGACCACGCGCACGAACCGCGCGTCCACGGCGCTCGTCGCGTCGGGGCCGGTCACGGCGGCACGCCCGCCGGTCCAGTCGCCGAACAGGCGGGAGGCCATCGCGATGACCGCGTCCGGGTCCACGTCGCCGGCCACCAGGAGCGCGGCGGTCCCGGGGCCGTAGGCTGCCGCGTGGATCGTGCGCAGGTCCGCGGAGGTGAGCCTCGCAACCGTCTCGGGCGAGCCGCCTGCGGGACGGCGGTACGGTGAGGACGGTGCGTAGATCGAGGAGACGAACGCATCGTCGGCTCGCCGGCGGGGGTCGGCCTTGGCCTGGATCAGGTCGTTGAGGCGCTCGTCGCGGAGGCGCTCCACCTCGGACTCGGGGAACGACGGTCGGCGGACCACCTCGGCCAGGAGCTCCAGTGCGGGCTCCAGGCGCGACGCCGGGACGTCGAGCCCGGCCGAGATCGCGTCCCAGCCCGCCTCCGCGTGCATCGAGGCGCCGAGGCGCTCGAACGCCTCGGTCAGGGCGATCGCATCGCGCACCTCGGTGCCCTCGGTCAGGCCGCGGGCGGCGAGCACCGTCGCGCCGCCGATCTCCGCGGGCTCGTCGGCGGCGCCCGACCGGATGGCGAGCGAGGCGGCGATGAGCTGGCGGCCGGCCATCGGCGTCACGATCACGCGCAGGCCGTTGGGCAGCGTCGCCCGGATGGTCGTGGGGAACTCGTAGGGGCGAGGCTCGCCCGGGACGGGCCGCTGGTTGATCATGCCGGCGCGCGGGCTCATGCGTCCGCCTCCCCCTCGTCGTCGGTCTCGGCCACGTCCGCCACGTCGGCAGCGACAGGCGCCTCGTCGGCCGCGTCCACCGTCGATTCGGGCCCCACCCCGTCCCCCGTGCCGCCTTCCAGCGCCTCGGCCCCGATGGCCGTCGGCAGGTACGTGAGCACGACCCGGTTGTCCGCCCGGAAGACCGCCTGCGCGATCTCGCGGATCTGCTCCGCGGTGACCGCGAGGTACCGGGCGAGGATCGTGTTGACCATGCCCGGGTCGTTGAACAGCGTGGCGTACATCGACAGGCGCTCGGCGCGCTCCTCCACGCGGCTCAGGGCGCCCAGCTCGTCGGCCTCGGTCAGCGCCCGCGCCCGGCCCATCTCGTCTTCGCTCGGCGCCTCGGCGGCCAGCTTCGCGAGCTCCTCGAGGTAGGCCGACTCCACGACCGCGGGGTCCACGCCCGGGCGGACGGTGGCGTAGCCGAGGATGACCGAGGCGCCCCCGACCGCGGGCAGCGTGCCGATCATGACGTCCTGCGCGATCCGCTCGTCGCGGACGAGGCGCCGGTGCAGCCGGCTGCTCTTGCCGCCGGACAGGAGCTGGGTCGCGAGGTCCAGGGCGTCGAGCCGGGGATCGCCGAAGGCCGGCGCCCGGAACGCGAAGCAGATGCGCGGCAGCGGCACGCGGTCCACGACCGTCTCGCGCTTCTCCTCGCCGATCACCGCCGGCAGCGACATGTCGGGCAGCGGCGGGATGTCCGGGTTGGCCGGGATGGGGCCGAAGTAGCGGTCGACCCAGGCCCGCACCTGGTCGTGGTCGCAGTCCCCCACCACGGAGATCACCGCGTTGTTGGGCGCGTAGTAGGTCTCGAAGAAGTGCCGCACGTCCTCGAGCGAGGCTGCGTCCAGGTCCTCCATCGAGCCGATCGTCGGGTGGTGGTACGGGTGCCAGTCCGGGTACGCGTGGCCGAGCAGCTTGTGGATCCAGGTGCCGTAGGGGCGGTTGTCGTAGCTCCAGCGCTTCTCGTTCTTGACCACGTCGCGCTGGTTGTCGAGGTTCTCCTGCGACAGCGCGTCGAGCAGCGTGCCCAGGCGGTCCGCCTCCAGCCACAGCGCGAGCTCGAGGTGGTGCGAGGGCATCGTCTCGAAGTAGTTGGTCCGGTCCAGCCAGGTGGTGCCGTTGAGCGTGCCGCCGGCCGCCTGCACGAGCGCCATGTGCTCCGACTTGCCGACGTTCGCGCTGCCCTGGAACATCACGTGCTCGAACAGGTGCGCGAAGCCGGTCTTGCCCGGGACCTCGTGCTTGGAGCCGACGTTGTACCAGACGTGGACGGCGGCCACGGGCGCGACATGGTCCTCGGCGACGATCAGGCGCAGGCCGTTGGGCAGGCGCTCGTCGCTGAACTCGACGACGGGTACGGGCATACGGACTTCGACCCTCGGGCGGCGGGTGGGTGGCGCGATTGTAGGCTGCCCGGCCGGTGGGGAGCTTTCCGCGGCGCCTGCCCCGCCGCGATGGGCGCGCGGTCGCCGCGACGTGCGCGAGCCTCGCCTCGGCTGGATCCGGCGGCGGCGCTCGGTGCACGCACCGGCCCTGCGGGAGGGCGGCGCCCCGGCCGGGCCGCCGGGTGCGGCAGATCGGCAGGCGGCGCCGCAGCATGCGGCACGCGGCGGACCGCCCAGCGGGGCGAGCGCCGACAGGGCCGCTCGGTGCACCGGGGCGGCCGCGCCCGGCGGCGGCAGCGCCCGGGCGGCTGGATGACCCGCTTGGGGCAACCCGTCCGGCCCGATGCGGGCGCGAACCCCGATCGTGGCAGGGCCAGCGGAGCAGCCCGCACCGCGTCGCACACCGAACGGCGCCTCAGAGCGGCAGCAGGACCGCCACGATCGTGAGGGCGAGGCCGATCAGGAACGAGTCGCGCGTCAGCCGGGCGAGGCCGGCCATGTCGGCTCGGTGGGCCGCATCGTCCGCCACGTCCCGCGCGGTCTCGAGCGCGTTCCCGAAGTTGGAGATGCCGCGCAGGGCATACGCGCCGCAGAAGTGGCGCCTGGCCTGGAGCACCGAGAACATCCCGCCCCAGGCCGGGATCAGCACGACCAGGCGGGCGATGGGCGCCGCGCCAACCGCGACGAGCAGCGCGAGGAGGGCGCCTGCAATGGCGAGTCCGCTGACCCCGAAGGCCCACCGCCGACGGATCTCCCACGGCCCGATGTTGCACACGCCCGGGACGTAGCCCTGCGCAGCGTCGCCCTCGGGCACGGCATCGATGACGTGGAGTGAGGCAGTCGATCTGCGGCTGGCGGGTGCGGGCATGGGTCTCCGGTTCGCGCTGGCGTGGACGGGTTCGTCCCTATCTTCGCCCCGACGGCCGAATCGGATGCGGAGGCGGTTCGTCTGCGCCATCGGCAGTCCGCGACCAGACTGCCGACCCGTGACCGTCACCGCGCCGCGCCGCCGCATCGCGGGGCTGGTCGGCCGGGCGTGGATCATGGCCCAGGGGATTGCCGGCGGGTCGTCCGACGCGGCGGTAGCAGGCCTGTTCCTGTGGGTGTACGGCTGTGTCGGCGTGGCGATGCTGTCGGCGCTACCCTTCGCGACGCTGTTCGACATCGGCGCCTGGGCACTGCGGCGCGCGGGCGTCCGGGGCTGGGCGCCGTCATCACCAGCGCGAGCGAGACCTCGCGGCGGCGGATGCTGGGCGTATGGTGGCGCCCTCGACGATCACGCTGTGGTCGCTGGGCCAGGCCATCGTGCAGGAGCAGACGGCGTCGCGCGACAAGCCCAGGAGCCCCGGCGAGGAGCCCCGGCGCTACGCCCTGGGAACCCACTCCGTGATCGGGCGCACCTGGGCGATCTCGTCGACCAGCGACGGGTCCAGCGCCTCGGCGGCGGCCACGCCCGTCTCGATGGACGTGAAGCACAGGATCCCCTCGGCGATCGTGGCGTGGCGGATGTCCGCCGCATCGCGCACGGGACCGGAGCGTGGCGTGGGGGTGTTGACCACCAGCCGCACCTCGCCCGAGGCGATCAGCTCGAGGATCCCCGCCTCGTCGCCCACCGGCTCGGAGCCCAGCTTCGCCACCGGAGCGATCCCGGTGATCCCCGCCTGCTCGAGCAGCGCACGGGTCCCGGCCGTCGCCGCCAGCCGGTAGCCGGCCCGGACCAGCGCGCGGCCGAGGTCGGCCAGGCCCCACTTGTCGCGGTCGGCGATCGAGAGCAGCGCGAGCGGCGCCTCGCCCTCGCCGGCGCGCGGCGGGATCAGCGCGGCGCCCGTGAGCGCCTTGGCCATGGCGACCGGCGCCCGGTCGGCGATGCCGATGACCTCGCCCGTGGACTGCATGAACGGCCCCACCGACGGGTCGACGCCCTTGAGCTTGGCGGTCGAGAACGCGGGCGCCTTGACCGCGACGAAGGGCGGCGGCGGGACGAGGCCGCCTTCCCACCCGAGGGACCGCAGCGTCTCGCCGAGCGAGATCCGCACCGCCAGCTCCACCATCGGCACGCCGGTCACCTTGGACAGGAACGGCACCGTGCGCGAGGCCCGCGGGTTGACCTCGATCAGGTACACGCCGTCCTCGCGGACGATGAACTGGGCGTTGACCAGGCCCTGGGCGCCGAGCGCGAGGCAGATCCGCTGCATCGTCTCGATGATCAGCGCCTGGTCGCCCTCGCCCACGCTCTGGGGCGGGAACCACGCGATCGAGTCGCCGGAGTGGATGCCCGCCCGCTCGACGTGCTCGAGCAGGCCCGGGATGAGCACCTCGGTCCCGTCGCTCACCGCGTCCACGTCCACCTCGATCCCCTCGAGGAAGCGGTCGATCCGCACCGGCCGGTCAGGGTCCACGACGGCGGCCGACGCCAGGTGGCGAACGAGGTCCTCGGGCGAGTAGGCGAAGTCGATGGCCAGGCCCCCGATGACGAACGAGGGCCGGACGATGACCGGGTAGCCGATCCGCTCGGCCAGCGTGAGCGCCTCCTCGATCGTCTCGGCCATGCCGCCCTCGGGCTGCGGGATGCCGAGCCGGTCCAGCAGCGCCGAGAACCGCGTGCGCTCCTCGGCCTGGTCGATCGCCTCGAGGTCGGAGCCCAGCAGCGGCACGCCCGCGTGGACGAGCGGCCCCGCGAGGTTGAGGGGCGTCTGCCCGCCGAAGGCGACGACCGCCGGCAGCGTGTCGGCTCCGTTCATCGCCGCCAGCCCGCCGCTCTCGAACTCGATGATGCCCAGCACGCTCTCGGTGTCGAGGGGCTCGAAGTAGAGGCGCGTGGACGCGTCGAAGTCGGTGGACACGGTCTCGGGGTTGGAGTTGACCATGACCGCGCTCCAGCCGTTGCGGCGCAGGACGTCGGCCGCCTGGACCGCGCAGTAGTCGAACTCGATCCCCTGGCCGATCCGGACGGGCCCGCTGCCGATGACGAGGGCGGCGGGGCGCTCGACGGGCGGCGCCTCGGGCTCCGAGCCGGCGGCGGCATACGTCGAGTAGAAGTACGGCGTCTCGGCGGCGAACTCCGCGGCGCAGGTGTCCACCATCGCGTAGCCGGGCGCGAGGCCCAGCGCGCTGCGCGCGGCACGGACGGCGGGCTCCCCCACCCCGGCCAGGGCGGCGAGGTCCCGGTCCGCGAAGGCGAACCGCTTGGCCGTGGCGAGCAGCTCGGCGCCCCGGGCGTCGGCCGGGTCCGCGAGGCGGGCGCCCATCGCCCGCACGTCGCGCTCGAGCTCGAGGTTGCGCGCCATCTCCGAGAGGAACCACGCGTTGATCCCCGTGGCCCGGCGGACGACCTCTTGCGGGACACCCCGCCGCAGGAGCCCCAGCACGCGCCACAGCCGCGAGTCGGAGGGCTGCACGAACTGGCGCAGGACGATCGGCGCGGCCGAGCGCTGGGCCAGCCTCGTGCTCTCGCAGGCCTCGCCGTCCTCGCCCAGCCAGCGGATCGGCGCGTCCTCGATCGTGAGGCTGTCCAGCCCGCCCACGCCCACGCGGATGCCGTCGCCCCCGTCGTCGGGATCCACGCCGCCGTAGACCGCGGCCAGGTAGTCGAACGTCGGCCGCCAGGAGGGGTCCTCGCCCAGCGGCCCCGCGCCCGCCTGCTCGAGTCCGCGGAGCGCCTTGTTGAGCGCGGCGCCGAAGGTGCGGTCGATCGCCATGACCTCGCCGGTCGCCTTCATCTGGCTGCCGAGGCGCCGGTCGGCGGTCGGGAACTTGTCGAACGGGAAGCGCGGCAGCTTGACGACGACGTAGTCGAGCGCAGGCTCGAACGCGGCCACCGTGGTGCCGGTGACGACGTTGGGGATCTCGGCCAGCGTGCGGCCGGCGGCGATCTGCGCCGCGACGCGCGCGATCGGGTAGCCCGTGGCCTTCGAGGCGAGCGCCGAGCTTCGGCTCACCCGCGGGTTGACCTCGATCACAGCGTAGTCGGTGGAGTCGGGCGAGAGCGCGAACTGGACGTTGCAGCCGCCCTCCACGCCCAGCGCGCGAATGATGGCCAGGGCGGCCGACCGCAGCCGCTGGTGGACCTGGTCGGTGAGCGTCTGGACCGGGGCCACCACGATCGAGTCGCCGGTGTGGACGCCGAGCGGGTCCACGTTCTCCATCGAGCACACGGCGATGCACGTGTCCTCATGGTCGCGCATGACCTCGTACTCGATCTCCTGCCAGCCCACCAGGCAGCGCTCGACCATCACCTGGTGGATCGGGCTGGCGCGGAGGCCGCCGCGCACGCGCTCCCAGTAGGCTGCCTCGGTCTCGACGATGCCCCCGCCGGTGCCGCCGAGCGTGAACGCGGGGCGCACGATGGCCGGCAGGCCGATGGCCTCGAGCGCGACGCCCGCCGAGGCGTGGCGGGCGGCGTCGTCGTCGCCCTCCACGATCGCCGACGGCGCGTACGGCTGGCCGATGCGGTCGAGCAGGTCGCGGAACGCCTCGCGGTCCTCGGCCATGCGGATGGCCTCGAGCGGCGTGCCCAGCAGGCGGACGTTGTGGCGCTCGAGCACCCCTGCCTCCGAGAGCGCCATGGCCAGGTTGAGCGCGGTCTGGCCGCCCAGGCCCGCGAGCAGGCCCTCGGGCTTCTCGCGGGCGATGACCGCCTCGATCGCCGGGACCGTCAGCGGCTCGAGGTAGACGGCGTCGGCCACCGACGGGTCGGTCATGATCGTCGCCGGGTTCGAGTTGACCAGGATCGTCCGGACGCCCTCGGCCCGGAGCGCGCGGCAGGCCTGCGTGCCCGCGTAGTCGAACTCGGCGGCCTGGCCGATGACGACCGGGCCTGAGCCCAGGATCAGCACCGACGACGGCTTGGGCCGGTGGGCGCGGACCGGCGGGACGGGCAGCGTCGCGGTCATGCGGCTCAGGCCTCCCGCCGGCAGGCGTCAACGAATCGGTCGAACACGGCCAGCGCGTCGAGCGGCCCGGGGGCGCCCTCGGGGTGGTACTGGACGGTCTCGATGGGCTTGGAGTTGTGGCGCAGGCCCTCGACGGAGCGGTCGTTGAGGTTGAGCTGGCTGACCCGGAAGCCCGACGCCTCGGGGAGCGTCCCGCCGATCACCTGGACCTCGTGGTTCTGCGCGGTGACCTGCACGTAGCCGGTGTCGAGGTCCTGGACCGGGTGGTTCGCCCCGTGGTGCCCGAAGCGGAGGCGCCCGGTCTCCGCGCCGGCGGCGCGGGCGACGATCTGGTGGCCGAGGCAGATGCCGAGGAGCGGCCGTCCATCGTCGATGATGGCCCTCGCGAGCGCCACAGGTCCGGTTAGGCGGGCGGGGTCGCCGGGACCGGGTGAGAGGACGACGCCGTCGACATCGGCGGCGAGCACCTCGGCCGCGCTCGCGGTGTGGGGCAGGATCCGGACGCGCGCACCGCGCCGCCGCAGGCTCCGGATGATGTTGGACTTGAGGCCGTAGTCGACGATGGCGATGAGCGGCGCCGACGCCTCGTCGCCGACCTCGGTCACCCGGGCCGGCGACACCTGGGCCACGAAGTCCTGGTCCTCCCAGGCGGGCACCTCGCGGGCCATCGCCACCGCCTCGTCGGGATCGGTCAGGCCGGGCTGCGTGATGATCGCGCGCTGGCAGCCGCTCGAGCGGAGGCGCCTCGCGAGCGCCCTCGTGTCCACGCCGGCAATGGCCGGGATGCCGTTCTCGCGCAGCATCGTGGCGAGCTGGCGGGCGTCGTCGAGGACGGCGGCGGTGGCGTGGGCGACGACGAGGCCGCGGAGCCAGGGCCGGCTCGACTGGTCGTCCGCCTCGAGGCGCCCGTAGTTGCCGATCAGCGGGTACGTCATGACGACGACCTGCCCGGCGTACGAGGGGTCGGTGGCGATCTCCTGGTACCCGGTCTGGCTCGTGTTCACCACGAGGTCGCCGCCCGCGGCGAGCGGGGCGCCGAAGGCGATGCCGGGGAACACAGCCCCGTCCTCGAGCGCGAGCAGCGCGGGGCCCGCGTCGCCGACGCGGGGGTCGACGATCGCGTCGGCGCGCGGCAGCGGCGGGTGGACGGGGTTCGGTGGGAGCGTCACTCAGTTCCCGGCGGTGCGGCGCGCGAGGGCGCCGGCTGCGGGCAAGCGCAGGTGCATCAGGCCTCCTACCCGGCCTCTCCGGACCGGCATGCCGGCCTCACAGGACCGGACCTCAGGACGCCCGAACTGTACCATGCAGTGTCCTCCTCGGCGGAGATCGCCCAGGCTGTTCGGCGAGGTTTGCGGTGCGGCGCAGCGTGTCCGCCTCGCCAACCTCTCGGCGGTGTCTGAGGACTCGCTTGTGCTCAGCGCCCCGACGCGTGAGCCTCGCGCACCGGGGCCAGCGGCATCCGGGACCTTCTGGCCTATGTCGAAGCCCGGACCGGCCATCTGGTCGCGGCGTGCATCAGCGGCAGGCAGGCGGTGTCGACGATCTCCTCGATCCTCTTGTCGCTTGGTTCGTCAGTGAGTAGGAGTTCGTGCCGGAACAGGATGACGGGCACGGAGGAGACCAACGGTGGGAGGGGCGCCGGACCGAGCTCGCCTCGGTCGCGGGCGCGCTGGAGCACTGTTCGGGAGATCTCGTCGGCGAACGCATCGGTCAACTCAACGACGACGCTGCGGAGTTCGGCGTCGGCATCGGCGACGATGCCCCGGAGCGCCTGCGCCCCAGCGCTGTCGAATCGGACGCGCATCAACTGGAGCAGTGCGATGAGATCGCCCCGCAGGTTCCCGGTGTCCGGGGCCGGGGTCACCGAAGCGAGCTGTGCGGTCAGCGCGTCCAGGACCAGGTGTGCGCGGGAGCGCCAGCGCCGGTACAGGACCGGTTTGCTGGTGTGGGCTCGCCGTGCCACGCCGTCATAGGTGACTCCGGAGTAGCCGTGGTCGCGCAGCTCGTCCAGGACCGCACCCAGGATGTCCGAGCGCAGAGCGTCGCCGCGCCGCCGTGTCACCGGTTCCGACATACCCACCTCAATTGAATACTTGCCGTATCTTAGCGACTAGGGGTACTCTCCGAAAGACACGAGCCGTATCTTAGCGGCTCTCGACCCGCGGAGGAGTGAACACCATGGCGATGGTGACGGCACCAAGCCCCACACGAAACGCACCGTCGAGCTGGACCCGCATCGCGGTGATGACACTCGCGCTGGTCGGCGCGATCATGATCCTCCTCGTCGCATTCGCCCTGCCCGGGATCAACTCGGGCTTCCACCATGTCCCCGTGGCCGTCGTGGCACCCGCGCAGCAGGCCGCTGCGCTTACCGCGCGCCTCGAGCAAGCCGTCCCCGGGGGGTTCGACGTGCGCGTGCTCACGAGCGCCGAGCAGGCTCGCAAGCAGATCCTCGACCGTGAGGTCTACGGGGCGCTCCTCCTGGGTGACTCCGGAATCACGCTCGACATCGCCTCCGCGGCCAGCCCCGCCATGGCGACGGCGCTCACCCAGGCGATGACTCCGCTCGGTGAGGCGATGTCGATTCCGGTGCAGGTCCAGGATGTGCGCCCGTTCCCGACTGACGATCCGAAGGGTTATGGACTGTCCGCGGGGGCCCTCCCCCTTGCCCTGGGCGGGTGGATCGCCGCGGTGGGGATCATGGCGGGCGTACGCGGTGCCCGGCAACGGTTGATCACCGCGGCGGGATTCGCCGTCTTCGGCGGGCTCGGGATGGTCGCGATCCTGCAGTACTGGTTCGGAACGATCGACGGCAGCTACTGGTTCACTTCACTCGGCGCCATGCTTGGAGCGGGGGCCGCCTGCTTCGCGGTGCTCGGGCTCCAGCGGATGCTTGGGCGAGCGGGTCTCGGCCTCGCGGTCATCGCGCTCATCCTGTTGGGTAGTCCCCTGTCCGGCCTGACCAGCGCACCCGAGATGCTTCCTGCCCCATGGGGGACCGTCGGCCAGCTGCTCCCCCCCGGCGCGACCGGAACCCTGCTCCGCAACCTCGCGCTCTTCGACGGCGCCGCGACCAGCCGGCCGATGCTCGTGCTGGCCGGGTGGCTGATCGCAGGACTGGCGCTGTTCGGCGCGGGGACACTGCGACACCAGCGGCGGACTCCCGACCCACGACGGACAGGGACACTGGCCCCGACTGCCTGACCACAACCCGCGGTGGCCGGCCCGGGCAGTGGCTGCCCACCCCCGAGACCGCCGGACTGTGGACCTCAGGCGCGCGCCCGCGCCCCCGCTAGCCCAGGAGCATCGGCGGCGGCGCGACGTCGCCTCGCGTCGCGGGCGCATCGGCAGGTCCGTCGCTCGGCAGCTCCACGCGGAACGCCGCCCCGCCCTCGGGCCGGTTGGCCACGCCGATCCGCCCGCCGTGGCGGTCCACGACCCAGCGCGCGATCGCCAGCCCCAGCCCGGTCCCGCCCGACGGCGCGCCCGGCGCGCGCCAGAACCGGTCGAACACGTGCGGCATGTCCTCCTCGCGCAGGCCCGGTCCCTCGTCGGTCACCTCGACCGAGGCGATGCCAGCCGCTGACCGCACGACCACGCGCACCCGCCCGTCGCGCGGGGAGTGCCGGATCGCGTTGTCCACGAGGATCGTCACCAGCTGGCGGAGGCGCGCCGGGTCACCCTGGAGCATCGCCGGCTCGGGGTCCACCTCCACGTGCACCCCGCGGTCCCCGGCCGACCGCCCGAGCGCGCCCGCCGCCTCGAACGCCACGTCGCCGAGGTCGAGCGGCATCCGCTCGAGCGCGACCGCGCCGGAGTCGGAGCGCGCGAGCAGGAGGAGGTCGTCGACGAGCGAGGTCAGGTTCGACACCTCGGCATCGATGTCGTCGAGCGCCTCGCGCTGCTCCCCCACCCGCTTGTCCGGATGGCGCGCGAGGTGCTCCACCGAGGAGCGGATGACCGTCAGCGGCGTCCGGAGCTCGTGGGAGGCGTCAGCCGCGAACTCGCGCTGGCGGCGCAGGGCCTCGCGCTGCGCTTGGAGCGAGACCCGGATGGGCACCATCGCTCGGCTCGCGTAGACATAGCCGAACAGCACCGACACGATCATGACGATCGCGCCGCCGCCGAGGAGCACGGTGAGCAGCGTGTCGAGCGTCTGGACCTCGACCGTGCGGTCCTGGATCGCCTGCAGGAAGTACGTCTGCCCGTCCTGCACGTAGACGAAGCGCTGGGTCAGCAGCCGGGCCGGCATGGTGGTGCTGCCGATGGCGAGCGTCACCTCGCGCACGTCGGTGCCGTCGGGCGCCGTCCGCGCCGCAGCCAGGCTGACCGGCTCGGGCATGCCCGCGAGGGGCACGCCCAGTCGACGGTTGAGCGGCACCTGCTGGCCGCTCTCATCGAAGGCGTAGAGCCAGATGCTGCCCCGTCCGGGCTGGAGCCCGAAGCTCCCCGGGGCGTCGGGGCCGGCGCCGGGGTCGGCGTCGGTCCCCGAGAGGGAGTTGACAACCGGGGTGACCGTCGCGCGCAGCTGGTCCACCGACGCAGTCACCAGCCGGTTCTGGACCGCCGCGTACAGCGCGCCACCCAGCACCAGCAGCAGCGCCAGCGTGGACACGCCGCTCCACAGGACGAGCCTCCAGCGGGTCCAGCGCAGCAGCCTGGCCTCGCCCGCCAGCTCTGCCTGCTCGGCCCCGTCGTCGTGCGGGTCGACCCCGACCCCGTCGCCCATCAGCCGTCCGTCCCGTCGCCCAGCCGGTACCCGACGCCGCGGACCGTCTCGATCTGCCCGCCCGCCTCGGCGAGCTTGGTGCGCAGGTAGTGCACGTACGCGTCGACCGCGTTGGGCGTCACGGCCACGCTGAACGGCCACGCGTGGTCGAGCAGCTGGTCGCGCGTGAGCACCTGGCCCGGGTGGCGCAGCAGCGCCTCGAGCAGCGAGAACTCGCGCGGCGAGAGGTCCACGCTCCGCCCGTTGACCGTCACCCGCCGGGCCGCCTCGTCGAGGACGATCGCGCCCGCCGAGAGCTTCGGCTCCGGCCGCCTCACCCCGGGCTCGGCCCGGCGGGCGAGCGCCCGCAGGCGCGCCGAGACCTCCTGGTACGCGAACGGCTTGACCACGTAGTCGTCGGCACCCGCGTCCAGGCCCACCACCCGGTCGTTCACCGTGTCGCGGGCGGTGAGCATCAGGATCGACACGTCCACGCCCGCGGACCGGATGCGGCGCGCCACATCGAGCCCTGACATGTCGGGCAGCCCGATGTCGAGGATCACGCAGTCCAGCCCGCCGATGCCGGTGGCCAGCTCGAGGCCGGTCCGTCCGTCCGGAGCGTGCTCCACGACGTGGCGGTCCTCCTCGAGCAGGCGCGTGAGGGCGCGGGCGAGCCGATCGTCATCCTCGACCAGGAGCAGGTGCATACCGAGCCTCGAAGCTTCCATCAGGGCACCACCGTCACGTCGGTGGCCGTGCCAAGAGTGCCACCAGCCTGCTGGTCGTCGGAGCCGAAGCGCCCGTTGACCCGCAGGATGACGGTCTTGCCGGCGGCGAGGTCGACCTGGCTGCCGGACGTCTGCTGATGGTAGGCCGTGGACGGGCCGAGGCCGACGCGCACGGTCGCGCCGTTGGCGAGCCTGACGGTCACGGAGTTGCCGGTGACCGAGCGCCGGACGAGCACGGGGGGCTGCACGAAATCGGGCCCGACCGAGATGGGCGTGTTGGGCGTCGTGTCATCGGGGCCGCGCAGGGGCGGGGCGGGCGGGATCGGCGGGAAGGGCTGCGAGGACATGCGGGGGCGCTCCTGGGGAACTGGCGGCATCAGCCGGTCACGAGCCGGCGCCGCCCTACTTGCCGAGCACGGTGATGTCGTTGACGGTGAAGCCGAAGGCGCCGCCCTGACCCGGCTGGCCGGACGCCTCGGCTCGCCCGCCCGCGCGGCTGGCGCTGACCTGGATCTTCGAGCCCACGGTCACGTCGCTCGCGCTGGCCGGGGCCTGGGCGTGGTAGGTCGCGGTGCTCGGCACTTCGAGCGTCACGCTCTGGCCGTTCGCGGTCTGGATGGTGATCGTCCCGTTGGCGACCGCGGTGACCTGCCCGTCGATCGAGATGGTCCCCCCGAATGCGCCGCCGGCACCGCCGAAGCCGCCCCGGGCCGGGTTCCCGCTCGCGTTGGGGGTGAAGCCCCCGCCAGCGAAGTTGCCGGCGAACTGGCCGCGTGGCGTCGCGGCCGCCGGGGCGGTGAGGCGCCCGCCGGCGAAGCCCAGGCCGGCCCCGGCGATCACCACCGCCACGACGAACGCCATGGTGCCGGCCGAGGCGCCGCCCCGCTTGGGGTTCACGACCGCGGACGCGACCGACGGCGGGATGAACGAGGGCACCCCCTGCTGGGGCCGGGGCCCCGGCTGGCCCGGCGACCCGTACGTCGGCTGGCCCGGCGACGCATACGTCGGCTGGCCGGGCGCGGGGGCCGGGGGCTGGCCCGGGTACGCCGAGGGCTGCCCGGCCACCGGTCCGGGCTCGGGCGCCGGGAACGGGCTCGGCTGCGGCTGGTTGGGGTCGTAGGTCACGGGAGCGTTCTCCTATCCGGGTGGGTGGGCGCTACTCGTAGCGCAGGGAGGCGATCGGGTCGAGCCGGGCCGCCGCTCGGGCGGGCCAGACGCCGAAGACGACGCCGACGGCGAGGGAGAACCCAACGGCGACGACGACAGTGAGCGGGTTGAAGATGAAGCCCCAGCCGGCGACCTGGCCGATGGCGAGGCTCGCCACCACGCCGACCACGATGCCGATGACGCCGCCGAGGAGCGAGAGGACCAGCGCCTCCACGAGGAATTGGAACAGGATGTCGCTGCTGCGCGCGCCGATGGCCTTGCGGATGCCGATCTCGCGCGTCCGCTCGCGGACCGACACCAGCATGATGTTCATGATCCCGATCCCGCCCACCACGAGGCTGATCGAGGCGATGCCGCCCAGGAGCACCGTGAGCAGGCCGGTGATCGACGAGAACGTCGAGAGCAGCTGGGCCTGGCTGGTGATCGTGAAGTCGTCGTTGGTGCCGTTGGTGCCGTGGCGCTGCTCCATCAGCACCGTCAGCTCGGCCTGGGTCTGGTCGATCTGGCTGGCCGAGGCGACGCTGACGCTGATCAAGCGCACCTTGTCGCCGCCGACGAAGTAGTGCTGTGCGGTGGTGATCGGGATCAGCACCTGGTCGTCCTGGCTCGTGGCGCCCGACGAGCCCTTGGGCTGCATGATCCCGACCAGCTGGAATGGGATGCCCCCGATCTGGATCGTCTGGCCGATGCTGGTGCCGTCGAGCCCCAGGTCGTCCGCGGTGGTGGAGCCCAGGACGGCCACCCGCAGGCTGCCGTCGACGGCGGCCTGGTTGAGGAACGAGCCCTGCCACATCGTGTACGTGCGCACCTCGAGGTAGGCGGGCGTCGTGCCGATGATGGACGTGGTGGTGTTCTGGAGGCCGGCGATCACGACCTTCTGGGTGGAGAGCTCCGGGGCCACGGCGGCCACGCCGGGGGTGGCGGCGATCGCCTGCGCGTCCTCGGTGGTGAGCGTGGTGGCGGATCCGAGCGCCAGGCGCGTGAACCCGTTCCTGGTCGCGCCCGGCGACACGGTCAGCAGGTTGGTACCGAGCCCCTGGATCCGGTCCGTGATGCCCGACGTGGCGCCCTGCGCGACCGCGACGAGGGCCACGATCGATCCCACGCCGATGATCACCCCGAGCATGGTCAGCACCGCCCGCAGCCGGGACGTGCCGAGGCGGGAGATGGCGAGGCGGACGAGCTCGAGCGCGGTCACTGGACCAGCAGCCCGTCGCGGACGTGGACCTGGCGAAGCGCCTGGACGGCCACGTCGGAGTCATGGGTGATGAGCACGATCGTCGTGCCCGCCTGGTTGAGCTCGTGGAGGAGCGTGATCACGTCGGCGCCGGACTGGCTGTCGAGGTTGCCGGTCGGCTCGTCGGCCAGGATCAGCGCGGGCTCCGTGACCAGCGCCCGCGCGATCGCCACCCGCTGCTGCTGGCCGCCGGACAGCTCGGACGGCTCGTGGTGGAGCCGGTCGCCCAGCCCCAGGCGCTCGAGCGCCACCTGCGCCCGCGCGTAGCGCTCCTTGCGGCCCACGCCCTGGTAGAGCAGGGGCGTGGCCACGTTCTCCAGCGCCGAGGTGCGCGGGAGCAGGTTGAACGACTGGAACACGAAGCCGATCGCGCGGCCCCGCACGCGGGCGAGGTCGTCGTCGGAGAGCTGCTCGACGGGCGTCCCTCCCAGCCGGTACGAGCCGGCGGTCGGCCGGTCGAGGCAGCCGATGATGTTCATCATCGTGCTCTTGCCGCTGCCCGACGGGCCGACGATCGCGAGGAAGTCGCCCTCCCAGACGTCGAGGTCCACGCCGCGGAGCGCCGCGACCTCGAGCCGGCCCGTGCTGTAGATCCGCGTGATGCCGCGCAGCTCGATGACGGCCGTCGGGTCGCCAGAGATCGGCGCGCCCGGCGCTGGATTGCCGAAGGCCCCTTGCCCAGGGGTGGCGAACACCGTGCTGCCCACCTTCAGCCGCCCACCTGCCGGAACTGCCCGCCGCCCGGGAAGCCGCCCCCGCCGCCGAGCCCGCCGCCCTGCGTGCCCGTGCTGGTCCTGGTCGCCGAGGTCCCGGTGACCACCACGGTGCCCGCGCTGATGCCGGACTGGATCTCGGCCATCGAGGAGGTCACCAGTCCCACCTGGACGGACGCGAGCTGCGGCTGGTTGGCGCTGTCGAGGACGCGCACGCTGTAGCCCGCGGTGGCGGAGCCGACGAGCGCGATCGACGGGACGGCGAGCACGCTCGACCTCTGCTCGGTGATGATCGAGATGGAGGCGCTCATCCCCGACGCCGTGCCCGCGGGGGGCTGCGGCAGGGACACGAGGATCGGGTACGTCACGACGCCGCCCGACGACCCGCCGGTCCCGACGGGCGTGATCTGGGTGACCTTGCCGGTCGCCGTGAGGCCCGAGGCGGTGAGGGTGACGTTCGCGTCCTGGCCCAGCTTGAGCGACGGCAGGTCGGCCTCGGCCACGCTGGCGGAGACCTGGAAGGCGTTGCTCTGGACCGTGATCGCCGAGCCGGAGGAGGCGTCCACGCCCTGGGTGATGTTCACCGCGAGGACGACGCCGTCAACTGGGCTCACGAGCTGCGCGTAGCCCAGGCTTGAGTTCGCCGTGTCCACAGTCTGCTGGGCGGTGGCGATGGCGGCCTGGTCCGAGGCGATGGTGGCGCTGGTCGGCCCGGCGATCTTGGACGCGTAGCCGAGCTTGGCGGACTGCAGCTGGTTGCTGGCCGACGTGACCTGGTTGTTGGCCTGCTGGTTCGACTGGGCGACTTGGAGGTTGAGCGTCGCGAGCTGGTCCTCGGCGGCGCTGATCGCGCTCTGGTCCTGCGTCAGCTGGGCGGCGGGAACCGGCGGGTTGGCGGCCTCGTCGGCCGCGTACCTGTCCTTCGCGTCGGTGATCGCCTGCTGCTGCTGCTTGAGCTTGAGGCTGTTCTGCGCGTAGGTCTGGCTGCGCGCCGTGGAAGCCTGCGAGAGCGCCTGGTTGGCCTGGGTCACCGACAGCGCGGCCGCGGCACGATCGGTCGAGGACAGCCCCTGCTGGTCCGTCTTGAGGCGCGCCTGCGCCGAGGCGAGGTTCGCCTCCGCGACGGTGAGCGCGAGCTGCGCGGACGAGGTGTCGGCGGTCGCGAGGACGTCGCCGGCCTTGACGGCCTGGCCCGGCGTCGCCGTGAGGGTGGCGACCTTCCAGGTCGGGCTGTTGCCCGCGCTGGAGTTCGAGCTGTTGCTCGACGAGTTGCTCGACGAGGTGTTCAGCAGGGTGGCGTTGGACCCGAACTGGAGGCTGTACACCGCGACCGGGCCGACGGTCCCGGTCGCCACGACGGATTTGGTGACGTCGGTGACCGCCGCGGTGGCCGTCGTGTAACGCGTGCCCGTCGTGGAGCCCGCGCCTGGCTGGGCGATGACGGCGACGACCGCCCCGACGCCGACGACGATGAGCAGGAGCGTGCCAAAGAGGCGGAGCCGCATGCGAATCCTTTCCAGTCGGAAGCGCGTGTCTGGAGGTCTGGGCGCAGAGTCGACTGGATGCTGGCGCCCACCTCTGACAGCCGTCTGAGAGCCGACGGGATGCGGCGAGGCCCCAGGTGGGCTCGCGGGGGGTTAGGCGCCCGTCCCCGCCGTCGCCTTGTCGATCAGGGATTTGGCGTCGTTGATCGGGATGGCAAAGCCCAGGCCCTGCGCCGTGCTGGAGACGGCCGTGTTGAGCCCCACGACCGCGCCACTCGCGTCGAGGAGCGGACCGCCGCTGTTGCCCGGGTTGATCGCGGCATCAGTCTGGATCAGGTTGCTCAGGGTGACCGGCCGGCCGGTGGTGTCGTCGCGGACGCTCACGGTCCGGCCCAGGCCGGAGATGATGCCCCGAGTCACGGTCTCGGTGTACGTCCCGAGCGGGCTGCCGATGGCGAGCGCCGTCTGGCCCACCTGGATCTTCGAGGAGTCGGCGATCCGCGCCGGGGTCAGCCCCGTCGCGTCGATCTTGATCAGCGCGAGGTCGTTGTCGGTCGCGGTTTCGATGAGTTGGGCCGGGTACGACTTGCCGTCCTCGAGCTGGACCGACAGGGTCTGGCTGCCCTCGACCACGTGGCGGTTGGTGAGGATGTAGCCGTTCGACGTCAGGATCAGGCCCGATCCGATGCCCTGGGTGGGCTGGCCGAAGTTGAACCCGTTCGCGCTGACGCCATCAGCCGTGATGGTGACGACGGACTGCTTGGCGGTGGCGACGATCGCGGTGATGTCGGTGCCCTGGGCCGTGGTGGCCGCGGTGGCAGCCGATGGGGCCACCGCGGCAGCGGCGGTTGCCGCCGGCGCGCTCGAGGTGGCCGACTCGGCGGGCAGCAGCGCATGCACCGCGAGGGCGGTCCCGCCCGATGAGAGCACGGCAGAGAGGACCGCGACCGCCACCAGGGTGCCCACGCCGGTGCGAGGCTGGCGGCGGGGCGCCACGACGGCGTCGTGGGGGTGCACGGGACCGGCGCCCGCAGGCGACCAGGCCGCGGGCGGTGCGGGCGGGGTCGAAACCGCGCCCCAGGTGGATGCCGTGCCCCAGCGCTCGACGGGTGCGGGCGGCTCCGCAGGCGATTCCCATGCGCGGGCGGGCTCGGGCACGGCCCACGGGCTCGGCTGCGGCTCCGTGCCGTCCTGGCCGGTCGATTCTGGACTGGCGGGCGGGAAGGGCGAGGTCATGAGAGGGGCTCCGTGCGGACGCTCGAGTGCATTGTCACCCAGTCAAGCGCCAGGCGCTGAGATTGGCCTGAGAGGCGCGGCGGTGTCGGCCGGACCGCTGGCCATGGTCTGTTCGCTCAACCCCCGGCCCGTCTCAGGCGGCGCCCGCGCAGTCGAAGAGGCTGCCGCTCGCGACGCCCGGGACGGGTCGGCAGGCGGTCTGGACCCACGCGTTGCGCGCCGCCGCCACGCTCCCCCGCCCGTCGCCGCCGAAGGCCCCGCCGGGACCTCCGCCGTCGCCTCCGAGCAGGACGAAGCGGAGCCGGCCGTCGTGCACGTCGGCCTGGAGCTGCTCCTGCGTGGGGACGGGGTCGGCGCCCATGAAGCCGCCCATCGCCATGACGGGGACGCCGCTCGCGAGCTGGAGCGGTCCGGCGGCGTTGGCGGTCGCCACCGCGACGAGCCACGTCGCCGACCCGCGGTTCGCGACGAGGTAGTCGACCAGCTCCTGCTCGATGCCGCCCGGGTCGCCGGCGAAGCCGCCCGGCCCGTTAGGACCGCCCAGCCTGCCGAACGAGCGGAACGACAGCGGAGCCGCGGGCCCTGACGACGGGTCGCCGCCGGTGATCGGCCGGCCGACCGTCGCGGCGGTCCACACCGTTGGGCCGACCAGGATCGCGACCACGCCCGCCAGCGCGGCCCCGCGCGCAGCGCGCCGGGAGGGCCGGTCCTCGGGCCCAACGGGCAGGGCCACCACGATCGACGCGGCGAGCGCGACCAGCAGTGCCCCGACACCCAGCCCCGGCGCGAACGTCGGCGCGCGGTCGAGCAGCTGGAGCTGCCACCAGGCCGTCGCCAGCAGCAGCGCGCCGAGGGCCAGGCCCGCCCAGCGCGCCCGGTCGCGAAGGCGCCACGCCTCGAGGATGCCGATGCCGGTCAGCGCGGCCGCCGCCGGCGCGATGGCCGATGAGTAGTACGGGTGCGCGATGCCCGACATGAACGAGAACACGACGACGTGGATGCCGGCCCAGCTGCCCCACAGCAGCAGCGCGGCGCGCCTCGGGTCGGTGCGCGGCGCGCGCAGGCGGGCCGCCAGCCCCACGACCAGCCCGATCGCGCCCGACGGAAGCAGCCAGCTGATCTCGGTCCCCCACTGCCTGTCGAACATGCGCAGCAGGCCGGGGGCGCCGCCGAAGCCAGCTCCCGGCCCCCCGAAGCCGCCCGGCCCACCGCCACCGCCCGGCGTCGGGAACCCGGCACCCGCCGCTGGACCCCCGAGACGCTGGCCGAAGATCCGGCCGAGGCCGTCATAGCCGAACACGAGGTCGAGCACCGAGTTGTTGCTGCTCCCGCCGATGTACGGACGCGACCCGGGCGGGACCAGCTCCACGATCGCGACCCACCACGCCGACGCGGCGAAGGCCGCGAACCCGGTGACGGCGAGCCCCGCCATTCGGCGTCGAAGGCCACCCCGCCCGGCGACGAGGTACGTCAGCGCGAACCCGGGCAGCACCAAGGGCGCCTGGAGGTACTTGGTCAGGAAACCGAGCCCCACCAGCGCGCCGGCCAGCGCGAGCCACGCCAGGTGATCACGTTCCAGGGCCCGCACCAGCGACCACGCCGCCGCCACCAGCAGCAGCACGAGCAGGGCGTCGGGATTGTTGTAGCGGAACATGAGGGCGGCGACCGGGGTCACTGCCAGCGCCACTCCGGCGAGCACGCCCGCCGCGGCCCCAGCCTGGCGCCGGACGGCGTCGTACAGCAGGAGGGCGGAGGCCACGCCGTACAGCGCCTCGGGCAGCAGCACGGCGAACGGGCTCAGCCCAAGCAGCCGCACCGAGAGGCCCATCGCCCAGAGCGAGGCTGGCGGCTTGTCCACGGTGATGAACCCGGCCGCGTCGATCGAGCCGAAGAACATGGCGGACCAGCTCTGGCCGGCTGCCTGCGCCGCGGCGGAGTAGTAGGTGTTGGCGTAGCCGCTGACGTCGAGCGACCAGAACGCGACGACCGCCGCCAGCAGCCCCACCAGCACCGCGCCCGCCCACACGGGCGGGACCGCCAAGCGCGCTGCCGAGGCCGGGCGTTCGATGCTGACGGCCTCCGGGGCCGGCGATGGCGCGAGGTGCACGGAGCGGCTCACACAGCCTTCCCGTCAGGACAGACGTTCGCGGCGCTCTCGGTGGGGAGGAGAGGAGGGAGCCACCGAGAGCGCCGCGTTGACACGTACTTCAGCAGATCGGCCTGAGAGGCGCATGAGAACCGGCGGAGCCGCGAGACACTTCCTGCAGCGTTGCAGTTCAGCCGCCGGCCTTGTAGGGGTAGGTCACCCAGCCCTCGATCGTGGCCGCGTGGTGGTCGGGCCGCCCCGAGACGCGCGACCGGCCGGGCTTGAAGTGCAGCACGGCCGACACCGGCGTCCCGCCGGCTGCGCAAACGCGCGCAACGACCTCCGTCATCGTCTCGCCGGTCTCCCAGACCTCGTCGACCACCAGGATCCGCTTGCCCGCGAGCAGCGTGGCGTCGGGGAAGTGCAGCACCAGCGGCTCGGGGTGGGTACCGCCCTCCGCCCGGTAGAACTCCACGCCCGCGACGAGGATCTCGCGCAGGTCGAGGCGGTACGCGAGCATCCCGGCCGGCACGAGCCCGCCGCGGGTGATCGCGAGCACGAGATCGTGATCACGCCCCACCTCGTCGGCCAGCTTGGCCACGAGGTGGTCGAGGTCGTCCCAGGACAGCAGCAGCGGTTCCGGCATGGCCCAATCATCGGACAGGTCGCGGTCCCCGCGCGACCCGCCCGGACGTCAGGGCGAGGTCGAGGCGAGCGGGCTCGCGATCGGCGACAGGGCTGGCCGCGCGGACGGCGGCGCGAGGGTCGGCGCGAGCGGCGAGGTGACCGGCGACGCCGAGGCACTCGCGCCCGACGACGGGCTCGCCCCCGGAGACGCCTTCGAGCCGGTGCCGATGTCGTGGCACAGCACGCACGTGTCATCGCCGCGGAGCGCGTGGTCGATCGGCAGGCTGCCCACGGACGACGACTTGTGGCAGTCGCGACACGCGAGGTTCTGCGGATCCGGGTGCGGCTTGATGGGCGGCGGCGACGGGTTCGGCTTGTGGCACAGCCAGCATTCGTCCTGGCTGCGGCCAACCATCGATGTCGGCAGGTGGGCCACCGAGCCGTGGCAGCTCAGGCAGGGCTTGTTGAGGTTGGCGTGGGCCTGCGTGATGGCCGGGCCCTGAGTGGGCTCCTTGTGGCAGTTGGTGCACTCGCTCTCGGCGATGCCCTCGTGGCCCGGCGCCTCGCGCCCCAGCTTCTCGTTGGTGTGGCAGGTCAGGCAGGCCGTCCAGCCCGCCAGCGGATGGCCCATCGCCGGGATGGGCTTGATGCCCGCGGACCCGCCCGAGGTGTGGCACAGCAGGCAGTCGTTGGAGGTGGGGATGTGGGCGAGGCCCATCTGGAACACCTGCTGCGACGCGGAGGCGCCGGGGGCGAGTGGGGACCCGGCCGTGCCGGAGGTGCTGGCCGGGAAGGTGCCGCGGGCAGGGATCAGCTCGAGCCAGTTCGCGATCATGATCGCGGCGAGCATCGCGATGACGGCCAGGTTGAGCAGGATCAGCAGGCGCAGCGTCCTGTCCATGCGTCGCTTCATGCCATCGCCCCTTCCGCCTCGCCCGCCCCGGCAGTCCGGGACGTGGCTGCGTGCGCCAGCCTGTGGAGTTCGTGCAGCTCGTGGCGGGCGGTGGCGATCGCGGGCGGCAGGGCTGCGGCCACGTGCTCGGACAGCCCGACGCCGAAGCTGGTGTCGTGGACCTGGATGCCGACCATGGCGACTGGGTCGGGCAGCCAGCCCATCAGCCGCGCCGCCGCGAGGAGCTCGCCCACCCCGCCGGGGACGCTCCGGCCCCAGGCGCCGCCGGCGGCGAGGACCGCGTCGCCGCGCAGCACGCTCACGGTGCCGGCCGGCTGGCCGAGGTCGACCGCGTCGAGCAGCAGCAGGCAGCGCGCGCCGTCGACGGTCCGCAGGAGGTCCAGCCCGAGCGTCCCGCCGTCCACCAGCCGGGTCCCCTCCGGGAGCGCGGACGGGTCGTGCTCCACAAGTGACCGGAGCCCGCGCACGACGCGCACGCCGACGCCGTCGTCGCGAAGCAGGATGTTGCCCACGCCGAGAACGACCGCCGGGCCGTCGAGCGGGGCCATCATCCCTCGGCCCTCTTGACGGCCTGCTCCAGGACCTCGACCCCGCCGTCGCGGGATTCGACGACCTCTTCACGGGTCGGGAACTTGAAGCCGGTGAACATGCTGGTCACGACGCCCACGTTCTCGATGTGGTCGACGAGCACGCAGCTGTAGACGTGGAACAGGGCGATGGCGAGGATCAGCCACATCGAGAGGTGGTGGACCAGCCGGAGCATCTGCGGGCCGAAGAGCTCGCGCAGCCAGGCGAACCCCGTCGCGCCGGGCTCGGCGCCCATCAGGCCGTCGAGCGCGAAGCCCGTGACGGTCTCGACCAGCAGCAGCGCGAACAGCGCGAGGTACGCGGCGGCCGCCAGCTGGTTGTGCCCCAGCACCTTGGGGATCTCGCTCTTGACGAAGCCGTAGAAGCCAGCCTGGCGGAACAGCTCGGTGAACTGCTTGCGGTTGGTGGGGATGAACGCGGTCCAGCGCGCGAACCGGTTGCCGAACAGCAGGTACACCGTCCGGATGGCGCCCGACACCAGGAACGTGAGCGCCGCGATGATGTGGATCATCCGGATCGTGGTCATCACGTGGCCGCCGGGCGGGATGAGGAACGGGTCCGCGATGTACCCGCCGGTCAGGCTGAGGGTCACGATGCAGAATGCGGTGACCCAGTGCGTGATGCGGACCGGCACCTGCCAGATGTAGACGCCAACCCGGTCGTGCGGCCGGTCGATGACCGGGTGCCCGTGCGCGGCCGTCGCCTCCGTGGAGGCCGTGGGCGGGGCGGGCGCTGCCGCGGGGGTGATCCGGACGTCGTCGAGCGCGGTCATCGGGTGGCCTCCGGGCGTGCGGTGCGCTCCGCGGGGGTGTCCCGGCGGGGGCCGAAGGTGTGCGCGGCGCAGCCCGCGCAGGGAGCGAAGGAGTGGACGACCCGCAGGGCCTCGAGCGGCCGCTTGGCATCCGCCACGGGGGTATTGCGGAGCGCCGCCTCGAGCGGGCCGCGGCTGCCGGTGACGTCGCGCGGGGCGAGGTTCCAAGTGGAGGCGTCGATCACCTGATAGTCGGCGACCACCTTGTCGCGGATCGTCACCCAGTGGCCGACGGCGCCGCGCGGTCCCTCGCCGAGCGAGAAGCCGTGCGCCTCAGCGGGCCACGACTCCGGGTCCCAGGACGTGACGTCGGCCACCGCGAGGTCGCCCGTGGCGAGGTTCGCCTTGAGGTCCGAGAGCCAGATCGCGGCGTGTCCGATCACCACGTCGGCCTCGACCGAGCGGGCCACCAGCCGGCCGATCACGCCCGGCAGCTTGTCGACCTGGAGGTTGAGCGGATCCAGCGCCGTGGCGAGCGTCTGGACGATATCCTCCCGGCCGTTCGCGACGCCCACGAGCACGCGGGCCAGGGGCCCGACCTCCATCGGCACGCCGCGGTAACGGGCCGACTTGACCCACGAGTAGGCGGCGGCCCCGTCAAGGGTCGTGAGCGGCAGGGGCAGGCCCGGCCACGCCGGCGCGGTCTCGCCGCTCCCGCCGCCGAGGAGCGTGTCGGCCCCGGCCTGGTAGCGGTACCAGCTGCTGCCCACGGCCTCGGTGAACTCGCCGTCGGCGACCGGCTGCGACGCCTCGAGGTTGCCGTCGTCCAGGCGCCCGGTCGGGAAGAGCAGCTCGGGCGGCGAGGCGTCGTTGGCCGGGTACTCGCCCGCGGAGAGGTAGCCGCCGGGGCCGACACCCAGCTCCACCCAGTCCGAATAGGCGCCGGCGAGGAGCGCGACGTCCGGCGCGAAGACCTGCGTCACGAAGTCGCGCCCGGTCTTGACCAGGCCCTCCATGAACGCGAAGCCCTCCGAGCTCAGCGGCTCGGGCGCGTTGCGATCCGGGACCTGGGGGTGGTCCCGACCTGCCGTGCCGGTTGGGCCGCCCCACGGCGGGGTCACCGCCATGCCGCCCACGAGGTACGTCTGGGGATGCGGATCCTTGCCGCCGAGGAGCGCATGGAGCCGCATGAACTCGTGCTGCCAGTCGAGCGCCTCGAGCATGTGGGCCGCGAGCAGCAGGTTCTGCTCCGGCGCGAGGCGGTAGGCGGGATGGCCCCACCAGCCGTTGCCGATCACGCTCGGGTGGCTGCTGCCGATCTCGGCCGCGATGCGGTCGCGCACCGTCGCGAAGTCGGCGGCGGTCGCGTTCGGGCGGTCGGCCTGCTTGGCGGCGAGGGCGGCCGCGGCGGCGGGGTCCGCCGCGGTGGCCGACTTCAGGTCGACGAAGTCGGCCAGTTGACCCAGGTAGAGGCTCATGACGTGGTCGCGGACGAGCAGCGTCCCCGCCAGCAGGTTGCGGATGATCCGGGCGTTGACCGGGATCCGGATCCCGAGCGCGTTCTCCACGGCCCGGACCGAGGCGAGCGCGTGGACGCCCGAACAGGTGCCGCAGATGCGCTCCGCGAGCGTCCAGGCGTCGCGCGGGTCGCGGCCGGCGAGCGCGAGCTCGATGCCCCGGAAGCTCATGCCCGAGACCCAGGCGTCGTCGATCACAGAGCCGGCCCGGGTGAACTCGACGCGCAGGTTGCCGCCGGCGCGAGTGACGGGGTCGATGACGATCCTGGCCACGTCAGCGCTCCTCCGGACCAGCGGGGGCCCCGGAGTCGAGAGCCGCCTCGGCGGCGGCCCCGCGCTCGGCGGCGTCGAGGGTGCCGGCCGGGCTCGCTCCTCCCGCCTCGGGCGCCCGCCCGCCATCGGGACCGGCTTCCGCTTGGGGCCCCTCGGTCTCGAGGGCAGCGGGCGAGGCGACCGCCGACCCCACCGCCGCCATGGCCTTGTCGCGGGCGGCGATGACCCGGCGTCGCTTGAACCGCATCCCCATGCCCACCGCGTGCAGGCCGGCGACCCCGCCGATCCCGGCCAGCAGCCCCCCGCCGATCATGTCGGCCGTGAGGTTGGGAAGGAAGAACACAGGTGCCGGCAGGCGCTTGTGCGCGGAGCCCATCTCGTTCCAGAAGCTCGGCGTCATGCAGCCGATGCAGCCGTGACCCGCGCGGACGTTCCAGCTGATCTTCTCGCCGTACTTGACGGTCGGGCAGTTGCCCATCGTCTCGGGGCCCTTGCAGCCGAGCTTGTACAGGCACCAGCCCTCTTGCGCACCCTGGTCGCCCCACTCGGTGGCGAACTCGCCGAACTCGAAGTGGGGCCGACGCTCGCACTGGTTGTGGATCAGGTTCCCGTACGCCGACAGCGGACGCCCGGCCAGGTCGGCCGCAGGCAGGGCACTGAACGTGATCCAGTGGACGATCACCGATGCCAGGTTGACCGGGTTGACCGGGCAGCCCGGCAGGGCCATGTACTTGCCGCCGCCCACCAGGCCCTTCACCCCGCCCGCGTGCGTGGTGTTCCAGCCGGCAGCCGCGACGCCGCCGTCGCAGGCGCAGGAGCCCACCGCGATGGTCGCGAGCGCGCCGGCGCTGACCTCACGGACGACGTCTGCCGCGGGCCGCCCGCCGATGAGGCAGTAGGCGCCCGACGCGCCGTCGGGGATCGAGCCCTCCACGACGGCGAGGTAGCCGTTGGGGTAGAGCTGCATCGCGCTCGTCCGCGCCAGCTCCGCATCGGCCCCGGCGACCGCGAGCAGCGAATCGTGGTACTCGACCGCGAGCACGTCCAGGAACAGCGAGACGGCCGTCGGGTCGCCGGAGCGCAGGAGCGCCTCCGTGTCGCCGCCGCAGGACTGGCCGCGGACCCAGATGACCGGCAGGCGCTTCGCGCCCTCGACGGCCGTGGCGATCTGCGGGGCGAAGCTGGCGGGGAGGGCGAGGGCGGCGGCCATCGCGGCTGAGAAGCCGAGGAACGAACGGCGCGTCATTCCCCGCCGCAGCAGCGCGGCGTACAGCCCGTCGTCCTGCATCCGGCTTCCTCGCACGAGCCAGCGCCTTCGGCCGCGGGTGGTCCCGCAGCGGCGAACGGCGCGGCATGGGGACGCCGATGTCCATCATGGGTGACGTGGGTGCCGTGGCTCAGACCCGATCGTCCCCGCGCCGGGGTGCCAAGGGCACGCCGCATGGGTGCCAAGGGCACCGCGCGACGGGCCGGTTGCGGCGAGTTGACCTGCCGTCGGGTAGACGCGCCCCACCGCACCCGGGTGCCTGATCCACACGCCGTGGTCATGTCGCTGCCCGGCGCGAGGAACCTCGTCGTCCAGATGGAGGAGCCGCTCCGGCTCACAGAGAAGCCCCCTTCCGCTACCGGAAGAGGGCTGGCTCGAGCAGAGGTTGGTGAGCCCGCAGGGATTCGAACCCTGAACCTAGGGATTAAGAGTCCCCCGCTCTACCGTTGAGCTACGGGCCCGGAACCGCCGGAATGGTAGCGCATGTCGCACGCCGCGCGCGGCCGGCGGTCCCCGATCAGCGAAGGGAACCGGGCCGACTGGTCGGGCGTGGCATCCCGTGCCATGGATCCGCGAGTCGCCCGTCACCTCGTGGCATGCGGTGCCAAGAGGTGACGTGATCCTGGCCGTCGAGGTCGCCGGATGGGTCGGGTCGTGGCATCGGGGGCCACGAACCGACACCAGTGGGCCAGATCCATGGCATGGGATGCCAGTGGGCGACCACGAAACGCGCCGCGCGAGCCGACGGCGCCGAACGACTGCGGCGCGACCTTGCCCCACCCCCTCCGCGCTCGACAGCACCCGCCCGAACGCCCCGAGCGCCTCGTCGACCACGGCGTCGGTGTCGGCCATGCTCGTGTACAGCGGGCTGCCGGCGAGCGTGACAATGCCCTCGGCCATGAACGCCGGACCCCGTGCCGGAAGGGCCGGAGGGGCCGGCGAGGCGTCTAGCCCGGCTGGTTGTCGATCTGCGCGCGCTGGAGCCTGCCGCTGAAGTCCACGTAGACCGCCTTCCACTCGGTGAAGGTGTCGAGCGCGACGTGGCCGGCCTCGCGGTGGCCGTTGCCGGTGTCCTTCCAGCCGCCGAACGGGAGGTGCGTCTCGGCGCCGGTCGTGCCGGCGTTGATGTAGACGATGCCGGTCTCGAAGTCGCGCATCGCGCGGAACGCCGTGTTGACGTCGCGGGTGTAGATCGATGCCGAGAGGCCGTAGTGGGTGCCGTTCGCGGCCGTGAGCGCCTCCTCGTAGCCGTCCACTGGGATCACCGAGAGCACCGGGCCGAAGATCTCCTCCTGCGCGATGCGGGCCATCGGCCCGACCCCGGCGAAGATCGTGGGCTGGTAGAAGTGCCCGTTGGCGAGGTCTCCGGCCGTCTCGCGCTCGCCGCCGCACACGAGCTCGCCCTCGCCGCGGCCGATCTCGACGTACGACTCCACCTTGCGCACCGCCGGCGCGTTGACGAGCGGCCCCACCTCGACCGACTCGTCGAGACCCGAGCCCAGCCGGAGCCGCTCCGTGCGCTCCGCCAGGCGCCGCACCAGCTCATCGGCGATGGGCTTGTCGGCGATGACCCGGGAGCATGCCGTGCACCGCTGGCCGGTGGTCCCGAACGCGGACCACAGGATCCCGTCGACCGCGAGGTCGAGGTCGGCGTCGCGCAGCACGACCACCGCGTTCTTGCCGCCGAGCTCGAGGCTGAGGCGCGTGAGGCGGCGGCCGGCCCGCTCCGCGATGGTGCGGCCCGTGGTGCTGGAGCCGGTGAACGAGATCACCGAGACGTCGGGGTTCTCGACGATCGCATCGCCCACCTCGCCCCCGCCACCGGTGACGAGGTTCACCACGCCCGCCGGGAAGCCCGCCTGCTCAAGCAGCTCGACGAGGAGCGTGGCGCAGTGCGGCGCGTCCGAGCTGGGCTTGAACACGACGGTGTTGCCGGCCACGAGCGCGGGCATCATCTTCCAGCACGGGATCGCCATCGGGAAGTTCCACGGCGTGACGATGCCGGCGATCCCCAGCGGCTGGCGGATGCTCATCGCCCACTTGTCGGGGAGCTCGGACGGGACGGTGTCGCCGAACAGCCGCCGCCCCTCGCCCGCCATGAGGAACGCGATGTCGATCCCCTCCTGGACGTCGCCGCGCGCCTCCGCCAGCACCTTGCCCATCTCTCGGGTCATCGCTCTGGCGAGGCGCTCCTTGTGCTCGGCCATCAGCGCGCCGAAGCGGTAGAGGATCTCGCCGCGCTTCGGGGCTGGCGTCGCCTTCCAGCCCTTCGACGCCTCGTCCGCGGCGCGGACGGCCATCGCGACGTCGGCGGCGGTGCCCGCCTGGAAGCGTCCCACCACGTCGCGGGTGTCGGCGGGGTTGACGCTCTCGAAGGTCGCGCCGGAGACCGAATCGACCCAGCGGCCGGCGATGAACTGTTGATGGACGGCGGGCTCGGGCATCGGGGACCTCCGGGGATGACGACGGCGCGCCGATCGTCGGGCGTCGCCCCCGGCCGCGTCAAACTCGGGCCGGCCGTTGCGGCGATGGCCGGGGCGCCATTCCCCAAGACGCCCCGCTGGGGGACCACCGGAACTGGCAGGGCCACGCGACGGGCCGGGAGCTGCTGCTCCGCCTCGCCTGCGACGCCGTCGTGGAGATGGGTGGCGACATCGCCGGGCAGGCCTGACCCTTGCGGGGTGATTGGCGGCTTGACGGGGCGGCGGCGCGACGCCCGGATCGAGGGCGGGCCTGGGTCAGTCTCAAGCGCAGGGGGCAGGTGCGGGGATCAGGAGCGGCGCCTGAGGCGTTGTCAGGGCGATCCGGTCGTCGCGGAGCCGGGTTGGGCACGATCGGCAGAGGCGGCGCGCTGCCACCCTGTCGACATGCAGAGGCTGCCCGGGTCCCGCGCCGGCGGTTAGGGCCGGACGGCCCGTCACACGCGCTCGAAGGCCATGGCCACCGAGCCGCCACCGCCGAGGCACAGCGTGGCGAGTCCATACCGCCCGCCTCGACGCCGGAGCTCGTGGAGCAGCGTGGCCACGATGCGCGCCCCCGAGGCGCCGATCGGGTGGCCCAGGGCGATCGCGCCGCCGTTCACGTTGACCTTCGACCAGTCGAAGCCGAGCTCGCGCCCGTCGGCGAGGACCTGCGCTGCGAACGCCTCGTTGACCTCGACGAGGTCGTAGTCGGCAGGCGCGAGGCCCGTTCGGCGCTCCAGGGCGCGGATGCCCTCGATCGGCGCGAGGAACAGCCAGCGCGGCGTCGTCTCGGCCTGCGCATACCCGACGATCCGGGCCAGCGGCGTCAGGCCGTATCGCTCCACCGCCCGCTCCGAGGCGACGACCGTCGCCGCCGCCCCGTCAGTGATCCCGGGCGCGTTGCCCGCCGTGACCGTCCCCTTCGTCGCCTGGCCCCGGTCCTCGCCCTCCGGCAGCGGGAAGACGGCTGGCAGCTTCGCGAGCAGTTCGGCTGAGGTGTCGCGCCGCGGGCCCTCGTCGACCGTCACGAGCGTCTCGCGTCCCTTGGCGTCCCGGATGGACACCGGCGCCATCTCATCATCGAAGCGGCCGGCGTCGATCGCCGCGACTGCGCGCCGGTGGCTCTCGAGCGCAAACGCGTCCTGGTCCTCGCGGGAGATGGACCTGCCGATGGCGACCCGCTCGGCGTGCGTCCCCATGTGGCAGTCGTCGATGGAGCACCAGAGCCCGTCGAGCACCGCCGAATCGTCGAGCGTCCCCTGCCCCAGGCGGTAGCCGAACCGGGCCTTGCGGAGCAGGAAGGGCGCCTGGTTCATCGACTCCATGCCGCCGGCCACGTACAGGTCGCCGTCGCCCGCGCGGATCCCCGCCGCCGCGAACATGATCGCCTTGAGCCCCGAGCCGCACACGCGGTTGATCGTGGTTGCGGGCACGGTGTCGGCGAGCCCGGCCCGGAGCAGCGCCTGGCGCGCCGGTGCCTGGCCCGACCCGGCCTGGAGCACCTGGCCCATGATCACCTCGGCGACCTCGGCATCGGCCGGCAGGCCCGAGCGCTCGACGGCCGCGCGGATTGCCGTTGCACCCAGCTCGACGGCGGGCGTGCCCGAGAGCGCCCCGCCGAACTTGCCGATGGGCGTCCTGGCGGCGGCGACGATGTAGACGTGCCCGTCGGGTCCGGAGAGCTGTTCCATCGGCCGACTGTACACCTCGATGCAGGACGGCCAGCCCTCGACGGCCCCGGTGCGATTCGAGGGGCCATCCGACCATGAGGGGGTCCAGCCGATGCCCATCGCGCCGGGTGAAGCAGGAGCCCTGAGCCCTCTCGCCGCTGTCGCCGATGCGGCGGTCATCGTGGGACTCGAGCAGCAACGTCGGGGCGTGGAGCCCCGCCGAGCAGGCGTTGCTGGAGCCCCCGGAGGATGCAGCGGGACGCTGCACGTCTGGGCGCCGGGCGACAAGGGCGCCGGGCCGGACGACATCGCCCCGGCGACCCGGGCAATGCCAAGCTTGCCGAGTTCGTCCGCCGGACGGGCGTGCTGGTGCTCCCCAAGCCCTTCGACAACGCCGGCCGGCAGCAGCTCGTCCGCGACGCCATCGAGCGCTGACTGCCGGCGCGGCGGGTCCGGGCCGCGGGGCTCAGCGCGGGTAGGTGTGGAACCCCCGCCCCGTCTTCTGGCCCAGGTGCCCGGCCTCGACCAGCTCCACGAGCACGCGCGGCGGCTCGAACTGCTGGCCCCCCAGGCCCTCGTGCAGCACGCGCATGACCCCGAGGCACACGTCGAGCCCGATGAAGTCGGCGAGCTCGAGCGGTCCCATCGGGTGGTTGAGGCCCACCTTGGCGCCCGTGTCGATGTCCTCGGCCGTGCCGGTCCCCTCCTCGTAGGCGCGCATCGCCTCTGCGAGGAGCGGCATCAGCACGCGGTTGACGAGGAAGCCCGGCCGGTCCGCGCTCACGATCACCTGCTTGCCGAGCTCGGCGGCGAGGGCGCGGATCGCGGCTTCGGTCGTGTCGCTGGTGGCCGCGCCGCGGATCAGCTCGATGAGCGGCATGACCGGGACGGGGCTGAAGAAGTGCATCCCCACGAACTGCGCGCGGCGCGCCTCGGCGGTGGCGGCGGCGAGGAGGTCGATCGAGATCGACGAGGTGTTGGACGCGAAGATGGCCCGGGCGGGCGCGATGGCGTCGAGCTTAGACCAGAGCGCGGTCTTGACGGCCTCGTCCTCGAACACGGCCTCGACGACCAGGTCGGCGTCGGCGGCGGCGGAGAGGTCGTCCGTGGCGGTGAGGTTGCCGAGGCTGGCGTCGCGGTCGGCCTGCGAGATCCGGCCCTTGGCGACGGACCGCTCGAGGTTGGCCGCGATCCGCGCCCGGCCGGCCTCGGCGCGCGCGAGGTCGGGTTCGTAGAGCGTCACGCGCTTGCCGATCGCGGCGTGCACCTGGGCGATGCCGTGGCCCATGAGGCCGGCGCCGGCGACGAAGACGTGGTCGATGCTCATGGCGTCTCCTCACGGCCCAGCGCGGCGAGCAGCGCGTCGGCGGCCGTATACGGGTCGATGTCGTGGCGGGCGACGCCCTCGAGGGCGGCGTCGGTCTCGCCGGTGAGCGCGGGCGACGCGAGGCGGTGCCACAGCCGCTCCACGAGGACGGCCCGGACCTGCGCCGCCGCCCTGGCCCGGCGTGCGGCCGGCGTGGCCTCGGTGGCCCCCGCGGCCCGGTGGCGGTCGAGTGCGGCCACCAGCTCCGGCACGCCGTCCCCGGAGACTGCCGTGGTGATCAGGACGTCCGGGCGCTTGGCCGGCGGGCGATCCCCGTGGACCTCGCCGGCCGGGGCGAGCATGGCGCGGAGCTGGGCCGCCGTCCGCTGCGCCCCGGGCCGGTCGCCCTTGTTCACCACGATGATGTCGGCCACCTCGAGCAGGCCCGCCTTGATCGCCTGTACCTCGTCGCCCATCTCGGGCGCCTCGAGCACGACCGTCGTGTCGGCTGCGGCGGCCACCTCGACCTCGCTCTGGCCCGTCCCGACCGTCTCGAGCAGGACGATGTCGAAACCCGCTGCGTCGAGCACGGCGGCAGCCGACGTGGACGTGGCCGCGAGCCCGCCCGCGTGCCCGCGCGACGCCATTGAGCGGATGAACACGCCGTCATCCTGCGCGTAGCCCTGCATGCGGACCCGGTCGCCCAGCAGCGCGCCGCCGGTGATGGGCGACGAGGGGTCCACAGCGACGACGGCGACGGTCCGGCCGGCGGCCCGGAGATGCGCGATGAGCGCGGCCACGAGCGTGGACTTGCCCGCGCCGGGCGGCCCGGTGATCCCGACGAGATGGGCGCCGCCGGCCAGCGGGTAGAGGCGTCGCAGGGCCTGCTCGGCGACGGCCGTGTGGTTCTCGACGGCGGTCAGGAGCCTCGCGAGGGCTCGGCGGTCCCCGGCTCGGGACGCGTCGGCGAGGGCCGCGGCGCGCTCGGCCGGCGACCCGGCGAGGTCGGTCACGCCTCGCGCGGCGTCGCGTTGGCGCGGATGAAGTCGGCGACCTCGCGGATCGTCGTGCCCGGGCCGAACACGCCGGCCACGCCGGCCACGCGGAGCTGCTCCACGTCGTCGTCGGGGATGATCCCGCCCACGGTCACCAGCACGTCGCCCATGCCCCGAGCCCGAAGCAGGTCGAGGACCCGCGGCACCAGCGTCATGTGGGCGCCCGAGAGGATGGACATGCCCACCACGTCCACGTCCTCCTGGAGCGCGGCGGTGACGATCATGTCGGGCGTCTGGCGGAGGCCGGTGTAGACAACCTCGAAGCCCTCGTCGCGGAGGCCTCGCGCGAGCACCTTCGCGCCGCGGTCGTGGCCATCGAGCCCGGGCTTGGCGATCAGCACCTTCAGCGGTCGGTCGGTCATGCGGCGATTGTAGTTGCAGCGGGAGGCCGTCCGTCCGCGCGATCGCGCCACTCAGGGGGCGAACGTCTCGCCACTCGCACGTGGTCGCTGCGGCCCTCCGCAAGGTCGGGTTCGCCACAAGGGCCGGCGGCACCGGTGCCGGCGCTTCGCTCGTCCCGGCCGTCCCGCCGCCAGCTCCCCGCCAGCCCGGTGCACGGAGCGGCCCTGCGGGCGGTTCGAGCGCCGCGCCGGCCGGACCGTGCGCCCGAATGGGGGTCGGACCGCCGCCATGGCCGCGCCGTGCCACCTCCCGGCGCGTCAGGCGCCCACAGGGCCGCCATGGGGACCGGCGCCGCGGACGCCAGGGCGGACCGGGCCCGCCAATGGAGGGGAAGACGCGCCTGGTCAGGCCTCGGGCGGCCGGCGGCCGATGTGCGCGAAGAACTCGGCGCGGGTCTTGTCGTTGCGCCGGAACAGGCCCAGGACCGCGGCCGTCGTCATGACCGTCCCGGGCTTGCGCACACCGCGCATCGCGGCGCACAGGTGGGTCGCCTCGAGCACCACGCCCACGCCATCGGGCTGGAGGCGCTCCATGAGGAGCTCGGCGATCTGCGTCGTCATCCGCTCCTGCACCTGGAGGCGGCGTGCGTACATCTCCACGATCCGCGGAATCTTGGACAGCCCGATCACGTGGCCCTTGGGGATGTACGCCACGTGGGCGCGGCCGAAGAAGGGCAGCAGGTGGTGCTCGCACAGCGAGTGGAACTCGATGTCCTTGACCACGACCATCTCCGAGTAGTCGACCTCGAAGATCGCGCGGTTGATGAGGCGCTCGACGTCCACGTGGTAGCCCGCCGTGAGCTCGCGGTACATGCGGTGCATCCGGGCCGGCGTGTCGAGCAGGCCGTCGCGCCGCGGGTCCTCGCCGATCTCGACCAGGATCTGGCGCACGGCCGATTCGATCCGCCCGTTGGAATGCCCGTCGCCGAGGGTCAGGGGCGCGTCGTCGCCACTGTCGGTCTCGATCTCGTCCACGATCCGGCGAACGTGGTCGGGCAGCTCGGGCGGGTTGTTGCGCGGCATCAGCGCGATGGTACCCCCGCTCAGCGCGCCCCCTCCGACCATGCCCTTGCCTGCGTGTGGTGCGGCGCCCAGGCACTCCAGACGCTGCGCACGTACGCCTCGATCGCACGCGCCAGGGCGGGGTCCGGCAGTTCCGCGGCCGCCTCGAGGCTCGCCATGGTGAGCTCGCCGTTCGGGGCGGGCGGGTCGAGCCACCGCCACGCGGGCGGGCGGGCCAGCAGGCGCTGGATCCTTGCTGACAGCTCAGGCGGCGGCAGGCCAGTCCGTCCGGTGCACTGTTCGCAGGACCGCCGCCGGTCACGCCTGCACCCGCGTGGCGGTCATCCCGGTGCGGCCACCCTCATCGGATCGAGGGCCTCGGCGTCGGCCACGACCTGCCGCCTGAACCCATCGGGACCAACCTCCGGCGCGACGAGACACGTCGTCGGCGGCAGCGGCCATCGCCGTCGGGGTGCTGATCGAACGGCGGGATCGCCAGTCCGTCGAGGACGAGGGCGCGAACCAGAACGAGACCGGAGGGAACGCGTCGCCACTCCAGTACCAGGAGTCGACCGGACCAGTGCGGAGCCTCGGCAAGAACCTCACGCGGCCATCCTGCCACTGGACACAGCCGCGTGGGAATGGCCGGCCGAGGCAGGCGGGCGTCTCAGCCCGCGACGCCGAGGATCGCCGCGGTCACCTCCGCGGGTCGGTATCGGGGCAGGTTGTGGGCAGCGCCATCGAAGCCCGCGACACCGACGGGGCCCAAGCCGGCCGCGACCCGCCCCGAAGCCGCCCGCCTGAGCTCCACCAGCCGAGGGCCGGGATCACCCGCCGCCATGGCGACCAGCGCCGTCACGGGCGCGAACACGCGGGACAGCACCTCGGCCGGGTCGTAGGCGAGCAGCGTCGGCGCGAGGGCCGCCACGACGAACGGCCGGACCGCCCGAACCACGTGCCCGGCCGCGGTCTGGACCACGGCGTCGCGCGCGGCGTGCTCCTGGTCCGCGTCCCAGCTGGCGACATCGAAGGCGCGCCGGTCGGCCAGCCACGAGTCCATCGAGCGGAGGATCTCCGGCGGCTCCTCCAGCGACCGCAGCAGCTCCTCAGCGTCGAGCCCGGAGGTCTCGGCGAGCCGCTCGATGCCGCCGTCCACCAGCACCAGGCCTGCGCACCTCTCGCCCATCGCCGCGGCCGCGACCGCCGCGACGCACGCACCGAAGCCGTGGCCAGCCAAGACCACCCGACCGTCCGCGCCGGCCACCCCCGACGCCTCGGCGACCATCGCCGCGTCCTCGGCCATCGTGTCGAGGTCGTACCCGTCCGGCGGCGAGTCCGACAGCCCGTGCCCGCGCAGGTCCATGACGCACGTCCGCCGCACCCGGGCCAGCCGCCGGGCCACGGGGGCCCAGGACCAGGCCGGGGTCAGCAGGCCGGGCACGAGGAGGACACCCGGCCCGTCTGCGGATGCCGCGGACGGGCCCCAGTCGAGGAAGTGCAGTCGCACGCCTCCCTCGCCGACGAGGAAGCCCTCCGGCTCGAGCGAGGGGTCGGGCGGCGGCGCGAGCACGAGGTCGATCTCGAGCGGCTGCACCGGCGCTGCGGCGGGGAGGGCCATGGCGGCTAGGATACGGGCGCAATGGTCAAGCAACGCCGCGGCTCCAGGTTCGCGCGGCAGCGTGCCCGGCGCTCGGTCCACGTCGGCTTCGATCGCCTCGTCGACCGCGCGATCGCATCCATCCCGACCCGGTTCCGCACCGCGCTCGACGGGGTGGCCGTGGTCATCGCCGACGAGCCCACCCCCGAGCAGCTGCGCGAGAACGGCCTGGGCCGCGAAGAGACCCTGTACGGCCTGTACGAGGGCGTGCCGCTCGACGAGTGGGGCGGGGACTGGCTGCCCGTCCCGACGCGCATCCTGATCTTCCGCCTGCCGCTCGAGGAGGACTTCCCGGACCCCGACGACCTCGCCGACGAGGTGCGGATCACGGTGCTCCACGAGCTCGCGCACCACCTCGGGATCCATGACGAGGACCGGCTGCGCGAGCTCGGGATCGACTAGGACGGTCAGCGTCGGCGGGCGGGCGCGGCACAACCCAAGCCGGGACAGCGCCAGGGCGAGGGGCGGCCGTCGCCCTGCGTCGCCTACCCGCCCCCGGTCCAGGGCATCGACGCCAGGCCGAGCAGCAGCGCGACGAGGCCGAGGGCCGCGGTCGCGCACAGACCCGGGGTGACCCAGGGGTCCCACACGTGGCGGATCGCCAGGGGCTCGCGCCGTCCCTGCTCGAGCCCGGCCGTGTAGTGGGTCAGCGCCACGAAGGCGTGGACAGCGGGGGCCGCGGCGATCGCCTCGGCGAGCAGCATCAGGGTGCCGTACGCGAACACGAGGGCGGCGGCCAGCGGCACGACGAGGACCGTCGGGAAGTGGTCGACGAGACCCGCCCCCGACGCGACCCGATCGACGGTGTCGATGGCGACCCCGATGCCGAACTGCACCACCAGGCCGGCGAGCACGGAGAACAGCGTGATGACCACCGCGAGCTGCTTGCGGGCGCGCGCCAGGCGGACCGAGCGGCGGAGGGCCTCGATGGCGTCAGCCTCGCCCAGCACGATGCCGGCGGCCGCGTAGATGAACGGCGTCCCGACGACCACGCCGACGGCAACCGACAACGCGTAGCTGAGCGCGTCCACGCTCCCGATGGCGGTGCTGAGCACCGCGGTGAGCACGAGCTCGATGCCGATCGACAGGATGCCGACCAGGATCTGCGCGCCGAGCACCGGCCAGAACCGCGCGCGGGCCACCGCGATCGACTCGCGCAGGCGAAGCGGCCGACCCTCGGCCCGCCCGCCGATCACGGCCGACGCGAGGGCCCTCGCCTCCACCCCGGCTGCGAGGAACCCGAGGGCCGCCGGGATGAGCGCCAGGACCAGCCACCAGAACCAGGTGGGCGGCTCGCGCGTGAACGAACTGTCGTTCGCGTAGGCGTCGAAGGCGCCGTTGACCATCGCGACGCCGAACAGGATCACCGCCGGGGCGACGGTCACGAGCAGGATGAGCCCGATGTAGAACGAGGCGCCGCGGAGCCCGGCGTCGGGGCGCGTCAGCAGGTCGAGCGCCATCCCCACCAAGCGCCGCGGGCCGAGCGGGATCGCGAGCGTCTCGGCGGTGGGCGGGGGCGGCACGCGGGCCGCCGGCACGGGCTGGGGGCCGGCGGCGAATCCGCCCGCCACGAAGCTGGGCGGCGGCGGCGGGACGAAGGCGGGCGGCGGAGGCGGCGGCAGATCCGGCGGTGTCCCACCTCCGTCGGTCATGCCGCGGGCCCCAGCGGCGCGGCGCCCGCCAGCAGGTCGCCAAGCCGATCGACGGCCACGTTCCCGCCGGACAGGATCACGCACACGCGGTCGCCCGCGCGAAGCGGCACGGCCCCTGTCACCACCGCCGCCAGCGCGGCTGCGCCCGCCGGCTCCACCACCTGCTTGAGGCGCTCGACCGAGAAGCGGAGGCCGGCCAGGATGGCGGCGTCGGGGAGGAGCAGGACGTCCTCGAGGTAGTGGCGGGCGATCGAGGTGGCCAGCCGCCCGGCCGAGGGCGCGTTGAGGCCGTCGGCGACGCTCCTGGGCGTCAGGGGCACGGGCGCGCCCGCGGCGATCGCCTGGTGCAGGGCGTCCGAGCCCTCGGGCTCCACGCCGTACACGCGAATTCGCGGCCGGCTCTCGCGCAGCGCCACCAGCACGCCGCCAATCAGCCCGCCCCCGCCCACGGCCACCACCACGACGTCGACGTCGGGCAGGTCCTCGAGGATCTCCAGGCCGCACGAGCCGTTGCCCAGCAGGACCTCGGGGTCGTCATACGGGTGGACGAGCGTCAGGCCGCGCTCGTCGCGGAGGCGGTGCAGGTGCTCGAGCGACTCCCCGACGTGCCTGCCGTGGAGGACCACCTCCGCGCCGTAGCCGACGCATGCGGCCACCTTGGACGCATCGGCGCCCTCGGGCATGACGACCGTCATCGGGACGCCGGCCTCGCGGGCGGCCCACGCGTACGCCTGTCCGGCGTTGCCCGCGGAGATCGTGATCGCGCCGCGGCGCCGTTCGTCCGCGGAGAGCGACGCGATGCGCGCCAGGGCCGCGCGCGGCTTGAACGAGCCCGTCTTCTGGAGGTGCTCCGCCTTGAGGTAGAGCCGGTCGTCGGCGAGCCGGACGCCGCAGGCGTCACGCGCGACCCGGGCGGCGGTGGCGGACGAGAGGATCTGCGTGCGGTGGATGCGCCCGTCGAGGATGCGGCGCGTGGCGCGGATGGCGGACAGGGTGACGGGCGACTCGCTCACGACTGGAGTATGGCGCCCAGGGAGCGCCCAGGACGGCGCCGGTGCGCGACGGCGCACCAGCTTCCGCGGCACCCCGCCCCGGCAACGCCCGTGACGCGGCCACGCGGCGCTTCCGTCGAGGACGTCGCCAGCTCCCCAACGCACGAGCCCCGCTCGGGCGGTTGGACAGACGCCGCGGAGCCGCCGATGCGAGGGAATCGAGCGCCGAAGGCCGGCGTCAGGCGGTCTCGGCCTGCAGTTGGGCCAAGGTACTTGCGTTCTTGCGCAATTGATGAGACACTAACCGACGTGATCGACATCGCAACTACCGAGGACGAGCGCGCCAGGTCGGCTGCCGTCGCCCGAGCCCTCGGCGACCCGAAGCGCCTGTGCGTCCTCGAGTCCCTCGCCGCGGGCGAGGTCTCGGTTGGCGACCTGGCCATGCGGGTCGCCTGCCAGGTGCCGAACATGAGCCAGCACCTCTCGGTGCTGCGCGCCGCCGGCCTCGTCGCGGCTCGCCGAGACGGGAACACCGTTTACTACCGCCTCTCGGACCCGCGCGTCCTCGAGGCGTGTCAGCTCCTCATGTCCATCGCCCGCTGACGGGTGTCCCGCCCTCGCGGGAGAAAGGAGCCGCCCCATGGCGGAGATCAAGCACATCACCGACGCCAACTTCTCGGACTTCCTCATCAACGGGAGCCGGCCGCTGGTCATCGACTTCTGGGCCGCCTGGTGCGGGCCCTGCAAGATGGTCGCGCCGGAGATCGAGAAGCTCGCCGCCAAGTACGACGGCGTGGTCGACGTTGCCAAGGTGGACGTCGACGCGAACCCGGGCATCTCGCAGGCGTTCGCCGTGATGAGCATCCCAACCATCGCGCTCGTCGAGCCGGGCGAGCAGCCCAAACTCCTCCGCCGCGTCGCCGGCTTCCGCCCGCTCCAGCAGCTGGAGCAGGAATTCGGCCTCGAGAAGCTTGCCGCGCCGGCGAGCTGATCCGGATCACCCTTGAGCCACCGCGGCCCCGGTCATCGACCGGGGTCGTTTCCATGCGAGCCCAGACGTCGGTGACTGTGTCCCTATCCCGCCGCGCGGCGGTGCCCGAGTCGCAGCCAGGCCTCCGCGCGGTCCAGCGCGAACCTGTCCGGCGCCTTGGGCGTGAAGGCGATCCAGCCGGCCCCTCGGGGCGACGGTCGGGTGTCGGGCGTGCGCAGGGCAGCCGCGGCCACCGGGGCGTCGAGCGCCACCTCGAGCAGGTCCGCCCCCAACACGGCGAACACCCGCTCGCGGACCGCGAGCAGCACCACCTCGCCGTCGCGGCGCCGCGTCACCCCGGGCAGGTCCTCGAGGACCAGCTCCGCGCGCTCGTCGAGGCTCTCGTCGAGCGCCTCCTCGGCTGCGGCGGCGCCCGCGGCGGCCTCCGCCTCGTCGAGCGGGGCGTCGTCGTCGTTCTCGTCGGGGTGGCGGCCGGGCTGATCCATCGGGCACAGGGTGCCACACGGACTGGCCGGCCGCGTGCCGTCGGGACGCGCCTACGGCGTCGGCATCGGGCCGAGGATCTGGAACAGGTTGCCGTCCGGGTCGGCGAACGTGCAGATCAGGTTGGGCGCCTTGTACGCGCTGAGGCGGTCGGGATCCTCGGATCCGATGAGGATGCTGTTGAGATTCCTCTCGCCCCCATGGGTGCGCCGGGGACGAGGGCGACCACCTGCGGGCAGAGTACGACGATGTGGCAACCCCGCCGCCTGCCCGGCCAGCGGCGGTCCGCGCAGCCCCTGCGCCGGGGGCGTCCGAACCAAGCCCCGCTTGACGAGCGGACTGCGCCGACGCGCCGAACTCCCGGTAGGCTTGGAGTGCAGGCCGGGCCGCATGCCCGGACGATGGCTGGGAGCGAAGGTCTGTCCACATGACTCTCGGTGCGGATATCGGGATCTTCGCGGTGTCGCTCCTCGCCGGGGTGATCGGGGCGCTCGCGGGGGTCGGCGGCGGCATCCTCGTGATCCCCGCCCTGACCATCCTGTTCGGCGTCGACATCCGGCTCGCGATCGGCGCCAGCATCGTGAGCGTGATCGCCACGAGCTCGGGCGCGGCCGCAGCCTACGTCAAGGACCGGATCACCGACATGCGGGTCGGGATGTTCCTGGAGCTCGCGACAACCTCGGGCGCAGTGGCCGGAGCGCTCCTGGCCGCAGTCGTGGCCGCGGCCCTCCTGTACGTCCTCCTGGGCCTGGTCCTGCTGTTCTCGGCGCTCCAGCAGGTGCTTCGCCTGGGCGAGGAGCTGCCGCCCGAGACGCGCGTGTCCCCCATCGCGAACAGGCTCCGGCTGGTCAGCTCGTACCCGGACCCCCGGCTCGGCACCGAGGTGGCGTACGCCGCCCAGCACGTCCCGTTGGGGTTCGTGATGATGGGGGGCGCGGGCCTGGTGTCCGGTCTCCTGGGCATCGGCTCCGGCGCGCTCAAGGTCCTGGCCATGGACGGCGCCATGCGGCTGCCGATGAAGGTCTCGTCGGCGACATCCAACTTCATGATCGGCGTCACTGCCGCGGCCTCCGCCGGGATCTACCTCGGGCGCGGCGACGTGGACCCCACGATCGCCGTGCCGGTCGCCCTGGGGGTCCTGGCGGGCGCAACGGTCGGCGCGCGAGTCCTGCCCCATCTGTCCAACCGATCCGTCCGGCTGGTCTTCCTGCCGGTGCTGGTGGCGGTCGGCGTGGAGACGCTGCTACGCGGACTGGGGGTGGGGCTGTGACACCGGAGCGCTTCCGCACGCTCGTCAGCGGGATCCTCATCGTCGGCGTGACCCTGGCCGCGACGCTGATGGTCCTCGGCTTCGCCGCCTCCCTGCTCGTCGGCTGGGAGGGTGCCCTCACGGGCGCCGCCCCCGGGACGTCCGGGCTCGCGGACTTCTCCGCCATGGGCAGCTCCCTCGTGGCCCTCCGGCCGGTGGGCATCGCCCAGCTCGGGCTGGTGGTGCTCCTCGCCACCCCGGTCCTGCGCGTCGCCGCGTCGAGCCTCGCGTTCGCCCTCGAGGGCGACCGTCTGTACGCGGCGCTCACGCTGACCGTGCTGGGGATCCTCCTGGTCAGCCTGTTCTGGCTGCGGTAGCCGACGGACGCGGGCCGGGGCGGGACCGCCCGGGCGGGTGCGCCCGACCTCGTCCCTCGCTCCAGAGCGCAGCGGTGCGCCGCGCTTCAGGTCCGCAGGCTGACCTGCGATCGGATCCGGTCGGCCATCTCGGCCTCGACCACGGAGTCCGGGTCGCGGAGTCCCCCGAGCGTGGCGCGGACGCCGACCAGGCTCGCGTACAGCGGCGGGCACGTCGGGCAGTCCTCGAGGTGCGCCTCCACGGCGCTCTTGGTCGCCTCGTCCAACTCCCCGTCGAGGTAGCCCGAGATGTGGCGCCGGGCGCGCCAGCACCGCAGGGGCTGCGCCTCGGAGGCGAGTCTGCGCTCGTCGTCCGCCGCGAGTGCGCTCACGAGCATCATCCGTCCTCTCCGCAGGCGCTGCTTGGTCGCCGGCAGGCTGGCGCCCGTCGCGGACGCTATCTCGGAGGCCGTCCAGGCGAGGGCGTCGTGGAGGACCACCGCCACGCGGTACACGGCGGGCAGGCGGGCCAGCGCGTCCTCGAGCTCGTCGCGGAGCTCCGCCCGCTCCAGGACCCGCTCCGGCACCACGGACCAGTCGTCGTCGTGCCAGTCCGCCTCGACGGCTTCGAGGTCGAGCTCCTCGTGGTGGACGCGCGACCGGTCGATGACCCGGTTGACCAGGCTCCGCCGCAGCCAGGCGCCGAGGGCCTGACCGTCGCGCAGCTGGTCCCGACGGCGCCACGCCCCGACGATCGTCTCCTGGGCGCAGTCCTGCGCCTGGTCGGGATCCCGGACGAGCCGGGCCGCCAAGTGGACGAGCCGCGGGAGCTCGGCCATGAGGGCGACGGCGAAGGCGTCGCCCTCGCCGTCGCCCTCATGGCTCTCGAGCGCCGGGATCACGGCCGGTTCGGCTCCCCTCGGGGTCAGCGCGAGGCCGGCTTGGTGCTGAGGTGGAGGAGCGCGTACGCCGGGCAGAAGCCCACGACGCCGGTCACCAGCAGGAGCGCCGCGAGGACCCAGGCGACGATGGCGAGCGCGCCCGTCGCCACGCCGGTGATGGCGAGCACCGCGAGGATGGCGCCGACGACGATCCGGATGATCCGGTCGGCGGTGGATTCGTTGGTCTTCATGGCAGTTGCTCCGTGATCGTGCGTCGGGGCCGTGCTTGCGACCCCTCTGCCCTATTGACGAGACGAGCTCCGAAAGGGATACATCGCGCTCGGCTACAGGCCGGGCACGCGGGGGATCCGGCCGAGCTTGACCGCCCGCGCATAGCGTCCCCAGGCCTGCTTCATCCAGTGGCCGACGAGCGGCAGGGGGACGACCACGTTGCGCGTGCGACCGCGGTAGACCATCGCGGCGCCGTCGCCCGTGTCCATCAGGCACACGATCGAGAGGTGCGCCTGGTATCCCTTGCGCTCGGGCCGCCCTGCCTCGGAGGCGACGATGTTGAAGGCCGCGTTGCGGGCCATCACCTCGGCGGTGTGCCCCTGCTTCGCCCGCCAGTCGGGACCCTCGAGGGCGGCGGCGTCGCCGGCCGCGTAGACATTCGTCGTGCCCTCGACCAGGCCGTGGTCATCGATGCGGATGAAGCCCGCCTCGTTGAGCGGCAGGTCCGAGACGGCCATGACGTGGTGGCCGGCGGCGCCCGGGATGAACAGGACCAGGTCGGCGTCGAGGCGCGAACCGTCGGCGAAGGCGACACCCGCCTCGTCGAAACCGGCGATCGGCGTCCCGACGCGCTTCCCGATGCCGTGCTTGGCGAACATCGCGTCGGTCATCGCGAGGGCTCGCCGGCCCATCCGCTCGCCCGGCTCGGCCATCGGGGCGAAGAACGTGAGCTCGAACCGGTCGCGGATCTTCTTGCGCTCGAGGAGCGCGTGGATGTTGAACAGCAGCTCGAAGGCCGGACCGCCGCGCACCGCCGAGCAGTCCTTGGGGTTGCCCCCGAAGCCCACCGCGATCGAGCCGCTCCCCTTGGCGATCAGCGCGTCGAGACGGTCGCGGATCTCGAGGCCCGTCTGGGGCCGGCCGCAGATCGAGAGGGTATGGTCCACCCCCGAGGGCCGGAGCTTCTCGGCGCCCATCGCCACGACCAGGTAGTCGTAGGCATAGGTCCCCGCAGCGCCCCGGACCACGTTCTCGGCTGAGCAGACCTCCTCGACGGTGTCGACGACCACCCGGAAGCCGCGCCGCCGGGCGATCTCGTACAGCGACACCTGCGCGCGGCCGAACGGGATGCCGCGGACCGGCACCCAGACCGAGATCGGGAAGAGGTAGAGGAAGTCGCGGTCCGACACCAGCGTGACGTCGAACCCGCCGGCCCTCTGGAGGGCGGTCGCGGCCTCGACGCCGGCGAACCCGCCGCCGATCACCAGCGCCCGCCTGCGCCCCCTTCCCGGCGCCGCGGTCTTGTCGGCCGCGGGGTCCGCCACCTCAGGCCGCCACGGACTCGACGGGGGCGTCGCGGAGGATCGCGAGGAGGTCGGCGCTCTCGATGATCAGGTGGTCGGCGTCGGCCACGCGGATCTCGGTGCCGGTGTACTTGGGGAACAGCACCCGATCGCCCACGGCGACCTTGATGAGCTCGGTGTCGTCGCCCACGGCGACCACCTCGCCGCGCTGCGGCTTCTCCTTGGCGGTATCGGGGACGTACAGGCCGGAGGCGGTGACGCTCTCCTGGACCATGACGCGGACGAGGACGCGGCTTCCAAGCGGCTGGACGGTCTCGGACATGACGGAATGCTCCTGGAGGGACGCAGTTGACGAGTTGGGAAGGCCCGGGATCAGTTGGGCCGGAGGCCGAGGGCGGCGTCGATGCGCGCCCGGTCGAACCCGACGATGGGCCGGCCGTCGATCTCGATGACCGGGACGCCCATCTGCCCGGTGCGCCGGACCAGGTCGCGGGCCGCGGCGGGGTCGCGGCTCACGTCGACGTCCCGGAAGGGCACGCCCCTGCCGCGCAGGTACGTCTTGGCCCTCGTGCACCACGGGCAGGTGGGCGTCGAGAAGACGATCACGCGGTGGGGTGTCGGGGTTCGGTCGGGGGCGACGGTTGCCATCGAGCGTGCTCCTGGTCATGGCGGCGGCCGCTTCGTGTCGTGGGGTCGCCGATGGCCACAAGCGTAGTGGCGCTTGCGCGTTTGCGCAAGTCCGCGACTAACAGCGGCGTGAGCCGACGCGGTGACGGGCCGGCGCGATCCCGCCGGCTCAGGCGCCACGGCCGACCGTGGCGCGACACGCGTCAGCGGACCGCGGCCCGCGGGACCTCGATCCAGAAGGCCGCGCCGCCGCCCTCGCGGTTGTCCAGCCCCACGCGCCCGCCGTGCGCCTCCGCGATCGCGCGGGCGATGGCGAGGCCGAGCCCCGACGTCCCGGACGACCGGTCGCGGCTGACGTCCGCCTGGTAGAGCCGGTCGAAGACCCGCGGGACATCCTCGGCGGCCACGCCCGGCCCGTCGTCGAGGACCTCGACCCGCGCCGTGGCGGCGGTTGGGCTGCTCCCCCGGATCACGACGTGGCCGCCCGCGGGTGCGAAGCGGATGGCGTTGTCGACCATCGTCGCGAGGGCCCGGGCGAACCGGTCGCGGTCCACGCGGACCACCGGATCGCCACCGGGCGCCGGCGACACGGACAGCGCCACGCCGCCGGCCTCCGCCCGCACCGCGAAGGCCGACGCAACGGCGGCGAGCACCTCGCCCAGCCTGACGCAACCGAGTTCGAGCGCCAGGCCGCCGGTGTCCGCGAGGCTGATCGTGCGCAGGTCGTCGACCACACGGCCGAGGACGCGCGCCTGCTCACGGATCGTCGCGAGGTGGCGGTCGTCGTGGGCGTAGACGCCGTCCATCACGGCGGCGGCGGTGGCGTCGATCACCGCCAGCGGCGTCTTCATCTCGTGGGCCGCGTCCTGGAAGAAGCGCCGCCGGGACACCTCGAGGCGCTCGAGGTCCGCGGCCATGGCATCGAAGGAGCGCCCGAGCGAGCCGATCTCGTCGGCGCGGTCCGCGAGGCCCGACCTGGCGGCAAGGTTGCCCTGCGCGACGGCGGCGGCGGTCGCCTCGAGGCGGACGAGCGGCTGGGCGACCCGGCGCGCGAGGTAGGCGCCGAGGATCGACGCGAGGACCGCCGCGACGACGGCCACGAGCACGATCGTCATCGTCGTGTCCTGCTGGACCTGCGCGGCATACGCACCCGGACCGCCCGCGCCGGCACCCATGCCCGGCCCGCGCCCCGGGCCCAGCCCGAGCGACCCCTCGCCTGCCTGCATGGCGGCGAACCCGCGCCCGACGATGGGGGGAGCGGCGACTGCGACGGCCAGCGCCGCGGCGAGCGCAACCCCGGCGAACGCCAGCGCCAGCCGGACCGCGAGGCCGGTGTGGGCGAACCGGGGGGCGTTCATTCGCGTGCCGCCCGATAGCCCACGCCGCGGATGGTCTCGACGTAGTCGCGGCCCCCCGCCCGTCCGCCGAGCTTGCGCCGCAGGTTCTTGACGTGGCTGTCGATGGTCCGGTCGAAGGCGTCGAACTCCTCGCCGAACACCCGCTCGCCGAGCTGCGCCCGCGTCCAGGTGACGCCGGGGACCTCGGCGAGCGCGACGAACAGGTCGAACTCGGCGCGCGTGAGGCCCAGGTCCACGCGTTCTCGACGGACCTCGCGCGCCGGCTCGTCGATCTCGAGGTCGAGGTAGGCGCGGGTGGGCGCAGCGGCCAGCGCGGGAGCTGCCGACCCCGACGCGGTCACGCGACGCAGCACGGCGCCGACGCGGGCGACGAGCTCGCGCGGCTCGAACGGCTTGGTGACATAGTCGTCGGCCCCGATCTCGAGCCCCGCGACCCGGTCGATCACCTCGTCGCGGGCGGTGAGCATGATGAGGGCCGGGCGGCGGCCGGCGGCGCGGAGCTCGCGCAGGACGTCGAACCCGGAGCGCCCGGGGAGCATGAGGTCGAGGACGATCAGGTCGGGCTCGGCCTCGAGAGCGGACGCCAGGGCCTCGTTGCCGTCCGCTGCGTAGCGGACCTCGTGGCCCTCGCGGGCGAGGTACGAGCCGACGATCTCGCGGATGTGGGGCTCGTCATCGACGACGAGGATGGTGCTCATGGCGCAGACCATGGTAGGGCGGGCGCCCCGCGCTGAGGCGCCCGCCCTGCCGACTGGCTCAGTTCGAGGGCGCCGTCGTGGGCAGGGGGCACACGCCGGTGCCGTAGCCGGCACCCCGCATCGCCCCGCCCCGGCCCGCCCCGGCCGCTCGGGGCGCGCCATTGGCCGCCGGACCGGCGCCCATGCCCCGCGCGGTCCCGTTCGGGCCCGCGCCGACCGCCGCACCGCGCATGCCGCCGAGCGTGGTCTGGTTGACCATCGCCTTGGCCTGTGCGGCGAGGTTGTCCTTGAGCGTCTTGGCCCGGTCCGCGGTGATCGCGCCGACCGCGAGCCGGGCGTCGATGCGCGAGGACCACTGGGCGACGAGGGCGTCGATCAGCTTCTGCGGGTCGACGTGCTGGCGCGCAGCGATCTGGGCCAGGCTGAGGCCCTGCTGGCGAAGCGTCGCCACCTCCGCGTCCGTGAGGCCGAGGATCGCGGCGAGGGGGCCGGGCGCGACGGTCGGGGCGGCCGTCGGTGCGGTCGTGGCGCTCGGCGCCGTGATCGCCGGAGCGGGCGTGGCGGGCGTGGCGGCGGCGGCCGCGCCTGCCGCGACCATGAGGAACAGGCTGGCGCCTGCGATCGGTGTGAGGAGCTTCTTCACGTCTGTGGCCTCCATCGGTGCCGCGCCCGATTGGTGGGAGGGTCCCGGTCGGGGCGCTGACAGGAGCCATCGTCATCGGCGTTCGTGGACGCCTCGTGGAGCCCGGGTGGAAATCGCGCGGGAATGTCGGTTGCCGCGTCGCTCACGCGGGCGGGGCTCACGGGCCCGGCCGGGAGGCGGGAGCCCGAGCAGTCCAGCGCCCGCGGCGACCGCGTCCATCAAAACCGCACGTGCGACGCCGCAATCTCCATCGCGTCTCCACGGGCGGTTCACCGTGCGCCCGGAGCCTGTTCGGGACGGCACCGCGGGACAACGGATCCCACGCGGCGCCTCCAGCCCAAGGAGCCACGCCATGAGATCGCTGCCCACCGCAGTCCCCCGCCCGCCGGCCCTCGCGGGCACGGCTCGCCCCTCGGGAGCGCGGCGGTGACCGGGCAGCCGCTCGTGATCCGCGACGCGCAACCGCGACCCCGGCGGACCGTGGCCGCGCGGCGGCCCCGCCGCGGGTTCGCCGCCCTGCGCGGGATCCAGGGACTCCGCCGGGGGATCCAGCTCGCGGTTGCGCTCTCCATCCTGTGGGCCGTCATCGACCGGGCGGTCGTGGCGGCGGCGGACGCGATCGGGGCGAGCCCGGAGGCCCTCTGCCCGTTCGGCGGCGTCGAAACGCTGGTCACGTTCCTGACCGGGGGCTTCTTCGTGGCCCACGTGCACTCGTCCAACCTGGTGCTGGCCGGCGCGGTGCTGCTCCTGGCCTTCTTCGCCCGCGGCGCCTTCTGCGGCTGGATCTGCCCGCTCGGGTTCCTCCAGGACGTGGTCGCCGGCATCAGCTCCCTCGTCCAGCACCGCGTGCCCGCGGTCTTCCGCGCGATGCGCGCGCTCCGCCGGAGGGCTGCCCCGCTGGCCGTCCTCGACCGGCCGCTCCGGTTCCTCAAGTATGCGGTGCTGGCCTGGGCCGTCTGGGGCACCGCCACGTTCGGCCTCATGGTCTTCCGGGACGTCGACCCATGGATCGCCCTGCTCGACATCGGCCGGGAGAGCACCGGGTTCGGCCTCGTCGTCCTCGCGCTGCTGCTGGTCGGGGCGCTGTTCGTCGCTCGGCCGTGGTGCCGCTACGCCTGCCCGCTGGGCGCCGTCAACGGCATCGTCGCCCGCTTCAGCCCCGTGCGGCTCGAGCGGTCAGCGGCCGCCTGCGTCGACTGCAGCCTGTGCACCAGGAGCTGCCCGATGGGCATCGACGTCGCGAAGGCGGCCGCCATCACCTCGGCCGATTGCATCGGCTGCCTGGAATGCGTGGAGGCGTGCCCGCGCGCGGACGCGCTCGAACTCCACGTCGGACTCCCGGTCTGAGGCCGGGCATGAGCAAGGAGACCATCATGGAGACCAGCACGCCCGTCGTACGCCCGGTCCGGCGCCGGCGGATACCCCCTGTCGCCTTCGGGCTCCTCGTCGTCGCGGTGTTCGCGGGCGCGATCGGGCTGGGCATGGCCACCGGCACCTTCCAGACGTCGGGCCGGACGACGGCGGGCGGAGAGCCCGTCACCCTCGATGGCGCGGCCGTCACCGAGATCAAGGGCTGGATGGCGCTCGGTGACGTCGCCGCCGCCTGGAACGTCCCGCTCCCCGAAGTGCTCGCCGCCTTCGAGCTGCCCGCCGACACGCAGCCCACGACAGCCCTCAAGGACCTCGAGAGCGACCTGTTCTCGGTCACGGCGCTCCGGGACTGGCTTGAGGCCCGCAGCGCCGCCACCCCCTGACGTCGTTCGGCCCATCGCGACCGGGCGGTCAGCATGTGTCGGGATGCACACTTGCGCAAGTACGCAACTTTCGCCTATGCTTCTGCCAGCGAACGGCCTGCGATGGGGGAACCGCCCCACGGCGGCCGCGGAACGACGCGAGCTCGAACGACGGCGACGACGCCCGAGTGAGCAGGGACCTGCGGTCCGGGGACCACCCGAGGGCGCCGGCATGAAGAGGTGTTGCAAATGGAAATGATCGTCGACTTCCCCGGCGGCGCCCGCGTGGACGCCCACTTCGGCGGCTTCGTCGTGCCCACCGACCAGCCGCCGTCCGGCGGCGGTCAGAGCTCGGCGCCGACGCCGTTCGCGACCTTCCTCTCGACGATCGGGACCTGCGCGGGCATCTACGTGCTCGGCTTCTGCCGCCAGCGCGGCATCCCGACCGACGGGGTCCGACTGGTCCAGAACATGCAGTTCGACCCGAGCACGCACCTGGTGAGCCAGGTGGACGTGACGATCGAGCTCCCCGCCGCCTTCCCCGAGAAGTACGCCGACGCGGTCGTGCGGGCCGCCGAGCAGTGCGCGGTGAAGAAGCACTTCGAGAACCCGCCGAAGATCCGCGTCGGCAGCGCGCTCGCGAGCTGACCGGGACGCTCCCCTGCCCCGCCCGGGCGCCGAGGACCTCATCTCGGCGTCCGCGGCGTACAGTGTCGGCGGCAGGAGGTCCCACCCACACGGACACCCAGACGATCGTCCCCATCGTCCACGTCGCGCCCTTCGCCCCGGGCGCCATCCCGCGCAGCAAGGTCCGCCGCTAGGTGGCGGGCGCCGGCGATCGGACGGCAGCCGCGCTGCTCGTCGAGTGCCTCGCCGTCGAGGGCTGCGAGTACGTCTTCTCCGTCCCCGGCGAGGAGACCATGGACGTGCTCGACGCCCTCGGCCGCCAGGACGCCGTCCGCCACGTGACCACGCGCCACGAGCAGGGCGCGGCCTTCATGGCCGACGTCTACGGCCGGCTCACCGGACGCGCCGCGGTGGCCATGGCCACCCTCGGACCCGGCGCGACGAACCTCGTGACAGGCATCGCCGACGCCTTCCTCGACCACGCCCCCATGGTGGCGCTCACCGGGCAGGCGGGACTGGACCGCACGCACAAGGTCGCGCACCAGTTCGTGGACATCGTGCGCATGCTCGAGCCGGTGACCAAGTGGAACCAGCGCGTGGAGCAGGCGGGCGCGATCCCGGAGATCGTGAGCACGGCGTTCCGCGTGGCGCGCCTCGAGAAGCCGGGGCCCACCCACGTGGAGCTGCCTGAGAACATCGCCGCGACGCCGGTGGACGACGACCTCCGCCCCCTCGCGCCGACGCAGGCCTACTTCCCGGAGCCCACGGACGAGGCGATCGCCCACGCCGCGAGGCTGATCGCCGGCTCAAGTCGGCCCATCGTCCTCGCCGGCAACGGCGTCCTGCGCCGGAGCGCCGCGCCGGAGCTCCGTGCGTTCGCCCAGGGCCTCCACGTGCCCGTGGCGGCGACCTTCATGGGCAAGGGTGCCATCGACGACCGGAGCCACCTCTCGCTGCTCGCGGTGGGCCTCCAGGCACGCGACCACGTCCTCACGGGGTTCGACCGCTCCGACCTCGTGATCGCGGTGGGCTACGACCTCGTGGAGTACGCGCCGTCGCGCTGGAACCCGGACGGCCGCAAGCGGATCATCCACATCGACACGGCGCCGGCCGAGGTGGACGCGGCGTACCGGCCCGACGTGGAGCTGATCGGCGACATCGAGGGGACCCTGCGACGACTCCTCGCCGCCGTCCTGCCATCGGGGATCGGCGGACAGGACGCGCGAGCGCGCCACGCCGCCCACGAGACGGCGGCCCACCAGGACCTGCGCAACGCGATCCTCGCCGACCTCCACGCGTTCGAGGAGGACGGCGGCTGGCCGATCCGACCCCAGAAGGCGATCGCGGACTTGCGCCGCGCGCTCGGGCCTCACGACATCGTCGTGAGCGACGTCGGGGCCCACAAGGTGTGGCTCGCCCGGCTGTACCCGACGTACGAGCCCAACACCGTCGTCATCTCGAATGGTTTCGCGGCGATGGGGATCGCCCTGCCCGGAGCCATCGCGGCCAAGCTCGTCCACCCGGACCGGCGCGTCGTTGCGCTCTGCGGCGACGGCGGGTTCCTCATGAACTCCCAGGAGCTCGAGACCGCCCGGCGGATCGGCGCGAACATCACGGTCGTGGTGTGGCGGGACGAGGGGTACGGCCTGATCGACTGGAAGCAGCAGGTCGAGTTCGGCGAGGCGTTCGGCGTGGCCTTCACGAACCCCGACCTGGTCGACTATGCGCGCTCGTTCGGGATCGCCGGCTTTCGGCCGACGTCCGCTGCGGACCTCTACCCCACCCTGATGCGCGCACTCGAGCACGACGGCCCGTCGGTCGTGGACGTGCCCATCGACTACCGGGAGAACCTGCGCCTGACGGAGCGACTGGGGGCGCTCTCCTGAGATCGACCGCGCTCCCCCTCCCGGCCGGCCACGCTTCCCGCAAGACGGGCCTATCGTGGGGGCATGACAACGTCCCACACGTTCTTCCCGAGCCTCCTCGCCGAGGCGCCCCTGCCGGCGCGGGGGATCCACAGCCAGACGCTCTCCGACGAGGCCGGTGTCGAGCTGGTCCTGTTCGCCTTCGCCGCCGGCGAGCGCCTCTCCGAGCACACCTCGGCGCGCCCGGCGATCATCCACATCCTCTCCGGCGAGTGTGACCTCACCGCGGGCGGCGATGCGTGGGCCGCCGGGGCTGGGGCGTGGCTCCGGATGCCGGCCAACACGAAGCACAGCGTGGTGGCGCGCACGCCGCTGGTGATGGCCCTGTACCTGCTGCCGCCCGAGAGCTGAGTGGCGCGGCCACCGGCCAGGCCTCCGCCCGGCCCGCCGGCCCCGGTCCGCGGGCCACCGGACGCCGCCCCGCCCCCGGAGCGCCTGCGCCCGCGAGGCTATCCGGCGGACAACCCGGCGGCCGCGTCCAGGATCGCGCGAAGCTCCTTCGCGTGGTCCTCGTAGTGCTCCGTCATCTCGCCGAAGAAGTACTCCTGGTGCTCGGCGTGCTTGATCCACCGCGACTCCGGGACCACGGTGAGGTAGCCCCGCAGCTCGCCGGCCGTCGTGCGGAAGGTCGAGCGGACCTCGTCCATCGGAAGCGCCCGGAAGCGGGCGAGGCCCTGGGCGTTCATCTCGTCGCCGCCGCCGGCGGCCCATTGCGCCTCGATGCGCTCCATCGACGGGCTGCCCTCGTTCACCGCGAGCTCCTTGGCCGCCGCGAGCGCCGCCTCCTGCCACAGGACGATGTGGCCCATGAGGTCGCGCCCGGACCAGCCCCCGGCCGCGTCGACGGGGCGGTCCAGCTGCTCGTCGGTCAGCTCCAGCAGCGCCTCGTAGGCGCGGAACCCGTCGCGTTCGTCCTCGAGGAAGGAGAGGGCGTCGAAGTACATGCATGCATCGTAACGCCCGAGCTGCGGCCCGACGGCAGGATCGGCACGAGACCCAGACCGGCGACCCGCCCCCGCTTGGCCGTGGCTGACGTGATCCTTGCCTCGGCCGGCCGCGGTCAATCCCGGGTCCCCGGTCGCGGCGAGTCAGGGTGGACTCGAATCGCCCGGTCCCGAGCGTGAGCCGCGGCGCCTCCGCCGCATGCCAGGGCCGCGGGCACCGGGGTGCACGACAGCGGGTCGTGGCGCCAGGGCTCAGACCGCCACGGGCTCCCGGTACTCGCCGAAGACCTCGCGCAGGACCCGGCACTGCTCCCCGAGCGTGGCGTAGGCGGCGGCGCAGCGAATGAAGTGCGGCATCAGGTTCGTCTCGGAGGTGCCGGGCCGGGAGGCCGCCTCGCGCAGGCCGGCCAGGGCTGACTCGACCTCTGCGGCATCGCGCTCGCGACGCGTCCGCTCGAGCCGGGCGAGGTGCCGCTCGAGCGACCCCTCCGGCACCGACAGCACCGGCACCGCGACGGGTCCGCCCGCGACATAGCGGTTCACGCCCACGATCACGCGGTCGTTCGCGTCGAGCTCGCGCTGGAAGCGGTAGGCTGAATCGGCGATCTCGCGCTGCGGGTAGCCCTCCGCGATCGCGGCCACCATCCCGCCCCGCCGGTCGATCTCGTCGAGGTAGCGCCACACCTCGCGCTCCACGCGGTTGGTGAGCGCCTCCACGAACCACGAGCCGCCCAGCGGGTCCACCGTGGACGCGACGCCCGTCTCCTCGAGCAGGATCTGCTGCTGGCGCAGGGCGAGCAGCGCGGCCTCGGCGGTCGGCACCGCGAGCGCCTCGTCGAAGGCGTCGGTGTGGAGGCTCTGCGTCCCGCCGAGGATCGCCGCCAGCGCCTGGGTGGCGACGCGCGTGAGGTTGTTGAGCGGCTGCTGTGGTGTGAGGCTGACGCCCGCGGTCTGGGTGTGGAAGCGCATCCACGTGGAGCGCTCGTCCTTCGCGCGGTAGCGCTCGCGCATCAGCTTCCACCAGATCCGCCGCGAGGCCCGGAACTTGGCGATCTCCTCGAAGAAGTCCGAGTGGCTGTTGAAGAAGAACGAGAGGCGCGGCGCGAACTCGTCGGGGTCGAGGCCGCGGGCCATCGCCGCCTCCACGTAGGCCATCCCGTCGGCGATCGTGAACGCCAGCTCCTGGACCGCGGTGGAGCCGGCCTCGCGGATGTGGTACCCGCTGATCGAGACCGTGTTCCAGCGCGGCAGCTCGCGCGTCCCGAACTCGATCGTGTCCACGACCATGCGCATCGAGGGCTCGGGCGGGAACAGGAACTCCTTCTGGGCCACGTACTCCTTGAGGATGTCGTTCTGGGTGGTGCCCTCGAGCCGCCCGCGCGGCACGCCGGTCTTCTCGGCCGCCACGATGTACATCGCCCAGATCGGCGCGGCCGGCGAGTTGATGGTCATCGAGGTGCTCACGCGGTCGAGCGGCAGGCCGCCGAGCAGGACCTCCATGTCGGCGACGCTGCTGACCGCAACACCGCAGGTGCCGAACTCGCCCTCGGCCTCGGGGTCGTCGGTGTCGTAGCCGTACAGCGTCGGCATGTCGTAGGCGATCGACAGGCCCGTCTGCCCTGCGGCGAGCAGCTGGCGGAACCGGGCGTTCGTGTCCTCGGCCGAGCCGAAGCCCGCGAACATCCGCATCGTCCAGGGGCGGCTGCGGTAGCCGGTCGGGTGGACGCCGCGGGTGAAGGGCGGCTCCCCCGGGAATCCGACGTCGCGGTCGGCGTCGAAGTCGGCGTACTCGCCGGCGCCCTCACGGAGCGGCTCGCCGCGCTGGTCGACGGCCGTCGGGCCGCCCGGGCCGGCCGGCTCGCCGTCGGGCCCGGCCTCGAGCTCCCACGGGCCGTAGAGGCGCTCGATCGGCAGGTCGCCCATCGTGGCGAAGCGGTCGCGACGCTCGGGCAGGCGGTCGAGGGTGGGGTCGAGGCGCTCCACGCGCCAGCGGCGGCGGTGGTCGCGCCAAGGGTCGGGACGCTCGCTCATCGGCGCGACTCTACACCTCGGCGCGGCCTCCCGAGTGGCTGCCGCAGGACCGAGCAGGGGCCGATAGGGCATTCGCCCGGGGTGTCTGATGGTCAGACGCCCCGTCCAGCCGATGGTCCCGGCGGTGCGCGCGTGCGCCTGACCTATCGGTCCGATCGATCCGTACCGCCGACCCATTTCCAACCGGCGACCACGCTCCTAACGTTCGAAATGCGTTCGATACGCGCCGTCCACGACCAACCGGGGCAACATCCTGGGGCGTCGGTCACGGACCGGAGGGCAGGACGACTCGACCGTCGGGGACGCTCGGCGGCACGAGGGAACCAAAGCCGCGGTCACGAGCCGAGTAACCATGGACCTTCCGGCCAGCAGGCCCGGTGGTGGGGCGGCAGGACTGATCGTCTTCATCGCCCCCGGTGCGTCTCCGCCGGGGGCGTTGTCATGTCCGGTGCGCGGCGGGTGGCGGCCGCAGGGCCGCTCAGCGGAACGGGTTGGACTGCCAGCCCGGTCGCATCGGGCGGTGCTCTCGACGGATGCCCTGGCGGTCCAGCTCGTCGCGGATCACGCGGGCGGCCAGCGTGACGTCGGGCTCGCGCGTGAGCGTCCCCGCCAGCCAGTCGATGTACGAGGGCTCGAAGGCGGCCACCTCGCCCAGCGTGTGGCCGTGGAACTTGCCGAACGTCAGCTCCATGTCGAGCGCATCGTCCAGGCACGGCGGCTCGGCGACCGGGTGCCCGGCCAGCTGGCCGCGCTCGAGCGGGCCGGACGGCTTGGAGGCGCGGAGCTCGGGCCGCGAGCGGCCGAGGCGCAGCGGCGGCTGGCCCGTGAGGGGGATGCGGAGCCCCGGCGGCGTCGTGGTCTGGTTGCGCGGCACGTAGGTCGCCGACGTGTCGAGGCGGCCGGTCACGGGCTTGGTCCGCGGCGGGGGCGGCGGGCCGGCCCCGGCCCGAGGCGTGGGCGCCGGCCTGGCTCTGGCGGCTGCGTCGTCGGCCGCGGCCTGGCGTCGTCGCCGTCCCGCCGACCGCGTGAGCGACGCGTAGGCGGCGTTGATCTCGGCCATCTTCCGGGTGGCCCGGCGCGCGGCGTCGGGATCGTCGGCGGTGAGGTCGGGGTGGTGCTGGCGGGCGAGCGACCGCCAGGCTGCCCGCACCTCCTCGTGCGAGGCGCCGGGCGCCACTCCGAGGACGTCGTGGGGATCGCGACCGGGCATCTGCCCAGTGTACCGATGCGGCGCGCGTGATCGGCGGGGGGCGATGCCGAACGCGGGCCGCTCGCCGCGGCGCGCCGCACGATGGTCGCCGGCCCGGCCGGCGACTGGACAACGGGCGTGCGGCTGGACGGCTCCCTGTGCTCCCCTGCTCCCCAGCGCACACGGCACAGGGGGGCTTGCGGCAAGACCCCGGCCGTGTGGCACGGTGCCGGGCCGAGGCCGGCGTTCGGCTGCGGACGCACAGACGAGGAAGCCTACGGCGCGTTGCCCACCAGAGCCCACGGGACAGGACGTGGCCCCGGTGACCGGCCGGCGACGCGCCCGCTTGACAGCCCGGCCTCGCCGGGGTCCCATTCGGCGATGGCCCCACTCTTCGCCGCCGCGCTGGGCGGACCGCTCGACCCGGACTCCGCCGCCCGGACAGCGGCGGCGATCCCCGCCGCCCGCCTGCCGGAGCCAGAGCGGCTGACGACCCTCGACGAGGAGCCCGGCGGCGTTCGCTCGCTCCTCGGGGTCTTCGGGCGCCAATCGGCCGCTTCGCCGGACGTCGGCACCCCCGGTCCACTCGCCACCCCCGCCATCCCAACCCATCCGGAGGCCCTGCCGTGAACGTCCGCGACGCCGTCCACACCAAGCGCGCCGTGCGCGAGTTCGCCGACCGCCCACTTGCCGAGGCGGACCTCGCCGCGATCCTCGAGGCCGGGCGCCGCGCCCACAGCGCGAAGAACGGCCAGCGCTGGGCGTTCATCGTGGTCCGCGACCGCGCGCGGCTCAAGCAGATGGCGACACTGGGCCCGTGGTGCAGCCACGTCGGCGGGGCGGCCGCGGCGGTGGCGCTGGTCACACCGGACCCGAAGGCGGAGGACGCTCCCCTCTCGATCATGTGGGACCTCGGCGGAGCGGCGGCGCAGATGATGCTCGTCGCGTGGGAGCTCGGCGTCGGCAGCTGCCCGGCCACCGTCTACGAGGCGGACCGCGCCCGCGCGGTCCTCGGCTACCCAGCCGACATGCACTGCGAGTTCATGCTCTCGTTCGGGTACCCGGCCAACCCTGACGTGCTCACGAAGCCCAACCGGGCCGGTGGGCGCAAGCCGGCCGAGGACCTCGTGCACAGGGAGGCGTGGTCGTCGGTGGTCCAGGCGGAGGCGGGACCGACGACCGAGGGCGGCTCGAGTCGGAGCTAGCTCGAGATCCCCTCGTCGGTCAGCCCGGCCTCCATCTCCACGTCCAGTCCCGACAGCGGGTCCAGGACGTCGCCCGCCGGGGTGACCACAACCTCGGGCGCCGGGGCGCCTGCCGCGAGGTACGACTCGATCGCCGCGTCGAGGCCCACGTCGAACCCCATCTCCTCCGAGTGAAGCCACTTGTGCTCGAGCACGTCGCAGTACGCCTGCACGAGGTCGCGATTGGGGCCCACCTCACGGGCGATCCGAGCCTGGGTGGGCCGGTACACCTCGCGCAGCCAGCGGTCGGCCTGCTCGTCGGGCTCGATCACACGCTTCTCGTAGTACTCGAGCCAGGTTCCGTACTCCGCGAGGTCGTTGAGCAGGATCCGCGCCTGGCCCTCGAGCGCGCGGAGCCGCGTCCGGCGCTCCAGCTCGTTGGCGTGGTACCGGCGCGTCGTGACGCTCGTCCTCAGCCGGACCGAGCCAACGGACACCGGGTCCACCTCGACGTCCACCGAGAACCCGAGGTCGTTGAGCCGGCGCAGCCGCGCTCGGATCGACTGGCGGTCGCCGGGCACCAGGTCGGGCTGGTCGTGGAGCTCTGACCAGACGGCTCCGTACCGGGCGCGGACCGACTCGGCGGCATCGATCGACACCTCCATCTCGTCGGGCCGACCCAGGTACGCGGCGAGGTCGGCGAGACCGAATGCCACATTCTCCACGAGGATGTCGAGGTCGTAGGCGCGCTGCCCATCCGAGAGCATCTCGTGGATCTCGCTCGTCTCGGCGTCGACGAGGTAGGCCTGGATCCGGTCCCCGTCTCGCCGGAACAGCGTGTTGGCGAGCGAGCAGTCGCCCCAGTAGACGCCGCCACGGTGGAGGTCCACGAGGAGCAGCGCCATCGCGTCGAGCAGCCGGTCGCGGTACATCGGGGTGACGCCGCGGAAGCGCATGAGCAGCCGCCGATACTGCATCGAGTGCCGGAGGTACTCGGTCACGAGGATGGCGTCGTGGCGCTCGGGGCGGATCGCCAGGCCCACTGCGCGCACACTCGGCAGGCGGGCCTCCTCGAGCCGCCGCAGGACCTCGAACTCGCGCTCGGCCACGTCCTCGGGCAGCTCCTTGAGCGCGTAGACGATGCCTCCGTGGACGAGGAACCGGACGAGGTGGCGCGACGGGCCAACCGGCAGCTCCTGGAAGCGGTGCCCGATGTCCTCCCAGCCGTCGAGCGGGTGCTCCCAGGGCAGGTCGAGGAGGCCCGCAACCTCATCGCGCAGGCGGAGACGCGGCAGGCTCACTCCCTGGCCGCCGTGCTGGTCAGTCCCAAGTGGCGCAGACCGGTCAGACCCGCTTGCGCAAGTAGGCGGCGACGCCCGGGTCGTAGCCCAGCGACTCGAACAGACGGCGCGCGTCGGGGCGGTGGTGGCCTGCGGTCACCTCGAGCCAGGCCGCGCCGGCGGCCTTCGCCTGCTCCTCCGCGGCCAGCATCAGCAGCCGGCCGATGCCGCGCTCGCGGACCCCAGCGTCGACGACCAGCGAGGTCACGCGGGCGAACAGGTCGTCCACCTCGAACCGCGGCAGGACGAGGATCGTGACAAGTCCGACCACGTCGCCGGCCGCGTCCGCCACGAGCACCTGCGAGCCGAGCGACGCGTACCGCTCGATGCGCGCCGCGAGGTCGGAGCTGCCGGCGGGGTAGCCCTCGTCGGTGAGCAGCGAGGCGAGGCGCTCTGCATCGTCCGTCGTCGCCGGGCGGACGGTCACGTTGGCATCGTTCATGGCGCGATGGTACTCGGGCGGGCCGGCGCTGCGGGGCCGTCAACCACCATGAGGTGCGGGCCGGCCAGGCTTCGGCCCAGCAACAGGACCGCGCTGCCGAGCGGGCCCCGCCGTCGTGCTGACAGCTGAACGCCGCGCTCCCGGGCAGCCGCCGCCCAGTCGCCGAGGCCCCCCGCTGGCCGCAGGTACAGCGCGCACGGACCCTCGCCGTCGCGCGCAAGCGATCCCGCAAGCCGCCCCTCCGTGTTCGGCTCCGCCAGCACCAGCGTGTCGCCCGGGAGCGAAGCGCCGCGGCGGAGCCGCGTCAGGGCGCCGAGGTGTGGGTCAGGGCGCGCGTCGCCGTCGCCGAGGGACCGATCGGCCGGGAACAGCCAGGGGTCGAGCTCCTGCTCGGCCCGGTCGAGCTCGACCGTCGACCATGCGACCCCGACCAGCACGAGCGGGGCGTCGAGGGCGCCTGGGGCCCCGGGCGCGTCGAACGCGGGCCGTGCGACCGGCGCGCCGCCGCCGATGGGCTCGAACACCAGGCGTCCGTCGGGCGCCGGGTCGTCGCGCGGCCCCTCGCGGCGCCACGGGACGACCTCGAGGGCATCGCCCCCCAGGTCGAACCGCCATGCCCCGCCGTCGATCGGCCCGGGCTGATGGCCCAGCCGTCGAGCGAGATCGTTCGCGAGCGCGCCCGGGTCGGCTGCCTGCCAGGTGAGGCGCGCCCAGCGGATGCCCGTCATCGAGCCTCGCTCGTCATCGACCGGCCTTCATCGTTGGCGCCCACGGGCGATGCCGCGATGCGCGTGCACCCACGGGCGATTCCGCGATGCGCGCGCACCCAGCGGCTCTGCCGGAGGTCGCGCCGCCCGACCGGCCGCCCGGTGCGCCCGATCGATGGCCGGTGCCTCGGAATGCAGCACCGTCCGGCCCATCCAGCGGACGAAGCGCCGGCAGGGCCGCTGGGTGCACGCCCGACGGAGATCGCGCAGCGGTGGCGGTGGCCCCGGCCCGACGTGCCGTCGGAGCGCGGCGGGTGCGAGGTGGCGAAGGGGGCGGGAAGGACCGGCGGCTCATCGGAGCGGCAGCGTCTCGAGCAGCAGGTCCGGCGACTCCCCCACCGAGCGGAACCCCAGCCTCTCGTACAGGCGGATGGCGGTGTCGTTGCCGCTGAACACGCCGAGGTAGGGCCGGCCCGGCTCGACTGCCGCTGCGCTCGCGATCGCCTGGCGAGTCGCGAGGGCCGCCAGCCCGCGGCCACGGAACCCGGGCAGCACGCCGATCGACGAGAGGTACGTCCAGCCGTCGAACGTGGTCGACTTGGCGACCGCGGCGGCGGCTCCGTCGACACGGACCAGCACGAGCACCACCCGCGGGTCCGGGAGCGTGCGCTCGAGGTCGGCCGCCAGCCCCGCCGCACGCGCCAGCGGCGCCCCGAACGACAGCGCGAGCACGAAGCCCGCATCCTCGAGATCGAGCGGCCGCGCGTCCTCGGGCCGCGCGAACGAGTGCAGCGTCACCCCCTGGGCCGGCTCGCCGGAGCGCACGGGCGGCGCGGCCTCCGGATCGGCCATCACCATGAGGTGCCCGCCGCCGACGTCGATGAACCCGTTGCCCTGCAGCCGCAGCGCGAGGTCGGGCGGGCCGGCGTGCACGGGCGACGGCCACACGTGGGGCTGCCGTCCGAGGATTGCGAACAGGACGAGGGTCTCGGCCAGCCGGCGGTCGAAGGCAGCCGGGTCGTCGGGCCAGCGAACCGCCTGGAGGCGGTTCCAGAACGGCTCCCGGTCGCGCCGGTCGTGGAGCAGCAGGGCGTCTCCCAGGTCACGCGTCTCGCGCGACGGGATGGCATGGGCGAGGAGCTCGTGCCGCTCGATGGCGGTCATGGTGGCTGCGTCGATGGCGAGGCGGCGGGTCACGGGCCCACCATAGCGGGATTGGCGACGCCCTCGACGCGGAGGGTCGGCCGATGCGACGGGCGTCTCGACCCAAAGCCGCCCTCTCGCTGGCGAAGCCGCCGCCGCCCCGGCGCCCGAGGTCAGCGCCGGCGCAGGACGATCGCGCTCGCGCCCGAGGGCAGGTCGACCAGCTCGGGCACGGGCAGGCCGGCGGACGAGAACCAGCCGAGCGCCTCGGAGGCCGTGACCAGCCGCGTCCCCTGGACGGCCTCGTCGAGCTGGAAGCCCGCGATCAGCTCGCCCTGCGGGGAGTGCAGCTCGTCGGGGTCGGTGGGCAGGTGCCAGTCGAGCGCGACCAGCCAGCCGCCAGGCCCGACGGCCTCCCATGCCGAGCGCAGCGTGCCGATCGGGTCGGGCAGCTGGTGGAGGGCGTACTGGAAGTAGACGAGGTCGGCCTCGTTGGCGTGGCCGACCGAGATCATCGACCCCTGCTCGACCGCGATCCGGTCGGCGAGCCCCGCCTCGGCGACGTTGTCGCGCGCCCGCTCGACCGAGTCGGGCTCGAACTCGATGCCCGTCAGGGCGATGCCGGGGAAGCGCTGAGCCATCGCGATCAGCCAGCGCCCGCCGCCACAGTGCACGTCGATGGCGCGCGAGCCCGGCCGAAGGTCAGCGACGAGCTGCGGGAAGGTGCCCAGCACCTCGGTGAAGAACACCGCCACGTCCTGGACCGTCAGCCGCTCGATCGCGATGCGATACCGGTCCGGCCTGGCGCTGTTCGACCGGCCGGTGCGGAAGACCGCGGGCAGGGCGTCGTAGTCGAGGCTGCCGACGGCGGCGAACTGGAACTGCCCGCCCAAGAACTCCGGCCGGTTGGCGTCGAGCAGGATCGCGGCCACGTCGGCGGGGATCACGATCCGGCCCGCAACCACCTCGACCAGGCCGTGCGCGTCCGCGCCCCAGGCCCATCGGGCGGTCAGCGACGGCTCGGTGCCACACTTCGCCGCCAGGTCGCCCGCGGTGAGCCCGGCGCGGCCCGCATCGCGGAGCGCATCGAAGAGCCGGAGCTCCAGGCCGACGAACACGTACCAGGTCCTGTAGAAGCCGCGGAGGCTGGCGACGAGTTCTTCGAAGCGGTCGTCGAGGCGCATGCCCGGATTGTGACATGCGACGATGGCTCCCCGGCATGCCGCGCGGTCGCCGCCCGGTGGCGGTTGCGGCGCGAGCAGGCATGCAACCGCGCCCGTGCCGCGCGTGTTCAACAGGTGTGATGGACGACCCGACCCTCGCCGACGCCCTCGCCCGCGATCTCGACGCCGCCTTCGAGCCGCTGGTGCTCGCCCACGCTGACCGGTGCTACGCGATCGCGCTCCGCGTCCTGGGCGATCCCCACGACGCCGAGGAGGTGGCGCAGGATGCGCTCGTCCGCGCCTACCGCGCGCTGGCGGGGTATGAACAGGCGCGGATCCGGGATATCCGGCTGCGTCCGTGGCTGGCGACGATCGTCGTCAACCAGTGCCGCAACCGCCTCCGTCGGGGCCGGCCCGCGACCACGCCGCTCGACGGCCTGGCCGAGATCGGGCGTGAGCCGGCAGCCCCGGCGGAGCACGGACCGGTCGCCGTGGCCGAGCGGTCGGTTGAGCGCGAGCAGCTGGCGAGGCTCCTCGCCGCCCTGCCCGAGCGCTATCGGGTGCCGGTGGTGCTCCGGCACGTGGGCGACCTCTCGTACGCGGAGCTGGCCGAGGTCCTCGGCCGCCCCGAGGGCACGCTCAAGGCCCAGGTCCACCGAGGGCTCGCGATGCTGCGGGTCGCCGCGGCGCAGGCGGGGCTCGAGGAGGCGATCGCATGATGGTGAATCGGAGTCTCGAGATGGCGGCTGCCGACGGATCCCCGGGCCTGCTCTCGGGCCTCGCCGAGCCGGCGCCCGTGGGCCTGGCCGACGAGGTGCTGGTCGAGGTCGGCCTGGCCGACCGGATCGCGCCGGTCGCCGCGGCGATCGGGACGCTGTGGGTGGCCTGGAACGGGCGCGGCGTCGCGACCGTCGACCTGGGCGATGACGGCCCGACGATGGCCGCCGCGCACGAGGCGCAGACCGGCCGCCGGACGCTGCTCGCCGATGCGCTGCCGCCCGCGCTGGCCTCGGCTGTCTCGCGTCGCCTGGCCGGGGACCGCCACGTGCCCATCGGGCTCGACCTGCGCGGCCGCACGCGCTTCGAGGTTGCGGTCTGGCGCAAGGCGCTCGAGATCCCGTTCGGCGAGGTGCGCCCCTACGGCTGGATCGCCGCCGAGATCGGCAAGCCGAGGGCGGTCCGGGCCGTGGGCACCGCGCTCGGCCACAACCCTGTGCCCCTGGTGGTCCCCTGCCACCGCGTCGTCCGGTCAGACGGGTCGATCGGCAACTACTCGCTCGGCGGGCCCCACAACAAGCGGGCGATCCTCGCGGCGGAGGGCCTGGACCCCGAGGCGCTCGAGGACGCTGCGCATCGGGGCGAGCGCCTCGTGGGCTCGGACACCACGCGCATCGTCTGCTGGCCCACGTGCCGCCACGCCCGGCGGGTCGCGCCAGGGCACCGCGTGACATTCCACTCGCTTCGCGAGGCCGACGCCCGGGGCTACCGGCCGTGCAAGGTGTGCCGTCCGGTCGCGCTCACGGCGGCCTAGCCGTCCCGGCCACCGCCCGCTCCAACCTGTGCGCTAGCCGCGCTCGAACCCCTGGGCCGGCCACGGCTCGCAGCGCAGCGGCCGGTCGTGGCGATAGCCCATCGCGTAGTCGGCCTGGATCAGCGTGTGGAGCTGGCTCGTGCCCTCGTAGATGACCGCGGCCTTCGAGTTGCGGAGGTACCGCTCCACGGGGAACTCGTTGGAGTAGCCGCTGGCGCCGTGGATCTGGATGGCGTCGAGCGCGGCCTGGACCGAGTGCTCGGTCGCGTGCCACTTGGCAAGCGACGTCTCGCGCGTGTTGCGCAGACCGCGGTTCTTGAGCGCCCCCGCCTGCCACACCAGCAGCCGGCCGATCTCGGTGCCCTTCGCCATGTTCGCGAGCATCTGCTTGACCAGCTGGTGCTCGCCGATCTCCTTGCCGAACGTGTGGCGCTCGTGCGCGTACTTGACCGACGCGTCGAGGCAGGCCTGTGCGAGGCCAACGGCGCCGGCAGCGACGGTGTAGCGGCCCTGGTCGATGGCGCTCATCGCGATGAGGAAGCCCTCGCCCTCATCGCCGATCCGGTTCTCGACCGGGACGCGCACGTTCTCGAAGTCGATGAGCCCGGTGTTGCCCGCCCGGATCCCGAGCTTGCCGTGGAGCGTGCCGGTGGTGAGCCCGGGCATCCCGCGCTCCACCACGAACGCCGTGACGCCCTTGTGCTTCTTGGCGCGGTCGACGGAGGCGAACACGAGGAAGTGGTCCGCGAGGTCGGCGAGGCTGATCCAGAGCTTGTGGCCGTTGAGGACGTAGCTGTCGCCGTCGCGCCGGGCGGTCGTCGCGAGATTGCCGGCGTCGGTGCCAGCGCCGGGCTCGGTCAGGCCGAAGGTCGCGAGCTTCTCGCCCTTCGCCTGCGGGACCAGCCAGCGCTGCTTCTGCTCCTCGGTGGCCCACTGGAGGAGCGTCAGGCTGTTGAGCGCCACGTGGACGCTCTGGACGACGCGGAAGGCGGTGTCGGCGCGCTCCAGCTCCTCGCAGAGGATCGCGAAGCTGATGTAGTCCATCCCCGACCCGCCGTACTGCTCGGGGATCGGCGCGCCCAGGAAGCCCATCTCGCCCATCTTGGCGAAGACCTCGCGATGGGTCTCGCCGCTGGCGTCCCACTCCCGGATGTAGGGCAGGATCTCGGCCTCGGCGAACGAGCGGGCGGCGTCGCGGACGAGCTTGTTCTCGTCGGACAGGGTGAAGTCGATCACGATGGTTGCGCCTCGGGCTGGTGGCCTCCCGCCGCGCGAGGGGTCAGGGCGGGTCCGGCCCGGCCATGCTACCGCCCGCCAGCGGCCGGCCCGCGGCCGTTGCACGCCATGGCGGACTGCGCTGCTCGCGGTCGCCGCGGGCGCGGGCGACGTCCTGATGACCGGCGAGCACACCCTCGGGGCCGACGGCGGCTTCCACGCCTCCGAGGTCCAGGCGGTGCGCCGCAGGATGGACGTCACCCGCGCCGGCTAAAAGCCGGTCTCGACCTGCATCGCGGTCGACCGTCTCCCTGCAGTCGTCATCGAGCCGTCAGGCGTTTCGGTTCGGTGGATCCGGGGTAAGGGGCCGTGCCTATACTCGGCCCGTGGACACGAACAAGTCGCTCGATCTCGCCGCGCAGGCGGCCAACATCAGCCCCATCCTCGGCCGGTACATGGACAAGAGCTGGTCCCACGGGATCGGCCACCGCCTGTACGACACGGCCGGCAACGCGTACCTCGACTTCGCGAACGGCATCGCCGTCACCGCGCTCGGGCACGCCCACCCGCGGGTCACCGCGGCCGTCCATGCGCAGGTGGACAGGCTCATGGGCCCGGTCCACGCGATCGGCTTCTCGGAGCCCACCGTCAAGCTCGCCAGCATGCTCGCGGACACGATGCCCGAGGGCCTCGACAGCGTCCTGTTCCTCAACTCCGGCTCCGAGGCCATCGACGGGGCGATCAAGCTCGCCCGGCGCGTGACCGGCCGGGCCGCGATCATCGCGTTCCGGGGCGCCTTTCACGGCCGCACCATCGGGGCGACCAGCATCACCACGTCGTCGCTCAACTATCGGATGGGGTACGAGCCGCTCCTGCCGAGCGTCTACACCAGCGTCTTCCCGGCCGTGTACCGCTACTACGCGGGCGACGAGGAGCGGGCCATCGCGGACGCGCTCAAGCACCTCGACGGGCTGCTCATGACCACGGTCGCCCCGGACGAGGTGGCCGCGATCGTGGTCGAGCCCGTCCAGGGCGAGGGCGGCTACTACCCCGCCCCGCCGGCCTTCCTGCGGGGCCTCCAGGACCGCTGCCACCGCTTCGGGATCATGCTCGTGGTCGACGAGGTCCAGTCGGGATACGGCCGGACCGGCGACATGTGGGCATTCGAGGCGTCGGGCATCGTCCCGGACGTCGTCTGCGTCGCCAAGGCCATCGCCAACGGCCTGCCGCTCTCGGCGATCGTCTCGACCAAGGAGATCATGACCGCCTGGGGCAAGGGCGCCCACGGCACCACGTACGGCGGCAACCCCGTCGCCTGCGCGGCGGGGGTGGCCGTGCTCGAGACGATCCAGGAGGAGGGGCTGCTGGCGAACGCCAAGGCGCGGGGCCTCGAGCTGCTGGGCGGCCTGCGCGAGCTGCTGGCGGACCACGACGAGATCGGCGACGTCCGCGGGCGCGGCCTCATGATCGGGGTCGAGTTCGTGAAGGACCGCTCGACGCGAACGCCGGACGGGCAGGCCGCCGAAGCGGTGATCGCGCGCGCCCGCGACGCCGGGCTGCTGCTGCTCTCGTGCGGCACGGCCCACCAGGTCATCCGGTGGATCCCGCCGCTCGACGTGACGGTGCCCGAGGTCGAGGAGTCGCTGCGGATCTTCGAGGGCGCGCTGCGGGGCTGAGGCTGCTCAGCAGACCAGGCGGCCAGCGGCGCCTGCCACGGCTCCGGCGAGCCGCCCTCCGCACCCGGGCCTCGCCGGTGTTGGCGCGGCGCCACCAAACGCCGGGCCCCCGCGCGAGCCGGCAGCGGCCCGTTGGCGCGGCGCCACCAAACGCCGGGCCCCCGCGCAGGCCGGCAGCGGCCCGTTGGCGCGGCGCCACCAGATCGCCGCCGGGGGGCGGTCTTCGCCTCTGATCGGTGGCGCGGTACCACCAACGCCGGAACCCGCCGGCGAGGCGCCAACGCGACGAGTCACCCAAGCGACAATGGCCGCCGATTTGGTGGCGTCGCGCCAACGCCCCTCGCGCCGCAGGGCGGCGCCCATCAGCCTGAACCCAGCGCCCTGAGCCGCCCAGCGGCAAGCCGCCGCTCGAGAGGATGCCGGGGAATCGAAGGGCCCCTCCTTGCGGAAGGGCCTCGGACTGAAGCCGTGTTGGTGCATGACTCCAGGCGGGGCGTGCGCCAAGGTGCGTGAGTGCACCGCAGGCGACAACGCCGTTATTGCGGCGGATCCGCCGCCCGCCAACGGAGCCGGGGTTCAGCGGTTCCGGGCGAGGAACTGCATGACGTCCTCGAGCCGGAAGCGACGGTCGCCACGCTTGCAGACGCGGTAGTACGGGAGCTCGCCGCGATCGCCGAGCCGCTTCACGGTGTTCACGTGGAGGTGGAGCATCTCGGCCACTTCGCTCGCGGTGAGCATCGGCCCGAGTTCGTGCATTGCCATGGACGCCATCGGTTGCTTCCCTTATGCCGAGCCGGGTCGTTGCGTTGAGGGCACTTCGGTGCGCTCCGGCTGCTTGCTGTATGGAGTGTCGGAGTCCGGAGCGCTCGGGACAACCCGTACTCTCGGTGAGCCGGTGGTACCAACCGGAGCGCTTCGGTGGCCGGGGGTGCGGTGCAGAGGGGTCAGCCGCCGCCGACGGAGCCCTCCCGGGAGGTCACGGGATCTCGCAGTCGCCCGTCCCGCGCGGCACCGGCACGCGCTCGGAGGCGACTTGCTCGCCCCTGGGCGTGAGGCCGTAGACGCCGCGGTCCACCCGCTCGAACCAGCCGTAGACGTCGCGGCGCAGGATCGAGGGCGCGTTGGGGACGTCTCCCGCGGCGCGGAGCGTGCGCAGGTGCGCAGGGCCCGCAGCGAGGTGCGCCACGCAGCGCTCGGCCTCCTGGCGGTAGGCGGTCATGATCGGCCGGCGCGTCGAGCCGCCCGTGTTCGGATCGCCCACCCGCCGCTGGTGCTCGCCGAGCAGCCGCGCCGCCCGGCGGCGGTTGCGGCGCGGCAGGTAGGGACCGGGGTCGAGCACCACCGCGGCGTCGCCGTGGCTCACCACGATCAACCCCAGGCCCAGCCGACGCAGCAGCCGCCGCACGTCATCGAGTCTGGGCGGCCAGACGCCGACGGCGACATAGACGGCATCGGTGACCGCCAGCCGGTCGATCCCCTGGAGGACGACGCCGAGCCCGAACGTCCGCTTGAGCTCGACGATGACCGGCGGTTCGTCCCCGCGCACGGCCACCACGTCGCAGCCGCCGACCTCGGCCTTGACCTCGTACCCCTGGTCCTCCAGGAGCGCCTTGACCGGCGGGTAGAGCTCCACCTCGAGCGGCAGGGCAGGACGGGTTCGGGGCATGGCGCTACGTTGCCATGTCGCTGGACCAAGCGATAGGCGACACGACCGCGCCGTGGGCCGGCGCCGCGCAGAACGGCGCGTGGGGGCACATCCATGCGTCGATCGATCGCGATCGCCGGCCCCCGGGGCTTTCTCCCCACCTGGAGGTCCGGGCCGGGGAGCGCGTCGGATTGTGCCGCCCTCCGTGGCCCCGCGCACGCGCATTTCGCAGAACAGCGTTGCGGCGCGGCAACGATCCACCCGACGGCGGGCTGCTGGGCACCGACGAGGCGGGCGGTCAGGGCGAGCAGCGGACCTCGACCAGCTCGAGCTCGGGCGTGGGCGGAAAGGACCGCAGCTCCCCGCAGGACGGGCAGACCGCCTGCCCCGGTCCGATGACATCGTCGTGCTCGAGCGCCCCGCTGAAGCCGCAGGGGCAGGCGAGCCGGACGTCGAACGGCTCGGCCTCGAGGACCGCCGACGCCAGTGGGCCGTCACCGGTCAGCATCTCGAACGCCTGGCGCAGGACGTCCTCGGGCACCGTGGTCGCGTACCGGATCCGGACAGCGGCAACGGGGCGTCCGGCGGCGGTCGCCAACGCCGCATCGACCAACTGCGCCACCATCCCGACTTCGTGCATCTAGCCCTCCCCTGCCCCGCCGCCGGTTCGCGCATCGCGAAGCGCGGCCATCGCGTCCGCCACCGCGTCGATCGCCCGCGGCACGGCCGCCTCGACCTCCGGCGTGAGCTCCTCGCCCAGTTCCAGCGAGCCCGGGCCGATGCCCGCCAGGATCGTCCGCGGCGCAGCGCCCCACAGCTCGGCGGCGAGGCCGAGCAGCGCCGTTGGGTTGACGTGGTGCGTCAGCGGCGGGCCGCCCTCCTCGATGCAGCCCGCCAGCCCACCCTCCGCGCCCGCCGGGCCCGCCGGACCCAGCTCGCGGATGACCACCTCCCCTGCCGCCACCCCCTCGGCGGCATCGACCAGCACCAGCAGCCACGAGCGGCTCGCGTCGAGCGCGAGCTCCGGTGTCAGCTGGTGTTCGGCCCGGACATCGGCGCCCGCGAACCGCGGGTCCGAGGCGAGGCGCTCGGCCACCACGGGCCCGACGCCGTCGTCGGACCGAAGCGGGTTGCCGTACCCCACGACGAGCACGCCCTCGGCCGGCCCGGAGTCGACGCCCGAGCCCGGCGAGGGGGCGCCGGGCTCGGCGGAGCCCGAGCCCGGCGACGGCGCGAGTGCGGGCCCCGGCGAAGCGCCGATACGCGCAGCCGAGCCGTCGCTGGGCGACGAGGCGGCGCGCGCGCCAGAGTCGGCCGCCATCGTCAGCGGACCAGCTCCGAGAGCACGTGCCCGTCGGGTGCGAGCAGCTGCACGCGGAGCGCCATGTGCCCGAGCGCGTGCGTGGAGCACGACAGGCACGGGTCGTAGCAGCGGATGACGGACTCGACCCGGTTGAGCATCGACTCCTCGAGCCGGTCCGCCTTGACGTGCTTGCGCGCCACCTGGAGGACCGCGCGGTTCATCGCCATGTTGTTGTGGCCTGTGGCGATCACGAGGTTCGCCCAGGTGACAAGGCCGTTGTCGTCCACCTTGTAGTGGTGCATCAGCGTTCCGCGCGGGGCCTCGGACACGCCGATGCCCTCGTTGCGGTTGATGCCGGCCACCGAGCGGACGTGCGGCGAGAGGATGTCGGGGCCGCGCAGCAGCTCCTCGATCTTCTCGATCGCGTGCAGGGTGTCGATCAGGCGGGCGTAGTGGTAGTGGAAGGAGGAGCCGGCGATCCGGCCGACGCGCCAGCGGAACTTCTCGAGCTCCTCGTCGGCCCGCGGCGTGCCGGTCCTCTCGGCCACGTTGAGGCGCGCCAGCGGACCCACGCGGTAGATCCCGTCGGGGTAGCCCATCGGCTTCCAGTACGTGGACTTGAGGTACGACCACGGCTCCACGGCCTCGCCGATGTAGTCGTTGAACGTCTTCGGGTCCACCTTGTCGGCCAGGTGGCGGCCGTCCGCGTCCACGACGCGGATCCAGCCGCCGTAGTGGTCCACGTTGCCGTGGCGGTCGACGAGGCCCATGAACGCCGAGCGGAAGTTGCCGAAGGTGGACGCCTCCTCCTCCCAGCGGACCATGTCGCTCTTGTACCAGGCGATGGCGCGCTCGGTGGCGGCGATCGCCTCGGGCACGCCGGCGAGGATCCGGTCCCGGATCTCGGCGGTGAGCTGGGATGCCATGCCGCCGGGGACGATGCCCTCGGGGTGGATCCGCTTGCCGCCCATCCACTCGATGATCTGCTGGCCCCACCTGCGCAGCGCGATGCCGTCCTTGGCGAGGCCCGGGTTGGCCTGCGCGACGCCCACGATGTTGCGCTTCGCCGGGTCGGCGTCGAAGCCGAACAGCAGGTCCGGCGACGAGAGGTGGAAGAACGAGAGCGCGTTGCTCTGGACGATCTGGCCCAGGTTGATCACGCGCCGCAGGTCCGCGCCGGTGGGCGTGGGCTCGACGGCCATGATGTCGTCGACGGCCTTGCTGCTCGCGATCAGGTGGCTGACCGGGCAGATGCCGCAGATGCGGGCCATGAGGGCGGGCATCTCGTGGACGGGCCGGCCCTGGGTGATCCGCTCGAACCCCCGGAACTGGGTGACGTGGAAGTGCGCGTCGACGACCTCGCCGTGATCGTCCACCTGGATGGTGATCTTGGAGTGGCCCTCGATCCGGGTGACCGGATCGATGACGATGGTCTGGCTCATGGCGTCGGCCTCCTCAGCGCCCGAACCGGGCGCCAGCGACCTCGGGGGTCCGGCCGGACAGCAGGTCGTCGAGCAGGGTGTAGATCAGGTCCGCATGCGGCGGGCAGCCCGGCAGGAACACGTCCACGTCCACGAACCGGTTGACCGGCTGCGAGGTGGGCAGCAGCTTGGGGATGATCTGGTCGGGGATGCCCTTGTTGACGTCCGCATTCTCCAGGTACGCGCGGGCCAGGAGCGCCTGGACCCCGATGGGGTTGCGCATGCCGGGCACGTTGGACGTCACGGCGCAGTCGCCGAAGGCGATCAGCACCTTGGTCCGCTCCCGGACCTTCATGAGCCGCTCGAGGTCGTCCTCGGACGAGACGGACCCCTCGACGAGGCAGACGTCGACGTTCTCGGGGAACTCCTTGACGTCCACGAGCGGCCCGTAGACGAGGTCGGCGCGGCCGAAGATGTCGAGCAGCCGCTCGTCGAGGTCGACGAGGCTCATGTGGCAGCCCGAGCACCCGTCGAGCCAGACAGTGGCGACACGCGGCTTGCTCACAGCCCTCGCTCCTCCCGGTGGACCCGCAGCCAGGGCAGGAACGGGCGCTTGGTCTTGGAGCCGGCCGCGACCGGCCGGCCCTTCTCGAACAGGGCGCCGGTGGGGCACACCTGGACGCACTTGCCGCAGCTGGTGCAGGTCGGCGACTCGCCCCACGGGATGCCCATGTCCGTCTGGACGCGGGTCTCGAGACCGCGGTGCATCACGTCCCACGTGTGGGCGCCCTCGATCTCGTCGCAGACGCGCACGCAGCGCAGGCACAGGATGCAGCGGTTGTGGTCGATCGTGAACAGCTTGTGGCTGGCGTCGATGTCGACCGCCGGGCTGATCCGCGGCAGGTCGAAGTGGGTCACACGAAGCTCGTCCGCGAGGTCCTGGAGCTCGCAGTGGTTGTTGGCAACGCACACGGCGCACACGTGGTTGCGCTCCAAGAAGATCATCTCGGTCGCCGCGCGCCGGTAGTCCTCGAGCTTCTCGTTGTGCGCGGTGACGTGCATGCCCTCGGAGATCTGCGTGACGCAGGCCGCCGCGAGCTTGGGTGAGCCCTCGATCTCCACGACGCACAGACGGCAGGCGCCGCGGTCGTGGATGCCGGGCAGGTGGCACAGGCCCGGGATGTCGATCCCGTTCTCCTCGGCCACCTCCATGATCGTCTGGCCCTCGTTGCCGGCCACGTCGCGGCCGTCGATGGTCAGCGTGTAGACCGTGCTCATGCCGGCACCTCCTCCGTCTGCTCGATCTCGCAGACGCCGGCCGGGCACCGCCGATCGACGATGTGGGCCATGTACTCATCCCGGAAGTAGCGGAGGGTGGAGAAGATCGGGTTGGGGGCGCCCTGGCCGAGGCCGCACAGGCTCATGCGCTGGACGACGCCCGCGAGGCGCTCCAGCTGGGCCAGGTCGATCAGGTCGGCCCTGCCGCGCGTGATCTTGTCGAGCAGCATCCACATCTGGGTGGTGCCGACGCGGCACGGCACGCACTTGCCGCACGACTCGTCGCGGCAGAAGTCCATGAAGTACTTGGCCACGTCCACCATGCAGGACGTGTCGTCCATGACGATGAGCCCGCCCGAGCCCATGAACGAGCCGACCTCGATGAGCGCCTCATAGGTCATCGGCATGTCGAGGTGCTGGGCCGGGATGCAGCCGCCGGAGGGGCCGCCGGTCTGCACGGCCTTGAAGGGCCGGCCGTCGATGATGCCGCCGCCGATGTCGTACACGATCTCGCGCAGCGACATGCCCATCGGGACCTCGACGAGCCCCGTGTTCACGATTCGGCCGGCGAGCGCGAACACCTTGGTGCCCTTGCTCCTGCCCGAGCCCAGGCCTGCGTACCACTCGCTGCCCTTGCGCAGGATGGCCGGCACATTGGCGAAGCTCTCGACGTTGTTGATCAGCGTCGGGCAGCCGTTGAGGCCCTCGACTGCCGGGTACGGCGGGCGGGGACGCGGGGTGCCGCGCTTGCCCTCGACCGACGCGATGAGCGCGGTCTCCTCGCCGCAGACGAAGGCGCCGGCACCGAGGCGGATCTGGATGTCGAAGTTGAACGACGTGTCCGCGATCCCCTGGCCCAGGAAGCCGGCCTTCTGCGCCTGTCGGATCGCCCCCCGGAGCCTCGCAACCGCGAGCGGGTACTCCGCTCGGCAGTAGATGTAGCCCTCGTTGGCGTGGACCGCGAAGGCGGCGACCGCCATCCCCTCGAGGACGCGGAACGGGTCGCTCTCGAGGACTGAGCGGTCCATGAACGCGCCCGGGTCGCCCTCGTCGGCGTTGCAGATGACGTACTTCCGGGTGCCGGCCGCCTTGGCGACCGTGGTCCACTTGAGGCCGGTCGGGTAGCCGGCCCCGCCGCGGCCGCGGAGCCCGCTCTTGGTGATCTCCTCGCGCACCTGCGTCGAGGTCATCTCGGCCAGGACCCGCTGGAGCGCCTCGTAGCCGCCGCGCGCGACGTAGTCGTCGAGGCTCTCGGGGTCGATCTCGCCGAAGTTCTCGGTGACGACCCGGATCTGGTGCTCGAAGAAGGGGCCCAGCGGCAGGCGGACCGGCGCATCGGTCACCTTGTCGAGGGCCTGCACGATCGGCTCGAGGTTGTCGGGGGTGACGGCGCTGAACAGCTCGCCGGTCTGCGGGATCTGGACCAGCGGCCCGGCCGCGCACAGGCCCATGCAGCCCACGCGCTTGACCACGACGTCGCTCATGCCCGCGTCGGCGGTCGCCTCGCCCAGGCGGACCGTGATGTCGTGCGCCTGGAGCGACATGCAGCTCGCGGCCTCGCACACGTACGCGCTGGCGCGCACGGGTCCCTCGTGGATCTCCTCGTTCGGGCGGCGGCGGGTCGGGCGCGCCGCGCCGTTGGGCTCGCTCACATCGCCTCCAGTCGGGCGATCAGCTCGCCCGTCTTGACCTTGCCGGCCACCTCACCGTCCACGATGACCGCCGGGGCGAGGCTGCACGCGCCGAGGCACCGGGCGGTCAGGACCGACACCTTGTTGTCCGGGGTGGTCTGCTTGGGCTTGACGCCGAGCTCCCGCTCCAGCCCCGCGAGGATGTCCTTGGCGCCGTTGATGTAGCAGGCGGTGCCCGTGCAGACCACGCACGTGTGCTCGCCCTGCGGCTTGAGCGTGAAGAACGAGTAGAAGGTCGCCACGCCGTAGACGCGCGAGTGGGGCACGCCCAGCGTGTCGCCCACGAAGTGGAGTGCGTCCGCGTCGAGGTAGCCGAACGCCTCCTGGGCGGCGTGGAGGGCCTCGATCAGCGCCGCGGGCCGGTCGCCCATGCGGCGCATCCGCGTCTCCACGATCTTCCAGCGCTTGTCGTCGCTCGGCGGCGACGGCTTCTTGTACAGGGCGGGCATGCGGTCCCTCCGTGCGATTGGGACAGACGCCGGGGGCGCGGGCGCGAGTGGGCTGGCTTGCGGGACCCGGCGGGCCCAGTGCCGACGGTACGGGAGGGGGGCGCTCGCGGCGCCTGCCGCCAGACCCGGCGCCGCGGTTGCGGTTCGATGCGGGTCCCGGGCCGGAAGGGCCGTCCCGACGGGACCATCGGACCGGGCGAGCACCAGCGACCTCAGCGGGGCGCGTCGGCGCGGGCGCGCAGCCGGTCAGCGGCGCCGGTCAGCGGGGCGGGTCAGCGCGGCGGGCGGCGGGGCGGGTCGTTCCAGGCGGACCAGTAGTCGTCCCAGGCTGGCGCGTGGTCGTAGCCGCGCCCGGCCGCCGGGCCGTGCCGCGGACCGGGCGGGGATGCCGGATCGGGCTCGTCGCGCGTCGTGCCGGCCCTCGGCACCCTCCCCAGCAACTCGTCGCGCGCCTGGTTGAGGGCGGCCATCTCGGCCGTGGTGTCCGTCTCGGCGACGTCGGGGTGGATCTCGAGCGCGCGGCGGCGGTAGGCGCGGCGGATCTCGGCGCGGGTGGCGCTCGGCTCGACGCCGAGCACGGCATGGGGGTCGGCGGGCCGACGGCTGGGACGCATGGCCGTACGGTGCGCGCCTGGAGGGCGCCTGGTCAACGGGTTGCCCCTCATTCGCGGTGGGAGACTGGGCGGGCGGGCCAGCGCCCCCAGACGAGAGGCAGGGCAGTCCCGGCCCGGGGGTACGCTGACGGGGCGGCCTGCGTCGGTCGCGAGCGGACCGCCGGGAGGTCAGGTGCAGGACGCGGAGGCGGCTCAGGATGATGCGGTGAGCGCGCGGGCCACCGACCTCCCATGGCCCGGCGACGCTCCGCTGTTCGCGTCGGGCACCGACGCGCTGGCCGCGCTCCTGCGGTGGGGCGCCGAGCATCGCGGCTGGTCCCGCGTCTGGCTGCCGAGCTACTACTGCCCCGAGGTCCCGGCCGCGCTCCGGGCGTTCCCGGCCGGCGTCGAGGTCCTCGTCTATCCCGACCATGAGCTGTGGGCGGCGCCTGAGCCTCGCGGGGTCCCTGCCGTCGAAGGCGATGTCGTGGTCGTGGCCAACCAGCTGGGCGTCCGCCGGCGGCCAGCCGCGGGCCGCCCCGCGCGCCGCGGCGCTCCCGTCGTCGAGGACCACTCGCACGACCTCGGGTCCGACTGGGCGCGGAACAGCGTCGCCGACTTCGCATTCGCGTCGCTGCGCAAGACGCTCCCGATCCCCGACGGCGGAGTCGTCTGGTCGCCGCGCGGCCACGAGCTGCCGCCCGAGCCGGGGACGCCGGGGGGCGGCCCTGCGGCGCAGCGCCTTGCGAGCGCGATCGAGCGCCGGCATCGCGCGGGTGGGGCGGTCGCGGGCGAACGCCTCCGGCTTCGGGCGCTTGCCCGGATCGCGGCGGCGGCGACCGGGGAGCCGACCGCAGCCGCAGCACCGTCACCGCCCGGATCGCCCGAGCGGCCGGGGATCTCGCCGGTGTCGAGGGCGCTCGTGGCACAGATGCCGCTGCAGGCCTGGCGCGAACGGCGGCGGGCGAACATCGAGGGGCTTGCCGAGGCCGTCGGCACCCCTGCCCACGCCCGGATCCTGCCGACACCCGAGGGTGGCGTCGCATTCGCGCTCACGCTGGTGTTCGACACCGCGCAGGCCAGAGCGCGTGCCCAGGAGGCCCTGCGGGCGCGGGCGGTGGTGCCGACGGTGCTCTGGCCGCTGGACCCGGCGCTCGACACCGGAACGAGCGACGCGGACGCCGACCTCTCGCGGCGGATCCTGTCCATCCACGCCGACCAGCGCTTCGACGCGTCGGACATGCTCGTGCTGGGAGCCATCCTCCAGGAGGCGCTGCGCTCGGCTTGACCCGGGAGGCGGCACTACGGCGTCCACCGCGTCGGACGCCCCGGTCACCGCCGAGGCCACCATGCCCGCGATGCCGACCGCCGCTGCCGCGTCGGACGCACCGGTCACCGCCGAGGCCACCATGCCCGCGATGCCGACCGCCAGTGAACCACAACGCTGGGGCGATGCGAGCACGGGGGAGTTCGCCGGGCGCCCCGGTGTCGGTTTTGTCGCAGGTTCTGGCAAGCGCCGCCGGCGTCAGCGCGGGAGCAGCCCGAGCCCCTCGGCCACGAGGAGGACGCCGAAGACGACGAACGCACCGGCGGCCAGCACCTTGATCGCTCGCTCGGGCAGCCGGGCCCCCAGCAGCGCGCCGATGGCGATCGCGATGGCGTCGGCCGCCACCATGCCGACCGTCGAGCCCAGCCAGGTGCCGATGGGCTCCTCCGTCGTCGCGAGCGCCATCGTGGCGAGCATCGTCTTGTCGCCCAGCTCGGCCAGGAAGAAGGCCGTGCCGATGGTGACGAGCGCCCAGCGCCCGGTCTGCTGCGCGCGCTCCTCCTCCTGCTCGCCGAGCTTGTCGCCGCGCAGCGTCCAGGCGGCAAAGCCGAAGAACGCGAGGCCGGCCACGACGAGGATCACGTTCGTCGGCAGGGCGAGCGCGAACACGCGCCCCAGCAGGACCGAGCCTGCGTGGACCAGCAGGGTCGCGATCGACACGGCGACGAGGACCGTCAGCGCGCGGTAACGGGCGGCGAACGCGAGCGCCATGAGCTGGCTCTTGTCGCCGAGCTCAGCAAGGAAGACGACGCCGAGCGCGAGGAGGAAGGCGTTCACCAAGGCTCCGGTTCCAGTTGGCGGGATCGGGGTCGACAGCTGCGGGAGTGAGCACCGGTCGCCATAGGAAGGAGGCAACGGCCGGCGGAGCAGGCAAGGGTATCAAGCGCCGCAGCACCAGCACCCATGTTGAGCGGTCGAGCAACCACTGGCGCGGAGTCGGGTCTTGGCTGCATCAGCTCGCGGTTGTGGCTCGGTTCGCTCGGGCGCCCGAAGACGATTGGCCCCAAAGAGGGAGGGGTTCCGGCTGCGAGATCCGTTGCCCCACGGACTCCCTCGAATGCAAGGGCTGCTCCGCCGGCTTGACGGCCCGGAAGCTCAGCAGGCAGGCGGACACGGGCGTCGAGGGGTCGGGCGCCGGACCAGCGGTTTGGGCGGCCCCCGGGTCAGGGGTTGCTGAGCTCGCCGCGAGCTGACGAAGGCTCCCTGGCAGCTGTCTCGGCGCCCCGCGCTGGAGGCGGGTCTCGACCCGGGCGCGACGAGCGGGCGGGACGCGCACCGCTGGTGCGAGACCCGCCCGCGCTTGTCCAGCTACTGACGCGTCACGGATTCGGCGGACTCGTGCGCGGCATGCTCGCTGTCGTCGTAGGCGCCCGCTCGGACGAAGTCCCGCGCCGCCGGCTCGGGGAAGTCCATCCCCGGATGGACCTCCTGGGCGTGGCGCATCGCTTCGCTCACGAGCAGCTCATCGGTTCGCGCGTGGAGGTGGGCGCAGTTCGGCGCCACGCATTCGATTGCGCGCACGCTCAGCTCCTCCCCGTCCTAACGGCTGGCGTTGACTGCCGAACAGGTGCTGGGCGCCTGAACGCCGTTCGTGATGTACACCGCGCACCACATGCCCCCGTTCCCGTGGCCGTTCGCATCGTGCGTCATCGCGTTCATCATGCCCGGCCGGGCGTTGACGTTGACCATGTTCGCCGCTCCGGCGTAGCCGGTCGGCGTGGTCGGCGGGTCGGCCGCGGCGGCAGTGCCCGCGAACGCCAGCGTGGCGATGAGCGCGATTCCCAGTGCGAGGCGCTTCATTCGAGAACTCCTCCTTCGGTCGAGGCGGCCATGACCGCCAGTTGCGCCACCGGCTGCAGCGTCCGCGCTTCGCCCGGAATCGCACCGAGCGCGGCAAGCACCGCGTCCGCGCGTCCGGCGTCGAACCCCCAGCCCTCGAGAATGACGGCCGCCGTGTTCTCGTCCCGAGCGAGCGACACGCTGGTCACTCCGAGGCGCGCGAAGGCGTCGAGCGCGGAAGTGCCGAGCGTCAGGCCTTTGAGATCGGCTGGTACGAGAACGACGAGCAACCCCATCGGTGGGCCACGATGCCGGGCATTCAGCGGGCGATCATCGGGCAACTCCCGCATCTTTCCGCGGGAATCGATCATCGCTTCGGCCCACAGCGGCCTCGCTCCTTGCAGTCCGCGCGGCCAGCTCGGCGCGGTTGCGCACTCCGAGCGTGACGAGGATGTTCGAGACGTGGCGCTCCACGGTCTTCCGCGACAGGAACAGCGCCTGCGCGATCTCCGGGTTGCTGGCCCCCGCGGCGACCAGCGCGGCGACCTCGCGTTCGCGCGCCGTGAGTTCGCCCCACCCCGCCGTCCGCGCGCGCCGCCACGTGCGCACGCCCAGCGCTCGGAGCTCCCTGGTGACGAGCTGGCGCTCGCTGGCGGCCCCCATCGCCTCGGCCTCGCCTGCCAGGCCCCGGAGCATGCTCACCGCGCGGGCCCGGTCGACACGGACGAGGGCGATCGCCCGGTCGAGCCCGATCCAGAGCCCCATCAGGTCGTGCCCGGCCGCCGTCGCCAGCTCGGCGGCGCGGTCGAACATCGGCAGGCTGCCGGCCGGATCTCGTGGCGCGGCGACGAGTGCCGCCGCGTACGCGCGTCGCGCCGCCGGGCCGGGACGGGGCCGCGGCTGCGCGGCGTCCCAGTCGCGGAGCAGTGCATCCGCCAAGTCGAGCTCGCCAAGCCGGGCCGCAGCCTCGGCGCCGTGGAGGACGACCTCCCAGCGACAACGGCCGCAGCCGGCAGCATCGATGGCCGGTGCGATCTCCGCCATGAGCGCGTCGAGCCGAACCGTTCCCGCGGCGGCGAATCGCCCGAGCACCCAGAGGTGCAGCGCGTGGATCACCAGCCTGAAGTGCGGATTTGCCTCGTCGGCAATCGCCTGTTCGATCTCGTCGACCGCGCTGCGCCAGTCGCCTCGACTCGCCTCCACGCTGGCCGCGATGGCGCGAAGTTGCGCAAGGGTGAAGCGGCGCGGCGGCTCGACGCGCTGGGCGAGGCTGATCGCCTCGCGCAGCAGCTCGCTCGCCTCGTCGAGGCGTCCCCGATGCTGCGCGCTCCAACCCGCCCAGTGCGTCGCCTCCACCTCGAGGTTCGGCAGCACGAGACGCCGCGCCTCCTCGAGGGCCCGGCGAGCCCGCGGCTCGGCAGGTCCAGGCAGCCCCTCGAACTGGAGGACCGAGAAGATCGCGTCCGACGCCGCCGCCAGCGCTTCGGCGGGGTCGCGGGCGGCCCGCTGGATCAGGTCGGCGGAGGCGGCGACCGTCTCGGCATCGGCCAGGCGGATCGCGGCGTCGAGCTTCCCGCGGACGGCCCTGACGTAGGCACGACAGGTGGCATCATCGAGCCCCTCAACGCCGCCTGCCCGCTCGGCCAGCGCTTCGGCGGACTCGACCGCCCGATCGACGAGTGGCTGCGCTTCAGCCGGGCGACCTTCCAGCCAGTTGAACGCCTGCACATCACGGCAATCGGCCTCGATCGCAACGCGGGGGTCTGATCGGCCGGCCGCCCGGGCGCGGCTCGCGAACGAGTGCACGTCGCCGGGCAGCCCGAGACGGAAGGCCGCCGTCGCAGCGGCGAGGGCAGCCTCGGCGCGGTCGCCGTCTCCGGGGAGGCGGTCGACAAGCTCGCCCCAACGTTCGAGCGCGATGTGCCACTGGCCCAGCTCGCTGGCCAGACGTGCGCCTGCGCGCTGCAGGAACGACCCCATGTCGCCCGTGGCCGTGTCCGCGACGGCGGCGAGGGCAGCCAGGCCCTCGCCGCCGAGCAGCCGTCGTTGCGGTGAGGCGGCGATGCGGAGCGCGAGCTCGTCGCCCGGCAGTCCGGCCGCGAGGCGGTGCTCGAGCGCGTGCGACAGCGCTCGAACGTCATCTCCCGCGGACCCCTCGAGCCACCCGGCAAGCCGGCGCTGCAGGCTCCGGCGCTCGTCCTCCGCGAGCGTCACGAGGGCCGACTCGCGGATCAGGTCATGGGCAACCCGGAGTGAGCCGCTCATGAGCCCGAGCCCGCGGTCGACGAGGACGCGACCCGCGCGGCTGGCACGCTCGTCCGGCCAGCCGAGGGCCGCCGCGAGGCCCTCGACCGTCATCGGCTCGCCCGCTACGACCAACAGGGCGAAGAGGTGGCGCGCGTCGACGTCGAGACCCGCGCACCGGCTGCGGATCAGCCGCGTCGGGTCGGGCCCTCCGCCACTCTCGGTCGCCAGCGCGGCCAGCCAGAACGGCGACCCCTGAGAGCGCAGCCACAGCCGGTCGGCCGCCTCGTGACCCACACCCGGCGCGACCTGCGAAACGAGCTCGATCCCCTCGTCTCGCTCCAGCGGTCCCAGCTCGATGCGCCGGAAGCACTCGGGCGCCATCATCTCCGCCAGGCTCGCGGCGAACGGTTCGGCGACGTCCGAGGGGCGGCTGGCGCACAGGAGGACCAGCGGCACGTCGTCGGCCCGGGCCGCCGTGACGAGGTAGTGCAGGAGCGCGAGCGTCTCGGTGTCCGCCCACTGGAGGTCGTCCGCGAGAATGGCGACCGGGGCCAGCTCAGCGAGGCATCGGAAGGCGACCTCGAAGAGCCGGACCGTGTTGAAGGTGCCGGAGGTTCCGGCCTCGCCGAGGAGCATCGCCTCGAGCCGCCCGCCTCCGCTCGGAGCGCGGGACAGCTCGCGCAGGAGGCCGCCGGCTGCCGCGAACGCGATCTCGCGTCCGGGTTCGTAGCCCTGCGCATAGAGGGCCGGCAGCCCGATCTGCGACACCGCTTTCGCCAGGAGCCACGACTTGCCGAGGCCCGGCTCCGCGACGACGATCGCTGCCGAGATTCGGCCGTGCGCCGTGACCGACCCGAGGGCGCGAAGCGCCTCGAGCTCGGTGGAGCGCCCCACGAACCTGAAGCTGCTCCCACTCACGGTGCCGACAGTCACCTCCGAAGCGCGAGCATACGCGGACGCGGGCACCGAGGTCGAGGACGAGCGCCAGGCCACCTGCTCGCGGTAGCGCGATCGAGCCATCTGGTTGCGTTGTGGTGGCACCCCGGCAGTGGCGCCCCCGGCAGGAATCGAACCTGCGACCAGCCGCTTAGAAGGCGGCCGCTCTATCCGCTGAGCTACGGGGGCCCGGTTAGCTGCTCAGTCCACGCACGAAACGGGCGACTTGACGGGACGTTATCACCTGCGTACTGTTAGCACGCCGCTTGACTGAGCAGCTAACAGAGGTTGACCCGTGGGGACCGTGACGCGCGCTCCTGACCATGTGTCGAGTCTACGCGACTCGTTCGCGCTGCACCTCGAGGCGACGCGGCGGCCGTCCACCGCCCGGATCTACCTCGACGCGCTCGACGGGCTCATCCGGCACCTCGAGGCCAGCGGGATGCCGACGGCCGTCGGGGCGATCCGCCGGGAGCACGTCGAGAGCTACCTCGGGGCGCGCCGCCAGACCGTCAAGCCGGCGACGCTCAGCATCGAGTACCGGGCCCTGGCGAAGTTCTGGCGCTGGGCCGTGGACGAGGACGAGGTGAAGGCCTCGCCGATGGCGAAGATGACGCCGCCGAGGGTCCCCGAGACGCCCGTCCCGGTCATCTCTCCCGACGTGTTCCGCGCCCTGCTGCGCAACGCCGAGGGAACGGACTTCCGGTCCCGGCGCGACACCGCGATCCTGATGGTGTTCTATGACACGGGCGCCCGGCTCTCCGAGGTCGCGGGGATGCTGCTCGCCGACGTCGACCTCCGGGCGCGCCTGGTCTACGTCACGGGGTCCAAGAGCAAGGACGTCCGCGCGGTCCGGTTCGGCGCGAAGACTGCCGTCGCGATCGACCGCTACCTCCGCCTCCGGCGCGGCCACCGGTACGCCGACGACCCGGCGCTCTGGCTCGGGCAGGACGGACCGCTGCGGGCGTCGGCGTTCGCGCAGATGGTCGCCAAGCGATCGGAGGCCGCCGGGCTCGGGCGCATCCACCCGCACCAGCTCCGGCACACCTTCGCGCACGAGTACCTCGCCAACGGCGGCAACGAGGGCGACCTCCAGCGGCTGGCCGGGTGGCGCTCCCCGGCGATGCTGAGGCGCTACGGGGCGTCCCTGGCCGACGAGCGCGCCCGCGCGGCCTACAAGAGCCCGGCGGACCGGCTATGAGCCCCGTGCCGGAAGACGCTGAGGAGATCGGGCCGGTCGGGAGCGGCTGGTACTGGCACCGCCTCGGCGGACGCGGCGGCCGCGAGTGGTACACGGACCCTCAGGGCCGGACATGGACGCCCGAGGAGTTCGATCGCGGGGAGCGGGAGTCGGACCGTGCGAAGCGCGGGCCCCTCACGCAGCCATCCGTGGCGGCCGCCGAGCATCGCCCCTCGGGCGCGGAGTGGATCGCGATCGTGCGGGCCTACCGTCGGGCTCAGGGGGGGCCGGACAAGCCCCTTCCCTCGCAGGATGCTGTCGCGAGGGAGTGGGGAAACCGATCCGCTGACACGCTCGCGAGGCATCTTCGCCGCCTCGGAGTGGCCGACTGGCACGGCGTGCACGCCCTGGTGGCGTCCGAGCCCTAGCCGGACCATCCGCGGAGTCCTGCGGGATTCTGCGGGCCTGACACTGGGACGCGCGGGGTAGGCCCGGCCGACCATCTTGGCGATGGCTGGCACGACGCTCACCCCCGAACAGCGGTCCATACGGGCGAGGATCGGCGCCTTCGCGCTCCACGCGCAGGGCGGCACCTCCACGCGCGCCGGGACCGCGGCCTTCCTCGCTCGCTTCACCCGCGAGGTGGAGGCGGCCGCGGCGGCAAGGGGCGAGACGCTTGCGCCCGCCGAGACAGAGCGCCGGGCGCAACTGCTCCGGCGCGCCCACTTCGCCCGCCTCGCGCTCGCGAGCTCGCGCGCCCGCGGCAACAAGAAGCCCGCCCCCGTCGGTGAGATGACCGGGAGCGGGCAGGAGGCACAACGTGGACGCCACCACGCCGAGCCCCGACCCTCAGCGTAGCGCGCTGGCCGCGGCCGTGGCAACACCTGACCCCGAGCTCGCCTGCCGGCTCGCCAACGTCGAGTGGGCGATCATCGCCGCCCGGCTCCCCTGGCGGACCCACACCGCCCGCATCCGCGAGCTCGAGGCCGCCGGGGTGGTCCCCGACGATGCCAACTTCGACCGCATGGCCGCCGGGGTGCCGCGGTGACCGCCGAGCCGGTTCCCCTCCCCGTCCGGTCACC